>NZ_JAKKCI010000011.1:0-99933 GCF_021726015.1 Vibrio sp. A1-b2
GAAGAATAATCATTCTAAATGAACTAAAAAATATGTAATAGCAAGCATTACGATGTAACTATACCGTACTCATGAACAAATGCGACTAACTGTATAACAGACTAACTATCATCGCATTTTGCCTTGATCGTTACTTGATGATTGTGACGGAGTATCGAGAAACATTTTATCTACATTCCTGCCATAGACAAAAGTCGGATGCGTCTTCTTACCCTGATGGCTAAAACGCTGGGCAAAATTCTTCTCTCCCCAAAAGATGCAATATGAAGCGTCTATTTTTTCATTACGTCCTATTACAGCCAATTTTGCATGCATCTAACGTTTTAAGGACGATCAGATACAGATCACAACGTAGAGCATAGACCTAACCTGCAATTGGTTTTTATTGAAATAGGAGTATGCGTCATAAAATCAAGTGCTTATATTACAACCCTACTTGATAGCTCTATAGATAACCGTTTAATAGAAGGCAACGTTGAATCCTCATTTTTATCTTTATCGCATCTACCGTCAGATATATGTTATCTACAAAAACGCAAATAATCGGCAATAGCGGCATGTTGGATTATGCCTACAAGCCGCACTGTTACATGAATCTATATCACTTCTAGTTGCATCAACAGCTAGCGAATCCGCTATCTCATTCCCTCTTACACCAGAATGCGCTCTCACCTTTTCGACTTCGACATACTTGCCAGAACGCAGCTCATCGACTGCCTGCCATAAGCGTCGATTCTTAATCTGCTTTATCGGCTCTACGCCAGCCTTTCTTTTCCAGACATCACAATGCCCGAAGGCAGTAAAATCATTAAAACAAGTAATGTTAATGCCAACAGCAGCAGTAAAAAACGACAGTGGAGAGCGTGATTGCTCCCCATTCTTTTTTTGCCTTAACGCATCTATTTGAAGGTATATGTTATCAGTAAAAAGCGAGTTAACTATATCAAGTACCAGTCAATACAGAGGGGGGTTATTGAAGCTGGTACCATACATATCTATATTGGACATCAACGAAAAAGCACTTAGTCACTCGTACTCATGGGAAATAAACAACTATCAGGAAACAATAGTCCACTATGGCCGACTAAAAATGGCACATCGAATCCTTCAGGTGGTGGGCGCACCAACAACCCGCCAAGCAAAAAATAGAAGCAAACCTAGGCTGCTATAGCAGCCTAGGGAGCGTAACGCTGGTAACGACTTGTCGTGTAGATATCAGAGAAAGAACTACTAGACCCTGTAAATAGTTCTGTGTAACTGTCGGGGGTTACATGTATTCAGTCAGTCGGTCTTCGAACATAATCATAAAGCGGTTTAGAGCTTGTCGCCAGTTTCTAATCGGCATCGTCCACTTCTTGGAAGTATCTCTGATATCTAGGGAGATCACCTTTAGAGCTGATGTAATGACCCAGTTAAAATTGGACAATCTAAGCCGCTAAAGCATATACCTCAGCAGGTGTTTTCATCTTAAGCGCCTGATGTGGACGCTCGTTGTTGTAGACGATGGCAAAGCGAGCTTCACCTAAAGAGCCGAAGTTATGCATCCAAACATACTGCTCTTTAATGGTTATTATAAGGCGTTCAACTATATACTTATCAACATACGTGAAATAAGTGCCACTAGGGCTATAGCGCCGCTACCCGTGCGATCGTATAATAAATGTCCGCTTGCACGCTTGTGCACAATGAGTACGAGGACAGCCATGCCAAAGTTAACCATTGATACCCAATATGGCATCATCATTATCCAAGATTTAGAGACCGTATTCGTCAATGAATACTACGCGCACCTGTATGGCTACTCTAGCGCCTCTGAACTCCTCAACTCAATAGACTCCTTTCTTGACTTGATTGATCCCTCTTACCATCCCCAAGCGATCGACAACTATCATCAAACGCTCAAAGGTGACGTTCTTCCCCGAGGGAGAACCTTTCGTAATCGCGATCGCAACGGTCGGGAATTCTCAGTGTTTGCCATCGATCACGTGATTGAGTGGAACGGAAAACCCGCTTTACAAGTCACGGTTATCGATCTCTCAGCGCAAGAACGAGCCCAACTGCAACTTCAAGAAAATGAGCGAAAATTCAAACAGCTGATCACCAAGTCAGGGCAAGGCATTAGCGTCCACCGAGACTTTAAACCCATATTTGTCAATCAAGCTTGGGTTGACTTGATGCGCGCCCCCTCCATCGACGCCGTACTCCGTGATGTCAACTTACTCACTTTACTACCTGAGGAGGAGCACGCCAACGCTCAGTCACGTTATCAATCACTCATTAGTGGCCGTTTATCCGGGGCCAAGACGGTTGTGAAAAATCGATGTTTTGATGGAGAGATTCGTTACTTTCGCGTCTACGACAACTTGATTGAATGGGATGGAGAGCCAGCTGTTCAAGCCGTCATCGAGGATGTTACCGATCGAGTCATACTCGAAGCCAAGTTAAGACAGCTGTCGGTGACCGATCCACTAACCGATGTCTATAACCGTCGGGAACTCGATCGTGTACTCAACCAAGAATTTCAAAAAGGGCAACGTTATGGGCACCCATTTTCGGTTATCCTCATCGACATCGATCACTTCAAGGTCATCAATGATACGTATGGACATGATGTGGGCGACAACACATTACGAGCCATTGCCAACACACTTCGTAACACCCTACGCCAAACTGACGTGTTAGGCCGTTGGGGTGGGGAGGAATTTTTAATTGTCTGCCCGTCCACTGACCTTACCGGTGCCTCGCACCTCGCCAACACCTTAAGATCACGCATCGCGAATCTAGCACTAGACGTTACGAAGTCCGTTACCATCAGCATCGGAGTCGCCAGCCTAGACACTGACGAAACACAAGTCTCCGATGTTCTGAAGAGAGCCGATCGCGCGCTCTATGACGCAAAACATAACGGACGAAACCAAGTAAAGGTGGACCGCCCATAATATTGTCAAATATGGTCTACGCTTAGTAAGAGCGATTCGTTGGCGAATCAACGACACTAATGCGATGCCAATCTGACTGTACTTGGCGATGCAGAATTGGCGCAAACTTGCGATGTGTTCGAGCGATGTTAGCTTGGTGTACCAAACTGACTACTTTCGACAAACCGTAGGCGGTCAAATTACATTCGACAATCATCTAACACCGCTATCGATTAATGAGACTACTACCTCTTAAAAATGAAACGTTGTGCGTAAAACTTACCCAATATAAGGTGATATCAATCGGTGTGTACCCGTGACGCGTTGACTGTCAACACAACCTGAGTATGATTGACATAAATACGAGCGATGTTAGACATGAAGTAAGAGAGGTTTTCCCCGCAGTGATGACGCAGCCCCATCGTAACCGTTCGTTAAGTTTTGAGGGCCAACAAGGCAGACTTACTGCTGAAGATTACCCCACGATACCTCAAACGCGCCCTTTTGATGACGTAGCTCGGTGCCTTATCGAAGCGCAACGCGATGAAAAGCTCTTAAACGCACTCACTCACTTTTTTAGCCATGCTGAGCAGGCAATGGCGCTTAACCCCGACGCTTATCAAAATTTCCGCTCCACGTTACGTGCCTTTCACACCTTAATAGAAAAGAGCACAGAGCAACAGCAACTGTTGGCGGCGCTCACTTTATGGATTCGCTGGCTTTCTGCGTCGCAAAAGCCGTCTACACCAACCGAGCCCATGACATCATTAATTGTATTCGCTTCACAACGCCTCGCCGACGTCGCGATCCCAATACTCAGTGAACTGCATTCACACCAACATACCTTCGAGCGACTCAGAGACAGTGAGCGCCGGCTTCACGATGCCATGGATTACGCTCAAATCGGGCACTGGTCATCCCCTTATGAGGGCACTCGATCTCAGTGGTCACCGCAAATTTATGACTTGCTCGGATTAGAAAGGACCTGCCCCCCAGGCCTTGACACCCTAAAATCCGTCATCGATGAAGACTTCATGCCCGACTTCATAGCCGCTCGGCAGCGCTGCTTTGAGACGGGCGAAGACTTCTTCCTAGAGTGTCCAGTCACTCGCCAGAGTGATGGGGAGCGCCGTTGGATTGAGTGTCGTGGACAGGTGCATTACCTCAAGTCCGGCGAGCCTGAGCGATTGTCCGGCTTCATTCAAGATATCACGAGTCGTAAAGAGAGCGAGGAAACCATTACCCAACTCGCCTACTTTGACCCACTGACGTCACTACCGAACCGGCGTTGGTTATTGGATAAGTTAACTCAGCAATGCGACTCTCTCGCACATCGTCGCTCTTACTGCGCAGTTCTTCACATTGATATCGATGATTTTAAAAAAATCATTGACCTTTATGGTCACCCATGTGGCGATACATTGCTGATGCTCATCACAAAGCGTATCTGTGCGCTTCTTCGCCCCCAGGATACGTTAGCGCGCATCGGACATGACGAATTCATGTTGATACTTTGTGGCTTACCTGAAAAATATCCTCTAGCCCTCGAACAAGTCGACCAATGGAGCACTCAGCTCCTAGAGACGTTGGCACAACCTTATACCATCGACGAACATAAGTTTGTCAACAGCGCCAGTATCGGGATGGCGCTTTTTAATGACAATTCCGTTGGCGCTGAGGAGCTCATTGATCGAGCAGGGATGGCGTTAACGTACGCCAAGCACGACGGAAAAAATGTGTCACATTTGTACCATAGCACGATACAAGACAAGCTATTGCAAAGACTCCATCTTGAGTCGTCACTGCGCCAAGCCCTAGAACTCAATCAGCTGGCATTGTTTTATCAACCTCAAGTCCATGGCACCCATCTAACTATTGGCGCGGAGGCCCTGATTCGGTGGTTCCATCCAGAACATGGACTTATCGCACCTGATGACTTCATTCCACTTGCGGAAGAAACGGGACTGATCATTAGTATCGGGGATTGGGTACTAGAACAAGCTTGCCTTCAACTCTCGCGTTGGCAATCTGACTTCCAATATCTGACTTTGTCTGTCAATGTGAGCTACAAACAGTTCACGCACCCAGATTTCGTGACGAAAGTCGAATCGGTTCTTGAACGTTATCCGATTTTACCTGGTACGTTAAAGCTCGAGCTCACTGAAACCCTGCTAGTCGATGACATTGAACTGACTATCGCCCACATGCAGGCCTTAAAAGTGCGTGGCATCATTTTTTCATTAGACGATTTTGGTACGGGCTATTCCTCTTTGCAGTATCTCAAGCGTCTGCCTATAAGTCAGATTAAAATCGATCGCTCCTTTGTCTCAGAGCTTGAAGATAACCCTAACGACCAATCCATTGTCACCGCGACCATTGCCATGGCCAAAGCATTGGGCATCGATGTTATTGCTGAGGGTGTTGAGACACATGCGCAAGCCGCTTTTCTTCGAGAGCACGGATGTGACACGCACCAAGGCTATTACTATAGTCCGCCTTTATCGCTGTGTGACTTTGAACGCTATTTACAGGCGAACGTCCGGAGATTGACCTAGCAAGCTCCGAACTTAAGATGAAATAGCAAACATCAGCGCTTCGCTAGCCATACAACTTAAACGCTCTTGGTATTGCAAACACTTTCGCTAATTGCCAAGCAAACTGACGTATCGATGTCCATCGTATTCCATCCTTGCTAATGTTATCCAACGTGCGGTCTGTCGGCAGCTTACTCTTTACCACTGACACATTTAACCACTTTATTTTTCTCTTGGAGAAACAGGGAGTCCCAAAAACCCTGAGACTTCATCAGGCGAAGGTAGAAATGGGTTGCCCAACTTGATAACGGGCATTCTAAACTTTTCGTTGAGCATTAGAGATAACTCGTTCCTTAGGCAATACCGAAACGTTAAGAGAAACTGTCGAAGCCAGCAATACTAATGATAAATAAGAATGACAGCTTGTGGGGTACATCCCACAAGCTGCGTGCCACTGACCTTATAACGCCGCGGCTTCAACCGCTAACAAGTCAGCTCTCTCATTCCCTTCAACACCGGAGTGTGCTTTTACCTTTTCAACTTCAACATACTTCCTGGAACTCAGTTCATCCACTTGTTGCCACAGATGACGGTTCTTGACGGGTTTCTTATCCGCACGGCGCCAACCTCGGTCTTTCCAATCGTCCATCCAGATGTTGAAACCTTTCACACAGTAATCGCTGTCCGAATAGATAACGTCCCCATCTTCTGCGTATTCCAATGCTTCAATTAAGGCCAGTAGTTCCAGCTCAGCATTGTCGGTTTTTCGATTGATGGTAAAGCTCTCTTCATGAACAATCTCGTTGTCTTCATCCATGACCACCAGCCCGATACCTCCTCGTGTACATCCGTGTTGGTTGTTTGGTGCAGCGCCGTCTACGTAAATTGAATAACTCATTTTTTTTATCTCTCTCTAATTGTAAAAAGGGCGCATGACTTTGCTTAGCCAGCGCCCCGTTGATGATGTAATTGCTGTTTGTGTTACTGAAAGGATTCTTGGTTGTCTCGCATACTCAGACGCGATTCCATCCATTCCTCGATTTCACTTTCGACCCAAGCCACGGCACGTCCACCGAGTGGGACACTCTTCGGAAAATCGGTTTCATCAGCCATGAACTTGTAGATAGTGGAGCGGCCTAGCCCTGTTAGTGACATCACGTCTTTAAGTCGTAGAAATTTCATTTTCACTGGGAATCGTCTCCTGCTTTGTATATACCCATGTGATAAGCCGCCATTGTAAAAAAATGCAGTCGGTCTATTCCAAGCTAGAGCCAAAGCAGTAACGCTTTTCTTCCCACGCTTCAGCAAGACTGCTCATGCGGTGGAAGACAGTGTTCTTTATGTTGACGTCTTTGCTACGACAACGAGTCCCCACCCCATAATTGCCTCGGTCATTGAGAAACACCAATGAACGCGCTTCGCCGCTGTAGTGCTTTTCTATCGCTTCTTGCCAAGCCATTTTAAGGTGCCCGACCAATTCATTGCGCTTGTCCCAACAAATAGCGGGACCAAAGTGCTGGCTATAGTCAGTAAACAGCATCACGCGATAGTTGTGGGATGGCACCTTGTCTTCCCGCTTACGCCATACATAGAACAGAGAATCCGTATCAAGCTTTTCTTTAAGCAGATTAAAGTAATCGTTGAGGATACTGAGGTCGGTATCTTGATGGTCTTCTGGCAAAAACAAGTCCAAACGTGTGGCGAGAGCGATGTCAAACTGACTGAGTGCCTGTTCAAAGACATCGACCATTGAGGTCAGTACTGACTCGTATAACCCCTTGTCGCTGTAATACAGCGGGTAATCTTCAAAAGTTCTATCAAGGGTAATGCTTGGGAGGTAGGTTCTATTCGCCATGAATAATGCCTTTTGTGTGTGAATGACATAGGCATTACTCGCGCTGTATTTTTTTAAGGTGAGTCGTGACTGCAACCAAAGCTCTTGTTGCGTTGGTCGTTTTGGTTGGCAATGGGTTTCGCGAGACGACTGATTCGATAGAAGAACTCGTTTAACTGTAACGAGAACACTTCAGCGTCAGACAACAGCTCAAAACCTTCATTCGTAGGAGAGTAGGCTAATCCAGAGCATGGTTGGCTGTAATAAGCTTCAACCACCCTATCCCATGTCTTCCTCACTTTTTTGTAGAGAAAACGACCCCACCCCTCTCGACCAGTACCGAAGTTTTGAAAGAGATCCCTATCAAAGAGCAAGATAAGATGATGGTGCTCTCTGGTGGATTCACTTTCCTTCGCCCAGATATAGCGAATGACCGTTTGCTGGTATTGATAAGTTCTGTCGGTGTATTTGTCCTTACAGAGCTCGTTAGTCTCCGATTCTAAAATACGAAAGAAATGGGTAAACACCGTTAGGTAATCACCCCCGAAGTCACTCGGTAGATTTAGGTTGATGTGAACAGCATAGATTCTTGGATATTGGTTTAGAGCTTCAGTCAGCACTCGGTCTATACCCTCTAGGTATTCGAGGACGAGACCATTCTCAAAGTAGTAGAGTGGTTTCCCATTGAAGGTTCTGTCATGAATGATAGTGTGGGCTCTTTGATGAGCTACGTTGAGTTGATGAATCATGATTGGTTCCTGTGGTTTGGTGTGATTCCCACAGGAACTGTTACTACCGTTATTTTTAAGTGTATCAAGAGCTAGTAGCGAAGTTTCTCATCGTCCCTCCGTATACCTTTGAATTAGGTTTCGCGAAATAGCACACCCTTTTGAATAGCTCATTCTTCGATTGTTCAATATCCGATGCTTTCAGGTTTAAGCGATACACACCATTCTTGCAGAAATGAACTAGTGCTGGTTTCTCCTGTTTGATTGCACTGCACCATGCTTGCTTAATCAAGTCGGCTAGAGAGCCGTCTGACGCCCCTACATCCCCGAGTTGATAATAGATATCTTTGTTCAGGAAGAGTGCAACATGGTAGTGGTACTGCTCAGAGGTATTCTTCTCTTTTGCCCAGATGTAACTGGTCTTGTTCTTTAAACCCCTTCCCCAGCTTTTCTCTTTACGTTTTATATCTACGTCTAATTTGGCATTTAGGGATTTGAAGAATCGAGTGATGACTTTCGAGTCTGCATCATCGAAATCTTCGGGTAAGTGTAGGTCTATCCGAAAGACGGATAGCCTAGGATGATACTTCAATGCTTTCTCTATCAATTGAGAAATTTTGTAGAGGTAAAACTTACGATAGAAGAATCGTTGCTTTCGTTTCGTTGGTTGAGGTAGGTCGTAGTTATTGAACTTGTCTTCAGATGTGTACTGGTGATTCATGGTGTTGTTATCCCTATTCGTGTGTCTCTCATACACACAGGGAGTAACGTAAATTTTAGTAGTTGGTAGTTATGTATATTACCTATACCAACATATCCTCATGACATCAAAACGACCTTGCCACAAAAACCAATCCCCTTTTTATAAAAATAGTAGTCCTTTTACGCAAAAATCAAACAAAACAGACTTAAGGATAAAAATAATCATGTTTCCTTTCACTCGAAACTTATCACCTTGGATTTTAAATTCATTAAAAAACACCCACTACAACCAGAGGATGACATCCCATTCAGTTTATATCAAATCGTTAATTTGATTATTTACCAGAGATGCTTTATATTAAATCCACTCAAAGTGAAAAATAACTTATGTCATATATCAGATGTGGATGGCCTGTCCACTTTTTGAACACTGCTAAATGACATTCGAAATCATCGATCCTGAGTTTAATCTGAAACCTTATAGAAAAACCAGCAAAAAACCCACCAGCAACCAACATAAAACCCACAATTTATAGTTGTAAAACTATCAATTCTCCTACATTTCTCCTACACTAGACCGACAAAAATCTTGCACAAACGAATGACCATGAGTACTAGAAGATATTTAGAGCTGATTAAAAACTCATCAGAAGAAGACCTGAAACTTTATATTTATATAATTAAATGGGAATTAGAAAATAAAAGAGATGAGGTGATTGATTTAAGCAATAGGAACAAATCAAGCCTACAATTAATATTAAAAGAATTAATTAGAGACAAGCTCGACATTGAATATAAATACTTAGAAGGAGATGATTTAACTGAATATGAAAATGAAGATTTGGATGATTTCATTAGCTCTTTATTTTCACGCGCTCAGCAAATAAGAGGGGATATTAGTAAACAGATAGAATGGTTATCTGAACCAAGGCCACTATATTTTTTCTCAGTATTGATGCGCGCTGTTATCAATAACAACATTACTGACTTGTCTTACCCTGTAACATCGGTTGACTTCAAAAAAACAAAAATTGACTTTAAAACAGCAAAGTCAACAAAAGATACTGATACTGATAAGCACAAACTCAGTAAATTCGCTCAAATGGCCTTCGACTATGCCAACCAGCCACATTTCCTTGCAGCTCTAAAAAACATTTGTCCAAACAAAACATCACCAGCTCAGGATAGTATCGCCAGAACACTTGAGTATATTGCTGTTTCTTGTCATGTAGACGACCAAAGAGTAATGCTAGAAATAATTAATGATATAGAAAGTCTCTACCAATTGAGTTGTCGTTACGTAAACACAGAGTGGAACGTGTTTAACTCAAACGATGAAAAATTGAACGCTTGGTATTACCATTACTTGATGAAAAAGTATCCAGGAACCGGCTTAAACACAACTAATGATTCCATTAAACAAAAACATACCATTATGTGCATTTTTGACGTACTTTGCGCAACAACCTCACCTGATGATTTGAGTGAAAAAAGTAGCGAGGCTACAACATTTAAAAAAGTTGTAAAAGAACTCACTGATTCGTTTTCAAGAAAAGCTAAGTCTTCATCTTCACAAAGCAACGCCTTCAAAACTAAAGAAGAAAAAACACTAACATTCAGTGAGGTGGATTGGGCTAAGTTGATCGAGCTTACTGGCAGCGATGGAAGAAACGAGATCAAGGCCAAGCTTAAAAAGTTGATCGATAGAGAGTTGGAAAATCGAAAAAATGCTAAAGAGGGCAATGTAGGTCAAGATTCCAACGACGACTCTCTTACAATGCCATCGGAGCAGAAAAAGAAGGTTACAAATTTGGATAAAATATTTGAAACAAAAACTTTTGGAAGACCTCTTCTGAAGCGAGACTAAAGTATAGATTCATCGTTATAGTAAGCAATAGGTACACCACAAGGTACACCGTAAAAAATTAAACTGAACAATATTAAATAAAATCAACAAATTAACGACCAAGATCAACTTACGCCAGCCCACCAAACGTTTGGAAAGGGCAGTAGCAGTAATGTTACTGCCCTTTTTGTTTAAAGGGACTTGAACATGGATGTTATAAATTGGTATTTAACGAAACACTCTGATTACCAAGGGAGCAACACACCTTCATCAGCATCGCTAATGCAGTTGGAGGAGCTAAAACAAAACATTCTAACTCCTATACATAATTCCCTCGGAGCTCCCCGTATAACCTATGGCTTTACGAGCCATCCCCTTTTGCGTCACATCCTAAAGCACTCTCCGGGTGATATGGCGCCGGATATCGATCAACATGCCTCTATGGAAGTAAACTCGCGTGGAAATAGAATTTGTAAGCGGGATGGCGCCGCTTGTGATTTTTTTGTAGAAGGCTTTGAACAACGTATGCACGAAGTCGCGAAGTTTATCTGTGAAAACCTAGAGTTCGATAGACTGTATTTTTACGGGGTTGATAAACCATTACACATCAGTATTGGTTCTGATAACTCTCGTTATGCCTTAATCAGAAAAACTCGTAGTGACGGAGTTCGTGTTAATGACAGAAGTGCAAAAGGCGCAGCCACACCTACCCTATTTGATGATTTATAATCGTTAAAAACATAACTAGGGAAAAGTAATGAACGAAGAGCTGTTTAAACAATTGGTATCTCAAATCAATTTAGGGAAACATCTCCCTGATGCTGTTTATCTTCATAGAGATGCATTTTCTGCTCTTCCTAAAAATCTAAGTCAATTTATTCCCGCTGTAGCAAAAGCAGTAAACCTAGATGATGATAGTTGGAATCTAGTAAAATTATTTAAAAAGGAATTTCGACTATCCTTACTGCATTACCCTAACTTCTATAACGATTCCTACCCGTCTCTTAGACAAAGCCTCAACGTAGACCTTACAAAGCTAAGCCATAAAATTACAAGTTACGAAGAGACCGAAAACCCACCGATACTACATCGCAAAGAAACTATGATTCTGCCAAACAGCGACTATTACGGCCATTTTGTATCCCTAACACAAGAAGGAGAAAATGCCGGACTGTATGAGAATAGTCGTCTCATTGGTTTTAAAAACTCTTGGGAGAACGTCATTGCCCGTCATGGATATGAATTAGTCGATGGTCGGCTATTTCGTAGCTCCTCAATACCACAAACGGATGAATCCGGTATTGATAGGCATAAAACTGCAATAGTCAGACATGAGCTTTCTGCTCCCATGAAAAGCTTAGTTAAACATGGGTACCTTGAGGGCTCTTATTCCATATTTGATTATGGTTGCGGACGTGGCGATGACTTACGAGAACTCGAAGCGCATGGTCTTGATGCGTTAGGTTGGGATCCGAACTTTCAACCTGATAACGACAAAGTAAATTCAGATATTGTTAACTTAGGTTTTGTGCTTAATGTCATTGAAGATCAGGACGAACGATTGGAAGCATTGTTAGGTGCTTGGGAACTCTCCGATAAGTTTCTTGTAGTATCCGTAATGCTAGCTAACGAAAATTACATAGCTCAGTTCAAGCCATACAAAGATGGTGTGATAACCTCTCGTAATACCTTTCAAAAATACTATGCACAATCTGAAATCAAAAACTACATAGAAAGGTCCCTACAAGAAGAGGCTATAACCGTAGCCCCAGGTATTTTCTACGTATTCAAAGATAAAATTGAAGAGCAGTTATACCTGCAGAGCAAATACAAGCGACACCACAAATGGCAGCAACTCACCTCCCCAGAGCCCGTAGAATCGAAAGACAAAGCAAAACTGCTCATTACTCAAAACCAAGAACTGTTCAATGAGTTCTGGAACGTATGCTTAGAACTTGGCCGAATACCAGCCAACGATGAATTTGAGCAATCAGACAAAGTTCGAGAACTGATAGGATCTCATAAAAAGGTATTTACCCTACTTCAAGAACTGTTTGATACCAAAGAGTTTGAACAAGCGGAAAAAAGCCGTAAAGAAGATCTACTGCTTTACTTTGCTATGGGTCTATTCGAAAAAAGAAAGCCATACACCCAGCAACTAGAATCACTCAAAAGAGACATAAAAGCCCTCTTCACTGATTACAAAACAGCAATTAACTTAGCTGCTGAGCTACTATTTGCTATTGCAGATACAGAGCTAATCAATAAACAATGTGAAAAAGCACATTCACAGCTCGCTGCAAGTTTACTTAATGAAGGGCACTCGCTGATCTTCCATCGTGATTATATTGATGACCTTCCCCTACTACTGAGAGTATACGTTGGCGCAGGTTTACAAATGTATGGTGAGCTTGATGACGATATAGATCTAATCAAAATCCACATTACATCAGGCAAGCTGACTCTCACCGCTTATGATGATTTTGAAAAATCCGTACCTTTCTTAGTTGAAAGAATTAAGATCAAAATGGCCGAACAGGATATCGATTTCTTTGACTATGTGGTTGAAGAACGCAGGCCACCTCTGTTGAACAAGCATATTTTCCTAGAAACAGAACACATTCAATTTGAAAAACAAAAGAGATTTGATATACAAATATCAAAGCTCTTAGGCACAGACAACCAAAACGAAACAATAATCTCTCGGCAACACTTTGAAGAAAAATTACAACTAGCAAATAGACAAATTTCTGGTTACAAGCTTATAAAAATTTAAAGTAATAAGGAGGAAGGCTTATTCTGAAAGTTCTTCTGGCTTCCTCTTCTCTTAATCCGATTGCGGTCAATACATGAGAGGGTGTATTAGAAAGCGCATTACAAGCCGATCCTTGAGAAATCAGCCAAGCTTGCTCTTTAAGAAAGCGTTTTACCTCATCGTCATCACTAAAAGTAATGTTCCAAATTGTAGCAACGTGATCACTGCCACCGTTGCGACAGTAATGATATTTGCTAATGATTTTTTCAAATTCACTTTGCTGCTCACTTGGCTCTATCGGGAAATGTTCAACAGCAGAGCCTAAACCGACAATAAGTGGGGTAGGGGATGTCCCCCCTCGGATTCCTAATTCCTGACCGCCACCATGGATGAGTGGAATTAGCTCAGTATCTCGGGCATCACGTACGTACAACACACCAATGCCTTTAGGACCATAAATTTTATGGCCAGAGAGCGACAACATATCGATGTTCATGTCATCGACATCAATATCTAGCTTACAGAAGCTTTGCGCCGCATCGGTATGAAATGGAATGTTGTTATCAAAGGCAACTTCACCAATTTCATCGATAGGCTGCACGCAACCCAACTCGTTATTCACATGATGAATAGAGATCAACAGAGTATTAGGCTGAATTACATTCGCAACAGACTCAGCAGAAATGATGCCGTCACGATTGGGCTTCAAATAAGTCACTTCGAACCCGATATCTTCCAAAAAGCCACAAGTGTTTAAAATACATTTATGCTCAATAGAAGAGGTGATGATGTGACCTTTATCTTCCAGGTACTTAAAAGCCACGCCTTTAATCGCTAGGTTGTTTGACTCACTTGCACCACTGGTAAAAATAATTTCACTAGGCATCGCACCGATCTTTTCCGCGATGGCCTCTCTTGCTTGTTGAATCGCTTTAGTGGCCTTTTCTGCCTCAGAATGTGCTGCAGAAGGGTTGGCATAGCTTTCACTTTGCCATGGGGACATAGCGTCTAAAACAGAAGAAGAGACGGGTGTTGATGCTGCATAATCGAAGTAGTTATTCATGACTGATTAAAGTAATACGTTGACTGTAATTAGGGCGGTCTATCTCAAACTTATCTGACGCATAAAGCTGAAAGTAATCAAACAGGTTAGATATATAATCTTTTATTTCTCGCCGATATGGAAGAACATCATCTTTCAAAGCGTCGTGAACCCAAGACGTTACCATACCAAAATAAGCTTCTTTAGACTCTTCCTGCAACAGTTTTTGTTGAATAAAATGAAACACTTTGCTGTTGAGAAACGCTAACTGCGTTCTTTGTTTCGGCAAACCTAATCTAAACACATCTTGATCATGCAAGAATGATTCAGAATCAGCTAAATATGAACTCTCATCAGGAGTACTCCAAGGCAAGTCCATAACATATAAACCATCTGTATAGTTATATGACGACAACTCTAGAAGTTCATCCCACCACTCGTGTGTCAATTGATCATCGGTTTTATCCGCCTGTAACAAATACGCCTCTAACTGCTTTAACAACTCACTGGTAACGGGTACTGCATCATCACGAATTTGAGTAACCAAATCGATGTCTTTCTTGGTCAAGTCTAAACGAGTAGCTAGCTCCAAGTTCCCATAACCTGAAAGCTTTAGACCATTACTGGTAAAATTTGCACTTCCTATAAAACCAATAGATTCATCAACTATGTATAGCTTTGCATGCAAATCACGACTGATGAAACACTTAACACCACTATAATGAAGAACTTTCAATGCTTGTAAATCACATGAACCAGTTACAAGGTCTTGAGGCCGAGCCCGACAAACGACATTGATATCAACACCTAATGGAGCAGAATCAAACAGAAAATCTACAGCAGGTTGAGTTAAATATGCACTGATAATCGTGATCTTATTTGCTGTATCAAAACTAATTTTCAACTCATTCGATAACTGCTCACCTAGCATTAAATTAACAGGCACTAAAAAGGTCCTCACCATGATTGATTTCATCTACTAGATGATAGAAATATAACCCTAACATTTCTCTAGTACCTTTTAACGCGTTTTCTACACTATTTGATAACGAACTTCTCTCTGCAAAAAGCCATGCAGCGTATATCTGAATAAAAATGTGTTTCTCAATATCGGTCAAGGTGTGAACATAAGCTTCATTAAACGGATGGGAAACATTAACTAAGACAATAACACCTGATTGTGTTATACGATAATCAAACAAAACAGAAAGAGGAAGTTCGGTAAACTCAGTAGTATATTGTTTGGTTTTCTCATCACACTCTTTCAAGCTCTTCATAAAACCAGCTTTTGCAATTTGGCTGTTTTCGTTCGCCTTTACCGGTAACTTATACATTTTTGTTTTAGCCCAAAGAGCAATAAACATCTTAAGAGATTCCCAGAAATTTCCGCCTAATTGAGTGGAAGTCTTTTTTATATACTGATGATGCAGATTGAATGAAATGATGCTTTGATCTTCCGAGTTAAAAGAAAATAGCTGTTCATCTTTGAGGTTACAAAATTTAAAGGTGAAGTGTTCGTCTAACACCTTAACTTCAGTATTGAGTATCTGGGCAGAGTCTTCTCTATCCGAAAGGCTGTCCTGTTGTGGCTCTGCAGTCGATTGGCTATCTTTCCTATTTACACCTAGATTTTCATCCCACTCGGTAATAGTTTTAATCAGTTGATCTAAATGCCTTTCACGAACAAAGAAACTGCCTCTAACAGAAAAAGTATATGGGTCAATGGATTCAATAATATTCCTGGGTAGGAAATCAATAAACCATCCTGTTAGTAATTTTCCTCGTTGAGTTATGTAACTCTGAACCGACCCAAGAACCTCAAGGGGATCTCTATTTTTAGGCTGAGTCATAGGTTCATTAGGGGGAAAATTAAGTTTTAAGCTAGATTTAGCCTTTATTCTTTTCTTTAAATGAGCCTGTAAAGCAGACAAAGTAATCGCGACAGGTTTATTGTATCTCTGCTTATCTTTAGGTGAGAGGCCTATGACTTGGGAAACATCTGTTAACTTACCAAATATATCTATTGTTAATATTGCTATTTCCTGCAAAGAATCGGGGAGTTCAATATCACAAAGCAGAGAGTTTTTGGTTACATAAAGAGCTTCACTATAAAGGTTGCTACTTGTATCTGTCAGATACTCATTGACTGGATCAGAAGAACTCATAGGCCCGGGATTACTGAATACTTCACTTTTACCTGGTGAAAAGGTTTTAACTACAGAGCTTTTTGTCACATAGTCATCAGACAACTGATTTTGTGTATTATCTTTTTGATTCTCCAGTGGAATTTCTTCAGCTGAATCAGAATGGTTTGTTGGTAAGAGGTTGCTTATCACTTCTCTTTTGGCTAGTAGAAAAATTTCAACTTCTTCATCCGTTAAGCATAAGGTCAGTTTTGGTCGAGGGATATCAAGGCGAGAGACTAAGAATTTATGCAAATGTTTAGTTTTTAGTAACACCGTTTTATAGACTTCATCTAATCCCGTTAGATTGAAAACATCTGGATGTTCGAGATGTTCTTTTAGTGCTGAAACATCAGCGTTGGCTTTTTCTACCGTATTTGAAGATACTTCTAACTCCAGCTGAGAGGGCATATATTCGCGTTTTTTTGCTTCTTGAGTAGCTAGGTTAGACAAAGCATCACCGACCCGATTACTTTTATTTAAAATATTCGTCCGTCTTTGACTATTAAGATCTAAATATAATCTCGCAAAGTCACCTCTCAGCTTTTCAAGTTCTGCGTTTAACTTTAGATTTCTTGTTATCTCTTGGTCTAACTGATGGGTTCTCTCATCCAGCGCAACTTTTGTCACGTCTAACTCTTTCTGAATACTATCTACATGGGATTGAATCAATTCCATGGCATATTTCAAATTTGTACTCATTTACGTTCCATAAAGGCCAAAATAGAACAATTTATTTTGGCCTTTTCTACCTTCTACTCGTCATCACTCAGATATTCGTGCAGCATTTGTCCCCAAAGCTGGCGCGCAAACTCTAGTTGTTTCACTGAACGTTCAGATAGAGCTTCATTTTCCATTCTAGCCCATGCACCAAGACACACTTGTAAAATATCCTTTTGTTTTTGCTCTGCATTCTGAATTAACTTTTCATAAAATGGATGATTCTTATTCAGTTGTAGCAGTGTTAATCCTTGATATCTGCTAACATCAAAAAAGATATTTTGCGCTACCGAGATCTCTTGAATCTTAAAATGCTCACCATTTTTTATAATATTATCGACAATATTTTGAGCTTCAGGCTCTGTCACGGAAGGATCGCGTTTAATAGCTTTTATAATCTCTGGTTTATCTGACGGCTGAATTGGTTGATCCGGCTCTGGACCTTTACCTTCTTCACTCCTTCTATTATTTATACTTTCAATTATTGTTTCTGCTCTAGGTCGCACAATTGCACCATCTGTTTGTGGCCCAGTAATTTCCACAGAAAGAGCCCTTATATCTTTCTCAACTTCTTTAATCGCATTCCACAGCTTTTTTGATACCTGATACAACTTTACTTTTGGATCATTATTTTCTTCAAGGTCTTGCAAGTATTCTTCAGCTGTTTCAAACCCCTGTTTTTCAGCATCAGCATCAACATCCATATATTCAAAGTTGACAGCAGCTTGCTTGTTATTCAGAACCCCAAACACTTTATCTAAACCTGGAGGGAAGCGAACTTCGGCACCCATAAACCGGTTCTTATACTGAAGAGATGATTCGCGACTTAAAAAATCAAACCTTGTTTCTAATTCACGGCCTGCACGTACAATAGATACGCCGATATTGGTTGCCATATGAATGCCCCACATCGTTTTACCTAAAGTATTACCTTTAACATTGGGAGATTTTTTAATCGCATTAGCTACTTCGCTTTTGATCATAGAAACAATAATTTCTACGTTATAAACCTGACCTTCAAATGGTATTTCAACCACTTCTCTTTGCTTTATCTCAAACGGAACTTCACCTTGCATAGGTGAAGGTAACTCAGGAAGTGATGTATTAGCGCTTAAATAAAGTGGATCATTGGCCCTAAACTCTGCAGCTTTTGGGTTCTCTGATGGTAGATATTTATTATTAGCTTCGTTCCACAGATACGGTTCAAAATTAATTTTAACTTTACCTTCTGATATAAATTTACGGTACATTCTTCCAACTAACATTTCAGAATGTTTGTAAATAGACGCTGCCGTTTTCCACTGTAAACGGTCTAAGCTACTCCACAGTATAAAAGTACCGGACTCAGGCAGTCTGTCACCTTCAATGATCGACTTATACTCTAGAGGGATAGGTTTTTCTACCGGGTATGGAATCGACTCAAGGTCACCATGTTTCATCTCATCAATATCTAAATAGGTGTAACATGGCGATGAACCTTTCTGCCAACTCCAAACTTCAACACGCTTACATTGTGAAATACTGGAGTTAGGCAACCCCATACCAAATTTCCCCATACCTTCAGGCTCATCACGATTTTTAGAGCCGCCAAACTCTAAGGCTAAGTGAAGAACATCTTTATTCATTCCTTTACCCGTATCGAAAATACCTATGCGGTTAATTCTACGAGTATTTCTTGCTCCTGATGAATCGACTTTTTCAAAGCACAGTAACTTTACATTTTCTGCACCAGCCTGGATGCTGTTGTCTATCAACTCAGCCAATGCATATGCTGCGTTTTTATAGCCATTGTCTCTCATAGACTCAATAGCTACGGATCCGCGAATAAACGGTTTGTCATTATTTTGTTGTGTATTCATCATAAGTACTTATTCCGGTTTCCACATTTGGTCCCAATATTCGAATGCTCTACAAACACTACGAAACTCGGGGATATTGTCATTTACGGTATAAACTCGACACTGTTCATTACCTCCACTTCTTATTCCTCGCATAGCTCTTCCTGCCATTTGAGAATACTGAACTAAGGAATTTGTCGGTCTCGCAATAATCGCAACATTAGTGCATGGAGCATCAAAGCCGGCAGTTAAAACGCCATAGTTTATTAATACGTTTATCTTCTTATTTCTATAATCACTAATCGCGACTGCTCGTTCTACTTTAGGAGTTTTCCCATCAATGCTTCGACAGGCTACCCCTTTCGCAGTGAGAATCATCGCTAGTTCATTCGCATGCTCAACCGTACAAGCAAAGACTATGATCTGAGATTGATTTATTAACTCGGCTTCAATTGTTTCTAACAGTTTTTTATTCCGGTTATTGTTAAGAGATAAAGCTTTGAGAACGTCACTATTATCTACCTTTGCATTTTCGGGTTCGCAAGGTAACTGTAAGCTTAAATCGTCATAGTCAAGTTGTTTAAACTCAGCTTTAGCTAAATAGCCCTCATCAACTAAATAATCTAATGGCGAAAGATAACCACGAACCTTCATAGTGATTTTATTGTTTTCAAAAAAATCGCTTAAACGTTTATTTTCTTCTATAAGATTTTGATCATCACCTAAGACTCGTCCAGGCGTAGCTGATAGTCCCACTAGAAAAGCGTTATTCTCGGAATGGTTTAAAAAGTTATCAACAATACTCTTATACGTTGGAGCAATAGCTATATGTGCTTCATCAAATATAACGAGTGATGTATTCTTCCTTAACTGCTCATAGACGAATTGCAATGCCCCCGCATCCTTTCTCCCCAAGCTATGCAACTTCTGTAAACCTGCAACTAAGAAGCCTCGAGTAATCCCGCTAATAGACAACTCTGAATCACCATAAAACGAATAGACAGGAAGGTTATGGTTACCAATACGACTCCAAGCTTTTAAAAACTCATCACAAGCTTGCTCACACAGTTCTTTAGTATCAGCCAACCATACAACTAAACTATTTGGATTCGAACGTAAGTAAGAAGAGACAATATTCATTGCCGTTCGTGTTTTACCCGCCCCAGTAGGTAAATGTAGTAAAGCCCTTTTAATGTCATCAGATTGGATAAGACATTGAATACGATCAGCGCAATCAATCTGGTAATCATATAAAGGGTAATCAACGTTCGCTTGCCTTGTCCCTTGGACTTTTTCCTTAAGAGAATCAAACTGTTCTACAACTTCACCAATTCCTAAAGCTTTATAAAAGTCATTAGGAAAATGCTCAGCTATCTCACGTAAAATCTCATAATTTTGAGGAATATCGCTTTCATTATACTCAATTCCTTGAATATTTACGTTTTCAATAATTTCCTTTACTTGTTCCGGTGTCATTCTCTGCAATAGAAGATCCCTAGAACTTTCTTCAAAGAGTAGTTTCAAGCCAGCCGACTCATAAAGCATATTTGCTAAATCAAGCTCTGATTGAAGTTCTCCACTCACATTTGCTACATAGTCTTTTTGAGTTTGATTCAAAAGGCTGAACTTATCGCTCGATGATAAGTTTTCAATGATTTGTTTTAACACTCGTTTATTCCACTGACGACAATAACTTATTTACTCTATTCAGAGTATAGTGATACCATCAAAGATACCGTACTGCTGATTATTAAAACTAATAATATAGTAGCATATATACAAATCAATCAGTTAAAGTGCATCTTTCTTGATACAACTCACTGTTCTACAAATTAAAGATTTCATTTACATTCCTTCACCTCTAGATCTTGACTCGATATGCTGTAGAATCGCTGTTTGGATAAAATCTCCAAATCAGAAAGCAAGGTAACAACATTGAGCATTGAGACAAGTAACCTGAAATTTTCCGGGCATCAAACTTTCCCTATTCGATACGGTTGGATTTACAAAATAATTCAAGAAGTTATGAAAGGTCATTCCCTGTCGAGCAAAGACAACATTGAAGATCAGATGATCTCAATGGGGATGGGTAAAAACATGGTGCTATCAGTAAGGCATTGGGTTAAAACGCTCAACTTGGTGACTTGTACTGATAAAAAAACTCAGCAATACGAACTGACGGATTTAGCTAAAAAGTTATTCGTGGGGGATGATGCGTATGATGAGTTTTTAGATAAGGTTGGTACGGTATGGCTCCTTCATTGGCTAGCTCAATCAATTAACACTCAAGACTCAGACCTCAACACTGCTCGTTGGTTCTTTAATTATTTCAATGGCGTACGCATCGATAAGATTCAGTTATCAAAAGATATTTTGATTTCTTTAGCTCATCATGAAAAAGAACTGACGGAAGCAACACTGAAAAAGGACATCGACTGTCTATTTCAGATGTACTCAGCGAAGGCAACATCAGCGTCGAAAGTGAACGAAGATAGTTTTACCTCTCCTTTCACTGAATTGGGACTAATTTCTCAAGAATCCGCAAAAGATTATCGAGCAGAATTGAAAGCGCAGAAGTCCTTACCTGTAGAAGTGTTTGCTTATACAGTGATCGACTATATGAAGAGATCACAATTCGATAAGACAGGAAAAAAGATAAACAATAACAATACCTTATCTTTTGATACATTACTAAATGAAGTTGGCTCGCCAGGCAAAGTATTCCGACTTACAACTACTGGCTTAACTGAAAAGCTCGATGAACTTGAAGTATTAAGCGAAGGCAAAATTGCCTGGACAGATACCCAAGGCCTACGACAAATTCAACATAACTATGATGATTTACAAGCTGTAGATCCTGGTATGTTTTTGCATAACTATTACCGGGGGGAATAAAAGTGACACTAATAAACCAGTACTCCATAGCTACACGTCAACAGCGCTCAACTCGTATTGATAGTGACCTTGCCCCTGAATTTTTTAAAGGTTTGGTCTATCACGGCACTGCTCAATCGGCGCTAGAGACTTTATTCAGACAGTTTTCTCAAGTAGGCCAAAGTGCATATACATTAACGGGGCCGTATGGCTCTGGTAAATCAACCATCGCATTATTGCTAACTGGTTTACTACATCATAGCGATGCTATACGTCATGCAGCGCTAGAAGTCATCAATGAAGAATCAACAAAATTACTAACAGAAAGCATTCCTTACTCTTCTGGCTGGTTACAAATACGCTCAGTCGGTGGTGTCAACAACCCTGTAGATACCTTCTGGAAAGCTACGTTAGAAGCGCTACAATCACACCCGAACACAGATAGGGTCTATAAAAAGTACGCCAAAGTAGAGATCAAAACAGAATCTGATTTAGTTGATACTTGGGAAAATCTTTTCAAAGAAATTAAAGACTTAGTCGACGGTGTATTGCTCCTGGCTGATGAAATGGGTAAGAGCCTTGAGTTTATTAATAAAAACCGTGGTGAACTGCATCTTTTCCAAGACTTAGCTGAAGTCTTAGGCCGTATAAAAACACCGGTTATTTTCCTTGGTTTACTTCACCAAGCGTTTAGCGAATATGCAAAAGATCGAGGAACCAAACTCCAGGAAGAGTGGGGCAAAATTCAAGGCCGTTACAACGATATTCTCTACAACGTATCGACCGACGAGACCGTTGCTCTTATTGCTAAATCTATCGTCAATATTGAGTCGGTAGATAACAGTGGTGATGTGCGTGTTAGTAAAGTACTCAACGCACTGACAGATAATTCCGAGAGAAAAAAACAGCTCAAACAACGTTTAGAGCAAAGCATTCCTCTACACCCATTAACCACATTACTGCTCGGCCCTATTTCAAAACGTCGCTTTAGCCAAAATGAACGAAGCACATTCAGTTTCTTAAACTCACATGAGCAACACAGCTTTCAAATGTTCCTTAAGCAAAATGCGAACAAAAATGCGCGTTATACGTTAGAGAACTTGTGGGATTACCTGGAAACAAACTTAGAGCATGCAATTTTAGGCTCCCCAGATGGTCACGCTTGGGCGGCAGCAACCGAATCTATTCGCCAAGCTAGTAAGAAACAAGTGCCAGAAAAAGCAATTGAAATACTTAAATTAATTGCACTACTCACTTTGTTTGGACGTCCAGCGAACCTATCAGCCACAGAAGATATGCTGTTAGCTGCTAGCGATATTGAAGAGAAAAAAGAACTTGATGAGTATTTAAAAGCACTTAAGGAAGCCTCTTGCATCATCTATCGAAAACACTTGTCATCTTGGGTTATTTTTGAAGGTTCTGACCTTGATATCCCAAGCCTGATAGAAGAAAAAATCGAGCAGCAAGGCAGCAGTAACGAAGCTATCAACCATATTGTGTTTTCTAAACAGGTTATAGCCAAAGGTTACTACCATAAAATTGGTACTCTCCGTTGGGCAGAACAGTCACTAGTACAACGTTTCGATCAAGAACAAATTACTCAGACTATTGCACATCGCAAAGAAGAGTTTGCGAATATGTTGTTGCTATTAGAAGCTCAAGACGAAACTGCTTTACGTGAACAGACCAAACAGAATTCAACCCTTATTTTAGCGAATGCAAATAACTCTGAAGATATTATTGCTCTAGCAAAAGAAGTGTATGCCTTAGATCTTATCAAATCGGATAAAGAGATTGGTCGTATTTTGCAGCATGACAATGTTGCACAAAAGGAATATCAAGGCCGTTATATCAATGCGGAAATAGCACTTAACAATGCTATAGATGAAGGATTTAACACTGCAACCTGGTTCTATTGTGGCATCAGTTCAACGACTGAAACACTCAGCGAGATTGTAAGTACAACAGCAAGTAGAATTTTCAATCAAACACCAGTGATTATGAATGAGCTGGTCAACCGAAATAAGTTATCGGGTACAGCTGTTTCTGCATTGAAAAAACTACTTGAAGCAATGCTAGATTGCGAAGGTGAAGAAAACTTAGGTATTACAGGCTTTCCGCCAGAGATGTCTATGTATATCAGCTGCCTTAAAAACACAGCTGTTCATACATACGAACTCGAGCAAGATTCGCACTGGCACAGAGATGATATCAATCCAAGATTGGTGGCTATTTTTGAAGCAGCAAACAAACTACTTCAGAACAAAGCAGGGAAAACGGTCCTGTTATCAGAAATCGCAGAACTATGGAATAAGGCTCCATTTGGTTTAACTCATGGTGTTATCCCAATTTATCTACTGGCATTTTTGAAAACGCTTGGACAAGATATCGCCTTTTATGAAAAAGATCTAAGCAACGAATATGCGTTTATTGCTGAGCCAGACGTTGACTATGTACACAAGTTAATTCGTGCACAGCATGAACTCGCGGTAAAGTACATCGTATTAGATAAGTCAGAAAAAGAATGGCTACAAAACCTAGCAGTATTTGCAGCAACAGAGACTAGCAGGGAGATTGCGAACAACGTGTTAGCTGTTGCAACACCTTTAGTTACAACAATGCATAATTTGCCGCATTGGGTTAAAAACGCACATAACTTTATCGAAAATGATTTAGCAGCCAACAAGCAAGTCCTCGCGGTTCGTGACCTATTCTTACAAGCTAACGATCCACACGCGCTGTTGATTAAAGATCTGCCTAAGTTATTGAACTCGGATGGTAACTTTAGCTATTCACAACAAATCGATGTATTGGAGAATTGCTTTAAGATTCTCCGTGGTAAGCATGAGAAAATGCTCCGCCAAATCAAAGACAAAGTAAAAATCATCTTCCCTGAGACCGGCGAAGAACTGGCTTCAATGTGTAAGCTTGTTGAAGATAGAACTGGTGATTTACGCCTGAAAGCATTTGCTCGAGAGTTAGGAAAGAGCGAGGACGGCTTAATGCAATGGCTAGAAAGCATGATTCAGATTGTAATCGGCCGTGGCAAGCAAAGCTGGAACGAAGGGCTTTTATTAACCGCTTCCGCTAAAATTAGTGATTTTTCACAAGACTTCCTAAGCATCGTTAAATCGAGCTATCAAAGTAATGTATTAACTGATGCAAAACCAGAATCCATAAAAACTAAGTTAGTTTCTCTGGTTTTAGAAGACGATGATGGCCAACTAAGATCCTATAAGAAAGAAGTACGTGTGACAGACAATTCAAATTCAGATATCAAAGTAAAAGATGTTAGCCAAACACTAAACGCGCTAAATCTGAATGAGTTTGAACGCATTCACGTACTCCAAACACTATTAAAAGAAGCACTGGAAGCTCAAGGTTAAAAAATGGGTATTAATCATGAGTGAAGAACGCAAAGTAAAACATGTGCTTGGCTTATCAGGCGGTAAGGATAGTGCTGCCTTAGCCATTTATATGGCTCGTAACTATCCTGAAATCGATATTGATTATTTCTTTACCGATACAGGAAAAGAGTTGCCTGAAGTATACGAATATTTGGAACAGCTTGAGATTGTTCTTGGTAAACCCATCTCTCACATTAACGATAAGAAAGGCTTCGATTATTGGCTTGAACAGCACAATAACTTCCTTCCTGCAGGTCAGCAGCGTTGGTGCACAATTCGTATGAAGCTCGAACCGTTTGAAAAATGGATAAGACCTTATCTTGATGAAGGTTACGAAGTTGTTTCTTACGTGGGTATTCGAGCCGATGAGCCGTGGCGTGATGGTTACCGTCCTAATGAAAGCCAAAAATACCTGAAAATTAAGATGCCGTTTGCCGAAGATGGTATTAAGAAACAGGGGGTTTTAGACATCCTCGATAGTGCTGGTTTAGGGCTACCTAAATACTACGACTGGCGCTCTCGTTCTGGCTGCACATTCTGCTTTTTCCAAAGAAAAATTGAGTGGGTTCGCCTAAAAGAAATTCACCCAGAAGCGTTTGAAGAAGCGAAAGCTTATGAGAAACGTGCTGATACCAGCGCCAATGGTGAAACCTTCTTCTGGATGGGTCCTAACGAGCCTTTAGATACATTAGAAAACCCTGAGCGGATTGCAGAGATCAAAGCAAACCACGAGAAGGTTAAACAACGTTTCGAGAAGAAAAAAGCACGTGAACGTAAACGCCGCTTAGGTATGCATGCCATGGTAGATGAAAGCATGCTTATCGATACTTTAGACATGGACGCTATGTACGACCTTGAAGAAGGTGGCGGTGCTTGTGTGACTTGTTATAAGTAATGTATTTAGCGGCTTCGGCTGCTTTATCTCAAACATGGTATTTAAGTATCTCCAACAATCCCTTTCAGCCACTGCGTAAAAGTCGCAGTGGTTTCATTTGGGTTATGGGTGATCAAAAAGTACCCTGCGTTTGCGGGTATGGGGTTGAATGGTGAAATGAGCTTGCCTGTTTCCAGTTCATTTTGCAGTAGCATTGAGCGAGCCATGGCAATCCCTACCCCTGCTTCAGCAGCGGACATCGCCATATCGGTGCGGTTAAAGAAGTGCCCTTTGAGAGTTGAAATCTCAACGCCCATTTCGGACGCCCAATAAAGCCATTCATAATCTCTTGGTGCTTTTGCCCACGGCATGGCGTCATGAAGCAAGTTAACCTCATCCCAGTAGTTTTTATTGTTACTAATATCTTCAAGCCATGGGTGAGCTTTTAAATAGGATGGACTCATTACAGGTAACAAAGATTCCGCCATAAGTAGCTCTGAGTTTTTCCTGTTGTAAGGAAAAGGGCCGTAATCTATTGCGAGATCGAAGTCCTTTCTTTCGCTGTCCACCAGCGCCCCTTCCGCAAAAAGCTGTACCTGAATATCTGGATTCTGATGATAGAAATCTTCAAGTTTGGGTAACAACCATTTGAACGCCAACGACGGAGTGAGTTTAAGGCGGATCTCTTTACGATTCTCACGTTGCTCCAAGTTATGTAACGACTCTTCGATATCGTGAAAACTGCGTTGGACAACAGCTCTAAGTGTCTCTCCTGCTTCAGTTAATTTCACTCCACGCGAATGGCGTTCAAATAGACTAAAACCTATTTTTGATTCCAGTTGGAGTAACTGCTGACTAATTGCGCCTGTCGTTATGTGCAATTCCTTAGCTGCTGCACTGAAACTTGGATACTGAGCCACTAACATGAAGGTGTGTAACGCTGATACTTGAGAACTCTTTAACATAGCTTTGCTTATAGTTTTACTAAACACTGCTGATAATTTTTATCGATTGTTAACAAAAGGTAAAGCAAAGAAACTACCGCTATAACAAATGAGGAGTTTCAAATGGAAGTTATCGTTCTTGGAAGTGGTGTCGTAGGTTTAACATCAGCATGGTATTTATCTCAGGCAGGTCATAGCGTGACAGTGGTAGACCGCCAACCACGTAGTGCTGAAGAAACCAGTTTTGCGAACGCTGGGCAAATTTCATATGGTTATTCATCGCCATGGGCAGCTCCAGGTATTCCTCAAAAAGCGATTAAATGGTTATTTGAAAAACACGCACCTTTAAAAGTTAAACCATCGCTTGATCCTCAAATGCTGCAATGGATGACGCAGATGTTGGCGAACTGCCAACTTGCACGTTACCAAATCAACAAGTCTCGCATGCTGGCCATTGCGAATCATAGCCGCGAGTGTTTGAAAGAGCTTAAGAAGCACCACAACGTTGAATATCAAGGTCGCCAGAAAGGCACACTACAAGTATTCCGTACCGAAAAGCAGCTCGTTTCTATCGAAAAAGACATGAAGCTATTAGAGCAAAGTGGTGTGCGCTTTGAACTGATGGATGTGGCTTCTTGTATTAAACAAGAGCCAGGCTTAACTCCAGTGCAGGATAAACTGGTTGGTGGCCTCTATTTGCCTGATGATGAAACCGGTGACTGTTACCTTTTCTGTCAGCAACTAACGGAGCTGGCAAAATCCCAAGGCGTACAATTCAAGTTCGATACTCAAATTCAATCACTAGAGATTGAAAGCAAAAAGATCATGGGTGTCCAAACGGATAAAGGCCTGTTAAAAGCGGACGCTTATGTGGTTGCTTTAGGTAGTTTTTCTAAGCAGATGTTGAAGCCTTTAGGCGTAGACGTACCTGTATACCCAGTAAAAGGTTACTCATTAACCTTACCGATTGTGAATGAAGAGCTTGCTCCTACCTCTACAGTAATGGATGAAACCTACAAAGTTGCATTAACTCGCTTTGATGACAGAATCCGCGTTGCAGGCACAGCAGAATTAGCTGGTTTTGATCCTTCAATTCCGACCGCTCGCAAAGAAACGATTGAGATGGTCGTTCGTGATTTGTTCCCACAAGGTGGCGATTTTAGTAAAGCGGAATTCTGGACAGGCTTCCGTCCGATGACTCCAGACGGCACTCCTATTATTGGTGCTACACCGATAGAGAACCTTTACACCAACACTGGTCATGGCACTTTAGGCTGGACTATGGCGTGTGGATCAGGACAAATTCTTTCAGACATCATCACTCATGGTGATGCAAAAATTGATGTGACAGGATTAGGCGTTTCTCGTTATTACAGCTAAAAATCCTATCAATCACCAAAAAGGGTCTAGCCAGACCCTTTTTTATTAATGTATATACATATTATTCACCACAAAACATCGCAATTTCAAAACAACCTCAAAATGAAAATTTATTCATATAGGCATGCATAATTCTTATATAAGTAATATCTGATTTATAAAAGACCACTTTTTAAACAAATCTAGAATTTATAACTTACCATTCACTCTTTAATCAGAATTTCGTGTGAAAAATCACAGTAATTAAGTCTTAGAGAAAATTTGGTTAACATTACTGTTACAAAAGATTATTATCTGACACGCAAAACAAACACAACTATCACTCAACAGGGAAAATACTAATGCAGTCATTTGTTGATTTTCTAAATGGAATTATCTGGAGCCCGGCGCTGATTTATCTGTGTCTTGGCGCAGGTGTTTTCTATTCAGTTCTAACTCGTTTCGTTCAGGTTCGTCATTTCTTCGAGATGTGGCGCCTTTTGCTTTCTGGCAAAAGTTCTTCTAAGGGCATATCTTCGTTCCAAGCACTTGCAGTTTCTCTGTCAGGTCGTGTGGGTACAGGTAACATTGCAGGCGTAGCAGCAGCAATCGGTTTTGGTGGTCCTGGTGCTGTTTTCTGGATGTGGGTTGTAGCATTCTTTGGTGCCGCGACAGCCTATGCAGAATCAACTCTCGCGCAAATCTATAAAGAAGAAGATAACCATGAGTTCCGTGGTGGCCCTGCTTACTACATCGAAAAAGCAATGGGTCAAAAATGGTACGCATGGATCTTTGCTATCGCGACTATTTTTGCTTGTGGTGTCCTACTTCCGGGTGTCCAGTCAAACAGCATTGGTAATGCCGTGGAGACTGCATTTGGTTCAGGACCAATGATTGACACAGCTATCGGTACATTCAGTTTCGCAAAAATTCTCACTGGTACGATTGTTTCAATCCTTCTTGCATTCATTATTTTCGGTGGCGTGAAACGTATCGCTAACTTCACACAAATTGTTGTGCCATTCATGGCTCTGGCCTATGTGGTAACTGCGTTCGTTATCATTCTGCTAAACATTGGTGAAGTACCAAGAATCTTCGGCATGATCATTGGAGACGCATTTACACCTATGGCTGGTGTCGGCGCTGCAATTGGTTGGGGTGTGAAACGTGGTGTTTACTCTAACGAAGCGGGTCAAGGTACTGGTCCTCACGCTGCAGCGGCAGCAAGTGTTGATCACCCAGCTCAACAAGGTCTTGTACAAGCGTTCTCTATCTACATCGATACACTATTAGTATGTTCGGCAACAGCATTTATGATCCTAATCACTGGTGCTTACAACGTACACGGTGGCGCTGAAGGTCTGTTCCTAGTTCAGAACATCGCAGCAGATGTAGCGGCGAACGGTCCTGCATTTACACAGATGGCGATTGAAAGTGCACTTCCAGGTGTTGGTAAACCATTCGTTGCATTCGCGTTGTTCTTCTTCGCATTTACAACCATTCTGGCTTACTACTACATCGCTGAAACTAACGTGGCTTACATTCGTCGTACTTTCAAAGTTGACGGCCTAATGTTCTTCCTAAAACTGGTGATCATTACAGCGGTATTCTACGGTACGGTGAAGACGGCAAACCTTGCATGGGCAATGGGTGACGTTGGTGTAGGTATGATGGCTTGGCTGAACATTGTTGGTATCGTGATTATTTTCTTCATGGCTAAACCAACAATGGCAGCGTTAAAAGACTACGAACAACAACAAAAACAAGGCGTAGAAGATTACCTATTTAACCCTGTAAAACTTGGCATCAAGAATGCGACTTACTGGGAAGAAAAATACAAACGTAAGACAGGTAAAGCACCAACAGCTGACTCAGATTCTGAACTAGAACAGGTTTCAGGAACTCCGGCAGAACAATCTTCTAACTAAAATTAGAAAGATGAAAAAAGGGTTAGCTAAGCTAACCCTTTTTATTTGCAGCGAAAACGGCAACTTAGCTTTTCACTGTTTCCTGAATAATGTCTTCACTAGCATTTGGACGTTTTGCCCAGTAACCAGCCAACACAGATCCTGATAAGTTATGCCAAATCGAGAATATAGTTCCTGCCACAGCTGAAGCTGGAGTGAAGAACTTCATTGCCAATGCAGTTGCTAAACCTGAATTCTGCAAACCTACTTCAAACGCTACTGTACGACACACAGTTTCATTAAAGCCAAGTACACGGCAAACCCAATAGCCAGAAGCTAAACCCACACCGTTATGCAAAATAACCGCAAGGGCTACGATTGGGCCAATTGTCGCAAGGTTCCCAGCATTCAAAGCCACGACAATGGCAATAATAAGCACAATAGCCGCCATTGAAACAAGTGGTAATACTGGCTCTAATTTCTCAGTGACTGATCGTAAGAAGACATTCAACAGAACGCCACCAGCAACGGGTACTAAAACAATCTTCACTAAACTCATCAGCATACTGGCGACAGGCACATCGACAGCTTTACCCGCCAATAACTCAACCAATAAAGGGGTCAATACCACACCTAGCAAGGTGGATATTGATGTCATTGTAATCGACAAAGCCACATCCCCTTTTGCCAGATAACACATCACATTTGATGATGTACCACCTGCCACGCTGCCAACCAATACCATGCCGATAGTGAGCATAGGATCGAAACCCAACAGTAAGCTAATTAGCAAAGCTGCAATAGGCATGACGGAGAACTGCAAAATTAAGCCAACACCTATTGCCTTCTTATTATGGATAACATTAAGAAAGTCTTTAGGTTTTAGGGTTAGCCCCATAGCCAGCATAATGATCGTGAGAAGTGGAACAATTTGTCCTTTGTGCTCAACGAATAAGCTAGGTACAAAATAAGCACAAAGAGAGAACAATATTGCCCATAGAGGGAATAGTTGCGTGATAATCCTTAACATATACATTCCTGTTTAATTTTATATTTATAAGCCTTACCAACTGACTTGCCACTTCCGTTAAAATGACATCATGGGATAAGGGATAGCTAGGCCCATAGCGCTAGTATCAGGAATACGTTACTCCACTCTTTGAATATAAAACAACCAGACATTTACTGTGGGTTAGAATTTACACACAAAAAAAGGCCGACCATAGGTCGACCTTTCTAGAAATCAAAAGTTAATTAAGCTGCAACTTCTTTCAGTTCAACTTTAACTTCTTCTTTAACGAAAGCTGGTTTACCAACTGGTAACACTTCACGACCGTATTCTGCGTTAAGAACTTGAGCCATTGCGAAGTAGATAGCGCTTGCGCCACAGAAGATACCTTCGAAACCAGCAATAGTGCCGATTAGCTCGCTACCAGTGAAATCACGTAGTGCTAGTAGAGCAAATAGGATAGTCAGTGAACCGAATACTACTTGTTTTGCAACTGGGTAGCAGCGAGAACCAATGAACATGAAACCAGTAAAAATACCCCAAAGACCTAGGTACCAACCCATGAAGTGCTCAGGGCTAGCAGGCAGACCCATTTTTGGCATAACGATTAAACCAACAAGAGTTAACCAGAATAAACCGTAAGAAGTGAATGCTGTTGTACCGAAAGTATCACCACGGTTGTAGCACATAATGCCTACAATAACTTGACCTAAACCGCCGTAGAAAATACCCATAGCAAGAATCATAGAATCTAGTGGGAAGAAGCCTGCGTTATGGATGTTAAGCAGAATTGTAGTCATACCGAAACCCATTAGACCAAGTGGTGCTGGGTTAGCTAATTTAGTAGACATTACTCATGTACCTTAAAAAAAGTGGATAAAATTTACGCGCGGATTTTAATGGACGGCTAGATAAAATAAAGACTTCATTTGCAAAAACTTAGATTTCATTTTTATAGTTATTGAGTTATAAGAAACCAAAAGCTAACTTCACTGTACAAAAATAAAATAACCCTATAAAAAACATAGAATTAAAACACAAGCAAAATGCCCACGGCAGGACAATTGCTTAAAGTTTGAGCTTTGCAATAGCTCGGACATATTTTTTAACTGAAAAAAGAAAGCCCCAGAAGTTATCTGGGGCTTAGCAGTAGAGCTAATCGAATATTATTCCCACTCGATTGTCGCTGGCGGCTTACCAGAAATGTCGTAAACCACGCGTGAAATACCATTCACTTCGTTGATGATGCGGTTAGACACTTTACCTAGGAAATCATAAGGTAGGTGTGCCCAATGCGCAGTCATGAAGTCGATAGTTTCTACTGCACGTAGCGATACAACCCAGTCATATTTACGACCATCACCCATTACGCCCACTGAGCGTACTGGTAGGAATACCGTAAATGCTTGAGATACTTTGTTGTATAGATCCGCTGCATGTAGTTCTTCAATGAAGATAGCATCCGCACGACGAAGTAAGTCACAGTATTCTTTCTTGATTTCACCAAGAACGCGAACACCTAGACCAGGACCAGGGAATGGATGACGGAAAAGCATGTTGTATGGAAGACCAAGTTCCAGACCGATCTTACGTACTTCATCTTTGAACAGTTCACGTAGTGGCTCAACCAAGCCCATTTCCATATCGTCTGGCAAACCGCCAACGTTATGGTGAGATTTAATTACGTGAGCTTTACCTGTCTTAGATGCTGCTGATTCAATCACATCTGGGTAGATAGTGCCTTGAGCCAACCATTTTGCATTTTTCAACTTCTTCGACTCTTCATCGAATACGTCAACAAACACGTGACCAATTGTCTTACGTTTCTCTTCTGGATCAGACTTACCTTCCAGAGCATTTAGGAAACGCTCTTCCGCATCAACTTTGATGATGTTCAGGCCGAATTTATCGCCAAACATTTCCATCACTTGCTCACCTTCGTTAAGACGAAGTAAGCCGTTGTCTACGAATACACAAGTCAGTTTGTCGCCGATCGCTCGGTGAACAAGCATTGCAACCACAGAAGAATCCACACCACCAGACAAGCCAAGGATAACTTCATCGTCACCCACTTGCTCTTTGATACGTGCTACTGCGTCTTCAATGATTGATTCAGACGTCCATAAACGCTCACAGGCACATACGCCAAGAACAAAGTTCTCTAGCATTTGCAGACCTTGTTTTGTGTGCGTTACTTCAGGGTGGAACTGAACACCGTAGTATTTCTTCTCTTCATTAGCCATTGCCGCGTAAGGACAAGTGTCTGTTTCACCTACTTTTACGAAGTCAGCTGGAATTTCAACAACTTTGTCACCGTGGCTCATCCAAACATCTTGGATTTCAGCAAGATCTTTGAATAGTGCTGATTCACCAGACACTTTAACTTGTGCGTAACCGAACTCACGTTCTTCAGAACTTGCTACGCGACCGCCTAGCTGTTCTGCCATGGTTTGCATGCCGTAACATACACCCAGAACTGGAACACCAGAATCAAATACATATTGAGGTGCGCGAGGAGAGTTTTGTTCAGTTACACTTTCTGGACCACCAGAAAGGATAATGCCATCAGGGTTGAATTCGCGAATGTCCGCTTCTTCTACGTCCCAGCTCCACAGTTCACAGTAAACACCGATTTCACGTACGCGACGCGCGACAAGTTGAGTGTATTGAGAACCGAAGTCTAGGATCAGAATTCGTTGATCATGAATGTTCTTTGTCATATTGAGCAATCTTATCAGCTAAATGGAGAATCGGAGGCGAGTCTACTCGCCTCTCTATAAGTCATCAAGTAAAAAAGCAAACGTTTACGTAAGGTGCATATTCCGCTAAGAAACTCGCCTCTACGATCAAACGTTTATTGAGCTAAACCGTCTATTAATCTAGACGCCGCTCTTAACCCATACGATAGTTTGGTGCTTCTTTAGTGATTTGAACGTCGTGTACATGAGACTCTGCCATACCAGCACCAGAGATTCGTACGAATTCTGCTTTAGTACGCATGTCTTCAATAGTAGCTGAACCAGTTAGACCCATGCTTGAACGTAAACCACCCATCTGTTGATGAACGATCTCTTTCAGACGACCTTTGTATGCAATACGACCTTCGATACCTTCTGGAACGAGCTTGTCAGCAGCGTTATCAGACTGGAAGTAACGATCTGAAGAACCTTGAGACATAGCGCCCAAAGAACCCATACCGCGGTATGACTTGTAAGAACGACCATTGTATAGAATGATTTCACCCGGTGCTTCTTCAGTACCAGCGAACATTGAACCAACCATTACACAAGATGCGCCAGCCGCGATTGCTTTACAGATGTCACCAGAGAAACGGATACCACCATCAGCAATAACTGGAATGCCGTATTCATTTGCTACTGCAGCAGCATCTGAAATTGCTGTAATTTGAGGAACACCTACGCCCGTTACGATACGAGTAGTACAGATAGAACCAGGGCCGATACCCACTTTCACAGCACTAACACCAGCATCGATAAGTGCTTTAGCTCCAGCACCAGTCGCTACGTTACCACCAATGATGTCTAAATCTGGGTAAGCTGCGCGAGTTTCACGAATGCGGTTTAGAACACCTTCAGAGTGGCCGTGTGAAGAGTCGATAAGTAGAACGTCAACACCCGCTTCAACAAGAGCTGCTACGCGCTCTTCGTTACCAGCGCCAGCACCAACTGCAGCACCTACACGTAGGCGACCACGAGCATCTTTACATGCGTTTGGTTTACGTTCTGCTTTATGGAAATCTTTTGCGGTGATCATACCGGTTAGCTGGAACTCATCGTTCACAACCAGTACTTTCTCAACACGAGCTTCGTGCATTTTTTCTTGAACTTCAGCGCGGGTCGCGCCTTCTTTCACGGCTGCAAGACGCTCTTTAGGTGTCATTACAGAACCAACTTCTTTTGTTAAATCAGTAACAAAACGAACATCACGGCCAGTAATGATACCAACAAGTTCGTTGTTATCCGTTACCACTGGGAAGCCAGCGAAGCCGTGCTTTTCTGTCAGTTCAATAACATCTGCAATCGTCGCTTCTGGGTTTACTGTGACAGGGTCAACAACAACACCAGCTTCGAATTTCTTAACTTTACGAACTTCAGCTGCTTGCTGCTCGATTGACATATTCTTATGAATAAAGCCAATACCGCCTTCTTGTGCAAGAGCGATAGCTAAACGAGCCTCTGTCACTGTGTCCATAGACGCAGAAATCATTGGAATATTTAGAGTAATATTTTTAGTTAGCTGCGTATGTAGATCGGCAGTGTTTGGGAGAACGGTGGAGTGTGCTGGTACGAGTAGAACATCGTCGAATGTCAGCGCTTCTTTGGCAATTCTAAGCATTTGCAATATCTCACAATTTAGAGGGTAAATATAAAAACAATCCAAATGCCCTTTTCGTATAGAATGTTTAACCATCCCGAAAATTTACATTTGGATTAGATATTGCGGACGGATTATACGCCCGACGCAATCGCTTGGCTACACATTTTTTTCATTTTAATTTGCATTCCGCCCCTTGCTATGTATTATATTGCCGCTAATTTCCATACTCACGTCTGGTTGAAAAATTAGTGCCTTCCAATACCAATCCAAACATCTACACCGTTTCTCGTCTTAATGCTGAAGTCCGATTATTACTAGAAAATGAAATGGGCATCGTTTGGTTAATTGGTGAAATTTCCAATTTCTCAGCTCCTGTTTCTGGTCACTGGTATCTCACGCTTAAAGACTCTCGCGCCCAAGTAAAATGCGCCATGTTCAAAGGCAATAATCGCTTTGTGAACTTTAAGCCGAAGAATGGTCAGCAAGTATTGGTGAAAGCACGATTATCCCTGTATGAACCGCGTGGTGATTATCAAATCATCATTGAAAATATGCAGCCTGAAGGTGATGGCCGCTTACAACAGGAATTCGACCAACTAAAAATGAAGTTGGCTTCTGAAGGCTTGTTCGCTCATACCTTAAAGCAAAGCCTTCCTGAACATCCAAGATGCGTGGGTGTCATCACATCGAAAACCGGTGCTGCTCTGCACGACATTCTTCAAGTACTTAAACGCCGAGATCCGAGTTTACCTGTGATCATCTACCCTACTCTGGTTCAGGGAGAAGAGGCTGCGATTCAAATAGCTCAAGCGATTGGGTGTGCGAACTCCCGAGCGGAATGCGATGTGTTGATCGTAGGTCGTGGCGGTGGCTCATTGGAAGATTTATGGTGCTTTAACAACGAAATCGTTGCCCGCACGATTGCCGCCAGTCAGATCCCGATTATCAGTGCAGTTGGACATGAAATTGATGTCACTATTGCCGATTTCGTTGCAGATGTTCGAGCACCAACACCATCAGCGGCTGCTGAACTGGTCAGTAGAGACAACACGCATAAGAAGCAAGCGTTTCAAACCTATCGTCACAAGATAGCCAGCGCTATGCGCCACTATTTTGCTCAGCAGAAAGTGGAGTTGAAACAACTGCAACATCGTTTAGACCGACAGCATCCAGCCAATCGTTTACAACGCCAGCAGCAACAGTTAGATGAATACAGCATACGTTTAGAGCGTGCGATTCAAGCTCAAATCAACAAAACACAACAACATCTCGATAAACAGAAACATCAGCTTCAGTTGCTGTCACCGGAAAAGATACTGCGCAATCAACAATATTTGTTAACCAGTAAACAAAAAGAACTGAATGATGCCATGAAGCGATATCTTGTCTCTTCTCGCCACACGTTTACTCGCCTGACAGACAAAATGAACGCGGTTAGTCCTTTGGCGACATTGTCGCGCGGCTATTCAATCACTCAAAATGCTCAAGGTGACGTTATCCATGATGCCAATGATGTTAAGCAAGGTGATCTAATCGTAACTCGTCTCAAAGAGGGCGAGATTCGCTCAATCGTAAAATAGGCTCATCTCGTTATCCCGTTATAAAAAAGCCACTGAGGCTATCAGTGGCAAATATCACAGTGGAGTCCCAACACAACTCAGGTCTTACTCAACCTTTAAGTTATCTTTTATTTTCTTGGTCAGATTTTCTACATCGACTGGGCGAGAGAAGTAATAACCTTGCAGTAAGTGGCAAGCAAGGTCACCAAGAATTTGCGACTGCTCTTTGGTTTCAACCCCCTCAGCCACAATGGTAAGCTGCTTGATGTTCGCAACCGCCAAGATACTTTTCACTAAGTTGTAAGCATCTTCATCTTCGACTAAATCATTGATAAAGCTCTTATCAATTTTCACTTCATCAACGGGTAACTTAGATAAATAACTTAGTGATGAGTAACCGGTGCCAAAATCATCAATTGAGAACTTAATACCTACGGCTTTTAGTTGTTCAATAACCGCAACTGTGCCTGGAATATCGTTTAAGAATGTACCTTCCGTGATTTCAAACACAATACGACTTGGATCAATACCTGTCGATTCAATGATCTCAATAGTATTTTCAACGAACCTTTTACTCATAAGCTGGTTAGGAGAAATGTTGACTGAAAGAGTCAATGCTTCTTCACCATTCGGGCTAACTGATTGAATGTCATTACAAGCTTGAGTCAATACCAGATCACTGATCTTACCAATGGTTCCTTTCTTCTCTGCGATAGGAATAAAATCCAACGGCGCAACTCGACCTAGCTCAACGTTATCCCAACGAACTAAAGCCTCAACGCCAATTATCTTACCGTTCAATGTACTTACTTGCGGCTGGTAGTGAACATAGAATTCTTTGTTTTCGATAGCGAAATCAAGAAGGTTCGAAATCTTAAAATGACGCTCTGAACTCTTAGACATAAACGAAGAATAGTTTACGTGAAATAAATTATTTGCCTTCGCATACTTCATGGCCAGCTCACCGTTACGAACAATGATCGAACCCAAAATATTTCTGTTCTTGAAGTTCACGACTGCATTACGGACACGTAGTGAGATCATTTCACCGCAGATATCAAACTTCTCAAAGGTTTCTGTTTCTTTTGCTACATCGATACACAAACTGACTGACTTTTGGCAAATCACGGCAAATTGGTCTGCCGCAACATGCCCGATGAACATGGTTTCATCCTTTAACTCTTCAAGAGCGCTGGTTACTTGGCGAAGTATTCGGTCACCAACGGCAAAACCATACTGGTTATTTACTTTCTGAAAGTCGACAATGTCGATCAATTGTAATTGGTATTCTTCGCCTTTTTCTTGCAGACATAGATTATCAATATAATCGGACGTGGCCTTTCTATTCGGCAAACCAGTTACATCGTTATAAAGAGAGCAGAAAGCAATTTCATTGTCCTTCTCTTCAATCTGGATAAGTTTTTCTTCGATCGCCGATTTATATTCGTACAACTTTTGGGATGTAATATTTTTTAGGTAATAAATGATGCCAGCGAAGATTATGAAAACCAGAATATGGAATAAGTTTTGATTGGACTTCTCATCTAGGACTAAATCCGTCACCAGTTTAGCTTCAGACTCGGAATAGTTTTTAATATCGTGTAAAAGCTCACCACTACCTAAAACAACGTCCCAATCCTCAACATAACGAATGTGTGTGATCTTTTGTGCTTCAGCATCACTCTTACGGTTATTAAAGGCTTTATCGCTATATTCAACCCAAGACGCGCCATTAATAGCGCTTTGATAAATATAGTGAACAACTTTATCGTCGATATCGTCTCTAAATAAATTGTCTGAATTTCGGTGTACTACGAACTTTTTGTTCTTGTTGATAACAAAAATATAGCCGTCATTATTTTCGTTTAACAACTGGAAAGAGTTCATTGTCTTATTGAAAAGCCCCGTCGGAATAATATCACCGTCAGCGAGACCGTTACTTTGGCGAATGACATCCAACATTTTGATTGTTGTATCAACTCGTTCAACAACTTCCGCTTTTCTCATGGCAATGTATTGTTCTTCGACACTAGTGATGACCGAAGCGATTAAGTTATTTGAAAATAACTGCTGATTTATAAAAGACGTACCAATGGCACACACCATAAGTATGCTTGGCAGCCAAAGTAAATATCGTTGCAACACTTTGTCGGTCATTTTCGCGAGTTCTTTCCGTTTCATTTCAGTGTTTATCCAACTTCATATGTGGATTCCCAGCTAACAAATGATACAGATGAAAAGCGAATAGAATAGATATCGAGGACTGATATAGCTGTAAGGTAAATCTCACTCAGTCATTGAATGAGATTTAATATTGAAAAGGACTTAAATAAACCGATTAGTCAACTTTTTGAAACTCAAAACGAATATGCGATTTTGACTTCAGCTCATTACAGGTATTGCAAAAATAGTTGGCAGCTCCACATGCTTGCAGTTTCTCTAGTTCGGCTTCGCAGTCGGGACAAAATCCAACCTTTTTAAAATGACTCTCACATGATGAACAGTGGTACTGTCCGTCCCACACAAGCTCTTTGTCACATTGAGGACACAAGTTTTCCATTACACTACTCCAACTTCTAATTCGAAATCTTTGGTTTAAACGCCTGCTTACATATTAAAGATCGTTAAAGAGATCTCAATCCGATCTTCCGCTTTATCTGCTTTGTTCAGCGATCTACCCTTAAAAGAACATTTATATAACCACACACCGAAAGCATAAGTTACATATTCTGCATTTGGATTTTAAACAGATTAATAATCTACTTTCAACTCTAAAATCTCAACAAATCAGAACTTAACAAAAGGATCATTTTCCAATTGATGAGTTACATGCGTGTGCATTTCGATATGTTCACTGTCACGTTGTACTAGCTTCACTTGTATCTCTTTGAAGCTATCCAATGAATCACAATGCGTTCCACCGCAAGGGATTATCGCTATTTCACCTTCCTGCAAATCACACTGCCAGTAGCGTGAATCCGTCAGGTTTTCGCCTTGTCTGGTGATCTCGATTTTTGATCCCAGTGTTAACCAAGACGCAAGCTGCGCATTTACCTGCTCTTCAATCTTAGCTAAGTTTTCTAGCATATCTGCGCTATTCAAACCACGCTTACGCAATGTTTTCCCTAGACGATACGTGTCTACACAGCGATCTTCTGTGACAAAGCTCGTCACTTGCGCATAACTATTAAAATCATTGTGGCCGTGAGGGTCTTTCCTGTCTGCATCTTTACGCCAATATCCAGCCGCTAACACTTTATTTAACGCTAAGTAAGCTAAGTGACCTGCGCTATGACCACGGCTAAGCTGGTTCTGATAAATATCGTCAACAGTTAAACTCACTACATCATGAACTTTGACAGCATTTTCTTCTGCCTTGATTTGATGAACGACAACGAACACCCAACCGGGTTCATCTCGTTTTACGGGAATCTCTTTACCGACCAGCAACTGATGATCGGCCTGATTAATAGCCCCTACAAGGCAGTGCTCAACTGTGTAGATATGCTCTCCGATAGCGAGTGTTCCTCGATCGGCTGGATGATCAGGCCAAATATGGCTCACAGGATGAAAAGGAGTCTGGGAGGTCACAATATAAAGTGCTTCTTCGCTAACTCTAACAAACTGTACCTCGCTTGAGAGCTGATAAATGGATTGTGTAAAAGTGACTTGAGTAGGTGTATATGACATATCAAATTATCGGACGGTTATGATTAGCAATCTCCTCCGCATAAAGCAGAGGTTTACAGATAACAGAAAAAAGCCCAAGCAATGCTTGGGCTCTTAAAAAGCGTTATTTTCTGCGACCTTTCATCATGGTCATCAGGCGCTTGCGTTTGCGCTCTTGCGATAACGTCATTTTGTTAGTTTTACCTTCAAATGGGTTTTCGCTGTTCTGGAACTGAATACGAATCGGTGTACCCATGATATCCAGTGACTTACGGAAGTAGTTCATCAGATAACGCTTGTAAGAGTCTGGTAGCTCTTTAACAAGGTTACCGTGCACAACTACAATTGGTGGGTTATAACCACCAGCATGCGCGTACTTGAGCTTCACTCGGCGGCTACGAACCATCGGCGGTTGGTGATCTTCAGTCGCCATCTTCATGATTCGAGTCAGAACCGATGTACCAACACGAGTTGTTGCAGACTTGTATGCCTCTTGAACAGATTCAAACAAGTGTCCAACACCTGTGCCATGTAACGCAGAAATAAAGTGAATACGAGCGAAGTCAACGAAGCCTAAACGACGATCCAGCTCTTTCTTAACGTGTTCTTTAACGTCGGTGTTTAAGCCATCCCACTTATTGACGGCGATAACAATTGAACGACCAGCGTTGAGAGCAAAACCTAATAAGCTTAAGTCTTGATCAGAAATGTTTTCACGAGCATCAATAACCAGTAATACAACGTTGGCATCTTCAATAGCTTTCAACGTTTTAACTACTGAGAATTTCTCAACCGTTTCGTTAACGCGTTTACGGCGACGAACACCTGCGGTATCAATCAACACGTATTCACGCTCATCACGCTTCATCGGGATGTAGATAGAATCACGCGTGGTGCCCGGCATATCGTAAACCACAACACGTTCTTCGCCCAAAATACGGTTAGTCAGCGTTGACTTACCTACGTTTGGACGACCGATAATCGCCAGTTTAATTGGCTGATCTTGTAGACGCTTATACGCTGCTTCCGCTTCTTCTTCTGTATACTCTAGCTGTTCTTCTTCTGAATCTTCAATATCAGTCAGATCTTCCAGAAGTGCATCTTGAGCCTGCATCTCTTCCGCAATAGGGTTCAACGCACGGTCAATCAAAGCACCAACGCCACGGCCGTGAGCTGCAGCGATTTGGTACATGTTTTCCATACCAAGTTGCCAGAACTCAGCGCTCGCTGCGTCTGCGTCAATACCATCCACTTTGTTTACAACCAAAATGCTGTTCTTTTCAATACGACGAAGATGCTGTGCAATCGCTTCATCTGATACGGTAAGACCAGCGCGGCCATCTACCATAAACAATACAACATCTGCCTCTTCAATCGCAGCGAGCGACTGTTCAGCCATTTTAGTTTCAACACCTTCTTCACTGCCATCAATACCGCCAGTATCAATAACAATAAATTCGTGCTCACCTAGCTTTGCTTGGCCATATTTACGGTCACGAGTTAAGCCAGGAAAATCTGCAACCAAAGCATCGCGCGTACGCGTTAATCGGTTAAACAGTGTCGATTTACCTACGTTAGGACGCCCAACAAGAGCAACAACAGGTATCATAACAACCTCTACAATTATTAATCATATGTAGTTATAGGTAATGACTGAGAAAACAACCAATCAGCTTTATACCAATATATCCGCCTACGCGAATTATACCCAAACGACTTGGAGTTGCAGGTAGGCGGCAAGTGAGTGAATCCCCATGAGCATAGATAACTATGCAATTGGGGTGAACGAACGTAGTCAACACCGCTGCAGCTTCAAGTAGGAAGGTTATATATAAGTATTACCTATAACCACATTATTTATTTCAATAAAACGGCTCCTAACTGTTTCCAGCTAGGAGCCGTTTGTGAATGATATCACAATTTACTTTTTGATCGTCAGTTTCTTTACATCGCCATCGCGAGTAACCAGAACATAACCGCCATCAATCGCCATTGGACCAACAGCAAAACCGCTATCGTCAATCAACTGCTGAGCAACAAACTCACCAGAGCTACGATCAATCCAGTGAAGATAGCCTTCGCTGTCACCAACAACTACGTAGCCTTCAATCACTTTTGGTGCGGTCAGCAAACGGTGTTCAAGCTGGTCGTTACTCCACAGCTCAGTACCACTACGCGAATCCACCGCAACTAAGTGATCTTTATCTGTTACTAGGAATAGACGCCCGCCATCAGTAGCCATATCGGTTGCTGATGAGTAATTACGTTTCCAGATAGGATTGCCAGAACGCAGATCAACTGCAATTAACTGACCGTTGAAACCAATCGTGTAGAGAGTTCCGCCGATGATCACAGGAGACGCATCGACATCCACCAAACGGTCTATTTCAGTCGCACCTTTCGGTTGGCCTACTGGTTGTTGCCAAATAAGCTGACCACGAGCAGAAATTGCCGCAGCTAGTCGACCACTTGGCGTACCCCAGAACACACCACCAGAAACAGCGGCTGGTTGGCTTTCACCACGTAGCGTTAAGTTCGGTACTTCAGTACTGATTGTCCATTTCTGGCTACCGGTCGCCTGATCTAATGCGACTAACGCACCACGACTGGTATTTACGATAACAAGGTTGTTGTCTGCTACAGGAGAAGCTAACACTTCACCTTCGACTTTCACTTTCCAAGACTCTTCACCAGTCTCAGCATTTAAAGCAATAACAACGCCGTTTTCACTGCCAATGTAGATTTGACCATACGCAGCAACGATACCGCCGGAAAGACGAGCAGAAACATCTTCTTCCAGATCGACTTTCCAGATCTCTTTGCCATTTTCAGGATCAAGCGCTTTTACAATACCGTCACGGCTTGCAACGAAAACTTTGCCGTAAGCAAAATCAGGTGACAGCTTAGAAAAGTAATGACCAACGCCATCACCGATAGAAGTACTCCACAGTGACTGAGGCGTAAATTCACTTTTCACCACTGGCACAGGTGCCATCACAACGTTTTCTTCTTCGCTGGCACAGCCGGCTAGCAGAGCTAACACAGCTGAGGACAGAAGCACTTTGTTGAACATCTTTTTCATCAACTTGTGCCCTTACTTGGCTAGGTCGTCCAGTTTAATTTGCAACGTTTGGCTTGCATCAGTCGCTTGTTGCGCTTCAGTGTAAGCGGCATAAGCAGCAGCAGTGTCGCCCTTACGCAGAGAAATATCACCGCGCAATTCAGCCACTCGGCCTGCCCAACCTTCTTCTGTAATATTGTTCAGCTCAGCTAATGCAGCATCAAAATCACCTTGCTCAGCCTGAACTCGAGCAACTCGTAAAGTAATCACTGGTTTTAAAGCCGCATCTTTAGTCGTGCTTTTCGCCCACTCAAGTTGTGCTAAAGCTTCGTCTAAATTACCTGCTTCAATTTGAACTTTTGCAAGTTGCATTGCTGCAAGCACTGAATACTCAGTGTCTTTATTGCCATCAATAAAGCTTTGAACATCACCGCTCGCATCAATGCCTTTCGAGGATAGAGACTGGATTGCTTGAGTATAAGCTTCTGAAGCAGCCTCTTTCGCTTCGGTTACGCTATCTTGATAAAAACGCCAACCAAAAAGACCACCTAAGCCAATGACAGCACCTAACATTACGGCTTTGCCATTTTCCTTCCACCAATCTTTGATCGCTTCTACTTGTTGTTCTTCAGTATCGTAGAGTTCCACTTCCTATCCTCTTTATTAATGCCAATGACGAGCATTGGCATAATGTATCTCTAAAAATGCGCTATTAGATCAGATGAGCCAGCTTGCTCGCGATCTCTGCTTGAGAAATTGTTTCTTGCTCGCCGCCTGCTAGGTCTTTTACAACCACAGTGTTACCCGCAACTTCGTCTTCACCCAAAACTAATGCTATCGCAGCACCAACTTTGTCTGCACGCTTAAACTGTTTCTTAAAGTTTCCGCCGCCGAAGTGTGTCATAACACGAAGACCCGGAACTTGCTCACGAATTAATTCAGCAAGCTTCATTCCCGCAGACAGAGTACCTTCGCCAGCCGTCACCACGTAAACATCAACGCTGCGACGAACATCTGTGTTGCCTAATGTTTCCATCATCAACACTAAACGTTCTAGACCCATAGCAAAGCCTACAGCTGGGGTTGGTTTTCCACCCAACTGCTCAACAAGACCATCGTAGCGACCACCGCCACATACGGTACCTTGTGAACCAAGACTTTCAGTGATCCACTCAAATACAGTACGGTTGTAGTAATCCAGACCACGAACCAAACGCTCGTTAACCGTATATTCGATACCTGCAACATCAAGAAGTTCACATAAACCTGCAAAATGTTGTTTTGACTCTTCATCTAGGTAATCAGACAGCTTAGGTGCATCACCTAATACGGCTTGAACATCTGGGTTTTTAGTATCCAGTACACGCAGAGGGTTGGTGTATAGACGACGCTTACAGTCATCATCCAGTACATCCATATACTGCTCTAAATACTCAATTAAAGCGGTACGGTAGTTCGCACGCGCGTCAAGTGAACCGATTGAGTTCAGCTCAAGACGGACATGTTCAGAAATGCCAAGCTCACGCCACATACGTGCCGTCATCATGATCAATTCAGCATCAACATCAGGGCCATCAAGACCAAATACTTCCACACCACATTGGTGGAACTGACGGTAGCGACCTTTCTGAGGGCGTTCATGACGGAACATTGGGCCCATGTACCACAGACGTTGTTCTTGGTTGTACAACAGACCATTTTCGATACCAGAACGTACACAACCCGCAGTACCTTCTGGGCGTAGCGTTAAGCTATCACCGTTACGGTCTTCAAAGGTGTACATCTCTTTTTCAACAACGTCAGTGACTTCACCAATCGCACGGCTAAATAGATGTGTCATCTCAACGATAGGCATACGAACTTCGTTATAGCCGTAAGCACTAATTACGTTTTTTACCGTGCCTTCCACTTTTTGCCAAAGTGGAGACTGAGTTGGGAGACAGTCGTTCATGCCTCGGATTGCTTGAATAGTCTTTGCCAAAATAGTTACCGTAATATCGTTTAGATTAATCTTGTTCAAGTTGCTGAATGTTGATGCGATTCTTCTCATCTAACATTGATGCTTTGGCACGAATTTTCGCTTCAAGCTGAGCAACCAGGTCGTCGTTGTCAAAACGTTCTTTTTGACGAACGCCGTCTTCATAAAATGCGCTTTTCTTATTGCTGCCTGCCAGACCTAAATGGGAAGCTTCCGCTTCGCCCGGGCCATTTACTACGCAGCCAATAATTGAAACATCCATTGGCGTCAAAATATCTTCCAACCGTTGTTCCAGCTCGTTCACAGTAGAAATAACATCAAACTCTTGACGAGAGCAGCTCGGACAAGCGATGAAGTTAATTCCGCGAGAACGGATACGCAGTGATTTCAAAATATCGAAACCGACTTTAATTTCTTCAACCGGATTAGCAGCCAAAGAGATACGCAAAGTATCACCGATACCTTCCGCTAACAGCATGCCTAAGCCAACCGCAGACTTCACTGAACCGGCACGAGCGCCGCCCGCTTCAGTAATACCTAAGTGCAATGGCTGGTCGATTTTCTTCGCCAGCAAGCGGTAGGAATCCACCGCAAGGAACACATCGGATGCTTTCACACTGACTTTAAACTTATCAAAGTTCAGACGATCAAGAATATCCACATGGCGCATCGCCGATTCCACCAATGCTTCTGGGGTTGGCTCGCCATATTTCATTTGCAGATCTTTTTCTAATGATCCGCCGTTTACACCGATACGAATCGGGATATTTTTATCACGCGCGCAGTCAACAACAGAACGGATGCGAGATTCGTTACCAATGTTGCCTGGGTTGATACGTAAACAGTCAACACCGTACTCTGCCACTTTCAATGCGATACGATAGTCAAAATGAATATCCGCAACGAGCGGCACTGATACTTGCTGTTTGATGAGCTTGAAAGCTTCTGCGGCGTCCATAGTAGGAACAGATACGCGAACGATATCTGCACCGACATTTTCCAGAGCTTTGATCTGAGCGACTGTCGCTTCCACGTCAGTCGTTCTTGTATTGGTCATTGATTGCACAGCAATTGGCGCACCATCGCCAATTGGCACATCCCCTACATAAATACGTGTAGAAGGACGACGTTTGATCGGAGATTCGTGTTGCATAGTATTGTCTAAGGTAAGGTGAGTCTTGCTACTTTGCCTGAAGTATACCCAGAAAGGTCTACAGGTTCACTTGCAAATGTCATTGATACGCTCTCTGGAGCGCCAAGAATCACTTGTAGAGGTTTTTGTCCGCGTAAATTCAGTGTCTGACCCGCTTGTTTAATGCCAGTCGACAACGTTTTACCCGTCGCATCTTTAACTTGAATCCAGCAATCCGCTGAGAAAGAAAGTGTTAGCAAGTTGCTTGCATCGGCTTGTTCTACAACAGGCGTCTCAACAACTGGCTCTTCAACAACCATCGGTTCTTCTTCCACTGCAACAGGCGCTTGTTCGCTAATCGCAGGCTCAACGTCTTCAACTACTGGTTCTTCAGTCTGTTCTACCGCTTGAACTTCATCAGCAGGTGACGTTGGTTCAACAGGCTCTTCACCTGATTCTTCGGTTAATTCGCTGACCGTTGCAAACTCTTGATCGTTACGCGAATCCTGCAATGAGGACTCATTGCTCAAAACCGCTGAAACTTCAGCATCTTTATCCGCTTCGAATCCACTGTCTCTGTGGTTCTGCCACCACCAAAGTGATGACATACCGATAAGAATCACCAAGATAACCCAAGTAATAGTCATAATATGGCTATCGTGTTTGGCACGCTTGGTTTTCTTTGAGAAGCTTTGCATGGTTTGCTCTTGAGGTTCCGAAGCGGTGCTTTTCTCATAAGCTTGCAAAATTTCAGATTCTTTTAATCCAACCGCTTTGGCGTAAGAACGCAAATAGCCGCGAATAAAGGTAGCGACTAAATCAGATTCAAAGTTGTTGGCTTCTAAGTTTTGAACAATGGATAAACGCAATCTCAAACGATCAGCGACTTGTTGTTGTGTTAACCCTAAAGCTTCGCGCTTTTCTCTTAACAGGGTTCCTGGTTCTACAAATGCTGCTTCTTGTTCTACAGTTGATGTTTCTTCGACGATTGGGTTTTCTTGTTCTTTATGTTCAGTATTCATCCGCGATGTCTGTCTCGTGTTTTTGTGCTCAAGTATCGCTTCGTCGCTTTTATTATTGATTTGTTAGTAGCAATCAATGTCGATGACTTCAACAGGTGAAAATTCATTTATGTTGATATCGCCAGTAATTCGCATTTACTTTTGATAATAGTGAAACATTCTAATAGATATTAGCCTGTAAACAACAAGCATTTGGAAAAGAAATTACAGACACGTCAAGGTTTTTGCTTAAACTGACATCAAAAAGACATATTTTGTAGGATTAATTCCAAAAGTAAGTAAGCCAGAGTTCACTCTGGCTTACTTATATTTTTAACTAAATCTGTTTTACAGGGATAGCTTGCTCATCCACCTGCTTGATTTTAGTACGTTTGGTACGGTCAATAACATCACCGACCAACTGACCACACGCCGCATCAATATCATCACCACGTGTTTTACGGATCGTTACGGTATGTTCGTATTGCATCAGTGTTTTCTGGAAACGATCAATTCGTGAGTTACTTGGTTTCTTGTAAGGTGAACCCGGATATGGGTTAAACGGAATCAAGTTAATCTTACAAGGTGTGTCTTTCATTAGTTGCGCCAGTTCGTGAGCATGCTCGGTACCATCGTTTACATGATCCAGAAGTACATACTCAACCGTCACTTTGCCACGGTTTGCATTTGATGAAGCAATATAGCGACGAACAGACGCTAGGAAATCTTGAATATCCCAACGATCATTAATCGGCATAATTTCACTGCGCAGCTTATCGTTCGGCGCGTGCAGTGAAATCGCTAAAGCAACGTCAATTTGCCCCGTCATTTGGTCTAAGCCGGATACTACGCCAGAAGTAGAAACCGTTACACGGCGCTTAGAAAGACCAAAACCGAGATCATCCAGCATGATTTCTAGTGCTGGAATCAAGTTCTTCATATTCAGAAGTGGCTCGCCCATACCCATCATTACAACGTTAGTAATAGGACGACGGCCTGTTTCTTTTTCTAAGCCAATTTCACGCGCTGCACGCCATACCTGACCAATAATTTCAGATACACGTAAGTTACGGTTAAAACCTTGTTGGGCTGTAGAACAGAATTTACATTCCAGCGCACAACCTACCTGAGAAGAGACACAAAGCGTTGCACGATCATCTTCAGGGATATAAACCGTTTCTACATCCTGATCACCCACTTTCATCGCCCACTTGATGGTACCATCACTGGAGTGTTGAGCTTCGGAAACGTAAGGTGCACGAATTTCACACTTTTGAATCAGTTTTTCGCGCAGCTGCTTATTAATATTGGTCATCTTGTCGAAGTCGTCACAACCAAAATGGTAAATCCACTTCATCACCTGATCTGCGCGGAATGCTTTTTCACCCAGTTCATCAGCGAAAAATGAACGCATAGCCTTGCGATCAAAATCAAGTAAATTGACTTTTTGTGTGGTCATGTAGCCTCTCAAAGATGGAACTATAATTAAGGGCGCGAATTGTACAGCCTTTAGGCAATAACGACAAGGGCTGCAATACCATGAGTTTACTAGGGTATTTACAAGCCATTGAATAAAAAATAAACAGCAAATTAAAAAAATAGCAAACAGACTTCGAGTACTAAGTGAAGTTGCTAAAAAATGGAGATTTCAGTGTTGCGAGAGGTACTGACGGGTACAAAAAAGCTCCCTTTCGGGAGCTCCTTAAAATTAAACTACAGCTTCTGAGCGAGGACAGATTTCTGATTCAGGGAAAAAGAATTCAATCTCGCGTGCAGCAGACTCAGGGCTATCACTGCCGTGCACTGAGTTATGACGCATGCTGAGTGCATAGTCAGCACGGATAGTGCCACATGCCGCTTCTTCAGGATTAGTCTTGCCCATCAGCTCACGGTAACGCGTAATTGCATCTTCACCTTCAAGAACTTGAACCATAATTGGGCCAGAAGTCATAAACTCTTTTAGCGGTTCAAAGAATGGCTTTCCTTCGTGTTCCGCGTAAAAGCCGCTTGCTTGTTCATCAGTCAGACGAAGCATTTTCGCTGCGATAATGCGTAGTCCAGCCTTTTCAATACGATGATAAATCTCACCGATTAGATCACGTTCCACGGCGTCAGGCTTAATGATAGAAAATGTTCTTTCTAGGGCCATAAGATGTCCTTTTACTTTACTTGTCGTTTTATTTTAAAAAGGCGGCTCTTAGGCCACCTTTAATTACTTCGATTACTTAGCTTGATCCATTAGTACGCGAGAGATGGTTCTTACGCCCATACCCGTTGCACCTGCAGCCCATTTATCACTTGGAGACTTACGGTAAGTACCCGCACAGTCAAAGTGTAGCCAGCCTTTCTTGTGGTCTTCAACGAAGTAAGACAAGAATGCAGCCGCAGTACTTGCGCCCGGTGAGTAATCACCAGAGCTAATGTTAGATAGATCAGCGAAAGGTGAAGGCAACATCTCACGATGGAAATCCATCAGTGGAAGTGGCCATAGACCTTCATGTTCTTCTTTAGCCGCTGTCAGAGCTTGGTGTGACAACTCGTCATCAAAGCTCATCAGCGCATGGAAATCATTGCCTAATGCATTTTTTGCTGCGCCAGTTAGCGTTGCGCAGTCAATAATCAGCTCAGGTTTTTGCTCACTGGCGAACATCAGACCGTCAGCCAATACCAAGCGGCCTTCCGCGTCAGTATTCATGATTTCTACTGTTTTACCGTTCTTGTAAGTGATGATATCACCCAGCTTAAGAGCACGACCTGAAACCATGTTTTCAGCACAGCATAGAATCAATTTCACGCGCTTATTTAAACCGCGAAGAATTGAAAGTGCCAGCGCACCAGTAATCATGCCTGCACCGCCCATATCTGCTTTCATCGCAGACATCATGCCAGATGCTTTTAGGCTGTAACCACCGGAATCGAAAGTAATACCTTTACCAACTAAACATGCGAACACGGGTGCGTCTTCTTTTCCTGTTGGGTTGAAGTCGAGTTGTAGCATTGCTGAGGTGCGGTCTGAACCACGACCAACAGCGAAAATGCCTTCCCAACCTTCAGCTAAAAGATCTTTGTCTTTTACGATACGGTAAGAAACTTGTTCAGGAGCCAGAGATTTCACGAACTCAGCCGCCATAGTCGCAAGCTGACGAGGTGCCACTTCTTCGGCACTCTTGTTAATAATGTCGCGAACCCAATCTGTGGTTTTAATACGAGCTTCTAGTTCTGCTTGTACTTCTTGCTCTAGGGGTTTCCACTCAACCGTGTTTCTCTTCTTCGCTTCACGGTAGCCTTGATAGAAAGCCCAGATAGATTCGAGATCCCAACCTTCGCCTTCTAGAGATACAGAACGCAAACCTTGAGTATCCAGTTTACGAGCAGCGCGTTGAATCGCACCTAAATCGTGAGATTGAGTAAGGTGAATCGTTGTACCTTGCTCAGAAAATGATAATAACGCCTTTTCTCCCCACTGAGGCTGGGCAGCTTCCAGGCTAATAAATACAGACATTTGTGTAGACATGGTTTCTCCTTGTCTTAGTAATGGCGTCTCTTCGCCACATCTCTTCAATAACTCGGGGATGTTAGCATTTTGTCAGTTAAAAATATCAACTTGATAAAAAAACGGGCAACTAGGCCCGCTTTTTTATTAAAACTGTTAACTTAGCGAGGCTAGGTTAGCGAATTTAATCGCGCTCATCCATCCAGCACATAATGATCGCTTCAAGGATTTTTTCGTTCGAGTGATTAGGCTCATCGTCAAAATCTTCAAGGTCCAATATCCACTGATGTAAATCAGTAAAACGTACGTTTTGCGGTTCAATATCAGGATACTTTTCGCAAAGTTCAATCGCGATATCGCGTGAATCTGTCCATTTCATAATGTTATTCCAGTGTCATATACTCAGGCTTGAATAAAGCCGAAGTGATAATTAGTGATCTTCAGATGCGTGATTCAAAGTGTATTTTGGAATTTCAACAACCAAATCTTCATCCGCGACTTTTGCCTGACAGCTCAAACGAGATTCAGGCTCTAAGCCCCATGCTTTATCTAGCATGTCATCTTCAAGTTCATCACTCTCTTCTAGCGAGTCAAAACCTTCACGGACAATGCAGTGACAAGTGGTACATGCACAGGATTTCTCACACGCATGCTCAATTCCGATACCGTTTTTCAACGCCACATCAAGAATCGTTTCGCCAGGTTGCGCTTCTAATACCGCACCTTCCGGGCAAAGTGTTTCATGGGGTAAAACAATAATCTTAGGCATTTTTTGTCTTCTCTTTAAATCTCGTCAACTGAATGACCAGCCAATGCGGCACGAATAGATTTATCCATACGGCGCGACGCAAAATCTTGGCTCGCTTTATCGGTATCTTTTATTCCTTGCTCAATAGCATCTGCATCATCACCGTTGCGTAATTCGATCAGTGATTCAATAGCATTAACTAAAAGCTGGCGCTCATCTTGGCCCAGTAGTTCGTCACCATCTGCCTTCATTGCTGCAATCAGACCTTCGATGACTCGATCCGCTTCAACACGCTGTTCCATCAAGGTTCTTGCTTGCATGTCTTCTTTAGCATAAGCCATAGAATCACGCAGCATTTGAGCAACTTCATCATCGCTTAAACCGTAAGACGGTTTAACCTGAATTTCGGCTTGGACGCCTGTGCTCTTTTCCATTGCAGTTACGGATAGCAGACCATCCGCATCTACTTGGTAAGTAACGCGAACATGTGCAGCACCAGCGGCCATTGGCGGAATACCTTTGAGTGAAAAACTCGCCAGTGAACGACAGTCATCCACTAATTCACGCTCACCCTGAACAACGTGGACACTCATCGCTGTTTGACCATCTTTGAAGGTGGTGAACTCTTGCGCTCTTGCTACTGGGATCGTGGTGTTGCGTGGAATAATTTTTTCCACTAAGCCACCCATGGTTTCAATACCCAGAGACAGCGGGATCACATCCAACAGAAGCATTTCAGAATCAGGCTTATTACCTGCTAAAACATCTGCTTGAATCGCGGCACCGATGGCCACTACTTCATCAGGGTTGATACTGGTTAATGGCGTACGACCAAAGAACTCACCCACTTGCTCACGCACATATGGAGTACGAGTAGAGCCACCAACCATGACCACTTCCAATACTTCATCAGCCGAAATCTGCGCATCTTTGAGCGCGCGGCGGCAAGACATCAGCGTCTTCTTCACTAGTGGCTGGATCAGTTCATTGAACTGTTGTTTGGTAAGCACGCCAGACCAATCAAGGACATTAACTTCTACTTGATCGCTATCTGACAGTGCAATTTTCGCAGCCGTTGCTGCGTTTAATAGCTCACGGTGTTTGCTTGAGCTTAACTGGCCTTCAATACCCATTTGCTGTTGCAGGTATTCGGCTATCAGATGGTCGAAATCGTCGCCGCCCAATGCTGAATCACCACCTGTTGCGAGCACTTCAAATACGCCTTTTGACAGACGTAAAATAGAAATATCGAACGTACCGCCACCTAAGTCATAAACCGCAATCACACCTTCCTGAGCGGAATCCAGACCGTAAGCAATGGCTGCGGCCGTTGGTTCATTGAGTAGACGTAATACGTGTAATCCGGCAAGAGCCGCTGCATCTTTGGTTGCGACTCGTTGGGCATCATCAAAGTAAGCAGGAACAGTGATAACCACGCCTGCCAATTCGCCGCCTAATGTGTTTTCAGCTCTTTGGCCTAGCGTTCTAAGAATGTCTGCAGACACTTGAATCGGGTTTTTGTCACCGTGAGACGTTTGCATGATCGGCAAACCGTTTTCACTGGCTTTAAATTGATACGGCAGATTTGGGTAACGAGACTGAATATCGGTTAATGAACGACCAACAAGTCTCTTTACCGAAATAATAGTATTAGCAGGATCGGCTTGTGCGTTGTCATGAGCGTCATAGCCGACCACTTTTTCTTCTTGGGAATAAGACACAACGGAAGGCAGGATGCTTCGTCCTTGCTCATCAACTAAAGTGGTTGCCGTGCCGCTTCTCACTGAAGCCACTAACGAGTTGGTGGTTCCTAAATCAATGCCTGCAGCCAGTTTATGCTGGTGCGGTGCAGAACTTTGACCCGGTTCTGCAATTTGAAGTAATGCCATCTATGGGTCCTTTTTTTAGAATTAGCCGAGGAGTTTGTCTTCGACTCGTTCTATTTCATTTTTTAATTTGGCAATAAATTTGAGCTTACGAACAGTGTCTGCTGCGGTATTCCACTGCTCACTGTTTAGCTCTTGCTCTACTTGAATTAAGTGCTGTTTATACATTTTCTCGACTTTACTATCAAAGTCGAACAGCGCACTTTCCGCATCAGAGCTGTCGGTAATTGCTTCAAGTTCTTCACGCAGTTCCATCTGTTCCATCAGGAACATTGGATCTTGAAGAGTTTGCTGTTCACCTCGGAGTTCAACGCCGTTAAGTGACAGCAGGTATTCTGCGCGAGAGATTGGGCTTTTTAAAATTTGATTGGCATCGTTAATCTCTGCCGTTTTTTGTACCGACATCAGTCGATCACGCTCAGAAGCCGTGGCAAAGTTATCTGGATGAAAACGCTTTTGCAACTCTCGGAACTGAGAAGAAAGAAGGCTACCATCCAGTTGAAACTGAGTTGGTAGCCCAAATAATTCGAAATAATTCATGTAGATATCGGTCCTTTAATTCGATTTAGGATGAACGTTTTCTCACCCTAAATTCAGAGAACTCTTAGACGTTGAAGCTTTCACCACAACCACATTCGCCTTTGACATTTGGGTTGTTGAATTCAAAGCCTTCATTCAAGCCTTCTTTTTTGTAGTCCAGCTCTGTGCCGTCTAAGTAAACCAAGCTTTTCGCATCAATGATAACTTTCACACCGTTATCTTCGAAGACTTGGTCACCGTCTTCAAGATCATCAACGAATTCTAGTACGTATGCCATACCTGAACACCCAGTCGTTCTTACGCCTAAACGTAAGCCGATACCTTTTCCTCGGTTATCCAAAAAGGTTTTAACTCGGTGTGCTGCTGATTCAGTTAGAGTAATGGCCATACTGCTACCTTTGGGTCTTCTGTTAATTAAAGTGGGAGTAACAAAGGGTTACTCCCCAATCATTTATTATTCTTGATGTTTTTTCTTGTAATCCGCAACAGCGGCTTTGATTGCATCTTCTGCCAAGATTGAGCAGTGAACTTTCACTGGTGGTAGCTCTAGTTCTTCCGCAATTTCAGCGTTTTTGATCGCTGCTGCTTCGTCAATTGATTTACCTTTAACCCATTCAGTTACAAGCGAGCTTGATGCAATTGCGCTACCACATCCGTAAGTCTTGAATTTTGCATCTTCAATGATGCCTTCAGGAGATACTTTAATTTGTAGACGCATTACGTCACCACATGCAGGTGCACCAACCATGCCGCTACCTACTGATGGATCTTCCTTGTCAAACGAACCTACGTTACGTGGGTTCTCGTAATGATCAATTACTTTTTCACTATATGCCATGATAGTTACCTCGAATCCTCTAAGTCGCTGGAAAGATTAATGATGAGCCCACTCAACGGTGTTCAAATCTACCCCTTCCTTGTACATATCCCATAGTGGCGACATGTCGCGTAATTTGTTGACAGCTACACGAATCAATTCAATCGCATAATCAATGTCTTCTTCTGTTGTAAAACGACCGAATGAGAAACGAATTGAGCTGTGAGCCAATTCATCATTAAGACCAAGAGCACGTAGTACGTACGATGGTTCAAGGCTTGCTGATGTACATGCACTGCCTGAAGATACCGCAAGGTCTTTCAGAGACATAAGCAGTGATTCACCTTCAACGAAAGCAAAGCTCACGTTTAGGTTGTTCGGTAAACGCTGTTCTAGGTCACCGTTGATCGAAACTGCTTCCATATCTTTGATGCCAGCTAGTAGACGATCACGCAGTTTTTTAGCGTGGTCGAAATCTTGTTGCATCTCTTCTTTTGCAATTCGGAATGCTTCACCCATACCCACGATTTGGTGAGTTGGAAGTGTTCCTGAGCGGAAACCACGCTCGTGGCCGCCACCATGCATTTGCGCTTCAAGACGAATACGTGGTTTACGACGTACGTATAAAGCACCAATACCTTTAGGACCGTAAATTTTGTGCGCCGACATAGAGATAAGGTCAACTTTCATCTCTTGAACGTCGATTGGCAATTTGCCTGCTGATTGCGCTGCGTCTACATGGAAAACAATTTTACGTGAACGACACAGTTCGCCAATAGCAGTGATATCTTGAATAACACCGATTTCATTGTTCACATGCATGATAGAAACAAGAATGGTGTCATCACGCATTGCTGCTTCTAATTTATGTAGATCAATGAGGCCATTTGCTTCTGGCTCAAGATAAGTCACTTCAAAACCTTCACGCTCTAGCTGACGAGTAGTGTCCAGTACAGCTTTGTGCTCAGTTTTACAGGTAATGATGTGTTTACCTTGTTTTTGATAAAAGTGTGCAACACCTTTAATCGCTAGGTTGTTAGACTCTGTTGCGCCTGAAGTGAAGATAATTTCACGAGGGTCAGCATTCAATAGTTCTGCAATTTGCTCACGAGCAGTATCAACAGCTTCTTCTGCCTGCCAGCCATAACGATGAGAACGAGATGCAGGGTTACCGAAAGTACCATCCATCGTCATGTACTGAACCATCTTTTCAGCAACACGTGGATCAACTGGGCAAGTTGCTGAATAGTCTAAATAAATAGGCAGTTTCATTTTCTACTCCAATGCAATGTAAACGTCGTTCTTAAGAACGAACATTAATACCTACGGGTGCCGCACCAATGGTGACTGTGTTCGAATTTTTGTGTGCAATCCCGTGGTTAACCGCAAGATCGATATCTTGGCGATCTGAAATTTCTAGCACTTCATTATCAACCATCAGCTCACCCAGAGTGATGTTGTTAAGGAAGTCACTGATGCGAGAGCTTAGGTCGCGCCACAGTGTATGTGTTAAGCAGCGAGTACCACCTTGGCAATCACCTTTTCCGTGACACTTAGTTGCATCAACGGATTCATCAACTGCGGCAATCACTGTACCAATTGAAATCGAGTGGCCATTCATACCTAAGCGATAACCACCGCCCGGACCACGAACGCTAGCAACTAAACCTGCTTTACGTAATTTCGAAAACAGTTGCTCTAAATATGAAAGCGAGATGCCTTGGCGTTCAGAAATATCTGCCAATGGTACTGGGCTTTGTTGCGAATGCAGAGCCACATCTAACATGGCTGTTACCGCATATCTTCCTTTAGATGTAAGTCTCATATCACACCGTATCCACATTGATTATGTGGTTAGAAGTTTCACATACCTGACTAATATGGTCAAGTATTTATTTGACTAAAATAGTCAGGTATTTAACCATTAACTAAAAATGGTTATTCTTTATTCTCTAGACTTTTTCCAACAGCGGTAAGAACGCCACGTAAGATGTTGAGTTCTTGAGCTTCTGGACGCGCACGATTAAAAAGGCGACGAAGTTTGTTCATCACTTGGCCCGGTTGTGCCTCTGAGATGAACTGGGTTTCAATCATTACTTTTTCAAGGTGTTCATAGAACATTTCCAGTTCTTTATGACGAGGGTATTCCTCTTCAGCCTGAGGCGCGTATTGAGATTGAACCTGATTTAAATGCGCAACGCGGATTTCATAACATATTGTTTGAACCGCCATGGCTAAATTTAGAGAGCTGTAGTCAGGATTTGCAGGGATGCAGACGTGGTAATGGCAAGTTTGCAGTTCTTCATTGGTTAGCCCTGTACGTTCACGTCCAAAGACTAAAGCAACCGGATGTTTTTGCCCTTCAATAGCAAACTTCTCACCGCATTCGCGAGGATCAAGCATTGGCCATTCAAGCGTTCTTGAACGAGCGCTAGAACCAACGACTAAACCACAGTCTTCTACAGCTTCTTCTAAACTATTAACAATTCGAGCATTGAGTGCGATTTCGCTTGCACCAGCGGCCAATGCGACAGCTTGAGCATCCACCTCACACTGAGGATCAACCAAGACCATTTCGCTGAGACCCATGACTTTCATAGCACGTGCTGCAGAGCCGATATTGCCTGAATGAGAGGTTCCCACTAAAACCACTTTAACATTGCTTAACATGATGTATTTACGCTACTCAACTTATAACCGCAGAATATTAACATAAACCTGAGTAAAATGGTCAGAAGCTTCACTCCCCCAGAACCGAATGAATAAAAAATAACCACTTCCATTTTGATAAACATTTGGTATACTGCGCACCGCTTTTTCGTTCTTTAACATCCGTTGGGAAATCCGTATGCATCCTATGCTAAACATTGCTATTCGCGCTGCGCGAAAGGCAGGCAATCATATTGCTAAATCTCTAGAAACTCCTGAGAAAATCGAAGCCACTCAAAAAGGCATGAACGACTTTGTCACTAACGTAGACAAAGAAGCTGAAAACATTATCGTTTCTACGATTAAAAGCTCTTACCCAGAGCACTGCATCATTGCCGAAGAAGGCGGTCTGATCGAAGGTAAAGATCAGGATGTACAATGGATTATTGACCCACTGGATGGCACGACAAACTTTATAAAAGGTTTACCTCACTTCTGCGTTTCAATTGCTGTTCGTATTAAAGGCAAGACTGAAGTAGCTTGTGTTTACAACCCAATGCTAAACGAGCTATTCACAGCTCAACGTGGCTCAGGTGCACAGCTAAACAGCGGTCGTATCCGTATCAAACAAATTAAAGACCTGCAAGGTGCCGTTTTGGCAACTGGCTTCCCATTCAAACAAAAGCAACACTCAGAATCTTACATGAAGATTATGACGTCTCTATTTGTTGAATGTTCAGACTTCCGTCGTACTGGCTCTGCAGCTCTTGACCTATGTTACCTAGCATCTAACCGTGTTGATGGTTACTTTGAACTTGGTTTGAAACCTTGGGATCTTGCAGCCGGTGAACTGATTGCTCGTGAAGCAGGCGCAATCCTAACAGATTTCGCTGGCGGTACTGATTACATGAAATCAGGCAACATCGTTGGCTCTAGCCCACGCGGTGTGAAAGCTATTCTGAACCACATCCGTGAAAACGGTAACAGTGCGATTCTGAAATAACAGCTCCGTCACAGCTGATAAATAGAAAGCCCCTTCCTAACGGTTGGGGCTTTTTTGTGTCTGACTGTCGCTGAAGATACAAAGCTAGAAGCAGTCATTATCAGCTTTGATGAAACTCAAATCCCCTTTTCACTGCAGCTAATTTGCAACTTTCAGTAAAAAGACAAACTCGAAGAATAGAAAAAGAAAAAGCCACTGAACTCAGTGGCTTTCTAATCTCTTATGGCATCTCGTCGAATTCGGCACCTTCTTTCTCCACTTGTGGAGTCAGTAAGTGCTCACGAGTAATACCTAATTTCAATGCTAGAGCAGAAGCCACATAGATTGAAGAGTAAGTACCGACTGTGATACCGAGTAGAAGTGCCATTGCGAAACCGTGAATCAAAGCACCGCCTTGGGTAAACAAGGCAATAACCACAAACAAGGTTGTACCTGAAGTAATCAAAGTACGACTTAATGTTTGCGTGATTGAACTGTTCATGATTTCAGCAGGTTCACCTTTACGCATCTTGCGGAAGTTCTCTCGAATACGGTCGAATACAACGATGGTATCGTTGAGTGAGTAACCGACTACCGTTAGCAAAGCCGCAACGATGGTTAAGTCCACCTCAACTTGCATAAGCGAGAAAATACCAAGCGTAATAATCACGTCGTGCGCCAGTGCCAATACAGCACCTGCCGCTAAACGCCATTCGAAACGCATAGACACATACAGAAGAATACACAGTAGCGATACTAAAATCGCCAAACCGCCCGCTTCTGTCAGTTCATCACCTACGTTAGGACCAACGAACTCGATACGACGCATTTCAACCGATTCACCCGTACCTTCTTTAATCGCACCCAAGATTTGGTTACCCAGCGCTTCGCTTGCCACATTTTCACGTGGGCGAAGACGAACCATCACATCTCTAGCTGAACCAAAGTTCTGTACAGTTGCATCACCAAAGCCTTTCGTTTCTAGTGCTAAACGAATCTCTTCAAGGTTTACAGGTTGTTCAAAACCCACCTCGATCAGTGTACCGCCCGTAAAGTCTAAGCCCCAGTTCAGCCATTTTGTCGATAGCGTGAAAATCGAAGCTCCGATCATGAGTATCGAGAAAATGAACGCGAACTTCGACCAACGCATAAAGTCGATCGATTTATCTGTTTTCAGAATTTGAAACATACCAATTCCTACCCTTAGATCGACAATTTGTTAATGCGTTTACCACCGTACAACAAGTTGACGATACAACGAGTGCCGATAATTGCAGTAAACATTGAAGTGAGAATACCGATAGACAGAGTCACAGCGAAACCTTTGATCGCCCCCGTACCCACAGCAAACAGAATGATTGCAGTGATTAAGGTGGTGATGTTCGCATCGGCGATAGTACTGAACGCGTTCGCATAACCTTGGTGAATCGCTTGCTGAGGGTTACGCCCGTCACGCAGCTCTTCACGTATACGTTCAAAGATCAGTACGTTCGCATCCACTGCCATACCTACGGTTAATACAATACCCGCAATACCTGGTAGGGTCATTGTTGCCCCCGGAATCATAGACATCACGCCGATGATCAATACAAGGTTGGCAAACAGTGCGACGTTGGCAATCAAACCAAACTTACGGTAGTAAAGTAGAGTAAACAGCATTACTGCAACCATACCCCAGATACACGCTTGAATACCCATATCGATATTCTGTTGACCCATAGATGGACCAATGGTGCGTTCTTCTACAATCGAGATTGGCGCAATTAGAGCACCTGCACGTAATAGAAGAGCTAGGTTATGAGCTTCAGCCGCTGAATCGATACCGGTAATACGGAAGCTACGGCCTAGAGCAGATTGAATCGTTGCTTGGTTAACCACTTCTTCGTGCTTAACTAAGATAACTTTACCTTCTGGAGTCTTACGACCGCTGTCTTTGTATTCAGCAAACACCGTAGCCATCAGCTTGCCAATGTTCTTTTTAGAGAACGCTGACATCTTCGCGCCACCTTCACTATCCAGTGAGATGTTTACCTGAGGACGACCATATTCATCAGTGCTTGAGCTTGCATCAGTGATACTTGAACCACCAAGAATGACACGCTTTTTAAGCACTGCAGGGCGACCTTCACGGTCAAACTTAACTTCGCTGCCTGCAGGTACACGACCCGCAGCCGCTGCTGCTAAATCTGCTTTGTCATCCACTTCACGGAATTCAAGTGTCGCAGTAGCACCAAGAATCTCTTTCGCACGAGCCGTATCCTGAACACCTGGCAGTTCAACAACGATGCGAGTTGCACCTTGACGTTGTACCAACGGTTCAGCAACACCCAGTTCGTTTACACGGTTACGTAGGATGCTGATGTTTTGTTCAACAGCGTAGTTACGAATTTCTTGTAGACGAGTTTCAGAGAATTGCGCTTTGAGAACGAATTGATTGCTTTCATCAGAAGCAATGAATGTCATATCGCGGTGTTTTGCTTCTAAAGAGGCTTTTGCTTGAGCAAGTTGCTCAGCATCACGTAACACCACTTCTACTGAATCTTTAAGAGGACGAATTGCACGGTAGCGAATTTTGTCTTCTCGCAGTTCACTGCGGAATGCTTCTTCTTGCTGACTGACCAGTTTTTCCATCGCGGCATCCATGTCTACTTCCATCAGGAAGTGAACACCACCACGAAGGTCGAGACCAAGCTTCATAGGTGCTGCACCTATTGCTTCAAGCCAATCAGGAGTTGATGCTGCTAGGTTTAATGCCACAATCGTGTCTTTACCCAGAGCTTCACTTACGACATCGCGCGCGCTGATTTGAGTATCTGTGTCATTAAATCGAACAAGGATAGATCCATTTTCAAGACCAATGGATTTATGAGAAAGCTGCGCTTTATCTAGCGCTTGAGTGACAGAATCCAGCGTTGACAGATCTACAGAGGCGCCACGCGCCCCTGTAATTTGAATAGCTGGATCTTCACCGTAAATATTTGGAAGTGCATACAAAGCAGAGACGGCAATAACAAATACCACCATCAAGTACTTCCATAACGGATAACGGTTTAGCACAGAGAAGATCCTCTAGCTGTTTATAGAGATTTCAGCGTACCTTTTGGTAATACTGCTGTAATGAAGTCTTTTTTAAGAACGATTTCGTTGTTCTCATTAAGAGCAATAGACACATAATCGTTGTCTTCTGCAATTTTAGTAATGCGACCTACTAATCCACCACTGGTAAGCACTTCATCACCTTTAGCCATAGAAGCCATTAGGTTTTTATGCTCTTTTACACGCTTTGATTGTGGGCGGTAAATCATGAAGTAGAAGATTACCGCGAACATGCCAAGCATGATTAGCATTTCAAAACCACCACCAGCTGAAGTACCAGCTGGAGCCGCGTGTGCTACAGAAATTAGACTCATTGAGAAACGTCCTCTAAGTTGTTTTGTCTAGTTTGAAATCTATTGGGTTGCGCAACGTTGAATTCAAGTCAGGAATAGAGATAAATCCAACTTAGCGCACGAAATTACGTTAATGCCAGCACGCATGCTGGCATCAACATTAAGCTTTCTCTTTTTGTAGAGGTGGAACTTCACGATTGCGTCGTGCGTAGAACTCTTCTACAAATTGATCGAAACGGTCTTCATCAATCGCAGTACGGATACTTTCCATCAAACGTTGGTAGTAGCGTAAGTTATGAATGGTATTCAGGCGAGCGCCCAAAATTTCATTACAACGATCTAAATGGTGAAGATACGATTTCGAGTAATTTTTGCAAGTGTAACAATCACAATGCGGGTCTAACGGAGAAGTATCCGTTTTATGAACCGCGTTGCGAATCTTGATTACACCGCCAGTAACGAATAAATGACCGTTACGCGCGTTACGTGTTGGCATAACACAGTCAAACATATCGATACCACGGCGTACACCTTCTACTAAATCTTCCGGTTTGCCAACGCCCATTAAGTAACGAGGTTTGTCTTCCGGTAGCTGTGGACAGGTGTGCTCAAGCATACGGTGCATGTCTTCTTTAGGTTCACCAACCGCAAGACCACCTACAGCGTAGCCATCAAAACCAATTTCAGTCAGGCCTTTTACAGAAACATCACGCAGGTCTTCGTATACGCTACCTTGAACGATACCGAATAAAGAGTTCGGGTTTTCAAGCTTGTCAAAATGATCGCGAGAACGTTGAGCCCAACGAAGAGACATCTCCATTGAATTCTTAGCTTCATCATGAGTTGCAGGGTATGGCGTACATTCATCAAAAATCATGACGATGTCTGAACCAAGGTCTTTTTGGATCTCCATAGACTTCTCAGCGTCCATGAAAATCTTGTCACCGTTTACTGGGTTACGGAAATGCACACCTTCCTCAGTGATTTTACGAATATCACCAAGGCTGAACACTTGGAAACCGCCTGAATCAGTCAAGATTGGGCCTTGCCAGTTCATGAAGTCATGCAAGTCACCGTGCATTTTCATTACTTCTTGACCAGGACGTAACCATAGGTGGAAAGTGTTACCCAGCAGAATTTGTGCGCCAGTATCAGCCACTTCTTCCGGTGTCATACCTTTTACCGTGCCGTAAGTACCGACAGGCATAAACGCTGGCGTTTGCACTGTGCCACGTTCAAAAGTCAGCTGACCGCGACGTGCATTGCCATTTTTCTTTTTTAGATTGAATTGTAGTTTCACAAAGCCTCCAAATGTCAGAGAAACAGTCTGACGGATTGATACCTACACCCAGCATTAAATTAACACTAGCCTAGGTACAAACAGCTACCCGGAAAAGTGTCCAGATAGCTTCAAATATAAATCAAGAGTATGACGCTTTTCGCTTCAAATAGTTCTCTTGGTAATGAACATTGCATCACCGTAACTAAAGAAACGGTATTGTTCTTTCACAGCATGCTCATAGGCCACCATAGTATGTTCATAGCTTGCGAATGCACTTACTAACATAATTAGCGTTGATTCAGGTAGATGGAAATTGGTAATCAAACAATCCACTAACTGATATTGATAACCTGGGAAAATAAAAATCTCAGTGTCACCAAAGAAAGGAACCAACTCAGTACCTTTGCTTAAAGCATCTTGCGCAGCACTCTCTAAAGAACGCACAGACGTTGTACCCACGGCAATAATACGCCCGCCACGAGCTTTGGTTGCAGCAATCGCATCCACCACTTCTTGAGGTACTTCTACGTATTCTGCGTGCATGTGGTGATCGTTGATATTGTCTACACGAACAGGTTGGAATGTCCCAGCCCCTACATGCAAAGTGACATAAGCAAACTCAACACCTTTAGCTTTGATTTGCTCAAGCAGTGTTTCATCAAAATGCAGACCTGCCGTTGGCGCAGCTACCGCGCCTGGCTTCTGGTTATAAACCGTTTGGTAACGTTCTTTATCTGCATCTTCATCTGGTCGATCGATGTAAGGTGGCAATGGCATATGACCGATGTCATTTAAAATTTCCAATACGGCTTTTTCGTCCGTAAAGCGAATTTCAAACAGCGCATCATGACGCGCAACCATCACTGCATGGTATTCATCATTTTCACCCAGATACAATTCTGTATTCGGCTTTGGTGGCTTAGAAGAGCGAACATGAGCAAGAATCGTGTGCTCATCAAGCATACGCTCAACCAATACTTCGAGTTTGCCCCCCGAGGCTTTACGGCCAAACATACGAGCAGGAATAACACGGGTATTGTTAAACACTAAAAGATCACCCGGTTCTACCAGGTCGAGCACTTTTTTAAAGGTACTATCGGTTAATGCACCAGTATTACCGTTCAACTGCAGCAAACGGCTGGCTGTACGGTCTGCTTTTGGGTAACGAGCGATCAGCTCGTCTGGAAGTTCAAAATGAAAATCTGAAACTTGCATGACTGTATATTCGTTCTCTTCAGGGTTTAGCGATGAATCTTTTCGCGGCGCGGTAGTATATACCTAAGCCACATCAAGATACAGGATTGTGCACCACTAACCTCCAATGAATCAGCAATAGTTTGTAATCAACGATGAATTCGCTCAATTCGAGATAAAAGTGGTCAAGCTCTCAGATATTTGTCCGCAGAAAAACTATGCTTTAAACAAGAACCAACGCGTTATTACAATCCTGAAGAGATAGGAGTTGGATATGATTAAAGTCGAAGACATGATGACTCGTAATCCACATACATTACTGCGTTCAAACACACTCTCTGATGCCAAACACATGATGGAAGCGTTAGATATTCGACACATTCCTATTGTCGATGCAAATAAAAGGTTACTTGGTGTCGTAACACAAAGAGACATACTGGCCGCACAAGAATCGAGTCTGCAAAAAACCTCAAGCACCACTTCGTATACAGACGACTCTCCGCTTTACGAAATCATGCATACGCAAGTGATGTCTGTTTCTCCGCAAGCAGGGCTAAAAGAAAGTGCCATGTACATGCAGAAACACAAAGTGGGCTGCCTGCCTGTCCTCGCTAAAGGAGAATTAGTCGGAATTATTACCGATAGCGACTTTGTCTCGATTGCAGTGAGTCTTCTTGAGTTGCAAGAAGAAGTAGAACCTGAAGAAATCGAAGATGATCTATAACGATCTTTTCGTTTAATCAGCCCCCTTTCTCATCATTTATGAAAGGTTAATATTCAATAATATTAACCTTTACTTCTCTGCCTTACCTTACAAACCCCAGCCCTTGTCAGACAGTTCCCTTCACAGATGTAGGATTGTTTTTTTTTGACCTGTGGTTATGTCATACAAAACAAATTTATCTATATAAAACAAAACGTTATAGAAATCACTCGACTATGGTCACTTTTGGATGATAGTGATTAGTTGTATAAAATTTGGCTAATTCCGTTTGTCCACATAGAAGAAACACATGCTTAATAGAATCACCAAGGTATCGTATAAAATATACTTAATCATTGCCTTTACGACGCTTTCAACTCTGATCATTTCAGGGGTTGCAGCGTTCGCGATCAAAAACATTCAATCTGATTTCAATGATTTCAGACAAGTAAACCAAAACGCCATTCAAGCAAGTAACGTTCAAGAACACATGCTAACGGCACGCATTCGAGCTTTGACTTTCCGCGCTAGCGGCGACGATAAAAGCTTCAACGATGCAGTTAACGAACTCAAGGCTACGGAAAGCATTATTCAAACTGAGATCGCTAACAGCATTTATCCGCAGCAGGTGACACTTCTTACTGGCATGAAAAATAGTGTCAATCAGTACGAAGCTGAACTGAACGAAGTGAAAAATTTAATGCAGCGCAGAAATGAACTTGTGCGCGCGAACCAGTCTGTGACTGAAGAACTACAAAAGCATATCAGTCAACTTCGTAACAACAGCGCAAGCATCAATATGGACCTTTTTGAAAGTGTGATTGAAACGGAATATCAATTTACCATCGCGCTGCAACACGCTACTAACTTCCTCGTTGACAACGATGAGAAAGACTTTGAACTTTACCAAAGTGCATTTGGTCAACTACAAAAAATGATGGTCGAATTTGATAAATCATATCCTGAATACCGCAATGGCACCGTCATTAAACAAGTGGATGAATTTAACCGAAATATCAAAGAGATATTTTCAATCATTAGCCAACGTAATGAAATTTGGTATGTAAACCTAGCCAATTTAGGCGACCAAATTACAAATAATATCGTAGACATTAAGCAGAACTCATTTAAGAGCCAAACGAAATTAGCACAACAAGTCTCAGACCTAGCGGACAATGCTGTAATGGCCGTCATCATGGCTTTAGTGATTTCAATACCGCTGGTTATGCTCATTTGCCAATGGGTAACTCGCAGTATCACAGGTCCAATCAATACGACCAAAGCTATTATCGAACGCATGGCAAATGGTGAGTTACACGCTAACCACACTGTCGAGGGTGCTGATGAAGTAGCACAAATGCGCCATTCACTAGGTCAGATGGAACAAAAATTCTACAGCACCGTAGAAGAGATCACGCAAAACTGTGAAATGCTGGCTTCGGCTTCAGAGCAGCTATCGGCTATCAACCACGAAGTTCTGCAAAGTTCGATGACACAGCAACAAGAGACCGACCAAGTTGCTACAGCGATGAACGAAATGTCTGCTGCCATTAACGAAGTAGCCATTGGTGCCAACACAGCCTCTCAAGAAGCAGAATCTGCAACAGAAGAAGCAAACAAAGGCATGGCAGTCATGTCATCATCTATGGAGAAAATCAGCTCTCTTGCTCAACAGATGGGCGATCTGAGCACTGAGATCTCAACCTTACGTACTGGTACAGAGGAAGTGGGTGATGTTATGAACGTGATTCAAAACATCGCTGAACAAACAAACTTACTGGCACTTAACGCAGCCATTGAGGCGGCTCGTGCTGGTGAACAAGGTCGTGGTTTTGCGGTGGTGGCAGATGAAGTTCGTCAACTAGCACAACAAACACAAAAAGCGGTAGAGAAAATCGAGGGGCAAATTACCACCCTTCAAACCAACACATCTCAAGTAGTGGAATCTATCAATGCTAGTCAAACAATGCTTGAAGAGACGGTGACACAGTCTGCATCGGCTAACGTGGCCTTTTCAACGATTACCGATAGTGTCGCTCAAACCAACAATCTAAACACTCAGATTGCTACAGCGACAGAAGAACAAAGCACTACAGCAGAGATGATCAGTGAAAGTATCACCGTTGTTCGTGACAAAGTAGACCAAACAGTCAACATGGTTTCAGACAGCAACCAAGCTTCACAAGAGCTGGCTAAAATGTCAGTAACATTGGCTGAGCTGATGCGATTCTTCAAGCTGAAGTAATTCTCAAATCGATAAAAGCAAGCAGCTGGATTTTAATCCGGCTGTTTGTTTTTCTGCCGAAGTCGTCATGTTTCTCTTAATCCGTATCTGCGTTACAACCTTATGAAATTAAAAAAGTACAAATCTATTTCAGGCATAACCTCCTATTCGATGTCACTCATTTTTGCTCTGTGCACTGTGATCAGCCTTTTTTCAGCACTTATTTTTATCTCTCTAGATAAAGATGCAGAAATTATTAATCTCTCTGGTTCTTTACGAATGCAAAGCTATCGTCTTGCTTATGACATCACAACAAACAACTCAGAGAACAAACTCAAATACATAGAGAAATATGACTCAGTATTGTACTCAGACGCCCTAAAATCTGTTACAGACTGGCACTCGACTGACGAGATCAAGACACACTATTTTCAAGTTGTTAGACATTGGGAAAGCATCAAAGAAAAGCTGCTCACACAAAGAGAGCAAGAAGTTTTGCCTATCATTCCAAGTTTTGTCGATATCATTGATGAACTGGTGTGTAACATCCAAGTTCATTCAGAAAACAAACTTCACTATTTAATCTGGGCAAGCTGTGTCGGTGTACTACTCGTCGGGCTAATCGTGACATACTTTGTTCATTACATTAACCATAAAGTCGTTAGTCCAATCGTTCAATTATCTAATGCGAGCCAAGACATACGTCAGGGTAACTTCGATATTACGCTTGATTACCACCTCAATAATGAAATTGGTCTGCTGTCTTCCACTTTTCATCGTATGGCGGAAAAAATGGGACATATCTACTCAGGGTTGGAGCAATCACTTAGCCAAAACAATCAAGCCTTAGAGCTGGCAGTAGAAGAAAACGTATTGCTCTCCAAGATCTCGATTATTCTGCTCAACTCTGAACCACACCAAAACAAGCTAGAATCAGCTATCAGCCTGATTAAGGATTTGGATGCGGTCTCATTTATAACATTGGAATGGAAAAACGCAGAGACAGGAGAGTCAATAGCAGTGTCACAAGGAACCAAGAATAGCGAACTACTCTATACCCTTCCGTTGATGTATAAAAATGCCATTGTAGGAACGCTAAGCTGCCAGAGTGAATACAAGCTATCACTGCTAGAAACTGTTGCTCCTATTTTTGCCAAGTACCTGCATTCATTCAGCAAATAAGGGAACCTAAAGCTGTCACTTCAACTCAATACGCTGAGATCGAGCTACAAAAAAGCTGCCTTGTTAGGCAGCTTTTCAGGGTAAATAGAAAGTATTTAGCTAGAGCGAGATAGCTGATATTTGTCTCGGTATAAGCTTTCATCTGCTCGTAAAATGGCAGCTTCAATACTCTCAAACTCTTGTTTTTCAGTCACACCCGTAGCCACTGACACCCGCATACTCGTTGGTTCGATAACAGACGAACGGACTTCACTTTTCAGTTGTTCAGCGAGTGCTTCAGCAGTGTCAATGTCACAATCTGGCAATACGACAATGAATTCATCGCCACCGTTTCGAACCAGATATCCATCATAACCAAATACGGTTTTCATCGAGTCCGCAATATGTTTGATCGCTTTATCTCCAATCGCATGCCCAAACAAATCGTTAATTTTCTTTATTTTGTTGCCGTCAATTGCAATAACACTGGTTTTCTTATTTGATGTTGCAAAAATGAATTCGTCTTCTTTGAATATTTTACGGTTGTACAAGCCAGTCAGTTCGTCTTCATTTGCTGAAATAAGCACTTTCTTAAGCAGATTACGGCTATAGCGGGAATCGTCCCATTTCCAGTAAACAAAGAAAGCACAAACAAAGAGAATCGCCCATAGCCAGAAAAATTCAATGGCAATATTCGATGATGAGAGTTTATAAATGATCCGACTTCGATTATCAGTGATGTGTTCACGGGTATAAGTACGGCCAAAGTTAATATTCATATGCTCAAATATGGTACTTTTAAAGCTGTTGTTTTTTTCTGTTCTAAACGTTAAACCATGATCCCAAGACACCGGGATGTGAAGATCGACAACAAAGTCACCAACGATTTTTTTGGTGGAAAAGTCCCTTACCGGTGACGACATAGACATAATGTAAGCACCTGACAATAAGTCTTTATACACAGGGGAGACAATGACTCTATCGATCAATTGAAATGGCCGAGCATATATCGAGCACGTTTCGGTTATGCTACAACGTTCAATACCGAAAAGTTCTTCTGAAATTGGAAAGTCAGGGAGCAGTTCATGAGTAAAAATCTTCTTTCCTTCATAAGAACGAAAGTACATAAATACATCTTTGGAATCGAATAGCGAAGGAACATACTTATTGCTGAGCTGCATGACTCGGATGATGGTGCGCTCATTTTCTGTCAGCTCTTCATGCCCTTCAACGGCATAACTGTAAACTTCATACTCCTCAAGATTTGAATCATTGATTAGCACAGGTAACTGACGCTCAGTTTCAGCCAGCAGCCCAAGAAGAATCATTTTCTGTTTTTTGATTTCTAACGTTTTTACGATGGAATCAACATGGGTGAATTTCCCGTTTACCAGTCTTTCCATATTGAAAGATATAATGGCGTAGAACAGAGAAGTGCTAACAAGAAGAGCAACAACTGAGATTTTAAAGTAGCGCATCATGGATGTGTAGTGAGCCACTTAGTGCTGATGAACATCAAAAAGACTGAGAGCTTCAATTGGCATTGGTCTCCCCGTCAAATATCCCTGACAGACATCCACACCCAAACTCTGCATTAGCTTCCAAGTGGCGTCATCTTCAACCCCTTCAGATACGAGATTGATATGTAAACTTTTAGAAAGTGTACACATGCTGCGTATGATCGACTGCTTTGTTGCATCGATCAGGCAGCCGAATACGAAATTCTTATCGATTTTAATTTCAGTAAATGGCAAATGAGAGAGCTTGAGATAAGACGAGCTACCAGTACCAAAGTCATCAATTGAGATACCCACACCATATAAACGCATGCGTGTTACATTGGTGATCATTTCAATCGATTCGTTGTAGATATCCTGCTCGGTCAGCTCAAGCGTTATCAGACTAGGATCAACCCCGTGATGAGTGCATTGCTCCAACAGATAATCGGCAAAACTTGGAATTTCAAGATCTTGCTGTGTGACGTTAATTGCCACACGACATTGAATTCGATTTTCAGAAAGATCAGACAACACATTATCGAGAACGACTTTGAACAAGTGATACTCCATTCCTCCGTCATGCAACATCGGGATAAATATATCGGGAAAAATCATACCTTTGCTCGGGTGAACCCAACGAGCAAGCGCTTCTAGCCCAACAATCTTGCCGGTGGTGTAGTCTAACTGTGGCTGATAGTAGTTTTTAAACTGACCTTGCTGTAGAGCATTAACCAACTCTTCCATATCAACCGATTTTAGTTTCTGTTTAATCGCAGTTTTCTTGATGATGGCTTCTTTTTGAAACATCTCTTCCAAAACCGCATCCGTCACAGGCTTGCTTAATTCATAAACATTGGAAAAACCAAGTTTCTTGCTCATATAAGTTAATGAAGAAACGATAGAGCTTTCGACACTACTGGTAATAGCCAAAGCACCTTGATAACCAAGATTATCCAGATGACGGATCAAACTGATGCCATCCATTTCGGGCATCATTATGTCACTAAATATAATGTCAAACTGATGTTCAGAAACAGCACGCAACGCTTCCTGACCACTGTTACAGGCCATAAGATTGGTGATGCCGAATTTTGTTAATTGGCGTTCCATTACACTTAATTGTATTGGGTTGTCATCGACAATTAAGGCTGCGAGTTCTTTCATTGGTATCAATTTACTTTCTACAACGTGAATGTTAACGAATTTACGTAGCCTCACTTAACCGAAGGCTTTGTAAAGTACAGACGAACTTTGGGATTGTTTATGTAGCTAGAGGGAAAGTCAAACAATGGGTATTTTAGATTTTTTTATAACTTTATGAATTTTATAAAGTTATGACATTCTTAAAAATAACACAAAATAATAAAAGAAATTTCCTACGCCCTACTTCTAACATTGACGACGAAATATATTTCTATTTGTAACTATTTTGCCAATAAAAAAGAGCGACCTAAGCCGCTCAAAGTTCATGCACAGAAAAAGTTATTATCAATGGTTTTTAAAACTGGTCTTCTTCGGTGGAACCAGTAAGGGCAGTAACCGATGAATTTCCGCCTTGGATAGTGTTGGTCATCTTATCGAAATAGCCTGTTCCTACTTCTTGCTGGTGAGCAACAAAGGTGTAGCCTTTTTCAGCCGCAGCAAACTCAGGACGTTGAACCATTTCAACATAGTGACGCATACCTTCACCTTGAGCGTAAGCGTGTGCTAACTCAAACATGTTGAACCACATGTTATGAATGCCAGCTAATGTAATGAACTGGTACTTGTACCCCATATCAGAAAGCTCTTGCTGGAACTTAGCAATGGTTTCTTGATCAAGGTTTTTCTCCCAGTTAAATGAAGGCGAACAGTTATAGGCCAACAGTTGATCTGGGTACTCAGCAAGAATTGCTTCAGCAAACTTACGAGCTTCATCTAGATCCGGTTTTGCTGTTTCACACCAAACAAGGTCAGCATAAGGTGCATACGCTAAGCCACGAGCAATCGCTTGATCAATACCAGCACGTACACGATAGAAACCTTCGCTGGTTCTCTCGCCGACAATGAAGTCAGCATCGTATGGGTCGCAATCTGAAGTAAGCAGGTCTGCCGCATTCGCATCAGTACGTGCGATAACCAGAGTCGTGGTGCCTGCAACGTCAGCCGCTAAACGTGCTGCAACCAATTTTTGTACGGCTTCTTGAGTAGGAACCAATACCTTACCGCCCATGTGACCACATTTTTTCACTGATGCAAGTTGGTCTTCAAAGTGAACCCCTGCCGCACCCGCTTCAATCATAGACTTCATCAATTCATAAGCATTGAGTACGCCACCAAAACCGGCTTCCGCATCGGCAACTATCGGTAGGAAGTAATCAACGCCTTCTTCTGGTGTTACACCATTTGACCATTGAATCTGGTCCGCACGACGGAACGAGTTATTGATTCGCTTAACCACGCTCGGTACGGAGTCTACAGGGTAAAGTGATTGGTCTGGATACATTGTTGATGCCGTGTTGTTATCAGCAGCAACCTGCCAGCCTGATAGGTAAATCGCTTCAATACCCGCTTTTGCTTGCTGTACAGCCTGACCGCCGGTTAACGCACCTAAACAGTTCACATAACCTTTCTTGGCACTGCCATTAACCAGTGACCACAGTTTTTCTGCACCACGTTGTGCAATCGTATTTGCTGGAGTAATTGAACCACGCAGGTTCACTACTTCTTCAGCGGTATAAGTGCGTTTTACGTTGTTCCAACGAGGATTCGTTGCCCAATCTTTTTCTAACGCTTCAATTTGTTGGCGGCGTGTCAGTGTCATAATCTATCCCTCTTGATATGAGCGTCCTTTCGCAATCAGCACTGAATTCGCTGATTTTGATCTGACTATTTTTGTTTCACGTTAATGTTGTTATTGGTTATAGGTTTTGCTTAATCTAAATATTCGTAACCCGGTACGGTTAAGAAATTGGTCAACTCATCACTGGTGGTCAGTTTCTCCATCAGCTCAGCGGCTTCGCTAAATCTGCCAGAGTTAAACCGTTCTTCACCCAGTTCTGATTTCACCACCTCAATTTCTTCGGCAAGATACTGACGGAACAGCTCTTTGGTTACGGTCTGACCGTTATCCAGCGACTTTCCGTGTTGTATCCACTGCCAAATTGATGTGCGCGAGATTTCTGCAGTTGCGGCATCTTCCATCAGTCCGTAAATCGGTACACAACCATTACCGGAGATCCAAGCTTCGATGTATTGCAGCGCAACGCGAATGTTGTGTCTCATCCCCTCTTCACTTCTTACGCCTTCACATGGCGCTAATAGTTCTTCGGCGGTGATAGGCGCATCAGACATACGGCTGATGTCGAGCTGATTACTGCGTTGACCAAGTACTTGGTTGAAAACATCCATTGCAGTGTCGGCAAGCCCAGGGTGAGCAACCCACGTACCATCATGACCGTTATTCGCTTCTAACAATTTGTCATTGCGAATCTTGTCCTGAACCTGTGCATTCACTTGTGGGTCTTTGGCTGGAATGAATGCCGCCATACCTCCCATCGCAAATGCTCCACGCTTGTGACAGGTATAAATCAGTAAGCGCGAGTAAGCGTTGAGGAATGGTTTATCCATCGTCACAACTTGGCGGTCAGGGAGTACACGGTCAGCATGTTTTTTCAGTGTTTTGATATAACTGAAGATGTAATCCCATCGACCGCAGTTGAGGCCAACAATGTGTTCTTTCAGTGCAAACAGAATTTCATCCATCTGGAAAACTGCAGGCAGTGTTTCAATCAGTACCGTGGCTTTGATGGTGCCGGTTTCTAACCCAAAGTAGTCTTCGGTGAAATGGAAAACATCACTCCACCATTTCGCCTCTTGATACGCTTGCAGTTTTGGCAGGTAGAAATAAGGGCCACTGCCTTTTTTCAACAGAGCTTTGTAGTTATTGAAGAAATACAAAGCGAAATCTAACAACGCTCCCGGAATAATCTGTCCGTCAAACGTGACATGTTTTTCACGTAGATGCAGACCTCGAACGCGACAAATTAATACTGCTGGGTCTTCCTTGAGTTGATAGTTTTTACCGTTGTCTGGGTTGGTATAACTGATGGTGCCATTCACTGCGTCTCGCAAGTTGATTTGACCATCCAAAACCTTATCCCAAGCTGGAGACATTGAGTCTTCGAAGTCAGCCATGAATACTTTTACGTTTGCATTCAGTGCATTGATCACCATTTTGCGATCGGTTGGCCCCGTAATTTCAACGCGGCGATCCTGAAGATCATTCGGAATGCCGAGGATTTTCCAGCTTCCTTCGCGAATATCTTTGGTTTCACTCAGGAAGTCCGGCAACTGACCGTTATCGATTGTTTGCTGCTTACGTTCACGCTCTGCAAGTAACTCATCGACTCTTGCTGCATATCGAACACACAGTTCCGATAAGAAAGCTTGCGCTTCAATAGGAAAAATCGCTTCGTGCTCTGAGTTGAGCTCTCCAGTAATTTTTAATCGGGAACAAAAACTAGCATCTCTCTCGAGAGCGATATTCGAATCTGACGTTTGAGCGAACATATCTTCTTCCTTTTTATTCAAAATTTCATTTGTAACTTTAAAACTACAAATTGAATTTTAATTTGTTGAGCCTTCCTTGCTTTCCATGTCTATACAATCCCTCAAATAACATCAGACTTCAACGTATTTAAGACTAGACATAGGTCTACAAAACCTAAACAAACACTAACTTACAAAGGGGTTCAGTAAAAGCCAAAAAATACATATCGGCGAAATTCAAAGTTTTGTTCGGTTGATATTTTAGGCACTATGCAAGTAAGAAAAATGTAATTAATTACGTAATATAATTACAATAAAAATCGAAGTGTAAAATCGCTTTAAACAACAGCAAAGTCGCATTGAAAATCAAAGAGTACAGAAGTGGTGGTAGCTTAGACGGAAAAAACGTTTTTTCTTTAAACACCGAGCAAGACAAAAACTGTAAAATTAACTTTGTGAATTTTTACAATTTTATGAAAGCTTCATAATTTTTAGTCTTGTGAAATTTCACAGAAAAAGCGATTCAAAAAGTATAAAAAACTAAAAAACGCACCATTTCCAGTGCGTTTTAACTATAAGATGATCGTCTATATTTGTGAACCAATTGAAGTTTCTCCTTAGCAGAGAGCGAATAAGGCGTTCAAAGTCTGTTAAAAGCAGAAACCTCAACTGGGAGGATATACGACTAATCGCTACAACATCTCTGAAAGCAAATCCGCAAGGAGGTTAAAAGTATGACTGCGAGACGAACTTGGACGCCATATTAATCCGATCTCTCGATAAGCTTGCTGACCAGGAGGATCGATGACCACAAGATTCTGGTTCTCTAAAAGACCGTGTTCAATCGCCATCTGTGGGATAAACGTCGTCCCCAATCCATTCGCAACCATCTGTACCAAAGTATGTAAACTCGTTGCTGTGAATGGATTAATCTTCTCTTTCTCCGTTAACTTACAGGCCGAAACGGCGTGTTCCGTTAAACAGTGTTCGTTCTCTAACAAGAAGACAGACTCATCAGGTAAGTCTGCGTATTTGATGGGAACACGAATAGCATCAGCTTGATTACGGCTGATCACCATACGAAAAGCATCTCGACCGACAATACGACTTTCCAAATTCCCAATATCCATCGGTAGAGCAAGGATCAGGACATCTAACTCTCCATTCCGCAAACTCTGAAGCAGGTTTGTGGTAGTATCTTCGCGTAACAAGAGATGCAACTTCGGATAGCGTAAGTTTACCTCTTGCACCAAATCCACCAGCAGGAACGGTGCAATTGTCGGGATACAGCCCAATCTCAGTTGCCCTTCCATCGCATCGGTTTGACACAGTTTACCGACTTCGACTAAATCCTGTCCTTTAGCGAGCAACTCTCGCCCTCTTTTTACTACTTGCTCTCCGGCAAGCGTAAAAACCAGCGGGCTTTTTTTATCTTTCTTTTCATACAGCGGGCAACCAATTAACTCTTCAAGGTTTTGAATGCCTTTGCTCAAGGTAGATTGACTCACAAAACAACGTAATGCCGCCTCGCTGAAGTGGCGGGTTTCATGCAGTGTCACTAAGTAATGAAGCTGCTTTAAGCTTGGCCATTTATTCATAGTAATGATTATCTTTGAGGTATTTCGGTTCAGTGAATTATGATTTGGTCTATTATCGCTTTTTTCGATTAAGTTAATCTATTTAATTCGCTTTTTTCTATTTAAGAAAATGTACTATAGTTTGTCTCGTACATACATGGACTAAGCCGACAACAATGAGAGTCGGCTTATCATAATTTAATGCTTAGGAGCAAAAAAATGGTACTAGTAGGTCGTCAAGCCCCTGATTTTACTGCTGCTGCGGTACTTGGTAACGGTGAAATCGTTGATACATTCAACTTCAAAGAATTCACTAAAGGTAAGAAAGCAGTTGTATTCTTCTACCCTCTAGATTTCACTTTCGTTTGCCCATCTGAATTGATCGCATTCGACAAGCGTTTTGAAGACTTCCAAGCGAAAGGCGTTGAAGTGATCGGTGTTTCTATCGATTCTCAATTCTCTCACAACGCATGGCGTAACACTGCTATCGCTGATGGCGGTATCGGTCAAGTTAAATACCCTCTAGTTGCTGACGTTAAGCACGAAATCGTAAAAGCTTACGATGTTGAGCACCCAGAAGCTGGCGTTGCTTTCCGTGGTTCTTTCCTAATCGACGAAGACGGTCTAGTACGTCACCAAGTGGTTAACGACCTACCACTAGGCCGTAACATCGACGAAATGCTACGCATGGTTGACGCACTAAACTTCCACCAAAAACACGGTGAAGTTTGCCCAGCACAATGGGAAGAAGGCAAAGCAGGTATGGACGCATCTCCTAAAGGTGTTGCAGCATTCCTATCTGAGCACTCAGACGATTTAGGCAAAAAGTAATCACTTCTTAGCCCGCGCTCAACTCGGGTTAATGGTTGGACAATATATAAAGCGATAACGCACCGCCAATCAGTTAAGAAGTAAAGTCTTGTAAAAGCTCAAAGCATCCGCTTTGAGCTTTTTTATTTATAGCCGTTAATTGGCATCGAACACGAACACGCCCAACCATCCATGGCGCTCCGATGTGCCTTCCATGGCACATAGGGTTCGTTTATCGATACCAATGACAGCTTTACCGATTGCAAGCAATGAATTTACTGCTGTTTGGTATACACTTATCCCCACATCAAACAGCTGCGAGCCCATCATGAACTACAACATCGAAGTGTGTATCGACAATCTAGAATCTCTACATTTAGCGATCGAAGGCGGTGCCAACCGCATCGAACTTTGCTCTTCTTTGGCTTTAGGTGGACTCACACCAAGTTTTGGCATAATGAAGCAAGCAGCAAACATTTCGTCTGTTCCTGTTTATGCCATGATCCGCCCTCGCCAAGGCGATTTCCTTTACGATGAAGACGATATGGAATCCATGTTGTATGACATTGATGCGGCGGCTGAAGCGGGCTTACAAGGTATCGTGTTTGGTATTCTTACCGCTGAAGGGAAGGTTGATATTCAGAAATGCGCCCGAATCGTCAATCACGCCAAACTCAATGGATTAGGTGTGGCTTTTCATCGCGCTATCGATCAATGCCAAGACTATCGCCAAGCATTAGAAGACATCATCGAACTCGGCTGTGAGCGAGTACTAACTTCAGGTCTCGCCAGCAATGCATTAGCGGGGGCAGATGTCATCGCAGACATGGTACAGCTTGCAGATGGACGCTTATCCATTATGGCGGGAGCCGGTGTATCAAGTGACAACGTGGAAACCATTGTCACTCAAACCTTGGTCAAAGAAGTTCACTTATCCGGAAAATCAACGCGGGCAAGCCACATGACGTTGGTGGCAGATAGCGCCAAAATGGGCAATCAAAACCTCGATGACTTCATCGTCCCTGTGACGAATCCAGAAGCCATTCGCAAAGTCGTAGAAATTGTAAAATCGTTTTAGTGCTGACGATTAGCGTTCAATTTTAACGTAACGCATCGTCTATAGACTGTTCGCCCAAGTGGCGAACGTCTTTGCCTTTAACAAAGTAGATGATGTATTCACAGATATTCTGGCAACGATCGCCAACACGCTCAATCGCACGAGCTGACCACATCACTTGCAGAATATGCGGGATGTTTTTCGGGTCTTCCATCATATAAGTCATCAACTGACGAATCACAGATTCGTACTCTTTATCTAACTTATCATCCAGCTTATAGACTTCTGCTGCAGCTTCCACATCCATACGAGCAAAGGCATCCAAAACTTTGTGCAGCATGGCTACAGCACTGCGACATAACGGTTCTAGAGACACCTGAAAGTGACTCTCTTTAGAGGAAGGGCTTTCAATTGCCACATAGGCCATCTTGGTTGCAACATCACCGATACGTTCGAGATCAGTAATGGTTTTGATGATCGCCATAATCAAACGCAGATCTTTTGCCGCAGGCTGACGCTTAGCGATAATGCGAGTGCATGCTTCATCAATCGATACTTCCATTGCATTCACTTTGTGATCATCACGCACCACTTTTCTTGCAAGCTCAATATCCTGCTTATTCACCGCTTGCATCGCAAACGAAAGCTGCTGCTCAACCAATCCACCCATGGTTAATACATGCGTACGAATGGATTCAAGCTCAACGTTGAATTGACCAGAGATGTGGCGACCTAACTGCATGATGGTTCCTTAACTCGCAAAGTTCTTCTGCAAAAACTGCTTTTGTTCGTTTATCCGTATCGACCAGTAATGTAGTCTTCGGTTTTCTTTTTCAATGGCGAAGTAAAAATAGAGTCCGTATCTGAGTACTCGATCAATTTTCCCATATGAATAAAGGCGGTATGGTCACTCACCCTTGCCGCTTGTTGCATATTATGAGTAACAATCACAACCGTATATTTGGTTTTCAGCTCGTGGATCAGTTCTTCGATCGTCAGGGTCGAAATAGGGTCAAGAGCTGATGTCGGTTCATCCAGCAATAGCACTTCAGGTTCAATAGCAATCGCGCGAGCAATCACCAAACGCTGCTGCTGACCACCAGATAAGCCAAACGCATTTTCGTGCAGACGATGTTTTACTTCGTCCCACAGTGCAGCAGCTCGCAGAGAACGCTCCACTGCATCATCTAACGCTCGGCTGTTCTTTATTCCCTGTAAACGTAGACCGTAAACCACGTTCTCGTAAATAGATTTAGGAAACGGATTGGGGCGCTGAAACACCATGCCCACTCGGCGTCTGAGTGTGGCAACATCCACATCCGGATGATAAACGTTTTTACCATGCAGCTTGATTTCACCTTCTACACGACAGGCTTCCACGAGATCGTTCATACGGTTAATACAACGCAGCAAGGTCGACTTACCACAACCAGAAGGACCGATAAACGCTGTCACTTGTCCTTTAGGAATGCGCATGGAGATATCGCTCAACGCTTTTGTCTGACCATAGAAAAGACTCAAACCTTCAATTGAAATTGAGGTTTGCTGGTCAGTTAGATTGTTGACATCCAACGGAGCTTGATAGCCCAAAGTTTGATTAACAGAAAACATGCTTAATCTTGTCCTAAAGTACGATATTTCTCGCGCAAATTATTACGAATGCTGATGGCGGTTAAGTTCAAAGCCACAATAACAGTGACGAGCAAAAATGACGTTGCATAAACCAAAGGGCGCGCGGTTTCGATATTGGTGGTTTGGAAACCCACATCATAAATATGAAAGCCCAAATGCATAAACTTACGTTCCAAATGAACATAAGGGAACTCTGCGTCCACTGGCAAGCTTGAGGCAATTTTTACCACACCCACCAGCATCAATGGTGCAACCTCTCCCGCAGCACGGGCTATCGCTAATATCAGTCCTGTAATCATAGCAGGGCTAGCCATAGGCAGAACAATTCGCCAAATGGTTTCAAACTGTGTTGCGCCCAATGCTAATGAACCGTGGCGTACCGAATTCGGAATACGGGTTAACCCTTCTTCAGTGGTGACAATCACCACTGGCAGCGTTAATACTGCCAATGTCAACGCTGACCATAACAAACCCGGCGTGCCAAAGGTAGGGGCTGGTAAACGCTCTGCATAGAACACGCTATCGATAGATGAACCTATGGTGTAAACAAAAAAGCCTAAACCAAAGACGCCATAAACGATCGACGGTACACCGGCCAAGTTGATGACTGCTACGCGAATAATGCGAGTAAAAGTATTGTCTTTGGCGTATTCATGCAGATAAACCGCAGCAACGACGCCAAGAGGCATCACAATCACCGACATCAGCAACACCAGAAAGACAGTGCCAAAGATTGCAGGGAACACACCGCCTTCGGAGTTAGATTCGCGTGGATTTTCAGATAAAAATGCCCAAACCTGTTTCGACCACTGGGTCAATTTTTCCAAAGCATTCATATCATTCGGATACCAGATATCCAGAATATGACTCACTGGAATTCTCACCCGAGTTCCTGCCATGTCTTCAACAATTAGAGTTTGCTGACCTAGCTGAGTTCTCAGTAAATCCAGATGTTCTTCAGCTTGTTTTCGTTTTTCATCCAGAACTTGCTTTTGTTGCTGATAGGCAACCTGATATTCATCGGTTAACTTACCATTGAGCTCTAAACGTCTTCTCTCCAGTCTCAACTTTTCTGAAGCACTGCTGACAACCCGAATCTCTTGTTCAATCACTGTATCGATCTGCTCACGCAACGTCGTCACTTCTTGCAATCCTCGCTCAAGAAGCGTTGAAATATACGCACTGCTCTCACCATCGGCTTTTTCAAACCCGACAGGCTTACCAAAAAACTGTCCGTCACGGGTACGCTCAATCACCGCCCAACCCGTTGGCTTTTCAGGCGCAGAAACGTTGTCTGCCAGCAGTGAAATAAAATCCGCCTGATAGAGGTCTCGGTTTGCAACTTTAATGCTTAAGCGCTCTGCTGTTCCCTCTTCCAAAGCTTCGGCAGATAGAGTGATATTCATCTCTTTCAAATGGCTGACAGGCACACTTTCAGAAGCGTATAGCTGCCCGACGATCACTTTGTTAGGCTCTGCTAAGTTGTGCCATTGATACAGAGGTGCAGGCCAGAAATAGGTTAATCCTTTCCAGCCGATCAACAGCAATAATCCAAGAACCGAGATCAAACTTAGGCTCACTGCACCGCCAGTAAGCCATATCCAAGGAGAGCCCGATTTAAACCACTTCAATAACGACATTTAGCTATCCAACCCGTTACAGTGAACGATAACGAGCACGAAGACGCTGACGAACCCACTCAGCGATCGAGTTCACTGCAAATGTAAACACAAATAAAAGCAATGCAGCCAAGAACAGAATTCTAAAATGCGAACTGCCTACTTCGGATTCCGGAAGCTCTACCGCTATGGTTGCAGACAAAGTACGCATGCCTTCCAGAATATTCCAATCCATAATTGGTGTGTTACCGGTTGCCATCAAGACGATCATCGTCTCACCCACAGCTCGACCTAAGCCCATCATAATGGCTGAGAAAATACCCGGACTCGCTGTTAACAACACCACATTCATTAACGTCTGCCATGCCGTTGCTCCTAAAGCTAACGAACCGTCAGACAGGTGTTTCGGCACCGAGAAAATCGCGTCTTCAGCAATGGTAAATATGGTCGGGATCACCGCAAAGCCCATAGCAAAACCAACCACCAGCGCATTTCTCTGATCGAAGTCGATACCGTGTGACGCTAATAGCAAACGCACATCGCCATCAAACAACCACATCTCGATTTCACTGGTAAACGATAAAATCAAAGCGACAAAAGCAATCAACAGAGGGATCAATATTAAAGAGTGCCAGCCATGAGCTTTACGCATAATTGAACGTGGTAGCCACGACCAAATCAGCCCAACCATAAAGATAGCGACAGGTAATAGAACAAACAATGCAGTGATAGACGCCAGATTCGTCTCAACGATCGGAGCAAACCATAACCCAGCTAAGAAACCGATGATTACCGTCGGCAAAGCTTCCATCAATTCAATGGTTGGCTTAACGACGCGGCGCATTTTCGGCGCCATAAAATAGGCAGTATAAATAGCCCCTAAAACAGCAATTGGCACAGCAAACAACATGGCATAAAACGCTGCTTTCAATGTACCGAATGCGATAGGCATCAAACTAAATTTAGCTTCAAAATCATCGCCACCGGATGTCGACTGCCATACGTACTGAGGCTCTGGGTAGCTCTCGTACCACACTTTCTGCCACAACGATGAAAATGATACTTCCGGATAGCCGTTATCCACCTCAGCGACACTGATAATGCCATCAGAATAAGTCGCCAAATAACGCTCGTTATCTGACATCGCAGCCAATGTCGGTGCTTTGGAATAGGCACGTTCAAAGATCACCAGTTTTTCACTGGTGGTGTAATGACTTTGAACCGAACCATTTTTATAAAAACTGTAGAAACCTTTGCGATAGGTATCAGGCAGCAGCATGGTCATTTCTGATGCCAACTTAAACTCGCGGATATGCGTAAGCTTACGCTCGCCCTCTTGTGAATCTGTTGAATGCAAAACATCAAACCACTGCGAGACCAAACCGTCGCTGTGAGAAACCAACAGAGAATGAGCACCGGACAGAAGCGTAATGGCCGTTACTTGGTGTTTACTATCACCAAGGCTCAAATCAACAACTTCACGAATGTGAAAACGTACCCCATCACGAAGCGCCACCACAAGGTCTGTGCCTGAACGAATGTACAAGGTCTTTGCATCCGGTGTCAGTACCAATTGGTCGACTTTGCCAAACTGAGTCGGAAAGCGAAATTCTCCTTGCTGATTTTGTGCAGAAGTATCCACCCAACGAACCAACACAGAGCTGTCATCAAGATAGCTGGCAAACACCGTTTCCTCGTCAGTGACCGCAAAGCTGAATTGCTGAACCGTTGACCCTTGAGGAGAAAGCTTAAAGTTTTTAGGTAATGGCAGGCGTTCAAGTTCAGGCGTAAAACCTCGCCCTTGTTTGGTCATTGAATAAAGAAATTGGGGGCGAACTACAACCACATTACGTTCGCTATCCGCCATAGCAAACCAGCCAGAATCTCGCGTTGCTGTAGCAAACACAGTCGGTTTTATGTTGAGGTGCTCAATCCAGATCGGAGAACTTTTCTCGTGGTTAAGCAACCAAAATTCGGCGCTCGCATCTTTGTCGCTTTCGTTTGAACGAACAATAAAACCACGCTCGCCATATTCATCAATCGCCAGATACTGAGGTGCAGAAGCCGAAATAGGCTGACTGGCAAAATTAGGTTCCAACTTTGAATCAGAAAACAGAGGAAGAACGACCATACCAAGGTAGATAAAGATCAGTACCAAAGCCCCGAGCACACTGACGCCACCGCATGTCACTGCAAGACGAACCAAACGATCTTTGATTAATCGTTTCTGATCTCGTTCTTTCAATGAAAATGTGCTTTGAACCATTTAAAAATCTACCTATTTAACCAATTTGTCATACTATTTCCTTTAGGTGACAATTATATTACAAAGCGCATTAAACAACTGAAAATAAAACAACTCTAAGAACAAAAATACTCACTGCAATAAAAATGTCACATTGGAGCAATATTTTGCATGAGTTAGCTACCATAGTTAACGGCCACAGTTATCAACGTCAAAGAACTAGTCAGTAGGTGTATCATGAGTACGGATAAGCTGTATATCGACAAGGAATTAAGTTGGCTTTCATTTAACGAACGCGTATTGCAGGAAGCCGCAGATAAAACCGTACCCCTTATCGAACGAATTCGATTTTTAGGCATTTTTTCCAATAACTTAGATGAGTTTTACAAAGTACGATTTGCCGACGTAAAACGCCTGATCCTCATCAACCGCGAACGTGGTGGCAGCGACGAATCCAAGCATCTGCTGTCGCAAATGCAAACCAAAGCCTACAAACTCAACCAAGATTTTGATCAGCTCTACAGTGATCTGATCTTAGAAATGGCAAGGCGACGTATTTTTCTGGTTAATGAGACCCAACTTGATGAAGCTCAGCAACGTTGGATAACAAAGTATTTCCAGAAAGAAGTACTGCCTCATATCACTCCCCTGCTGATGCGTGACGACATTGACGTTCTTCAATTCCTCAAAGACGAGTACGCCTATATCACTGTTGAGCTGAAAAAAGGTGAGCACAGCCAATATGCGCTGATCGAAATCCCGACCGATCATCTGCCTCGCTTTGTCATGGTGCCAGAGCAAAAAGGTAAACGTCGTAAAACCATCATCTTGCTGGATAACATTATTCGTTACTGTCTTGAGAGTATTTTCCAAGGCTTTTTCGATTACGACAGTATCGCAGGCTACTCAATGAAAATGACTCGTGATGCCGAATACGATTTAGGCCACGAGGTTGAATACAGTTTGTTGGAGCAAATGTCCGAAGGTTTAAGCCAGCGCTTGACGGCGATGCCCGTTCGCTTTGTGTATGAGCGTGAAATGCCGGAAGCCATGCTGCGATTCTTATGTGAAAAGCTAAAAATCTCCCACTATGACAGCTTGTTGCCGGGCAGCCGCTACCACAACTTTAAAGACTTCATTGGTTTTCCTAACTTTGGCCGTGATTACTTGGAAAACAGACCGTTACCGCCGCTAAGTTGCGCTGATTTTGATGGTTACCCTAACTCGTTTGAAGCAATCAAAGCCAAAGACATTTTGCTTCACTATCCGTATCACAGCTTTGACCACATTACTGAATTGGTACGACAAGCGTCTTTTGACCCGAAAGTCATCAGCATAAAAATTAACGTTTATCGCGTAGCAAAAGATTCACGTTTGATGAATTCCTTAATCGACGCGGTTCATAACGGTAAACGTGTAGTTGTGGTGGTAGAACTGCAAGCGCGTTTTGACGAAGAAGCTAATATTGAATGGTCACGAATTCTGACCGAAGCTGGCGTACACGTTATCTTTGGCGCCCCAGGGATGAAGATTCATGCCAAGCTATTACTTATTACGCGTAAAGAAAACGACAACTTTGTCCGTTACGCGCATATCGGTACAGGTAACTTCCACGAAAAGACAGCCCGTATTTATACCGACTTCTCTCTGCTGACCGCCGATGAGGAGCTGACAACGGAAGTTCGCAGCGTTTTCAACTACATTGAAAACCCATTCCGTCCAGTTAAATTTAACCATTTGATTGTCTCACCGAGAAACTCGCGAACCCGTTTATACCGTTTGATAGACAGCGAAATCGCTAATGCCAAAGCAGGTAAAAAAGCGGCTATCACCATTAAGCTGAACAATCTTGTCGATAAAGGTCTGATTAACAAACTTTATGGCGCCAGTGCAGCCGGAGTGAAAGTCAGAATGATCATCCGAGGCATGTGTTCACTGGTTCCGGGTGTGGAAGGGGTAAGTGAAAACATTGAAGTGATCAGCATCGTTGACCGTTTCTTGGAACACCCGCGTGTGTTTATGACCCACAATGATGGCGACCCACAAATCTATATATCTTCTGCTGACTGGATGACACGTAACATCGATTACCGTATCGAAGTTACCGCGCCTATTCGTGATGAGCGTTTGAAGAAAAAAATCATCGATATATTAAACATTCAGTTTACAGATACGGTAAAAGCGCGTGTTATAGATAAAGAGATGAGTAACAGCTATGTGAAACGTGGTAATCGTAAAAAAATACGTTCTCAAATAGCGATTTATGACTATCTTAAAAATGTAGAAAAACAGACACGTAAACAAGGGGCTATAGCCCATCAAGAGTAAGTTACCGCCTATGAACCAACCCATTTCAAGCCGTGAAATTGCCGCCATTGATTTAGGCTCAAACAGTTTCCATATGGTCGTTGCTAAAGTCGTCGATCAAGATTTGCAACTTATCAGCCGTCATAAACAGCGGGTTCGTTTAGCATCTGGGTTGGATTCTCTCGGTAATCTTGATAATCCGTCAATTGAACGCGGTCTTGAGTGTTTAGCCATGTTCGCGGAACGAATTCAGGGCTTTGAACCTGAGAATGTTCGCATTGCAGCTACCCACACACTGCGCCGCGCCAACAACGCACACATTTTTATCCAGCGTGCTCGTGAAGTGATGCCTTTTCCTATCGAGATCATCCCCGGTAGTGAAGAAGCTCGTCTGATTTACCTCGGTGTTGCTCACACTCAACCTCAGTCTGATTCGATGCTAGTGGTGGATATTGGCGGTGGCAGTACTGAGATGATCATCGGCAAAGGTTTTGAAGCTGAGCTGGTCAACAGTAAACAGATGGGCTGTGTGAGTTACACCCACCAGCATTTTGCCAATGGCAAACTGTCGAAGAAAAACTTTGCACAAGCCATCTTAGCCGCCGAGCAAAAACTGGAGTCTATGGCTTCTAAGTATCGTAAGAAAGGCTGGCAAAGTGCGTTTGGTTCTTCAGGTACCATCAAAGCGATTCACGAAGTTCTGATCGGTTTGGGCGACGAAGACGGCATTATTACACCTGATCGATTAAACAAGTTGATCGACAAGCTGTGCGAATGGAACAAGATTGATGATATTGATTTGCCGACTCTGACCGATGATCGCAAGCCGGTATTTGCTGCGGGTGTCGCGATTCTGTCTGCGATATTTAAAGATCTTCATATCAAAGAGATGCACTTTTCCGACGGCGCATTGCGTGAAGGTCTGCTTTACGAAATGGAAGATCGCTTTAAATATTCTGATATTCGTCTACGCACCACAGAGAATCTTGCGGCTAAACACTTAGTAGACCTTGAACATGCCGCTCAGGTAAAAGGCTACGCACGCGATTTTCTCGACAACGTATCCTCTGAACTCGGCTTAAAAGCAGGCAGCGAATTGTTTGATCTACTGGAATGGAGCGCATTGCTGCACGAAGTAGGTTTGAGCATCAGCTTACAAGCATTCCATCGTCACTCCGCTTATATCCTGCGTCATACCAACATGCCGGGCTTTAACAGTGAACAACAACTGGTACTTTCAACCTTGGTTCGTTTCCAACGCAAAGCGTTAAAGCTCAATGAAATGACCGACTTCTCTCTGTTTAAGAAGAAACACATTACTGGTCTGATCCGCGTTTTACGTCTGGCTATTTTGGTCAACGGACAACGTAATGATGATCCATTGCCAGAACTCACCTTAAGCGCCAAAGATGATGAGTGGACATTGAGCTGTGTTGATAAAGACTGGCTGGAAAACAACAAACTGCTGCATGCCGATTTACTCACAGAACAAGAGTACTGGCGTGCCGTCGGTTGGGAGCTGAAATTCTAATTTTGCCCGTTCATTAAAAAGCCTCGAATCACGACGAGGCTTTTTTGTCCCTTACTCAATCCCTACTTTCTGCAACTCTTGACTGGCTATTTCAGCAGAAATCGGCACATAACCGTCTTTTGCTACTAGGCTTTGCCCTTGTTTGGAGAAGATAAATCGGATGAACTCTCGCTGAATCGGCGTTAAATCACGCAGAGGATTTTTGTTTACATAAACAAACAGATAACGGGAAAGAGGATACTGACCGGAAAGGATATTCTCGTGGGTCGGCAATACATAATCGGTACCGGATTTGGCAATCGGCAGAAGTTTCACGCCCGACACCTGATAGCCGACACCAGAATAGCCTATGGTGTTAATTGATGATGCCACTGACTGAACCACCGAAGCTGACCCCGGTTGTTCGTTCACATTGCGTTTGAAATCACCGCCGCAAAGCGCATTCTGTTTAAAGTAGCCATAAGTGCCGGATACTGAGTTGCGCCCAAACATTTGTATACCACGTTTTGCCCAGTCATAGCTCAGCCCCAGATCTTGCCAAGTTTTCGATGACTTAGCGGCTCCACAGCGCAGTGTTTCCGAGAAAATGCTGTCTAGCTGGCTGAAGTTAAGTCCTTCAATCGGATTATCACGATGGACAAAAACACCAATAGCATCAATCGCGACACGCAGCTCTGTGGGTTTGTAGCCGTAAGCGCGTTCAAAGGCTTCAATTTCTCTCATGCGCATTGGTCGGCTCATTGGACCAAATTGCGCAGTACCTTCCGTTAACGCAGGTGGAGCAGTGGCGGAACCGGATGCCTGAACCTGAGAATCGACGTTCGGATAGAGCGTTTGAAATTCTTCAACCCACAGTGTTGTCATACCTGCAAGTGTGTCTGAGCCTACCGACAGCAAACTGCCAGCAACACCCGATGTTTTGGTATAGTCCTGTAACTCCTCAACCGCATAAGCCATCTGAGCAAGCATTAAGGATGCAGCAATACAACACTGACTGAGTTTTATCATCGTACGACCAAACGTTTTGGCAGAACAAAAGAGAACTTACTCCCCTTGCCTACTTCACTTTCGATATCAAGATGCGAATCATGATGTGATAGTGCGTGTTTTACAATAGCCAAGCCCAGACCACTGCCACCAGTATCACGAGAACGGGCTTTATCTACGCGGTAAAAACGTTCAGTTAAACGATGTAAGTGCTGAGGTTCAATACCATCGCCCTTATCTTCGACTTCCAGACAAGCACCTTGCAGGCTTTGATACCAACGGACATAAATCTCCGCACCCGGAGGCGTGTATTTCACCGCATTGTAAACAAGGTTAGAGATCGCGCTACGCAACTGATCTTCGTCCGCCAGTACTTTAAGATTCTTATCCACTTCAAAAGTGAGCTTGTGTTCGTCACTACCGCTCAGACTGATGGCTTCTTTTTCCAAAATTTCCAGCATGCTAGGTACGTTAACCACTTCTTCAAGCTCGTGCATCGGTGCAGCTTCGATTTTCGACAAAGTCAGAAGCTGATTGACCAAACTGTTCATGCGGTTGAGCTGCTCAGTCATCACTCCATGCGCCTTGCCCCACATCGGCCCAGACAGGACTTCTGGGTCTTCAGTCATTTCCAAATAGCCCTGTAGCACTGTCATTGGAGTGCGGAGCTCATGAGAAACGTTGGCAAAGAAGTTACGGCGCATACCTTCTAGCTGTTTAATCTGGGTGACATCACGAACCACCATCAAATGCTCACCTTCGGTATAAGGCACGATACGCAGTTCGAGCATACGTTCTACGTTGAGTGGTGAGCGCATTTCCAGTGGCTCGGAAAAATCATCTTTTTGCAGATACTTGATGAAATCCGGCGTACGAATCAAATTGGAAATCGGCTGACCAGAATCATCAGGCCAGCGAAAGCCGAGCAGGTGTTGAGCTAAGCGGTTACACCATACGATGTTGCCTTCGCTACGAAAAACCACCACCGCATCGGGTAATGATTCTGCACCGTTACGGAAACGGCGAATCAGGTTAGTCAGCTCTTTGCGTTTTTTCCGTTGGCGTTGTTGTAGTCGGTAAATACCGTTAAACAAAGACTCCCAGTTGCCAGAACCAGAAGGTGGCGTCAGGCGTTTCTCATCCCATAACCATGCCGATAAACGCAACTGGTTATGCAGATGCCACACAAGCTGAATAGCCGTTGCTGCTAGTAGCAACCACGGCATATATCCAAAAATCCATCCAACCACTATCCATGGAAGGTAAAAAAAAGCCAGCTCCCAAGCCAGCTTTTTCCAAGTCAATCGTTCAACCATAATCTCTCGAACTTGATCCTTTTAAGCCTTTTATTTTTCAAGGCTGGCGCTTATAAGCCTAGCTCTTTACGCTTTCGTTGAGAAGCGGTAGCCAGCACCACGAACCGTTTGAATCAACTTATCGTGCCCAGCATCTTCAAGGGCTTTGCGCAATCGACGAATGTGTACATCAACGGTACGATCTTCCACATACACATTGGTGCCCCAAACGTTATTCAATAGTTGCTCGCGACTGTACACTCGCTCTTGGTGAGTCATAAAGAAGTGCAGCATTTTAAACTCAGTTGGCCCCATATCTAACGGGACATCGTTGGCTGTCACTCGGTGTGAAACTGGGTCTAACTTCAGACCTTGCACATCAATCAGCTCTTCCAATGCGGTTGGTGTGACTCGGCGGATCACCGCCTTCAAGCGAGCGACAAGTTCTTTAGGTGAGAAAGGTTTGGTGATGTAGTCATCAGCACCCACTTCTAAGCCGCGAACTTTATCTTCTTCTTCACCACGAGCAGTCAGCATAACAACCGGAATATTACGAGTCAGCTCTTCACGCTTCATGTGTTTGATAAAGTTAATGCCACTACCACCAGGTAGCATCCAATCAAGTAGAACAAGATCAGGGAAGGGTTCAGCTAACTTCTCTACCGCAGTGTCGTAATCTTCTGCTTCCACTGCTTGGTAGCCTTTCTGTTCAAGAACAAAGCAAAGCATCTCTCGGATTGGCGCTTCGTCTTCAACAACTAGAATCCTTCTAGACATATTTGAATAACCTTTATTTTAATTAACAGTATAACCAAGCATCTTGAGGTCACTTGAGCATATGCATTATGAAAAATGAATATGACACTTTTGTGACTATTGCAAACAATTTTTAATATAAGTTTCTTATCTTGTTCATGGTTTTATATTACTTGGCATAAGTTGATAATTTTTGTGTTTCGCCTAAGACATTGACGGGGAAATCCCCTATCATGTTGGCCTTTCGAACAAGGAAAAGAAAAGATATGTGGTTTAAAAACTGTATGGCTTATCGTGTTAATCGCGAAGTCAATTTCAACGCCGATCAGCTAGAAAAACAACTGGCAGAGTTCCGTTTCACGCCATGTGGCAGCCAAGACAAACAGAAATTTGGCTGGGTTCACGCACTAGGCAAACACGGCGACATGATGACTCACGTTAGCGAAGACCGCATTCTCATCTGCGCCAAGAAAGAAGAAAAAATGCTACCCGCTTCAGTGATTAAAGACTCTCTTAACGAGAAAGTCGCATTGATGGAAGCGGAAGAAGGTCGCCCGCTGAAGAAAACAGAAAAAGACAACATCAAAGATGACATCATTGTTGATCTTCTTCCTCGTGCCTTTAGCCGCAGCCATCTAACTTACGTTCTGATCATGCCAAAAGAAGGTCTGATTCTGGTTGACGCAAGCAGCTATAAGAAAGCGGAAGATGTGCTGGCACTACTACGTAAGAGTATGGGCAGCCTGCCTGTTGTTCCTGCCATTCCTGAAGTGGCAGTAGAAACAACACTGACTGAGTGGGTAAAAGACGGCAACTTGCCACAAGGTTTCCAGTTGCTTGATGAAGCCGAACTGAAATCGTTCTTAGACGATGGCGCTGTAATTCGCTGTAAAAAACAAGAACTGACCAGTGATGAAATTCTAAGCCATATTCAGGCGAATAAAGTGGTCACTAAACTCGCCTTAAGCTGGCAAGACCGTTTGAGCTTTGTGTTGGCTGAAGATTGCAGTATTAAACGCATTCAATACAGCGATGAACTCAAAGATCAAAACGAAGATATTCCTCGTGAAGATCAAGCAGCTCGCCTAGATGCTGACTTATCTCTACTGTGCGGTGAATTCTCAGCATTTCTACCAAATCTGTTTGAAGTGCTTGGTGGTCTTCCACAAGCTGACGCTTAATTTCTTCATTTCTGACTCTGCCTTCGCGGAGTCAGTTTTTCCCTACTTTTCTTCCCCTTCTATTCTTAATCTTTACTAGGCACAGCTCACGTTTTGACGTAAAATTTGCGCCCCTTCCAATACCATCAGGTGGTATTGGCCTGACTTGTGATCAGATTGAGAAACAAACAATGACAACTGAAAATACTTTTGTACCAGAGCTATTATCTCCAGCGGGTAGCCTTAAGAACATGCGTTACGCATTCGCATACGGCGCTGATGCTGTTTATGCTGGCCAACCTCGTTACAGCCTGCGCGTACGTAACAATGAGTTCAACCACGAAAACCTACAGATCGGTATCAACGAAGCTCATGCTCTAGGTAAAAAATTCTACGTGGTATGCAACATTCAACCGCATAACTCAAAGCTAAAAACCTTCATCCGCGACCTTAAACCTGTAATCGATATGAGCCCAGATGCTCTAATCATGTCTGATCCGGGTCTTATCATGATGGTTCGTGAAGCGTTCCCAGAAATGGCTATTCACCTTTCTGTTCAAGCAAACGCGGTTAACTGGGCAACAGTAAAATTCTGGTCAACGCAAGGCGTTGAGCGTGTCATTCTTTCTCGTGAACTATCTCTAGAAGAAATTGAAGAAATTCGCGAACAGTGCCCTGAAATGGAAATTGAGATTTTCGTCCACGGCGCTCTTTGCATGGCTTATTCTGGCCGCTGCCTACTTTCAGGTTACATCAATAAACGTGACCCGAACCAAGGTACTTGTACTAACGCTTGTCGTTGGGAATACAAAGTAGAAAAAGGCAAAGAAGACGAAGCCGGTCAAATCGTAGAAGAATTTGATCCAAATGCTGCACAAGCAATTGAAGTTCAGGAAGAACGTCCTGACAACACACTCGGTTTGGGCAAACCTTCTGATGAAGTTGTACTTCTGTCTGAAGCTCACCGTCCAGAAGAAAAAATGGCGGCTTACGAAGATGAGCACGGCACTTATATCATGAACTCAAAAGATCTACGTGCAGTTCAACACGTAGAGCGTTTGACTAAGATGGGCGTTCACTCATTGAAGATCGAAGGTCGTACTAAGTCTTTCTACTACTGCGCTCGTACAGCTCAGGTATACCGTAAAGCGATCGATGACGCAGTTGCAGGTAAACCATTTGATGATAGCTTAATGAATACTCTGGAAAGCCTAGCTCACCGTGGCTACACAGAAGGTTTCCTACGCCGTCACACTCACGATGCATACCAAAACTACGACTACGGCTACTCAGTGTCTGATGCTCAACAGTTCGTTGGTGAGTTTACAGGTAAGCGCCGTGGCGATATGGCTGAAGTAGAAGTTAAGAACAAATTCATGCTTGGCGACAGCCTAGAACTGATGACGCCAAAAGGAAACGTTGTATTCACTCTTGAAGCAATGGAAAACCGTAAAGCTGAAGCGGTTGATGACGCAAAAGGCAACGGTCACTTTGTTTATATCCCAGTGCCTCAAGACATGGATCTTAACTACGCGCTACTGATGCGTAACCTGAATGCTGGACAAGATACTCGTAACCCAGTAGGCAAGTAACCATGGCGTTATTGATCACAAAGAAATGCACTAACTGTGACATGTGTGAGCCTGAGTGTCCTAACGGAGCAATCTCTATGGGTGACAACATCTATGAGATCAATCCAAACCTCTGTACAGAGTGTAAAGGACACTACGAGATTCCGACATGTCAGTCTGTATGCCCGATCACCAACTGTATCGTGACGGATCCGGAGCATGTAGAAACGGAAGAAGAGTTGCTTGAGAAGTTTGTGATTATTCAGGGATTAGCGTAATCGCTCTCTAAACACTTTAAAACGAAGCCCAGTCAGTGACTGGGCTTTTTGTTGCGTTCTAATCTCAATTATTTCTGAGCTAGACCTTTGTCATTCAGATAACCAAGCATATACGGTCTCGATTCCTGACTCAGCTTAGCAGTGATTTGATCCGACCAACCTTGCTGTTTCACATTGCTCGAACGACTTTGATAGTATTCAATCATCGTCTGATCGTACTCAGCAACCGCATCTTTATTTAAAGGCTGATAACTGTTCTCGTGAACAATCACATCCGCCCCTAAACGCGGTTTCAACTGAGGATCTTGGTCTGGGTGCCCCAGACACATGCCAAACAGCACTGCGCTGTATTTAGGTAATCCCAGTAGCTCATCTACTTGTTTTGGTGAATTACGTAGACCACCGATGTAAACACCACCCAGCCCCATTGATTCGGCAGCCAACAAGCAGTTCTGCGCCATGATTCCCGAGTCAACTGCGCCAATCAGTGTCAGTTCCATAAACTCAGGCTTCACATTTGGATTCATTTCATAGTGACGTTGATAGTCGATACAGAACACCAAAAATTCAGCCGCTTGAGCAACGTAATGTTGGTTGCCAGATAGCTCAGCCAGCTTCTGGCGCTTCTCTTTATCGGTTACGCGAATAATAGAAACCACTTGAAGCAAACTTGAGCTGGAAGCCGCAATTCCTGACTTAATAATGCTGTCTAACTGTTGCTGAGTAATCGGAGTATCTTTAAAAGCACGTATCGAGCGATGATTTAAAATCGTATCAATAACGGAATTCATCAACTTACCCCTTAATAATGCTGAGCATTATCGTAGTAACCCGCAGGACTTAGAGCGGTAAAGATGACTGCAACATTTGAATCCTGACCAACAATGCCTTTCACTTGTTCGGTCACAATGGCTGCCACTTTATCTTGCACTTCCTGCCCACGATCAAACCACAATACTTCCACGAATGGGTATGCCGCTGTCACCTCTCCTTCTGCATAGAAAGTGGTGTAGATATATTCGAAAGTGAAATCTTCACGAGGAGAATTCATCAAAGACTGAAGTGAATCCGTGAGAGGTTTTGACAAGTTTTGCACTGTTTGAGGTTCTACAGCGCGGAAACGAAAATGTGGCATAACTTACTCCTTCTTTTTGAACATCATAACAGCTTCAAAAATAGGGAGCGATAGTAAGTAATGGCTCTTGTATCAAAGTTCAGGTCTTAACATTCAATACAAGAGCCACTTGATTCCATTTACTATGCTTTTAAATGTTCACCGAAAAAGGTCAAGGTGCGTTCCCAAGCCAATTCCGCTGCTTCTTCGTTATAACGCCCTGTAGAGTCGTTATGGAAGCCGTGATTAACGCCTTTATATACGTGCGCAGTATATGGAACTTTGTTTGCCGTCAGCACTTTTTCATAATCAGGCCATGTAGCATTCACTCGCTGGTCAAGTTCTGCAAACTGCAATAACAACGGACCTTTGACATTGGAACGAATGCTTTCAGCTGCAGGCGTCCCGTAAAAAGGCACTCCGGCATCCAGAGCATCTGGCATCGTGGCAGCAAGCATATTCACCACATAGCCACCAAAACAAAATCCGACAGCACCCAATTTGCCAGAGCTATTGGCATGGGACTTAATAAACATTGCGGCAGCAATAAAGTCTTCTTCAATCTTGGCTTTATCCATACTGCTTTGCATCGCTCGACCATCGTCGTCATTGCCCGGATAACCACCGAGAGGGAATAACGCGTCAGGCGCAAATGCGATATAACCATTCATCGCCAGACGTCTTGCAACATCTTCAATGTAAGGATTCAAACCTCGGTTTTCATGCACAACCAAAACTACTGGCGCAGTTCCTGTCAGCTCACGAGGCATAACCAAATAGCCTCGTCCTTTGCCATGTCCTTTTGGAGAGTCAAATTCCACGTAAGTGGCTTTGATCTTTGCATCGTTAAAAGATACCTGTTCTGCCAAAGCGTAATTAGGTAGTAAAGCAGAAGTGAGTACTGTCATGCTAAAACCCAATACTGCGAGCCCAGAGAGTCGTCTCATAAACTCTCTACGGTCGATCAGACCATGAGCATATTCGTCGTACCAGTCAAATGCTTCTTGCGGTATTTCCCTTGTTTGTTGGTTTTGGCTTGCTAGGGTATCAATACGTTCTGTCATGAAATGTCCTTAGTTCATTACGAATCATTCGCCTTTACTTAACAAATCTTAGACCATGCCCTGCGACTTAAGAGAACAAAATTTATCAAATTTGTAACAATTAAAAACGCGATATCAGGTTTCAGACAACCTCTTCCAACTCGCCATTTTCTCTGACTTCTATAGCAAAATTAAAAGACCTCTATTTTTATGAAATGCATCGAAATAACATCCGGTGCACCTTAAGTCTATTGGCTAAAAATTAATAAAATACCGTTTCTTTTTCCTTCAACGCTCCGTTAAGAACTATTTACCTCGCTTCAAAGTTATTTAGTGGTTAAGCGTTGTTTCTCTTTCGTTCTCTAGGGCTTCATCAATGACCAAACTCTGCTCCCCAGAATACAAACCTTGCCAATCGCATCGCTCATTAACCAATAAACCTAAGGTGAGTGCCAGCCATCAACAATTCTCTACGGCTGGTTTCTTTCACACTGAATCATCTCCCAGAGATTTGTTTAATTTTGGTACTGGTTGGCGATTCTTTAAAGGCTCACATCCTCAAGGGGGTGAACTGTCTTTGGATGACAGCCAGTGGGAAATCATCAATGCTCCTCATTGTGTAGAGTTGCTCCCAGAGGATGCCAGCGGAAGTATCAACGATCAGGGAGAAGTCTGGTATCGCAAACACTTTGACCTGTCCGAAGGTTTCTCTAACAAACGTATTTTCATCAACTTCGAAGCGATTCAGGGCAAATCTCAGATTTGGATCAATGGGCAGAAAGTAAGAGAAAATTACGAAGGTTTTCTCGGTATGGTTTTGGATATCACCGAATATGTGAACGTTGGCTCCAGCAACCTGATCTGCGTAATGGCCGACAATAGCGATGATTCCAGTTTCCCTGCTGGTAAAAATCAGTCCGAGCTCGATTTTACCTATGTCGGAGGTATGTACCGACATGTTTGGCTGTATACCACAACGCAAACCTACATTACCCATGCCAATCAAGTCGATGAAGTTGCTGGCGGCGGCATATTTGTTCATTTCGAAAAGGTTTCGCCACAAAGCGCCACTGTAAGTATCAAATCCCATTTAGCGAATAAAGCTCTTCAAGACACAACTCTGACCCTACACACCTGCTTAATTGACTCGCAAGGGAGTGAAATTACATCGACCAACACAGATGTTGTACTGACCAGTCAACAGAACCTACATGTAGAACAGTCGATTACGGTTGAGAATCCAAAGCTCTGGCACCCTGACTCTCCGCATCTTTACTGGTTAGAGTGTTCTCTCTTCAATCAGGCAGGAGAAAAAGTGGATGAAGTCCGTATCAGAATTGGTATTCGAACTATCGAATTGCGTGGCGAAGATGGCCTATATATCAACGGACAAGCATTTGAAGATAAACTTATTGGTGTTAACCGTCACCAGTATCACGCATATGTTGGTACAGCTCTGAGCAACAACTTACATTGGTATGATGTGAAAAAGCTCAGAGATGCAGGCATGCGCGTCATCAGAACAGCGCACTATCCTCAGTCTCCAGCTTTCATGGATGCGGCTGATGAACTTGGCATGCTGCTTCTTATTCCTTCCATCGGTTGGCAATTCTGGAATGATGCACCGCAGTTTGTGTCACAAGCAAAATCGAATATCAGACAGAAGATCCGTCGAGATCGTAATCATCCATCGGTTATGGCTTTCGAACCCGCTCTTAATGAAACTCACCAACCGGAGAGTTTCCTCAAAGATATCTATCAAATCGTCCATGAAGAGCAACCGCATAGCGCTATCGTACCTCTAGATAGCTACCTTGAAGCCCAACAGTTTTCCGATATGGTTTATGCCCACCCGAATCAAATGAGAAGTAACAAACTCTCAGCTGACGATATTGAGTTTGACCTATTCAAAGGCAAGGCCAGCTTTACCCGTGAATGGGGAGACAATGTGGATGACTGGAACTCTCATAATTCAAGTAGCCGCGTACATCGCAGTTGGGGAGAACAAGCTCAAATTATCCAAGCCATGCACTATGCTCTCGGCTCTGGAGATGGTGGTCATCAATACGCAACCAGCATTAATACCCTTTATCAAACACCAAGACAGCATGTAGGCGGCACGCTATGGCATGGCTTTGACCATCAACGAGGTTATCATCCGGAACAGTTCTGGGGCGGAATCATGGATGCATTCCGTCAGCCCAAATACGCGTATGAACTGTTCTGCAGCCAACGTAATCCTCTTGTGGAACACCCTATTGCTGAAAGCGGCTATCACATTGCGATTCTGCATGAAATGACGCCTATTTCTCCTTCAGACGTCATCGTGTGCAGTAATGCAGACCAAGTTAGATTAACTTTCTGTGGTGTTGAAGTGGGAACCATTTCAGTCAAAAACACCACCACAGGCATACCATTTAAACCTGCCGTATTTAAAAACGCTTATGACTTTATGACGGTAAAAGATAAACACCGTGCAGATCTGTTTGAAGAGGCTTGCCTTGTTGCTGAAGGATTAGTTGACGGCGAAGTGGTTTGTCGTGAGGTGAAGTATCCGGCAAGGCGTCCGACGCGTATACGCCTACGCTTATTAGATGAAAGCACACCTATCGTCGCAGACGGTTCCCAGTTAGTCACTATTGTCGCTGAAGTGACTGACGAAAGCGGTAACATCAAACGCTTAGCAAGAAACAGTATTACTTTTACGGTACTGGGTGAAGCCGAATTGATTTCGACAGAGCGCATGAGTTCGAATCCAAGATTAGTCGAATGGGGAACAGCGCCAGCAATGCTCCGCACCTCGTTACAAGCAGGTGAAATACGTATACAAGCCAAACCTAGCATCGAAGGCGTACATTCACTGATTCCTGATGAACTGGTCCTGCATTCAAAACCAAGCACTCATCAACTACTGGCAAAAGAACAACGAGAATGGCTAGTTGACGAAAAAGAACTGCGTGAAAAAGCTTCTCAATTTGCTCTGGCTAAGCAGCAAAAAATAACAGCATTAGAGGACATGACTTTGCGTCTAAAAGGCGTTGAAGCTCAACAAACAGAATGCGGAGAAACTGCTGAATAAGTATTAGTTGATTAGCGCTGATACAATAATTAAGGCCACACAGCAATAAGCGATGTGGCCTTGTTTTTTTGTGTTGCCTGAATCCGCGGCTCTGCCAATTGAACATTCCAGCAACCAGCCATACGACAGATGTGAAAAAGCCCCAGTCTTTCGACTGAGGCTTCTAATTATGGCAGGGGTGGAGAGATTCGAACTCCCAACACGCACTGATTTTTGGCATTGGCGGAATCCGCTGCTCTGCCAATTGAGGATTGCAGCAACTAGCCAAACGACAGATGTGAAAAAGCCCCAGTCTTTCGACTGAGGCTTCTAATAATGGCAGGGGTGGAGAGATTCGAACTCCCAACACGCGGATTTGGAATCCGCTGCTCTGCCAATTGGAGCTACACCCCTGCAGTTCGTTTTTAATGAGACGACTCTCACTTTCTATAACAAAAAATAAGTGGCGGAGCGGACGGGACTCGAACCCGCGACCCCCGGCGTGACAGGCCGGTATTCTAACCAACTGAACTACCGCTCCGCATTGGTTAGCGCTTGGTGCTAAATAAAAGCCTGGCGATGTC
>NZ_JAKKCI010000012.1:0-96317 GCF_021726015.1 Vibrio sp. A1-b2
GAAGAATAATCATTCTAAATGAACTAAAAAATATGTAATAGCAAGCATTACGATGTAACTATACCGTACTCATGAACAAATGCGACTAACTGTATAACAGACTAACTATCATCGCATTTTGCCTTGAGCGTTACTTGATGATTGTGACGGAGTATCGAGAAACATTTTATCTACATTCCCGCCATAGACAAAAGTCGGATACGTCTTCTACCCTGATGGCTAAAACGCTGGGCAAAATTCTTCTCTCCCCAAAAGATACAATATGAAGCGCCTATTTTTTCATTACGCCCTATTACAGCCAATTTTGCATGCATCTAACATTTAAAGCCTATCAGGTACAGAGTACAATGTAGAGCATAGACCTAATCTACAATTGGCTTTTATTGAAAGAGGAATATATGATGTAAAATCGAATATTTACATAATAACTCCACTTAATAACTCTATAGGTAACCGCTTAATAGAAAGCAACGTTGAATCCTCATTTTTATCTTTATCGTATCCGTCTTCAGTTATATGTTATTAAGAAAAACGCAAATAATCGGCAATAGCGGCATGTTGGATTATGCCTACAAGCCGCCGTACTTACATCAACCGATATCACTTCTAGCAGCATCAGCTGTTAGCGAGTCCGCTATCTCATTCCCTCTAACACCAGAATGTGCTTTCACCTTGATGACTTCAACATATTTCGCAGTTCGAAAAACATCGACTGCCTGCCCACAAGTGTCGATTCTTAGTTGGTGAAACAGATTTATGATGCAGGGTCGACCAACTCAAAATTGAGCGAGGTGGTACTACTCCAACGACCAAAACCCTTATATATTCAAAAGATATAAGTTAGATAAATGGTTTAAGCTTATTCTTTCAAAAAATAATTGAGAGGTAATGTATTTTTATACAACTCAACGGTATCCAACCATTTTTTGGATATTTCACCAAAGTGCAAAAAGTGTGGCAAAGATTCATGTTCATTCAATGCTTCAATAGATTCCCATTCCTCAAATATAAAAAATGTCACCTCATCTGCTTTAAACGCTTCGTATCTTATTACTCCTAGTTCTTTATTACTCTCAGTAACTAGTTTTTTTAGGGCATCGGAAAACTCACTCACGCTTTCCTGTTTTACAACCAATTTAACTAATACATGAATCATTACATCACCAATTGAAAAATGCCGGGTAATCGTATCCGGCAAAAAATACACAACATTAAAAACAAATGGACAGTGGTTCTCTTTTTTATGACTTGAGATGTCAGCACCGGTCAGACATGACTCCTTATTAGGCGACATTTTGATTTTAAATAGCTGACTTTTAAGCACTAGACTGTAAAGTCAAAGACAACTATCTCATCAAGTAATGGGCGAAACTCTTTTTTGAGAGCATCATGCTCTGGGTGATATAGATAATTTTCACGACCTTTATCATCAACAAACGTCATCAAAACAGAATGTGTGTACCTTGATTCTTGCCCTCAAGGCAATCATTTCCTCCCCACTCAACAGAGAGAACGCCCTCGTTCTTGTTGGGTAATGAAGCAAAAACATCCTTTAACCTATTTATTTCTGGTAGTTCTGATGATTGATTAAACCTTTGAAGCAAAATGTGTCGAATCATATGTATCCCTCGATATTAGCTAACTCTTCTTTAGATTATAAAAAAGATTTATATGACTATTTAACTGGCAATATATAGCATCGAATAAAAATTGGATAATAAGATATTTATAATAAGAACTTAAATTAGTTTTATTGAGATAAATACACTGTTCATTAAATGCACTAACACCAAACTTGAAGGGACCTAACGAAATGGCCCCATGAAAAGAACGTGCTCAATATAGCTTAGCTTAATGTAATTACCGTTTTTTGTTTAGTAACTTCGCTATTTTCCAATGCATCAAGCAATTGTTCAAATTTAAAAGTAACTGGTAAACCAACTTCAACACTACCTTTTGAAATACGTTCAAGTAACGCTTCACCGTTTTGCATTAATACATACCAATCTTCTTTATCACCAAAATCATGTAACGCTCCTAGTGCTATTTCGTGGTAAGAAATAGTGCGAGTAAATGGAGGGTCAATTGGTTCAGGGATGCGATCTTGAATGCAAACAATATGTCCATTGGCTCTTAGCAGTGGCACTAAATGGGCCGCGTTTTGTCCACTGATCGCATCAAAAATAGCGAAGTATTTCATGTCAATTTGTGATTGCTCTCTATAAACTAGGCGAAAACCTAGCTTTATTGCACGCTCTTCGCTAAGACTAGCTGACACAACATCAACGACATAGCCAGCATTAACAAGGATCTGAGATAGCAAATTATTAACCGCGCCAAAACCAACAACAAGCACTTCTCTTTGTCGGGTTGACGGAATTTTTTCAAATGCTTGCCACGCAGTGAGCATGGGACAAGGTAGTGCTGCTGCAAGTTCAAATGTTAGGTTCTCGGGCAACATCATCACTCGCTCAACATTTAAAACCGTACACTCAGCAAAGCTGCCATTTCGTTTTAGTGAGCAATGATACGTCACTCGACGCCCAATTAAATCCGTGTCAACCATTGCACCGACTTGTACAATAACACCTGCTCCATCAACACCAGGGACATGACCATTAGGCCAGTTCAAAGGATTTGCTTTGATAAATTTCCAATCTACAGGATTAATACCAATGGCTTTGTTTTGCACTAAAACTTCATTGTCAGCTAATTGTGGGCTTTCTGCTTTACCTAAAATAAGGCTATGCTTCTCTGTTTGATATTGCCAAATTGGATATTGTTCCATCTAAATTCCGTTCGCTTATTGAAAAACATAAGGCACCGAGGAGTTGCCCTTGATGCCTGATATATTAGGCCTGATAAGTAGGATAATCGATGTAGCCCTCCTCTCCGCCACCATATAAGGTTAACCTAGCATTGGCATCAAACTCAGCCAGTGGCAAATCATGAGCAAAACGGGCGACTAAATCTGGGTTCGTTACAAAAGGGGTACCAAAGGCAACGAAATCAGCATACTGCTTATCAAGTAAGCGTTGTGCAGATTGCTTTGTTAATTTTCCTGCAACCATTATCGGATTAGTGTAAATCTGACGTACCTGCTGACGAAATCCTTCAGGCACCTCTACATAACGCGAAATATTTTCTGAAAAATGTACATACGCAAGGTTCATCGGTTGCAGTTTTTCCAATAATGCCAACGTCAGTGGAACAATTTCAGCATCATCTCCTGCAAAACCTTCTCCGATATGAGGAGACAAACGAACGGCAACTTTCCCACCACCAATTTCGTTAGTAAGAGCTTGTAATGTATCAACCAAAAAACGCATACGATTCTCTTGGCTGCCCCCATATTGATCAATTCTTTGGTTGCTTTCTAAGCGTAAAAAGGTATCGAACAAGTAACCATGTGCAGCGTGTACTTCAACGCCATCGAACCCCGCTTCAATAGCATTTCTTGCTGCTTGAACAAAATCGGTAATTGTAGCTTGGATTTCATCTGCACTCATTGCTTTTGGTTGCTCAGTTTCTACCATCCCAAACCCGCCTTCAGGTAGTGGGCCGAATACTTGATCTGGAATTTTGATCGCTGATGGTGCAATGGGTTGTGTTCCTGAAATATCAGAATGACTACGACGCCCAACATGCCAGAGTTGGATAAATATCTTACCCCCTTCCTCATGAACAGCTTGGGTCACTTTTCTCCAACCTTCAATGTGTTCTTCAGTATAAATGCCTGGAGTCATAGAATACCCACGACTTACGGCTGATACAGGAGCACCTTCGGTAACAATCAAACCTGCACTGGCACGTTGACGATAATAAGTCGCCATCATCTCGTTGGGAATATCACCAGGTTGAAACGTTCGTGAACGAGTCATCGGCGCCATGGCAATACGGTTACTGGTCTCTAGTACTTGACCTTTAAATGCATTAAACATACTTCCCCCTAAGCTCTATATGTTAGATAATCAATAAGCCCTTTTTCACCGCCACCAAACAACGTGTTTGGATCGTGATCCGCTAATGGGTAACCGTGAAGTAAACGCTCAGGGAGGTCAGGATTAGCCACAAAAGGTCTACCAAAACCAATCATATCAGCTAGCCCTTCATTGATAGCGTGTTCAGCTTTTTCCGCATTATAACGACCTGCGTAAATCAAAATGCCTTGGTAAGCCTCTCGTAATGCACGTTTAAAAGAGACTGGCGTGTCAGGGGCATCATCCCAATCTACTTCAGCGATATGCAGATAAACGATACCGTGCTTATTCAGTAACGCAGCGGCAGCGGTATAAGTTTCGATAGGGTTCGCATCTACGGTACCATTTAAGGTTGTCAAAGGAGCCAGACGCACCCCAACACGTTCAGCGCCAATCGAGTCCACCAATGCTGCAACTACTTCATCAAGAAAACGAAGACGATTTTCTAAACTACCACCGTACTCATCGGTACGGTTATTGGCTTCGGAGTCAATAAATTGGTTAATCAAATATCCGTTAGCCGCATGTAGTTCAATACCATCAAAGCCCGCCTCAATGGCATTCAATGCAGCTTGACGATATTCTGCTATGACGTGCTGAATATCCGATTTTGTCATCGCTCTAGGTTGTACGACATCAACAAAGCCAGGTTCATCAGTTCCATTATCAACGAATACTTTCACATTTTCCGCTTTTAACGCTGATGAAGACATCGGCAGTTCGCCACAGATGTTATCTGGGTGAGTGACTCTACCAACGTGCCAAAGCTGTGCGAAAATCGTCCCGCTCTCAGCATGCACAGCTTCGGTAACTTTACGCCAGCCTTCAATCTGCTCGGGTGTATAAATACCTGGGGTCCAAGCATAACCTTTTGCAATCGGTGAAATTTGCGTCCCTTCAGAGACAATCAAACCTGAACTTGCTCTCTGCGCGTAATAAGTCGCCATCATTTCGTTCGCGACATCGCCAGGCTGACTCGCTCGAGAGCGAGTCATCGGTGGCATAACAATTCGGTTTTTTAAGGTCAACTGACCGAGTTGAATTGGTTGAAACAGTGATTTAGACATAGCAAGCCCCTTCATTAACTAAGGACATACTAACAGATGAACAAAACAACATTCATAGCTATAAAAACAAATAACATTTGTTAAATTCGCAATAATCCAATACTACGAAGAAAAATACAGTTCGTTTAAAATCGCCTTTTCGATGATAGATACGTGATTCGAACTGGAATATTTAGGAGGCTTTGTTGCAGAAATCGAATCAACTAAATCAGAACCTTACGATCAGATCAGGGACATTCATTCACTGACTTTAGTTTCATGCCGAAGCCTCGCTACAAAACCACTAATTGGCGCAAGTACAATAACTAACTCATCAACCGAGGTTCACTCACGTTTTGGATTGGCGAAGAAGCGATAACTGAGTGGAAACAACCTAAGCAGGATAGGCGTGGTAGACCACGATTGTTTAGTGACTTAGCTATCACGACTGCTCTCATGGTAAAGCGCATTTTTTCCTTGCCTTTAAAGGCTTTGCAAGGCTTTATCGACTCGGTTTTTAGATTGGCAAATGTTACATTGGTTTGTCCCCACTATACCTGCATAAGTCGCCGAGCAAAGGATGTCGAGGTTTGCTTTTAAACCTCTTCACGAGGCACTATTCAGCACTTAGCCATTGATGCAACTGGACTTAAGGTATACGGTGACGGTGAATGGAAAGTGAAAAAGCATGGAACCGATGGTAAGCGCCGAGTCTGGCGTAAACTCCATCTTGCCGTTGATACCGATACTCATGAAATTATCGCAGCTGAGCTGACACTATCAGGCGTGACAGATTCGGAAGTACTCCCCAATCTACTCAAACAAACACGCCGAGTCATCAAGGTGATCTCGGGAGATGGTGCATACGATACAAGAGAGTGCCACAGGGCGATTAGGGTTAAGAAAGCGATACCTTTAATCCCTCCGCGTGAAGGAGCAGCCTTCTGGGAAAAGGAGCATCCACGCAATCTGTCGGTTGGCTGCCAGAAACTCTATGGGTCGAAAAAAAAGTGGAAACAGAAGTATGGTACCACAGACGTTCACTGTCTGAAACCGCTATGTGTCGCGTGAAACAGTTACTTGGAGCCTCACTCACTTTTCGTAATTACAATGCACAAGTTGGGGAGACTTACGCCATGATCAAAGCCCTCAACAAGTTAACTGGGATAGGTATGCCCGAAACTCAGTATATCGTTTAAAAGGTGTATGATTTAGCTAGCGTCCGCTCGTAAGCTGAATTCAGCAACAAAGCCCAAACTAGTTATTGATGTTAAACCAGAGCCTACATCATCTAAAGATATTCCAAACCCTTGCTTTTTAAAATCATTTAAACATAGTACAACTACAATCTAGTAAATACGATTCAGCAATTTCCAATGTTATTAATCTAGGTGACAATTCGTACTCACTTAAAATAGAACCAATATGACAAGCTCGCAATGCTAAAAGCAAGCGAGCTTGTATTATTTGCCTATTTTTATTTTCCGTTACGCTTACTTAAGCGACCTTCTAATCTATAAAAATCAAGATGACTAGATGTAAAGAAAGATGAAGACTGACCGCTAGTGAAGTTGTCCAGATGTACGACAGTCGCTCCATTTTCTTCCTGCCATGAAATCGCATATAACCCTTGTTTTAGGACCTTCCATTGGCAGGCTGCTTGTCCACTGGTCCCCTTTAGTGCACCACTAATAATTTCATAGCTGACAACAGAAGCGTCGGCGTTATAGGTATTAATCGCAGATAATCCCTCATACTCGACAAGATATGACCCACCTGCGAATTCTGGGATTTCATCTATATACTTCATATTAATCATTCCATTTCGGAGCAAGTCCTTCAGGGTTTACTTCACGTCCATTTCTTTCCAGTGAGTCAATTCTGAAGATGGCTTCATCTGTAAGTTTAAGGTTTAGTGCTTCAAGATTGCTAGCCAAATTATGGCGCTTGGTCGAGGAAGGAATGACAGCGTAACCTTTAGATAATGCCCATGCGAGTACTACCTGAGCCGGTGTAGCCGAAACCTCTTCTGCGATTTCGCCAATAACAGGATCTCCCAAAACTTTACCATAAGCTAGTGTCATATAAGATGTAACTTGTATATTATTTTCCTGCATAAATTTAACTAAGCTGCGATTTTGTAAATATGGGCTAAGTTCAATTTGGTTTGTAGCAATGTTTTCTTTACCTACGGCATCCATAGCTTGTTGTAGTAGGTCTATGTTAAAGTTTGATACCCCTATTTCACGAGTCAACCCTATATTCTTTGCTTCAAGTAATGACGTCATATATTCTTTTACATCATTATTGCTACCTGGCCAATGAATCAAAGTTAAATCCACATAATCAGTATTAAGCTTGTCCAAACTTTCCTTCAAACTAGGGATAAGTCGCTCAGAATTCATATTATCTACCCAGATCTTAGTTGTGATGAATAGTTCATCACGACCTAAGTTCGCTTGTGTGATAACTTCTCCTACCTCTTTCTCATTGCCGTAAATTTGAGCAGTGTCAATGACACGATAACCAACTTCTAATGCATTCTTAATAGAGTCTTTTACAACGTCTCCTTCTAGACGGAACGTTCCTACTCCAAATGATGGTACTTTCATATAACTCTCCTAAACTCATTGATATTATTCGATATATAAAATTCAAATTTACTTTACGAGTTTGTAAGATTTCCGTAAAGTTAATAATAATCAAATCTATATTGAGAAATTATCAACAATGAAAGCAACTCTAGATGAAATGAAAACCTTTGTAGCCGTCGTTGATACTGGTTCAGTTAGTGCAGCGGCTAAACTAATGTCAATGACTGTTTCAGCCGTCAGTCGCACAGTATCAAGACTAGAAAGCAAGTTGGATACAACATTGCTAAACAGGACTACTCGTAAGTTAGATGTAACGAATGAAGGAGCAATCTATCTTGACAAAGTAAGAGAGATCTTAGATGCAGTGGAACTTGCTGAAGCGCAACTTCAAAGTCAAAAATCTAATCCTTCAGGTTTACTAAGGATAAATGCTGCTACTCCATTTTTATTGCATGCATTGACTCCACATATTGCACAGTATCAATCCCGTTATCCAGATGTAGACCTTGAACTAACTTCCAGTGAAGGAAACATCGACCTCTTAGGAACGAAAACTGACATAGCTTTTCGTATAGGCGAACTACAAGACTCAACGTTACGAGCGACATTCATAGGAAATAGTCGAATTAGAATGGTCGCTAGCCCTGAATACCTCAGCAATTTCGGAACACCATCATCGGTAGAACAATTGCTTGATCACAAACTGATAGGATTTAGCCAACCTGAATCATTAAAAGAGTGGCCAATTATGGATAAGAACAACAAGTTGCTAAGAATTAACAGCAGCCTTAGGTCTGACAATGGTGAGACTATTCGATGCCTCGCACTTCAAGGAGCAGGCATCGCATGTTTATCGGACTTCATGACACACTCAGATAGAGAATGTGGCCACTTAGTGGAGGTACTTAGCGAGTATTCGCGTGAGGTAAAACAACCTATCCACGCCGTTTATTACAAAAACGCAGGAACCTCGAGAAGAATAAGTTCGTTTATTAACTTTATAAAGGAAGAACTATTGGTCAAGAATTTCAATTTTCTTTAGTGTGTAGCCTATTTATACAAAACTGTTTTGTCGTTTAGGCACTTTTTCTTACTTTGAAGATGAAATAATTTCATTGAGTGAGATCAAAATCTCACCACTAAGTGATATTAACATTTTCTGGTAGGCAATATTATGCATAAAAATCTAAATACTTCTTTTTCTATTGGAGTAGAGCTACCCTTAGATAACGATTGGACTCGAGAAGGCCAAACAAAACGTTTACTCCAACATAAACCATTTGGCGTTCCTGATATGACTGAACATAAAGAACGGATCATGCTGGCAGATGAACTTGGTTTCAAAGCAGCTTGGATTAGAGATGTTCCGATTTATGATCCAAATTTTGGTGATGCTGCTCAAGTTTTTGAAGCGTTCAGTTATCTAGGTTATCTATCAGCATGTACCAATAACATCTTATTAGGTACAGCTGCTATTGTTCTGCCGTTACGAGAGCCTTGGATTGTTAAAAAAGCAGCCGCAACAATCAATGAACTAAGCAACAATCGTTTAATTCTTGGTGTTGCTAGTGGAGATCGCCCGAGCGAGTATCCACTATTTGATGTGGATTTTAACAACCGTAGTGAAGTATTTCGCAACAGTCTGGAAATACTAAAAGATACGAATAACTCTAAACTCAAAGACGGGCTTCAGTTGCTCCCCGAGTTTAAAGACATTCCTATCTATGTAGCGGGATTAGCTCAACAAAATCCTGAGTGGATCGGCGCAAATGTAGATGGTTGGCTTGCGTACCCAGGTACACCACAAGACCATGAAAATCGCGTTAAGCTTTGGCGTAAGGTTGCAGGAGATAAACCTTATATCAGTTTCATTCACCTCGACTTAGTTGATGATCCTAATGCCCCTATCATTAGGCATCATTTTGGAGTTCAGACTGGTGTGGAAGGATTAATTACCGAGCTAGAGGCTATGAAAAATATCGGGGTGGACCATATCGGTTTACACTTCAGAAGAAATCGCCAGCCTATTGAAAATGCACTAAAAGAAATTGCTCGCGAAGTCCTCCCTCACTTCCAATAAGCTGATTGAAACAATAGGAGGTTTCAATTACCTGCTCCAAAAAATCGAGTTGGTAATCCCCCCTTGGAACCTCTTGTTCAGTACTTAAAATATTTTTTCAACTCACATCCAATACCTTACTATGTTGTGGAAAGAAGATCTCTTTAGCCAATCAAATTAGAACATACGCAATTAATGCTTACGATCACGCACTACGATCCGCTCGAATTAGACCAATAATGAAAAAACTCTTTTGTTATTTTAACAAGAATTCACTCACCGCAATGTAAGTCTAGGCTGAATAAAATCTATAAATGCTGTTATTCGTTTAGATAAAGAAGATGACTTGTAGAAAACCGCATTTACCTGCTCTCTCCCTGTGCTGACAGTTTTTTCTGACTCTAGTAATGCTACGAGTCGACCCGAATCTAAGTCTTGTTTCACCATAAACCCGGAAAGGCAAGCAATCCCATTCCCTTCAAGTACTAGTTTTCTTATGGTTTCACCACTACTAGATATTAGATCTGGAGTTCCAATATCAAACCCCCTAAGAGGCCATTCATTTAAAACCTTAGGTCCTGAAAAGCCAATCAAACTATGCTGTTTCAAGTCGCTCGTTGATTGGGGAAACCCTTTTCTTGCCAAGTAACTCGGAGATGCAACGATAAATAACGGGCTAGTACCAAGCGGTTTTGCATGCAATGTAGAATCGGCTAATTGCCCAATTCGAATCGCAACATCAGTTCTCTTTTCCAATAAGTCAACAAATCCTTCATTAGAGGTTAAATCTAGTTGTATATCTGGATAAGCCTCCTTAAATGGCTGAATTAATGGAACCAGTTGATGTAAAACAAAGGGACTAGCCGCGTCTACTCTGAGCCGTCCTTTAGGTAGCTCACCTCTTGTAATTATATCTTCCTCAGCTTCTTGAATTTCACGTAATCCTTTACGAACAGACTCAACAAACTGAAGGCCTTCCTCTGTAACTTCTACCCTTCGCGTTGTCCTATTCAGAAGTGTGATACCCAATTGAGATTCTATTTTGCTTACTGCCCTGGAAACCCTTGCCACCTGAATCCCTAGTGAGTTTGCTGCAGAAGAAAATCCACCACTATCAACGACAGTGATAAGAATCTCAAGTTCATCTGACCTAGTTAACATGCTCTATTCCCCCTGAACCATTTACATCAAAATTAGCAAAAGTATTTTGTAATAAATACTATTTTTTACAATTAAGTTCTATTCAATAATTCAACCACTGAAACGTTGAAACTGTTTCGGTTATTAACGTCCACTGATTAAGAGAGAGAAATATTATGCCTTTAGCATTATTAGCATTGACGCTTAGCGCCTTTGCTATAGGAACCACAGAGTTTGTTATTGTCGGGCTAATCCCTACAATGGCAACAGACTTAAATGTATCGTTACCTTCAGCGGGTCTTTTAGTTAGCCTATACGCACTTGGCGTTGCGATTGGTGCTCCCGTTTTAACTGCGCTGACAGGCAACTGGAAACGAAAATATGTATTAATGGCGGTAATGGCGCTGTTTGTACTTGGTAACCTATTAGCGTGGCAAGCACCAGAATACAACACATTGGTCACTGCTCGAATTTTAACAGGCTTAGCTCACGGCGTGTTCTTTTCTATTGGCTCCACAATCGCAACTGGTCTGGTTTCTAAAGAAAAGGCAGCTAGTGCAATTGCTATTATGTTCACAGGTCTAACTGTTGCGTTAGTTACTGGCGTACCTCTTGGTACGTGGATTGGACAAACATTTGGTTGGCAGTCAACATTTTTAATTGTTGCGATTCTCGGCCTAATTGCTCTGATTGGCAGCGCTATTTTGGTACCAAGCAATCTTAAGCAACCACCAGCAACTAAACTATCATCACAACTGAAAGTATTGACTCAACCTCGACTTCTATTAGTTTATGCGATCACTGCATTAGGTTACGGTGGTACTTTCACTGCATTTACGTTCTTAGCCCCAATCCTTGAAGAGGTATCAGGTTTCGGATCGAATGCAATTAGTCTGATTATGCTAGTTTATGGTGTGTCTGTAGCAATCGGTAATATTTGGGGCGGAAAAATGGCCGACAAGATGGGACCGATCAAAGCGCTAACTGCAATTTTCATTGGTTTGATCGTTGTTCTTCTTGTATTTAATGTCGCAGCAACAAACCAAACTGCAGTAGTTATTACCATTCTAGTATGGGGTGCGTTTGCTTTTGGCAATGTTCCTGGCCTTCAAGTCTACGTAGTAAAACTGGCTGAAAAATACACTCCTGATGCAGTGGATGTTGCTTCAGGCCTAAATATCGCAGCATTCAACGTTGGTATCGCACTGGGTTCATGGGGCGGAGGTCTGGTGGTTTCAAATGCTGGGCTAATGCACACACCATGGATTGGATCAGTGGTTGTTTTTGTTGCCCTATTACTTACACGATTCAGTGGAAGTTTGGACAAACGCAACGAAAAATACGTAGCCTCTTACAGATAAGAATCGAACAGAACATACATAGTTCGCCACTTTAAACCCAGTCTAAGACTGGGTTTGTCATTTTTAAGAACACTAAAGGCTTTGTTGCAGAAATCGAATGAACTAAATCAGAACCTTACGATCAGATCAGGGACATTCATTCACTGACTTTAATTTCATGCCGAAGCCTCGCTACAAAACCACTAACTGGAAACAGTACAATAACTCCCTGACCAACAGAGGTTCACTCACGTTTTGGATTGACGAAGAGGCGATAACTGAGTGGACACAATCTAAGCAGGATAAGCGTGGTAGACCACGATTGTTTAGTGACCTAGCTATCACAACTGCTCTTATGGTAAAGCGTATCTTCTCCTTACCTTTGAGGGCGCTGCAAGGTTCTATCGACTCCGTTTTTAAATTGGCGAATGTTCCTTTGGTTTGTCCCCACTATACTTGCATAAGTCGCCGAGCTAAGAATGTAGAGGTTTGTTTTAAAACTCCTTCACGAGGCACTATTCAGCACCTAGCCATTGATGCAACTGGACTCAAGGTATACGGTGAGGGCGAATGGAAAGTGAAAAAACATGGAACCGATGGTAAGCGTCGAGTCTGGCGTAAACTCCACCTTGCTGTGGATACTGATACTCATGAAATTATCGCGGCTGAGCTGACGTTATCAGGCGTGACTGATGCGGAAGTACTCCCCAATCTACTCAAACAAACCCATAGAGCCGTCAAGGAGCTCTCGGGAGATGGCGCATACGATACAAGAGAATGCCATAGGGCGATTAGGGTTAAGAAAGCGATACCTCTAACCCCTCCGCGTGAGGGAGCAGCCTTCTGGAAAAAGGGGCATCCACGCAATCTAGCGGTTGGATGCCAGAAACTCTATGGCTCAAACAAAAAGTGGAAACAGAAGTATGGTTACCACAGACGTTCACTGCCTGAAACCGCTATGTATCGTGTGAAACAGTTACTTGGAGCATCACTCACTCTTCGTAATTACAATGCACAAGTTGGGGAGACTTACGCCATGATCAAAGCCCTCAACAAGTTAACTGGGATAGGTATGCCCGAAACTCAGTATATCGTTTAAAAGATGTACAATTTAGCTAGCGTCTACTCGTAAGCTGAATTCAGCAACAAAGCCCATAACAACTCTAAAAATAACTCATATAATATAGCCAGAATAAATATCGACATTATTGCCATTACTAATAAACACTTTTGTTATAAATGCTATTTTACTACCAAATTAATATGGATAAAATAAAAACATTACGAATCACATCGTAAAATTAACACAGATTGACTTTTATAACTTACGAAATATTTGAATAGTAGCTAAGTCAACAGTTGCTATGACTATAAATAAGTTATTTAAAATAGGACATATTCATGCCTACAGTATTTATTACCGGTGCCAATAGAGGTCTAGGTTTAGAGTTTGTAAACCAATATTCAAATCTAGGATGTCAGGTTATTGCATGTTACAGAAATCGAGAAAATTCATTAAACTTAATTAGTATTGCAGAAAGAAATGACAATATAACCCTATATAGACTTGATGTAACAAAAGAAGAACAAATTAATCAATTGTCTGATTATTTTAGAGGTAAAGAAATTGACATTTTAATTCACAATGCTGGAATAGATGGTAATCGATGTGAAAGCTTTGGAACAATGAATATGATGGAATGGATGAACGTAATGATCACGAATACTATTTCACCAGTGCTTGTTACCCAAGCTTTAGTTGAAAGCCTAAAAATTGGTAAGCATAAAACTATTGTAGGAATGACTTCGATTATGGCTAGTATCGATGACAACCAATCAGGGGGCAGATATAGTTACCGAGCATCTAAAGCTGCTCTAAATCAAGTCATTAGAACTCTATCTATCGATTTATCTGACGACAAAATTAAAGCATTAGCTATTCATCCAGGATGGGTTCAAACAGACATGGGGGGAGTAAATGCTAAAATAAGTCCAAATGAAAGCGTAAAGTCTATGATTGAACTAATAAATAAATGTACGGATACTGATTCTGGTTCTTTTTTACTTTATGACGGTACGAGGTTACCTTGGTAATGTATATTTTAGGTCTGTTCGCCATCATTATAATTTTCTTCTACGTACGATCAATCCTTATGAGCATTGGTGATTTTAACATCACTTGGGAGTGGGATGAAGAAGATAAAGATATTCTATAGCTAATTAAATTGGATTAAGGGACTATATTTTTAGTTGGCTTTGTTGCAGAACTCTGCTAAAGAGCGGATGCTAGCTAAATCGTACACTTTTTAAACGACACACTGAGTTTCGGGCATACCTATCCCAGTTAACTTGTTGAGGGCTTTGATCAAGGCGTAAGTCTCCCCAACTTGTGCATTGTAATTACGAAAAGTGAGTGAGGCGCCAAGTAACTGTTTCACGCGACACATAGCGATTTCAGACAGTGAACGTCTGTGGTACCATACTTCTGTTTCCACTTTTTTTTCGACCCATAGAGTTTCTGGCAGCCAACCGACAGATTGCGTGGATGCTCCTTTTCCCAGAAGGCTGCTCCTTCTTCACGCGGAGGGATTAGAGATATCGCTTTCTTAACCCTAATCGCCCTGTGGTACTCCCTTGTATCGTATACACCATCTCCCGAGATCACCTTGATGACTCGGCGTGTTTGTTTGAGTAGATTGGGGAGTACTTCCGAATCTGTCACGCCTGATAGTGTCAGCTCAGCTGCGATAATTTCATGAGTATCGGTATCAACGGCAAGATGGAGTTTACGCCAGACTCGGCGCTTACCATCGGTTCCATGCTTTTTCACTTTCCATTCACCGTATACCTTAAGTCCAGTTGCATCAATGGCTAGGTGCTGAATAGTGCCTCGTGAAGAGGTTTAAAAGCAAACCTCGACATCCTTTGCTCGGCGACTTATGCAGGTATAGTGGGGACAAACCAATGGAACATTTGCCAATCTAAAAACCGAGTCGATAAAGCCTTGCAAAGCCCTTAAAGGCAAGGAAAAAATGCGCTTTACCATGAGAGCAGTCGTGATAGCTAAGTCACTAAACAATCGTGGTCTACCACGCCTACCCTGTTTAGGTTGTTTCCACTCAGTTATCGCTTCTTCGCCAATCCAAAACGTGAGTGAACCTCGGTTGATGAGTGAGTTATTGTACTTACGCTAATTAGTGGTTTTGTAGCGAGGCTTCGGCATGAAACTAAAGTCAGTGAATGAATGTACCTGATCTGATCGTAAGATTCTGATTTAGTTGATTCGATTTCTGCAACAAAGCCTAGCAGAATTACAAGCTTGATCTTTAGCTAGGAAAATTGAAACCATCTCTATGAATCATACACCTAAGTCGCTATTTAAGAAAAGCAATAGCGTCAGCGAGTACTTTAGACGCATCTTCTGCACTCATGTTCGAGTTCATGAACTCACCAACGACCAAATAAATCGCACTTTGAACTTCGCTCGACACCATATGACCATGTGCGATACTGCCTACCATAGAGTCTTGCTTTACTGCTTGCTTCAAATCAGCCATCGATTTCTTAGCACAAGCATCAAAACCATCACCGCTAACTTCTAAGTTTGGCGGAACAGAACCTTTAACTTGATTAAACTTAGCTTGAAATCCCGGCTCCATGACCGCTTTCGCCATGGTCTCTTGCGCCCCTTTCTTCTCTTGAGACACATCAAACATTCCAAACTGGTCAGAATTAAATACAAAGGCACCATCAGTGCCTGGATATTGGAAACAGAGGAAATCTTTGTTTGGCACTTTACCATTGTTAATGAACTCGCCTTTAGCCCAGTCACCCATGATTTGCATCGCGGCATCACCACGCATCACCATAGCTGTGGCTTTGTTCCAATCCCGCCCAGGGTAGTCAGCATCAACATAGCCGCGATACTGCCTTAACTGTTCAAATGCCTGAGCCATTGTATCGCTATTTAAACTGTTATAATCCAAATCTCCAAACGCTTTGCGATAAAATTTTAAGCCTCCTGCACTTAGTACCGCACTGTCAAAAATGGTCACTTCTTGCCAAGTTTGGCCGCCACCTGCGAACGGAATATAACCAAATGCTTGAATTAAGCTAGCAGCAACCATTAGCTCGTTAAACGTTTTTGGAACTGCAATATTTAGCTCATCAAAGATCTGCTTGTTGGCCCATATCCAATTAGTTCGGTGAACCCCGACAGGAGAAGCGACCCATTTACCTTCATATTTTGAGAATTTCTGAAGTGCTGGCGGGACGATTTGATCCCAGTTACCCTGTTGCGCGACGCTGTTAATGTTTGCCATCACCCCTTCAGAAGCCCATTCAGTCAATTTGGTTCCACCCATTTGCACCGCTGTTGGTGGATTACCAAAGGCTGCTCGCACACGAAGATAATTTTGAGCGTTGGCGCCTGCTGCCCCAGCGATTTTTAAGTCCTTCCATTCAATGCCCTGTTCAAGTAGGTTATTCTTTAACACTTCTACAGCAGCAGCTTCACCACCGGATGACCAACCATGCAATACTTCAACCGAAGAGTCAGCGTAAACAAATCCAGCACATAGACATAATGTGAGTGTGAGTTTCTTCATTGTCTTTTCCCTACATCTTGAACTGTTCTGTGATTTTCGCTTGCTGGTCTGAAAGCGACATTAAGTCTTCAAAGGTTCGTCGATTACCCCGCGATAGTTGATGTATTTGGTCCGCTGAGTCAGAAATAGCCACTACATTTTCCGTAATATCTTTCGACACATGGGACTGCTCTTGCGCGGCAGACGCGATTTGTTCACTCATATTCGCAACAGAATCAATGGCAGCTGAAATTTCCAGCAACGAAGTAGCCGCATGTTGAGAGTTATCCACCACCTCTTTCGCGGTTTGACTATTTTTCTGCATAATGTCTACAGAGGACGTCGAGATCTTTTGCAGTGACTGAATCATACGATAAATCTCTTCCGTCGAGCTCTGCGTTTTACTGGCTAGATTGCGCACTTCATCTGCAACAACAGCAAAGCCTCTACCTTGTTCCCCAGCGCGAGCGGCTTCAATGGCCGCATTAAGAGCGAGTAGATTAGTTTGCTCTGCAATACCGGTTATCACTTCAAGAATCCCTTCAATATTTTCAGACTCTTGCTTCATCTGACCTATGGTTTGAGCCGCCGATTTAATGTCTGAATCAAGCTCGTTAATCGAGTTAATCGACATATCCATCTTCGACTTACCTGTGGATGCTAATTCGCGAATTGCTAACACTTGCCCCAATGAAGATTCTGCATTTCTCGCCACTTCATACACCGCAGACTCCATTTCGGTAACCGCTGTAGCAACTGAACTAGTTTGAAATTTCTGGCTTTCCAACATCTCTTCCGATTTAGTTGCTACATCGAGTGCACCCTGAGCCGAATTAGAAAGCGTATTTGAACTCTCTTTTAGCTCGGAAAGCACACCACCAAGTTTATTGGTTAGTTGATTAATGCCACCAGCAATCTCACCAAACTCATCTTTCTTCTTAAGAACGATATGCTGATCGATCTGACCATTGCCTAATGCAGCGAGTGCATTGGTGATACTTTTCAGTGGCATCTTAATACTCTGAATTTGACTCAACACGATCAAAACACTGACCACTATCGCCACGATAAACAACATCGAAGTCATTAGAATATTTGAGTCAGCACCTTGTTCCACTTTCTGGTTAGTACTCGCCACTAATGCGTTTATAGATTGAGATAGTTCATCAAGGTTGTTCGCACCTCGATTGACCAATGAACCGATTTCAACAAGGTTTTTATTTATCTGTTCACCCAATGAGACCAACTTGATCTGCAGAGATAAATAGCCTCGCTCATCGTTAACCGAGAAATTAAGGAACTCTACAAAGGGCTTAAGTTTCTCGGCTGAGTTCGGTGCCATATCGGTAAGTTTTTCTATTCGAGAAACGGCTTTTAACGCATTGGTGGATAGTTTTTGCTTAATGTTATTGAGCAGATCCAAATTTTCAATGTTACTAACGCCACCTAGGGTTGCTTGTGCAAGGGTTAAGCTATCGGCAATAACTGAAACCGCGAAGCTTTCTACCAAACTTAGATTGCTAGCAAGTAACACTGCTGCATCTCTCTCATCATCGAAAGTAATCCATCTTGCAGTGTAGTTCTGTATCTCGGCGCGCGAAACATCTCGTGTCGTCGCCAGTTCATTTGTAGCATTTATTTGCTGTTGTCCCAAAGCAAATGCTTGAGAGAAGGCTTGATCAGCTTGTTCCAACAAACGATTGAACTCAGCTTGATCTGCTAAAGAGCTGCTCAATGAAGAACGCAGGTCCTTATATTGTTTGACGGCGGCATCAAACTCTTGCTCTAGCAGATTGCGTTGTTGATTATTGAGAGCATTAGCATGTTGACTCACAGCTCTATTAACGTTTTGCGCGATAATGGCAAGTTGGTAGCTACGCTCCATGATTGGAATTAGCGTTTCTGCTGTTTCTTTATAGGCACTTGATGATTGCTTTTGGGCATAGAAGCCCATCCCCGCCAAGAGTGTCATCAAAGAAACAACGATACTAAAGCCCAATATGGTGCGACTAATTACAGTTAAACTCAATTTTAGCCCCCTTTTATATGGAGCCTTCGGCAAATCGAACACACCTAGCTCCGCTTATTGTTGTAGGACGAGACTCCGACAAGAAGCCTCTTTTATTCACGTTCTGAATGGATTGATTAAATTGTAGTTGATAACGCAAAATTGGCATTTGGTATGGGTTCGCTATTTGAAACTAAGAGCTTTTGCGTCGACAACCTTCTGCGTTTGCGGCTTTAATAGAGGCAAACACCGCGTCTGGATCAACTGGGTTAGGTTCGTTATGAATGGTTTCACCTTCGGCACATGCCGCTTGTGCTACTCGAACTAGATCAGCATCATCTACTTGTTCAAGACCTATGTCCGCCAGCGTAGTTGGAAGACCGACTTGTTCACAGAACTGGTAAACCTGCTCGATAGTTTGTGGATCTTTACCTGTTAGGTATAGTGAGGCAAGAACACCAAACGCAACCTTTTCACCATGTAAATAGGAGTGAGTTGGCTCTAGTACAGTTAGACCATTATGGATAGCGTGCGAAGCTGCAAGGCCGCCACTTTCAAAACCTAAGCCACTGAGCAATGTATTGGCTTCAACAACACGCTCCAACGCTGTGGTTACTACCCCTTCATCATTCGATACTTTGGCAAGATGACCATATTCTAACAAAGTGTTGTAACAAAGCTCTGCCAGCGCGTATGCTGACATCGATCCTAAGCGACCTGTCATATTAGTCGCGAAGCTTTGCATACAAGAATTTGCTTCAAACCAAGTAGCTAGAGCATCACCCATACCAGCCACTAGCAAACGAGTCGGGGCTTTAGCAATGATTTCACTATCGACTAAAACCAAGTTAGGGTTTTGCGGCAGAATCAAATAACGATCGAATTCACCCTGCGGTGTATAAATAACCGAAAGCGCACTACAAGGGGCATCACTTGCGGCTAAAGAAGGAACAACTGCCACAGCAACCTCAGCAAAGTGCGCGACTGCTTTAGCGGTATCAATGGTTTTGCCGCCACCAAGGCCAGCGACAAACTGCCCGCCTCGGCTCGTTAAGCGATCGACTAATCGAGAAATCTCGTGATCACAACATTCCCCAGAAAAAGAGACAATATCAACCTCTACTTGACTTAAATAGGATTCAAACTCGGACAAAATATTGTCATAAACAAACGGGTCACAAATCATCATACCTTTTTGTCCAAATCGTTGAAGCTCTTCACCAAGAAGCTTTCTAGCACCTTTACCTTGAACATAACGACCTGGAAAAACTGTCGTTGTAATCATAATTTACCTCTACTTATAATAATGATTTAAATACTTTTTCTGTTCCATTTGAACAACAAAGTCATCCTGCGGGAATAGTACAAATCTTCACTCAATAGTATTTTTGAACACCAATCTATGTTCTCTGACACATCTGTTAGTAGGAAAGTACTATCCGATTGGCAACTTTAAATAGCGACGTCATTACTGTTTTTCTTTTTTACGTATAATAGCTTCCATCAACTTGATGGTCGGTTTGTCTGCTCTTGGGTATTGCACTTGCACATCAGTTTGTAGGCCTAACTCGTTTTGATTTTGAGTTATCCAGACCGCAATATCGACTTGCAGCAACATATCGCGGTACAAATCTTCTGCACACGTATCTGAGGATTCACTACAACTGATGAAAAGACGATACCCGAGTTTTCGAGAGAGTTTTTCTATTCTCGCCAAACATTTCATTGCCTTTGGCTCGTGCAAATTAGGTAATACAACGCCAACCAGTTGACTTCGACCTCCACGTAACACTCTAGCAGCAATATGAGGTCGATAGTTATGCTGCTCGGCTAGTGCCCATACTTTGTTCTGTGTGGGTAAACTGATTCGATATTGGTCACCTTTGCCGCTTAATACATAACTCGCCGTCGTTTTAGACACACCAGCTAACTTAGCGAGATCACTTAATCTCATACCTGGCCCCATGCATCATTTAAATCACATACCGCTGAACAAGAACTTGCTTGAGCATTTCATCAAGTAAATTAATTGAGGCAACGCCAACCCCCACTTGAGATACCGCCAAAGCTCCTATCGCTGTCGCACTGGCAATCTGCCTGTAGGGATTGTCAAACTGACTCGCCCAACAGAATGCTGCGACCACAGAGTCACCCGCCCCAACGGTGCTGACAGGTTTAACCGTCGGAGGCGTCGAAACTAATACTTCTGTTTCAGTCGCCCAAATTACACCTTTCTCACCCATTGAAATAAGAACATTATCAATGCCAAGCTTTACTAACTCTTGAGCGGCAGTGACGCCATCTTCGATAGAGCCTACTGCGCGGCCAAGAAGTTCAGAAGCTTCTGTTTCGTTGGGCTTAATCAACCAAGGCTGAACAGAAACACCGGCTTTCAGCATGGCTTTACTGCTATCAAGAACGACCTTTTTTCCGAGCTGTTTTAGCTCTCGCATCCAACTTGTAACTACGTTTTCATCAATATTTTCAGGCAGGCTACCGGCAAAAATAAAACCTTCATGGTCGTACGCAAGTTCTAAAAGCTTGCGATGAAGCCGTTCGATATGATTAGGCTGTACGGAAAAGCCACCAAAATTAATGTCGGTTGTTTCTCCGTTACGAGCGTGGACTTTGATATTGGTTCGGTTGGTGCCATCCACGCTAACAAACTGCGCATCTAGCCCACTAGCGTCAAACATCTTATCGAATAACTCTTGATTGTTGTGGCCAAGGAACCCTGTCAAAGTGACTGATGCACCAAGATCTGACATCACCTTAGCGACATTTATCCCTTTGCCAGCAGCGTAGCTGTGCTGCTCTTTGACTATATTAACTTGATTAACCGAAAAATTGTCCGCTTCCGCAGACAGGTCTATAGCAGGATTTAGAGTCACGCTAACCCATTTCGTAGTATTCAAATTGACCTCCTCATATGGAATGTACTTGGTTAGTTTTTTCAACCACAGGGAGCAAGTGCCCCAAAGCACGAGTTGTTATGAATTTGTAAACAAGCTTAAATAACCAACGCGCCGCGATATGTAGGTTAGATGTTCGATAAACTAGAAAAATGTGCGTTCTTGCTAATATTGAGATGTCACGCAATCAATTATTGTTGATTCGCGAGGCTCTTCCTAAGTAGCCGCCGTGATGCCTAAGGCCGTACTCTTGTTTGGTGAACCCTTTCGCTTCTGAAACAGACATTGATATCGCATCACAAATCGCCAGCATCACGGCAATTGTGGTCGTCGGTGCTAAGTTTAGGTGACACGCCTCTTTGTGCTGTCCCATATTCAGCACATATTCACAATGTTCTCTAAGCTCTGAATCTGGATGCGAGGTAATACCAACGATGTGTCTGACACCAAGGTGACGTGCTAGCTCTAAGATCTCAATCACCTCACGTGATTTACCACTGGTTGAACAGGCAATAAGGATATCATTGCTATTGACGATGCCGAGATCGCCATGGGCTGCCTCAGCAGCATGAAGGAACACGGCTGGGCTACCAGTGGAACTTAAGGTGGCGGCCATCTTTTTCGCAATCAATCCTGCCTTACCTATCCCTGTGGTAATTACCTTACTGTCGCAATCTAAGATAAGCTTTACTACTTTCTCGTAGTTGTCATCGACTTCGATACTGGCAATAGCGGCCGCTTCCTGGGCTATTACATCACGTGCCTTTTGTAATATGTCCATAGTTATACCCTTTCATCTGCGAGATAGTCAGAAATCGTATCTACCACTAGCTTGTGATCTTCATACTGAGGAAGACCAGATACAGAGATAGAGCCAACAACACCCACGCCTCGAATAATCAAAGGAAAACTACCACCGTAGGGAGCAAACTCTTTTGCATCAACTAAGGATGCTTGGTCAATGGTTTTACCTTTCGCCTTATAGTACTGGCCCATATACCAAGAACTATGTTGATAACGGTCGACCACGTTACGCTTGCGCTTAATCCAGCATTGATTGTCACGAGTCGTGTCAGGCATGGCAAAACTAAACAAGCGGTGGCCGTTACATACAATCTCGATAGCTACGTTAACCTGTTTCGCCTCAGCACGATTTTTAATCAAGCTGCCCAACTCCCACGCTGTTTGATTATCAAACTCGGTAAACTGTAACTCAGCTTCTTGCGCCAATAGTTGGTTTAGATCGGTAATCATAGAAGCTCCTGTAATTTCACTCGACGTTTCTCTTTAGCACTTAAATAAGCCGCTTCTATCACAGCAATAACACTCAAAGCTTCATGTGCTGGAACGGGGACTGATTCACCGAAGCGAATGGCATTTGCCAGTTGATGATAGAAGTTTTGATAACAGCCGAGTTCGGTAGCAATACTACTCTGAACGCCATTTTCATTGGTGTACAGACCGTAAAGATCTTCGCTTTCACGGCCCCAGCCTAGAGTGTTCGGCCCTTTCTTATCTCGAAGGAAGTCCTCTTGGCTATCCATACCATATTTGATCAAGCTGCCATTGTTGGCGTAAATCTGGAATCTTGGCCCTTCTGTAGTGCTCAAGCAGTTGCCATGGACAATAACTTCACGTTCTGGATAATGGAGCACTAAATGAAAGTGGTCGACAGCCTCTGCTCCCGGCCTTTGGTTACGTAGTATGCCCGTCACCTCATCTGGATTGCCAAACAGCGCGATAGATTGGTCAATTAAGTGTGCGCCCAAATCATAGAGAATTCCCGCACCAGGAACGTCTTGTTCACGCCACCGAACCTTTACCTCTGGTCGATAACGATTGTAACTCGAATAAAAGGTATGAATCCCTTCGAGCTTTCCTTCGCTAATCAGCTTTTTGATAGTGATAAAGTCGCCATCAAAACGACGGCTTTGATAAACCGTCAGCACCTTACCCGAGGTAGCCTGAATATCTAACAGCGCTTTACCCTCTTGGTATGACACGGAAAACGGCTTTTCTACCACCACATGCTTACCTGCTTGCAGCGATGCCATAGCCTGCGGCACATGCAAATGATTGGGTGTCGAGACCACGACAAGTTCGATGTCGGCGTGCTCAAGCATGGTTTCGAGGTTAGGATAAACCTCTGCATTTGGAAGTTGGGCTTTTACTTTCTCTTCGTTGCTAGAGACAACCGCAATAAGATCGTACTGTGGGCAATCGCTGATAATTGGCGCTTGAAAACACTGCCCCGAAATACCGAAGCCAACTAAACCGACTTTAATCGTTTCCATTAAATAGTCCTTATAAAAAAGGCTGTGATTCCGCAGAGCGCCACAGCCAAAAGCATAAACGGGGGGTGGGGGGGGAACTTATACGAGCTCAAGCTCTTGTTTTAACAGCGCCTCGACTTGAGTATCACTGCTTGCAGTCATTAACTGCTCCCTAAAGTCTGCATGCATAATTTTGCGCGCCAGTTTAGAGAAAATCTTCATATGCTGGTCACCAGCAGCGTGTTTATTCAAAGTTAGCATGATGATGAACTGTGCTTCTTCATCACCCCAAGCAATAGGTTTAGCTAAACGGCACACGCTAATTGCAGACTGCTCAATATGCTCACTCTTGGTATGAGGAATAGCAAAACCGAAGCCTAGTCCAGTAGAGAAGACATCCTCACGAGCCCACAAGTCATCAGCCAGTTTATTCGGGTATCGACAGCGGCCAGTAATAAACAAGTTGTCAGCAAGCGTCTTAATTACTTCTTCTCTACTACGTAGATCTCGGTCAAGGCTGATGCAGTCTTTCGACACCATAGGCGCCTCTGTTTGAGTCATGCGGAACTGAGCAAGAACATGCTCAACTTCCTGAACAGTGCGACAATCCATCGCGCGGTTAAGTAGTTGGCGACATTCACGGCTATCAAGCTTAGAAATTCGCTCTTTAGTTGCAGCAATACTTGGCGCGCTCATACTGATTTCATCCAAACCTAAGCCAACTAATAGTGGCAGTACGGAGCCTTTCGCACCTAGCTCGCCACACAAGCCAATCCATTTGCCATGACGATGCACTTCACGTACCACATGGTCAAGGGTGCGCAAGAATGCAGGGTTCAAGCTGTTGTAGTTTTTGGCAACCTTAGCGTTGTCGCGGTCAACAGCCATTAGGTACTGAGTCAGGTCGTTTGAACCGATAGAGAAGAAATCAATTTCTTCACAACACTGGTCGATGATGAAAGCGACTGAAGGAACTTCAAGCATTATGCCCAGTGGCACGCGCTCTGCAAAAGGCACTGCCTCTTTGCGCAGTTCTTGACGCACTTCCGCCAATACATCCTTCACCCAAAGGATCTCTTCCATTGACGAGATCATTGGAATCATAATCTTCAAGTTACCGTGAGCCGAAGCACGTAATATGGCACGTAACTGAGTCTTGAACATCTCAATAAACTCAGGGTAGATACGAACTGCTCTGTAGCCTAAGAATGGGTTGTTTTCAGACGGGATATTGAGGTAATCCACTGGCTTATCACCACCAATATCAATGGTACGGATAATGATAGATTTGCCATTCGCCGCTTCACAAGCCTGACAGAAGATGTTGTACAGTTCGTTCTCATCTGGTGCAGATGTTCTGTCCATATAGAGCATTTCAGTACGGAACAGACCTACCGCTTCCGCCCCGTGAGCAAAGGCTTGTGGCGCTTCCACTGAGTGAGCAATGTTCGCTGCTACTTCTAACACTTTGCCATCGGCCGTTGCTGCTGTTAGGTCACGGTATTTGGCTTGGCGTGTAGCCACAATCTCTTTTACTTTTTGCTCTTGAGCATAGTAGCGCTCAACAGGGTCTGTGATATCTGTCACTACCGCACCTAAGTGACCATCTACAATCACCTGCTTACCCATAAACTCACTTAACTTAGCCGCATCTAAACCAACAATCGTTGGAATAGCGAAAGAGCGCGCCAAGATAACAGTGTGCGAAGTGCTACCGCCATGAGATAGAATCAACCCTTTAAGCAGAGATTTGTCTAGCTCAAGGAACTGACTTGGCGTTAAATCCTCAGCCAGACACACTGTTGGCTCATTAAGCTGAGTTTGGCTAGCAAATCGCTCGTCGCCATAGATGCTTTGCAGTAGTTGATAGCAAACATCGCGAATGTCTAACTCACGCTCACGCATGTAGCTGCTAGACGAGTTCTTCATCATCTCGCCAAAGTGTTTTGCTGTCGCGATAATAGCATCTGCACAGCTGTGACCTTCACTCAAGTTACCTGTGATGGTTTGCTGAAACTCTTCGTCTTTAGCGATTGAAAGGTGAGCTTTTAGAACTTCCCCTTCGGTATGTTCAGCGGCTTTGAGTTGAATTGAAATCGACTTAATCACTGACTCCAACCCATTTTGCATTTGCAGTTGCTCTTCACTGAACGCTAACGCAGGTGGAAGATTGTCTAGACTATCGAAGTTTACCGCCCCCATAATAGTAAGGGTACCGCGACCAATACCTTCACTCACTGCACGGCCTCGCTCATGTGCCACTTCTATATTAGAGAAGTTACGCGGTAGCGGTGTTAGTTCAGCATCGTCAGCACTCTCATTGTTTTGTAACGGTGCGTCACAGTGTGGGAACTCGTTAACGATGAACTGTTTAAGTTGGTTAATGGCAGACTCTTCATCTTGACCATCAATGGTAATTAAGCACTCATCACCAAGAAGCGTATCAGTACCAATAAGAGAGAGAACGCTCTTCGCGTTACCACTCATACCTGTGCGTTTATTTTGCCAAGTAACGTCAGAAGAAAATTGGTTGCAAAGCGCTTCGACATGACTCGCTGGACGAGCGTGAACACCATTTGGTAGTTCACAAGAGAAAGAGAAAGTTTTCATTACATATTGTCCTTGTACTGCTAGGCGATAGACCCGAGTTGATGTAACAACAATAACAAATCATCACACTCCAGCTATTGGACAAAAATACTAATTACTGGATTTTTGTATTACCAAGAACTAAGTGTGAACGAAATCAAATTTACTATCATTTTTGTGAACCAGAACACTTTAAATGATAATTAAATCAAAAATAAAACACATAACCAATTGTTTTTAAACATTATAAATATAGAAAAACTATCTAACCCTAATCTAGATATAAATATAGATGGAGATCAAACTTCTCCTCCACTCTAACAATTATCCAGTAAATAGCATAAAAATCCTCTAACTAGACAGCACAAATGCTCACTATATTAGACTCAAAGCTCGGGCTGCTAAACCAACGTGAAACAGATTCTACAAATACTATTTGACCCAATCCAAGGAGAGGTCTATGAATGATTTAATCACAATTTTGAAGGACACCAGAAGACATCTTATGACTGGTGTATCTCATATGATCCCATTTGTGGTGGCTGGCGGTATCTTACTTGCTACGTCAGTTATGATGTATGGTGAAGGCGCCGTTCCTGAAGATGGGACATGGTTGCACGATCTGTTCTTTATCGGTGTAGCTGGTTTCCAATTAATGGTACCAATACTAGCTGCTTACATCGGCTACTCCATCGCAGACCGTTCAGCGCTAGCACCTTCTGCCATCGCCGCTTTTATTGGCGCTAACATGTACAACACTGGTTTCTTCGGGGCGATCTTCGCTGGTCTACTCGGTGGTATCGTCGTCTTCTACTTGAAGAAGATAAAAGTACCCGCGTTTGCTCGATCCATCATGCCTATCTTTGTTATTCCAATAATTGGTACCTTCGTCACTGCGGGCGCTATTGTATGGGGTATTGGTGAACCAATTGGTGCGGCAACAGCTTCACTAACTGACTTCCTAAAAAGCATGCAAAATGAAAGCATCGTAGTACTCGCTATCATCATGGGTTGTATGATCGCTTTCGATATGGGTGGTCCAGTCAACAAAGTCGCTTACGCATTCGTCATCTTGTGTGTCGGTGAAGGAATCTACAACGTAGCAGGTATCTCTTCAGTAGCAGTAGCAGTTCCTTCTATCGGAATGGGGTTAGCAACCTTTATCAATAAAAAACTGTACGACTCGAGCGAGCAAGAAGCAGGGCGTGCATCAATCCTAATGGGTACTATGGGTATCACTGAAGGGGCTATCCCATTCGCAGCAGGTGACCCACTTCGTGTTATCCCATCGATCATGATCGGTACAGCGGCTGGTGCAGTAACTGCGGCAACAATCGGTGTAGAGAGCTACGCAGCTTGGGGTGGGCTAATTGTTTTACCAGTTGTTGAAGGTCGCGTCGGATTTATTGCTGCCCTAGCTGTTGGCTCAATCGTCACAGCACTAATGGTTAACTTTCTAAAGGCACGTCGCCCGGTGCTTGAGAAAACCAACGAAAAGTCCGACGACTTAGACTTAGATATCAAAATCGGTTAATCACTAAGACCTATCAAAATAAGCAAGGCGTGCTCGCTATCACTTGGCGCCTTGCCCCCCAAACTTAATGTTAAGGAATTAAATTATGACTAGTATCGTAGCAGTAACAGCATGCCCATCAGGTGTAGCTCATACGTACATGGCAGCAGAGGCGATCGACGCAGCAGCAAAAGCCAAAGGTTGGACATGTGAAGTGGAAACTCAAGGCTCAATTGGCATCGAAAACGAGCTGACTGCCGCAGCAATTGAAGCCGCTGACATCGTTATCCTTACAAAAGACATCGACATCAAAAATAGGGAACGTTTTGAAGGCAAAACTGTGGTTAGTATTGGTGTCAGCGATGCAGTTAAGAGAGCAGCAGCAGTAATGGATAAGATTGAAGCTCATCTTTCAAATGTAACGGCTTAAGACAGCAATAAGCAATATCACACCTATAGAATCGCTCCCCTCCTCCTTAGAGGGGAGCGCCTAAAAACCAATGAGTAGTGATACCAAAGTGACCGCCGCATAAAAATCCGCACACGGCAACTTTGTTATAAGTGTTCAAAACACCAAAACGCTCAACAACCGTATTACTGGTAATGCAAGGAGCCAAGCAAATGAGCACCCCAAGAATTGAACGCCTCAAGTCAGCACTGTTTGAATCACAACGTGAAATATCCCTTGAACGTGCATTACTTTACACAGAAAGCCATAAAACGACAGAAGGTGAACACACGCTAATTCGTCGTGCAAAAGCCACCGCACACGTTCTCGACAATGTCGAAATTTCTATTCGCGAAGATGAGTTGATTGCTGGCAACCGCACAGTAAAAGCTCGTGCAGGTATTATCTCTCCAGAGATGGACCCTTACTGGATTGAGAAAGAGCTCGATATATTCGCTACACGCCCTCAAGATAAGTTTTTTATCTCAGAACAAGATAAAGCCGTTTACCGTGAAGAGCTACTGGCTTACTGGTCAGAACGCTCAATGAAAGATTTCATCAACGCGCAAATTCCATCCGAAGTCAAAGATGCCGTGGCGCAAAAAATCTTTAGTGTCAACCAGACAGATAAAGGCCAAGGCCATATCATCATCGACTTTGAACGCTTGCTAGAACACGGTTTAGGTTCGTTACTGGATGATATGCAGGGCCTAACGTTAAGTAACCCAGACAATGAGTTCTATCAATCTGTCGTGCTATTGCTAGAAGCCTCAATCCGTCATATCTACCGTTACGCCGATCTTGCGCAGAATATGGCAGAAGCGAGTGAGGATGCAGAACGCAAGGCAGAACTGTTCAAAATCGCTAATATTTCTCGGAAGATCGCTACTAGTAAACCGCAAGGTTTCTACGAGGCGTGTCAGCTATTTTGGTACATGAACATTGTTCTGCAATACGAATCTAATGCAAGCTCGCTATCTTTAGGTCGCTTTGATCAATACATGATGCCGTTCTATCAAGCGTCTATTGATGCTGGAGAATCTCCGGCGTTCCTGAAAGAGCTATTAGAAAGTCTATGGATTAAAACCAACGATATCGTACTTCTGCGCTCTTCCGGCAGTGCTAAGTTCTTCGCAGGTTTCCCTACCGGTTACACCATCTTACTTGGCGGACTGACTGACACGGGTAAAAGTGCGGTTAACACTCTATCTAGCCTATGTTTAGATGCGTATCAAAGCGTGCAGCTTCCACAGCCAAACTTGGGTGTTCGCGTCAACGAATTCATTGATCGCAACTTCTTAATGAAAACTGCGGAAACCATTCGTCTCGGCACAGGTATCCCGCAAATATTCAACGATGAGGTCGTGGTTCCAGCCTTCCTTAACCGTGGAGTTTCACTCGAAGACGCGCGTGATTACTCGGTAGTGGGTTGTGTTGAGCTCTCTATTCCAGGCAAGACTTATGGCTTGCATGATATCGCTATGTTCAATCTGCTCAAAGTGATGGAACTAACCATGCAGCGCAATCAAGACAATCCAAATATCAGCTTTGATAACTTGGTTGAGCAAATTCGCAATGACATCAAGCACTACATAAAACTAATGGTCGAAGGCTCGAACATCTGTGATGTTGGCCACCGTGACTGGGCTCCAGTTCCTCTACTGTCATCGTTTATTAGCGACTGTATCGAGAACGGCAAAGACATCACTTACGGCGGCGCTCGCTATAACTTCTCTGGTGTGCAAGGTATCGGTATTGCCAACCTATCAGACTCACTACAAGCACTAAAACGCTTCGTTTTTGAAGAACAGCGTCTGAGTTTTGCTGAATTTATCGACGTACTAAACGCCAACTTCGATGTTCCTGAAGGTGACAAGATTCGTACTCGACTAATGAACAAATATGAGAAGTACGGCAACGATATTGATGAGGTCGACAACCTAGGCTCTGAGCTTCTACGCCTGTTCTGTAAAGAGGTAGAGAAGTATGACAATCCGCGTGGTGGTCAGTTTACTCCGGGCTCTTACACCGTTTCAGCGCACGTACCGCTAGGTGCTGTTGTTGGCGCAACTGCAGATGGTCGTTTAGCTGGAGAACAACTGGCAGATGGTGGCCTGTCACCTATGCTGGGTAAAGATCAACTTGGCCCTACAGCGGTACTGAAATCAGTAAGCAAGCTAGACAATTACCTCCTTTCGAACGGTAGCCTACTCAACGTTAAGTTCACTCCTGCAACCCTAGAAGGCCAATCAGGACTAAGCAAACTGTCTGACTTCTTGCGCGCGTTTATGAAGCTAAAACTACAACACGTTCAGTTCAACGTGCTCAATGCGGAAACGCTGAAGAAAGCGCAGCAAAAACCTGAAGATTACGCAGGGCTGGTCGTTCGTGTCGCAGGCTACAGCGCATTCTTTGTTGAATTATCGAAAGAGATTCAAGATGACATCATTCGCAGAACCGCACATGAGCTGTAATTCAACACCAAAAGATCAAGCGAGCAGCGCCCGGATATTCAACATCCAGCGCTACTCGCTGCACGACGGCACTGGTATCCGTACCGTTGTGTTCTTTAAAGGCTGCCCATTAAGCTGCCCATGGTGTTCTAATCCTGAGTCGCGTTCGCACCGCACCACATACCTGCGCGGAGAATCCAAGTGCATAGATTGTGAAACCTGTGCCATGGATGTCGATGAGTGTCCAAGTGGCGCGTGGGAGCAAGTCGGGACAGATATGACCTTAGATGAAGTTGTTGCTGAAGTGACCAAGGATGACGTGTTCTTCAACACCTCAAATGGCGGCATTACTTTATCAGGTGGCGAGGTGTTAACTCAGCCTAAGTTTGCTATTGAGTTACTCTGCAAACTAAAAGCATTGGGATTCAGAACCGCGATTGAAACCTCGGGACATGGCAACACCAAGTTGCTACTTAAAATTGGTCAGTTGTGTGATGAAGTGCTGTTCGACTTTAAAATCATGGACCCGCAACGGGCGAAAACCGTGATAGGGATTAATCTGGAACTGGTTTTAGACAACTTCCGTCAATTGGTAGAACAAGGAACGAACGTCATCCCTCGCCTGCCCCTTATCCCGGGTTATACCATGAACCTAATTAACACAGACCGGGTGATCAACTTCCTGCGCCCGTTCAATCTTAACGAAATTCATTTACTGCCATTTCATCAATATGGCGCAAACAAATACCAAACCTTGGGGATGGAGTATCTACTCGAAGACGTTCCGGTTCCGAGTAAATCAGAGGTGGAAAGTATACGTCAACATGTTGCGGCGCAAGGCTACCACGTCATCATTGGAGGATAATCATGACTAAGAAAATACTAATTACCGGTGCAAAAGGTTTCTTCGGCACTCGTTTTATCAACCGCTACCAAGGTGAGTTTGATATCCTTGGACTGGATGTTGAGCAGCTAGACATCACCGATAACCAAGCGGTGGTTGAAACTTTCGCAAACTTCAAACCTGATTACGTTATCCACGCTGCGGCGATTGCGGTGACAGACTTCTGCAACAAGCATCCTGATCTCGCACATAAGGTCAATGTTCAAGGGGCGATCAACGTAGCAAAAGCGTGTAAAGAACATGGTGCTAAGCTGGTGTTTATATCCACAGAGCAAGTGTTTAACGGTAACCTAGAAAAAGGTCCATACAGCGAATTAGACCAACCTGTACCAGATACCGTGTACGGACAGAACAAACTTGAAGCTGAAAAAGAGCTAGCAAGTATTCTCGACGAGATGTGGATACTGCGCTTTACTTGGCTATTTGGTCTTCCTGAGCGTAACACTACCATCAACCCGAACGTGGTTTGGAACACACTACAAGCGCTAGTTAACGGACAGGTGATGCGAGAGCGTCGCAATGAGTTCCGTGGTCTAACTTACGTTCACGAGCTTATCGAACAGTTCCCGAAGATCTTCACTATTCCTTACGGTACCTATCATACAGGGGCACATAACCCAGCAAGCCGCTACGAGATTGCAGAGCATATTCTCATAGAGTTAGGCCAACAAGAGCGACTAAATGAACTGTTAGAAGCAGCGGATGCCCCAATAACACGCGATGTACGTTTAGACACAAGCAAACTCGCCGATCAAGGCGTGGTATTTACTGAGAGTAAAGATGCCATTACCAAGTGCATGAAAGAATTTCACTTTATTTAAATTTGTTTGGTTGCGCCGAGGCGTAGCCTACCCCCAATTAGGAGCAGCACCATGATTTACATGCTAGATACCGCAGACCTTAACGCAATTCGCAAAGCGGTAGATCTTTACCCTCTGGCTGGCGTAACGACTAACCCATCTATCGTCGCTAAAGAAAACCGTCCTCTTAAAGAGATCCTATTGGATATCCGTGAGTGTATTGGTGAAAAGCGTATGCTACATGCCCAAGTAATGGGTAAAGACGCAGAGACAATGCTTGAAGAAGCAAAAGCACTGAAAGCATTTGATAACAACATCATCGTAAAAGTGCCAGCAACACCTCAGGGCATCAAAGCGATGAAGCTTATCCACGCAGAAGGCATACGTATCACCGCAACAGCTATCCTTACTCCTCAGCAAGCGCTAATGGCAGCAGTTGCTGGCGCAGAGTTTCTAGCCCCTTATGTAAACCGTCTAGATAACATCTGTAGCGATGGTGTTAATGTTGCTGCTGATATGGTGGCACTGATCGACACTTATAACTTGGATGCTAAAGTTCTCGGTGCATCATTTAAAAACGTGCAGCAAGTTCATCAATTATCTCTAGTAGGTGCACACTCAGTAACGATTGCACCAGACGTATTTGACCAACTATTGGTGCATCCACTGACAGAATCTGGTGTCGCAGGCTTTGTTACTGATTGGGAAGGCGTTTATGGGAAAGATACCACGGTGCTAGACGTACTATAATGTGATCTAGTCATTAGTTTTTGGTCACTGGATTATAAAACACACAAAATGAAACCAATCGCATGCCCAAGGATATTACAATCATTGGGCATTAGCATATAATACTAATGAGATATTTATCTCGATTGGTATAACTAATAAAAGACCGCATTATGAAAATCGTTGGAGTTACTGCGTGCATCAGTGGCGTAGCACACACCTACATGGCTGCCGAAGCACTAGAAAAAGCCTGTAAAAAAGCGGGATATAAAATCTCAGTTGAAACTCAAGGAGCACTGGGGAGCGAGAACCAACTTGAAGAGTCTGATATCGCAGAAGCTGATGTTGCGGTCATTATTGCCGATATCAATATTGACGGTGTTGAGCGATTCAGTCAAACGCGAATTGTGCGTTGTTCCATTGCGCATTTTTTAAGAAATAGCGAAGAAGTACTTCAAGCTATAAAAAAAATACGCAACGCGCCACCTAATGCAGAGCTCATTCTCTAGTCTGCTGACGTTGCACTTGAGCTAAGATACTGCGCGCGATACTCCGACGGAGAGCGTGCAGTTTGGTTTCTAAACACGCGGCAAAAATAGTTACTATCCTTAAAGCCGCAGCGATGCGCTACCTCTTTCACTTTCATATCGTATTCAATCAACAAGTATTTTGAGCGCTCCAAACGTACATGGTTTAAATATTCGTTGAATTTAAGTTGCCCCTCTTTTTGAAACAACTGAGACAAGTAGTTCGGTGACACATAAAAATGCTGAGCAACAGATTCGCGTGTTAAAGGCTCGTGATAATGCTGCTCAAGATGATCCCTCACCGCTTCAAACAATGCATGGCTTTTAGATGGTGTTTCAACTGGTCGCTCAATCAAATCGAGAATATGACTAACTAACGCCCCTACCAACAAGCGCTTTGTTCCTTGACTCTCTGGCTGTTTGATCAGCTCTTCAATAGCATTAAGAATAAACGCGCCGATTCTCGGGCCACGACGAAGGACATTTTCCTTTATCGCAGAGTCAAACTGCTCTCCATCCCAGCTAAGTAAACTCATACCAAAACTCTGCTTACCCGCCATCACAGTTAAAATGACGACTGGTTTATTCCATATCGGCTTATTCCAACTTTCCGCAGGTAAATACAATACTCCGCCCTGCTTTAGTGTGTATTGAGTATCTACCCCCATACTATTACCCACTTCCATATCCAACTCTCCCACCAGCACCATTTCTAGGCGAGGAAAGTGAACTTGATAGGCTAATGGCGGAGGCGAGGGTAGATTACCGGCAAAGTAGACATCGCTGATAGCTTCAGTCTGGTTTGCATAATATTCAAGCGCTTCTAATAAATATGTTTTGTCTAGCATGGTTGATTGTCTGTATGAATTTTAACTATACCAAAGTTACGGATGATTACTCCTTAAAACATTATAGTTATTAACCTGCAACAAAATATGTGAGCAATCACCTTAAAGATATGTGCTAAATCACACTTCGCTTCATAGTCAACAAATATCCAGTATTTCGAACAATTTCCCTACTTATAAAACACCTAATGTCCATTATTTTGACTGTTAATGTCAGCACTAAAATAATATCAAAAGGTACCCTCCATGACACAAATCGCTCAAACTCATTTAAATGCTCTCGGTGCAGATCTTGAACTATCCCCTCAGATGATTCATGAACTAGACACCCAAGGTTTTACAGTAATTCACAACGTTGTAGATAAAGATTGGCTAGAAGAGATACGCCGCACTATCGACATGCTTGTTGAACGAGAAGGGAAGAACTTGGCGATCGAACATCACCAAGAAGAAGGTGTAACAAGAGTCGCCAACCTGATAAACAAAGGCACAGTATGGGAAAAGGTATGGGCACACCCGCTTGTTCTCTCCGCTTGTAAACACATCTTTGGTGGCGCTTTTAAGATATCTAGCCTCAACGCACGAGAGGCTCATCCAGACTGTGGCCATCAACCGCTTCATGCAGACTGGAAAAAGCCGCGTCCAGATTTCCCTAAAGTCCACCTAGTTAACTCAATTTGGGCGATTGACGACCTAACCCGTGAGAATGGTGCGCCTCGAATTATCCCCAGTACTCATTTACGTCCAGAATTGCCTGAAGAGGTTTTAGCTGATGTTGAAGGCGCGCACCCTGATGAAATCTATTTGGAGTGTCCGGCTGGCAGTGTGATGATTTTCAACGCTCACACTTGGCATGGCGGCACTATTAACTACGCAGGAACGCGCCGTCGTGTGCTTCACGGCCTCTATATCGATCGTGACGATGTCGCGCAACAAGATCAACAAAAATGGCTTACTGAGCATACTGCCAGCCGCCTAACTCCAGCTCAAAAATGGCTACTAGATGTAGAGTAATCAAACCAAAAGTTAGCTGTTCAACATGAATGGCTAACCTATTGAAATAGTGAAACATAATATATCAGTATATAAAGCAAACAACGTCATTAATAGTAATAAATGGGAGAACGTTACTTCTTGGCAAGAATTGTTCAATATTGACACCACAGACATTCACCCCTAGCAGAATCGTGGATGGACGTATTTTCGCGTAAAGCCGCACAATCTGGGGTAAACCGCCGAACGAACCAATACACAAGAATCTAGATCACACAGAATGAGTTGATTTTAATTCACACCTACTGAATATTAATGCGTATTATAACTTCAATAAGCCTCAATAGATATTGACTGAACTTCGTAGAAATTACTCTTTAATAGTAGACGATACAAAGTCAACCAGAGCTTCATCTCTCGCTAAAGCTCCATTCCACATATTATGTTGACTTGGGATCTTAAGCTGCAAATTGTTCAGTCAAACAAAATCCAGTCCTTACTAGATTAGACTAAATTTTCGGTCTCAAAAATTTGCGTGGTCACCAGTTGGTCACAATTGTGACCATCCGTGCCCTACAAAATATGAGTCAGCAAAATTTATGTGAATAAAACAGAATAAATATTTGAGTAAAAGAAGAGAAATAACAGAGAATGTACAAGTATACTTTACAGGCTTCAGAAACAATAAAACCCGCTAATGTGCGGGTTTTATTGAGAAATTTGGTGGGTCCGGGCGAACTCGAATCGCCGACCTCCGCCATGTCAAGGCGATACTCTAACCAACTGAGCTACGGACCCAAATTTACATATATATTCAATTTTTATGGTGGGTCTAGGCAGACTCGAACTGCCGACCCCTACCATGTCAAGGTAGTACTCTAACCAACTGAGCTATAGACCCAAATTCTGTGTTCTATTGTTCTTAATGATTTAAGAATGGTGCGTCCGAGTGGACTCGAACCACCGACCCCCGCCATGTCAAGGCGATACTCTAACCAACTGAGCTACGGACGCACTGCTTTAGAACGAAAGCGATATTAGCGACTGAACCTGAGGCATGCAAGTGCAATTTCTATGTTTTTGAACTAATTGGCTCTTCTATAGACAGTTTGGTGTTTTTTTATCCGTGCTTATAAAGTCTCTCTTAATACGCGCTAAATAGCTTCTTATTAATAAGACGCTCGTAAACCACTTCTCTTTAATTTTGTGACACCGACCCAAAATACTGATTGATTGATTACTCTAAAAACGTAATATTGAATTTACCCAAAAATAACCAATAACAACCGATATCAAAGTAGTGAATGGACGTTCATATTTTCGATAACTCACACACTCTACGAGCTTCCGTCTTAACGGGAGTCAGTCTTTTCATGTCTGTTATTGCACTTTGTTTTGCGGTTTTTCACTTCCATGTGACTGGTAAATATTTTCACTCAGGGTTAGATCTCATTTTGGGGGGATACTCTTTTTATGCTTATCAATTAGCTAAGAAAAACAAGCATAAAAAGCATCACATTCAAATCTTCGTCTACTTATTTACCTTCGTGGCATCTACCTCTATTTATACCCAGCCGATTGAACATGGTACTTATGTATGGACAATGCTGTTCCCTATTTTCTTTTATTCTCTATTGGGGATAAAACAAGGCCGCGCTTTCTGTTTTGCTGTGCTTCTTATTCACCTAACCAGCATTTACCACAACGTAGACTCGAACCAAGTTTTGCAAGCTCTTCCGACTTTTACCAACCTTATTGCATGTTACGTGTGCATATGGATCATTGCTCACATCTACGAGTTCAACCGAAGAAACATTGAAAATTCACTTACTTATCTAGCATCTCGAGACTCATTAACCGGAGCTCACAACCGCTTATCCCTGACTTCGACATTTAAGCACTTTGAAACTCATAAAGACGATGAAACAACACTTTGTCTGCTTTTTATTGATTTGGACTATTTCAAGAAAGTGAATGACCAATATGGCCATGATGCTGGTGACAAAGTATTGATGGAAACCACCCGCCTGCTTTGCCAAGTGGTCGGTGACGATAATCTTTATCGGATTGGCGGCGAGGAGTTTTGCGTTACTCTTTTTGATCATCCTATTGAACTAGCAGAGCAAGTTGGAGAGCGAGTCCGCTCAATGATGAGCCAACACTTGTTCGCTTTTGGTGATAAAAGAATACACATTACACTCAGTGTGGGCATCTGCGAATATAGTGACGGAGACAAACTCAGTGATCTCTTGAAGCTCGCAGATCTTCAGCTCTATAAAGCAAAAGAAAACGGACGTAATCAAGTCCGTTTGAGTCGCGCTTCAAAAGATCTCACAGAAGATACCAGCACCTGTTAACCATTAAATCAACTTAGTTTAGGCGCTCTATATTTGGGTCGTCATCAAAGTTGTCCTGCTCAAACACCACGTTGTAGTTTTCTGTGTATGTGCAGTGTGGCTGACGGCTGCAAGTAAAGAATCGACGCCCTTTGAAATCACCTTGGCTAGCGGTTTTTATCACCATAGGACTACCACAGCGTTTACAGAATCGTACTTCTTTATCTGATTCAATAAGGTCGATATGTGCAGCGAGCAAACGTCTCAGTTTACTTACTTGGTAACTCAGTTTCACATTAGTGCCAATCAGTGGGATGTTGGCGGATTTGCATACGTGAATAAGCAACTTTTCACGTTCAACTTTGCCTTTTTTCAGTTCCTTTCCGTCATCAAGTTCAATGATCACTCTTGGCTCTAATGTACGAGCATCACAAACAACAAAGTCAAAATAACTTTTCGCAATTCGGTTGTAGGCGATAAACCACTCTTTCTTATTATTGGTTTTTGTAGGGGTAACAAGATTCGCCATACTCACTTTTGCTAGCACTACACCATGATCACCTACTGCCGTCTTCAGAGCGTTATAAAAAGCACTTTCTGTCATATTCAGGGCTGCACCCTTTGACTTGTATGCAAAGTCTTTTGTTTCGTCACTACGAGTAACTGTTTTCTGAATGATATAGAAAAACAAAACCAAAATGGCAACAACAATAAAAATGTTGGTCATGATAAAAAGCCGACTCCTAAGCTAAACGACGCTAACACGTTAATTCATAACCGAAGTTATGTAGAAAAACCAGCACTGATGGTTACTTTTGAGAGATGTTGATACCGCTATGTTACACCCGTTGTTCATCGCTTGAGGTTTGTACTTGCAAAATAAAGACTACTGATATTTTTCGACGATGGACTGATAACGAGTGATGCCTTCGGAATCCACCGTATTTTTGATGTTGTCGAGATTCTTTTGTAGCTCTTTAATCACCGCTTTATCGACGCCTTTGTTGAAGGCGTAATAGATTTCACTTTGCTCAAGCGTGTATACGCTCTCGAAGCTGTCCACTCCATAACCCGCTTTTTCAATCAGCCAACCTGCCGAGCGTTCATCGTACACCATCAAGTCTATTCGATTCTTATAAAGCAGTTCGATCAAGCGGCTAATATGCGTGGCCTCTTGCATGGATTCTCTCGGAACACCCAGTGAAAACAACATCTGTTCACCAACATCGTCCCTCATCACTCCTATACGATACTTCGCCATATCTATTGGAGAGTTAATAACTATGTTGCTTCCTTTACGCGCCATGACTGTGACCTTGGCGACATCAATTGGCCCAACCCATTGAAAGAGTTCTTCTCTGTGCGATGTTTTCGTCGTGGAAAACAGTCCGCTATTTTTTTGAATCAGGGCAGATCGATATGAACGTGACCATGGCAGCAATATTATGTGGTTTTCGGGGATCTCGACTCCTGAAGCTGAAGTCATTTCGTGCAGTAAATCGACAGAAATACCTTTAATTACCCCGTTTTCACGAAAATTAAATGGGGGATAGTCTTCAGTGTAATAAACCAAAGACTCAAGAGGATGGGCTTCGACTACCGCGACATTCGCTGCCAGCATTAGACACAAAGACATCAAAAAGTTTCGAAACATTTGACTCTCCCTCAAAGCAAATTTCGCCTATTGGTTTCTTATACTTTAGATGGTTATGACGAGAATGCAGTGCATTTGCGGATTATCGCACTAGCTTTTTATAACTACGTTCTGGTCTTCCGACCGTTCCGTACTTAAGATCTGCCAGTAATTCACCTGTGCTAATCAAGTACTCAAGATATCTTCGGGCGGTCGTTCGGCTTGCGCCAATTTTCTCTCCGGCTTCATCTGCCGTTAAGCTGACTGGTGTTTGAAATAAGTAACGAATTTTATCCAAAGTGACCGAATCTATCCCTTTAGGAAGCCGGTAGAGTTTAGGTTCGTCACCAAGATTGGCCGTCATCATTTTATCGACAAGATTCTGGTCTAAGTCAGCCATGCGTCCTAGCTCTGCCTGTCTCAAACGGTATTTATTCAAAGCGGCTTCTAAACGCGGGAAGATCACTGGCTTCAACAGATAATCCACCACACCTCCCCTCATAGCTTGTTGCAGTGTTTCGACTTCTCTCGCCGCAGTAATCAAGATAACGTCGCAACTGTCGTTCTTCCCTCTCATACGCTGAATAAGGTCTAATCCTGTGCCGTCCGGTAAGTAGACATCCAAAAGAACCAGATTCGGCTTAAGGACATCAAGCTGCATCTCTGCTTCCGATTGGCTAGTGGCGATTCCCACCACTTCAAAGCCTTCGATTTTATCTAAGTACTTATTATGAAGCTGAGCAATGGCTACATCGTCTTCTACGATCAAAACCCGAGTATTCATTGTTGTTCCTTTGGTAGATAAACCGTTATACGTGTACCGAATGGGGTATTCGCTACCATTTCCAAATGTCCTAAATAACGATCGGTAAGCTGCTTAACTAAATACAATCCAACGCCCCTGTTATGCTTAGCTTTGCTTGAAACACCTTTCTGTAGCAATTGTTCTTGGCTTAGCCCTTTTGGCAGACCACAGCCTTGGTCTTCCACTTCCAAAATCACTTCATGCCCATAATCACTGATAGACACTTGAATGGTACGACGCTCTGGCGAGATGTATGTCCCTGTTCGGATAGATGAAAGACAGGCATCAAAAGCGTTATCAATCAAATTACCCAGAATGGTGACAATGTCTTCTGCTTTGATTTTCTCCGGCAAGTTTTCTAGCTTCGAACCTTGTTCAACAAACAGTTCAAGTCCAAGCTCGCGAGCTCTTTCGGTTTTGCCTAAAAGCAATCCGGCAATCAATGGGTCTTTCACTGTCTCGCGAAGAAACTCTATCAAGTTTTGATACAGCGCTGTTTCCTGGCCTATCAGCTGTTGCACCGCTTCAAGTTCACCCATCTGAACCAATCCGCTTATCGTATTCAGTTTATTTCGGTGTTCGTGAGTCTGGGATCTGAGCATCTCTGCGTACTCTTTGGTTTGTGATAACTGCTCAGTAAGATCGTTAATTTCATCCCTCAGACGGAAACTCGATACGGCGCCGACCACTTCACCGTCGACGATGATTGCGCTGCGGTTTGCAATCAGCCTTTGGTTATTCAAAAACAGCTCAATATCTTTATCTGTTTCGCCAGTTTCCAGTACGGTATACAAATCACTATCGGGCAGAGAATCGGTTAATAATCGATTCAGCGCTTTCTCTTTGTCTAAACCTAAAATTTCACAGGCACTTTTGTTGATTGACCTTAAATACCCTTTTGAATCAATACTTAAAATACCTTCTTTTATGGTACTCATGGTCACATCAAGTTCGACGTAAAGACGCCCGATTTCTTCTGGCTCAAAGCCCAGAATTGCTCTTTGAAATCGACGAGATGCATAACTGGAAACGACTACGTTCGCGGCAACGACAAGCAGTGCCATGCCAGTCAGATAGATAAGAAACGGTTCAATTCGATTTTGTAGACGCTCAATCAGATAACCGACAGAGACTACACCGATAATTTGGTCATTCGCATCGCGTATTGCAGACTTTCCTCGAACCGATTTACCAAGAGAACCTTTGGCATAGGAAACGTAGGACTCACCTGAAATCAGCGCTCGATAGTTGTCGCCACCAACCATAGGTTTACCAATGCGCTCATCCAGCGGATGAACCAGCCGGATACCCTGTTTATCACCAATAGAGATAAACGCGGCGCCAATCAATTGGGTCAGATCTCGAAACTGCTCTTGTTGCTCAGCGGTAGCCTCACCTCTCTGCAGCATATTAATCACACTCGGTGACTGCGCTAAAAATGAAGCGACCCCGAGTGCTTTCAGCCCTACCTCTTCCTCTTGGCTATGTTTCACATAGGCGAAACCCGCTGCCACCAAAAGTAACAGCTCTATCAAGCCTGATAAGGTCATAATAATGAGCAGGCGTTTACGAAAGCTGATGCTGTTCCAAGTCATGTGTTACCTCCGGGCTGAAAGTAACACTTAATTAACATCAGCGCTAAATAGGTATCGAATAGTGTGAACAACTTATCGCAATAAAATACCCTCGAAAATAACCAAAATTTTGCCCCTGAAAATTCGAATGATAACTACTTCTAAAGAGCTAGTAACAAAGTTTTATTACATCGCCTAAATTTGGCAGGAATCACAGAGTGCGTGGGTGCTTTACTTCGACAGAGTCAAAAGTTGAGCTGTATAATTAATAAGCAATCAGGAGCATTCTGGCTAGCGAAATTCTATGTGAATCGTTTATCGGAAAATGAGTTTTTTAGGAAGTAAAACTCAACAATTTGATGGGGCATTTTTATGAAACGGGACGACTTAGGGATTTGTCTTTCCAAAGACATGTTATCGAGACAACTGTGTTCTACGTTCACCCACGTAAGAGCGTATGATCCGAAAGATACCTGCTCAGATGAAATGTTAGTACTTCTCTCTTTTCCTCAGATGTCAGGAAGAGAATTGCTGAGCACGATGCAAAGCAGCAAAAAGTTGGTTTGGAGAGCGGATTATTTTTGCCCTGCGGATCATCACTTCTAACAAATACGGTTTGTTTTGTCACAGACAGCGATTTGCTGATAAGCAACGATACGTTTACAACACCGTGCTTTTTACAAGACTATTCTTTTTAAAAGAGTATGCTTTCTAAAACCCGTTGACTTAACACATAAATAATTAGAGCATATGCTCTAATTATTTTTTATTGCTGAGCTGAACATGAAGACAAAAACTATCGCTCTTTTTGTATGCTCTCTGCTTGGTATTCAAACTGCTTATTCTGCGCCAATTTCGTTTCAACAAGCTTGGGAACTGCTGAAACAGAACAACAATTCCCTCGCAGCAGAACGTGCCAATGTAGAGCGTTACGAACATCTTAAAAATTCTAAAGGTAACCTCAACTTACCTTCCATTAGCGTGGGAGCGAACTTCACTCGCTTAGATAACGACGTGACGCTCTCCGGCCAGCAAATTATGGAGAGTACAGGTCAAACCCTCCCTCTCCCTGCTGCACTACTAAGTTCCATTGGTTCAATAACTTCAACGGTTACTGAAAGAGATATCTTCAGCTCTTCTATTCGAGCTGTCTGGCCTATTTTTACTGGCGGCAGAATTTCAGCAGCCCAAGATGCCGCGATTGGAAAGAAAGAGGAAGCTCAAAGTCAGCTTGCGATGGAAACTCAAGCTCGCTACGAAGACTTAGCGAAATACTATTACAGCGTGGTTTTGGCTCAGCAAGTTTTAGAAACACGCTCTTCCGTTGAAGCTGGATTAACCAAACACAGAGATAACGCTTTAAAACTAGAGCAACAAGGGCAAATTGCCCACGTTGAGCGACTTCAGGCGGAAGCTTCATTAGATAAAGCGGCGGTTGAACGTAAGAAAGCACAGAAAGACCTCGATATTGCTCAAAATGCCTTAACGGAAATTCTAGGACAAACCACCCTCGTAGAACCCGATGGTGAGTTGTTTGTAAACCAAAGTCTTCCTTCAATGAGTGCCTTTGTCGAACAGACACTCAATACTTATCCGGGCCTTGATTTGCTCGACGCCAAAGAAAAACAAGCCAGCAGCTTAATCAATGCGGAGAAAGGCAAATATTACCCAGAGGTTTACCTATACGGCGACTACAGTCTCTATGAAGATGATTCATTAGCAAGTCAGATGAAGCCAGATTGGTTAGTTGGTATTGGTGTCAGCGTCCCTTTGCTTGAAAATACAGGGCGTAGTGATCAGATTAAGGCAGCGCATAGTGCTGTTTCACAAGTCAAATACTTGAAGGCACAAGCAAGGCAAGATCTGCAAGTCTTAGTGAAGAAAACCTATCTCGAAGCAGAGCAAGCACTTGAAGAAGTGACAGGGCTAAACTCCAGCCTCAATCTTGCTCAAGAAAACCTTAAACTGCGTCAGAAAGCATTCACCCAAGGCTTATCTACCTCTCTTGATGTGGTAGATGCCGAACTGTATTTAGCGAGCGTTAAAACTCAGCAATACGTTGCCAGCTTTAATTACCTTATTTCACTCAATAAATTGCTCGCACTGACCAGTGAAATGGACACATTTGATAACTACAAAAACTCAGCAATTCCTCTGACAAGCACTGAAACTCAAACACTTGTGAATGAAAAGGATCCATCATGAAGGCTGTAAAAACGACACTAGTTGCTGTATCCACCCTAGCTTTGGTTTCATGGATCGGTTATGGCTTTTATCAAGCTTATCAGCCAAAGCCTATTCATTTGCAGGGTCAGATAGAATCACAGCAATACAGCATTTCCTCAAAAGTACCGGGGCGTATAGACCAAGTGTATGTTCGCAAAGGTGATATGGTCGAAAAAGGACAGCTGATATTCACTATTCACAGCCCAGAAATTGAAGCCAAGCTTGATCAAGCTATTGCTGGAAAAAAAGCCGCTGGAGCCTTGGCTCAGGAAGCGGAAAACGGTGCTCGTGAACAACAGATTCAAGCAGCAAAAGATCAATGGTTAAAAGCGCGCGCCGCTTCTCAATTAGCTGAGAAGACTTATTTACGCGTCAATAACCTATATAAAGATGGCGTCGTTGCTGAGCAGAAAAGAGATGAAGCTTTAACGCAATGGCAAGCAGCGAAATACACTGAAAGCTCAGCACAGCAGATGTACAACATGGCTCAAGAAGGCGCTCGTGAAGAAACCAAACAAGCCGCAGCAGAAAAAGTTCGTATGGCTGAAGGAGCGGTTGCTGAAGTGGAAGCATACGCCGCAGACACTGAAATTTCGAGCTGGTTTGACGGAGAAGTTGCACAAGTATTAATGCAAAGTGGCGAACTCGCCCCACAAGGCTTCCCTGTTGTGACAGTAGTCGATACGCAAGATTCTTGGGCGGTTCTCAATGTTCGAGAAGACCTGCTCAGCCATTTTGCTAAGGATTCTCAGTTCAATGCTTTTGTTCCAGCACTGAATAAAACGCTGGCGTTTAAAGTCACTCATATTGCGGTAATGGGCGACTTCGCAACATGGCGCTCTACCGATGCAACACAAGGTTTCGACTTGCGCACTTTTGAAGTTGAGGCTCGCCCCGTTGAACCGGTCGAAGGTTTACGCATGGGCATGAGCGTGGTGGTTGAACTGTAAATGGATCACGCTGTGGCTTCACCTTCTTTAGCGACACAATGGCAGATATTAAGGAGAGATCGTTGGTTGCTCTCCTGTCTGACATGGGTTCCGATCGTATTGGTTGTCATAATCTGGTGGATATTCTCCCAAGCCATTGTCCGCGACTTACCTATTGGCGTCGTAGATCTATCCAATAGTCGCCTTTCACGACAGCTTAGCCGCGAACTGGATGCAACCTCTACCCTTTCGGTGATTCGTAGTTACGCCAATGTGGCAGAAGCGACAGAGGATCTAAAGAGCACTGACATTTACGCTTATGTGGTCATTCCGAACCAGTTCGATAAGGCTATTTATCGTGGAGAACAACCACAGGTTACCACCTTCTATAACAGCCAAATGATTCTGGTTGGAAGGCTAATCAATTCTGCCGTCGTGCAAGCGCAATCCACATTTAATGCGCAGGTTGAAGTGGTAAAAACGCTCGCCAAGGGTCAGCAAACCACGCTGGGTGCAATGAGTCACGTGTTACCGATACGTACTCAAATCACACCACTATTTAATAAAAACACAAACTACGCGCAGTTTTTGGTTTCGGCGGTTGTTCCCGCCATTTGGCAAATTGCCATAGTGGTGACCACCATTATGATATTGGCCGCCAATCACCGAACTCACGGTTTAAGCATTTGGGCGCAACACAATACGCTCTCTCGTTTAATAGCAACACTCGCGCCCTATTCACTGGTCTTCGCCCTGCAAGGTGCCGGTTTTCTTAGCTGGTTTTATCACGGGCTAGATTGGCCTATGCACGGTTCCATGTCGACCATGGTTATTGCTCAGTGCATTACGATTGTGGCCTGTATGATTATGGGCTCGTTCTTTTTCTTTATTACACTAGACCCAGCACGAGCGATGAGCTTCGCCGCGGCATATACCGCACCAAGCTTCGCTTTTATGGGAATAACATTCCCAACAACGGATATGGGCACTTTGGCTCAGATATGGCGCAGCTTGCTACCTGTCAGTCATTATATTGATGTACAGGTAAGCCAAGTCAGCTATGGACTCGATGCTTATTCTGCTCTTGCATCTTTGTGGCCTATGCTTGGCTACCTTCTACCACTTGGATTAACCCTCCTGTTGATAAAAAAACACCTGCGAGCTGAAGAAAAAGTGAGGAGTGACCATGAGCTGGTTTAACTTACTAAAAGCTGAAATTAAAGCACTGTTTACCAACCCGGTGGTGGTATTAACCGTGTTTGGTGGCGTATTTTTCTATTCGTTTCTTTACCCGCTTCCCTACAGTCAGCAAACGCCAAGAGAACAAACACTTACCGTAGTAAATTTGGATAAGAGTCAAGCCAGCTATCAACTCGAACGCATGGTTGATGCAACGCCACAGGTCAAAGTCGTTCAACGAAATGCGACCATTGAAGAAGCAAAGCAGACGTTTCTAGATAAGCAAGTGAGCGGAATTTTGGTCATTCCGGAACATTTCTACAAAGACTTAATGCTAGGAAAAAGCACCACTCTTGCTTATGCGGGTGATGCTTCCTACTTTTTGGTTTACGGCACATTGGTTGAAGGTCTGGCTCAGGCAGGCGGAACATTAGCAGCCAAAACCAAAGTCGCTCGTCTTGTCGTAGACGGAGAGCCACTTTCACTTGCCGCTAAACACTACTCGCCGACCGGACAAAACCTGAAACCCACGTTTAATGCACGTATGGGATATGTAGACTATGTAGTACCAGCCGTGTTTGTTCTTATTTTGCAGCAAACGATGCTGATTGCTTCAGGCATGATGGTTGGCACGCAGAAACACGGTATTGGTTATTGGAGCCACATATCCAGTTTCAAACTCATCGCTTTAAGAAGTGTTGTGCTCATCCCGATTTACTACCTGCTGAGTATGTATTATTTCGGCGCAAGTTTTAGCCTGCATGGTGTCAACACACTGGCACACGCATCCGAACTGCTGACGCTGTTACTGCCATTTTTACTTTCTTCGTGTTTTATCGGCATCTGGCTTGGTTCTATTACTCCAAGACGGGAGCTGGTAACTTTGGTGGTTTTGCTTAGCTCAATGCCTTTGATTTTTTCAGCAGGCTTTATATGGCCTGTCGAGGCGATTCCACAGCCAATTGTATGGGCATCGAAACTGTTTCCAAGTACTCCGGCAATACAAGGCTTCTTAGCTCTCAATCAAATGAGTGCTGAATGGCGTCAAATAGCATCTCAATGGACTTTGCTGTGGGGACAAGTGATAGTTTGGTTCATGCTGGCTTGGTGGCAGCTTAGCAAAGCGCAACGCAACTGCACCAGAATAGAAAAGTAGAAGAAACGGCTAGCAAACAAGTTATTCTTGCCAGTCTTTTCGCATCCGCTTGATGACTTCATCATCGACACCGTGGATATTCCCGTAAAGCTCTCGACACACAATGATATTCAGCTTAGCTTTATGTTTTCTGGCTAACTTCTTATAGACGGTCATCTCCCACTGCTTAACAAAGGTGTTTGATACCACCACGCTCTTGCCCTGTTGAAGCCAGTAATCCGTCTGTTGCTGGCACCATTGGTGTGCATCCCCAATTTCCTCAGCACGGTATTGATACTCTCCCTGCTCATCCACAAAGTACATATCCGCTTCTAAATGAACGGCTGGTAATGTTTTTGCCAGCGTTGATTTACCTGAACCCGGTAAACCTCGGATAAGAGTGAGAGTCAGCATGATGAACCCGTTAATAAGATATAAAATTATGAAATAACCGCGTAGGGCGTGAATATTAACTTAATTTGAGGTTGTCTGCATTTTGCTATCGACATCTGCAAATAGTTAGGCTATAAGTCTAGATGTTTAGACGTCCAAAATGTTAGCTAAGGGAGAAAGCTGTGCCAATTAGGATCCCCGATCAACTACCTGCAAGTGATGTGTTACGTAAAGAGAACATCTTCGTGATGCCAGAATCTCGTGCGTCAACGCAGGAAATCCGCCCACTTAAAATTTTGATCTTGAATCTAATGCCGAAAAAGATTGAGACCGAGACTCAGTTTTTACGTCTACTCTCCAATTCCCCTCTGCAATTGGATATCGAACTGTTACGCATTGATGATCGCCCAAGCAAAAACACACCGGAAGAACACCTTAATGCTTTCTATCGTCAGTTTGACAAAATTAAGGATCGTAACTTTGATGGTCTGATCATCACCGGAGCCCCTCTGGGCTTAGTTCAGTTTGAAGACGTGGCGTACTGGGATCATTTGCAAACGATTATGACATGGGCAAAAAGCCATGTTACTTCAACACTTTATGTGTGTTGGGCTGCACAAGCAGGCTTGAAGCTACTGTATAACTTGCCAAAGAGAACACGTAAGGAAAAACTCTCCGGAGTTTACCATCACGACATCCATCAGCCATTCCACCCAATCTTGCGTGGTTTTGATGATACCTTTTTGGCTCCTCATTCTCGTTATGCAGATTTTGAAGCCGACTTTTTAGATCAACATACCGACTTAGATATACTCGCGACTTCTGACGTTGCGGGCGTGTACTTAGCATCAACGAAAGACAAGCGTAACGTGTTCGTTACCGGTCACCCGGAGTACGATGCTAATACACTGCACAATGAGTATGTTCGCGATCTGGGTGAAGGTATGGAACCAATGATTCCTGTGAACTACTACCCGAATGACAATCCGGATAATCAACCGAGAGCAAGTTGGCGAAGTCATGGGCACCTGTTGTTCGCGAATTGGCTTAACTATTGTGTATACCAACAAACACCGTTTGATCTGGAACACTTTAGCGAAGACAAGTTCACAAAAGACGACTAGTCGAAGAGCAAAGTTGTATTTCAGCACACACTTCTAAGCCCGCTATCACTAGCGGGCTTTTTTATTCACTCCATTGAATATGCAGAACCTGTCGCATAAATTTTCACCACAACTTCGATAATTAATTGATTTCATTATCATACCTTCAAAATTCAAGGAGTAAGTTAATGAAATCAATACTCAGTATTTTACTATCATCTCTCCTCTTGGGCTGCATGATGGTTGAACAGCAAGACAGTCTCCAACAAAACAACGACCCGATTGAAAAAGCGGAATCGAGAATCACATTAGGCTTGGGCTATTTAGAAAATGGCAACATGCCCAAAGCACGAGAAAACCTTGAGAAGGCGTTAGATCACGCGCCGGAATACTACAGAGCCATGCTTGCGATCGCTCATTATTACGATGTCGTCGGCGAAAAAGATAAAGCACTTGAAGCTTACGAAGACGCATTGAGTGAACATGACGACAATGGCCAAGTGCTCAACAATTATGGTGCTTTCCTGTGCAAGATAGGCGACTACCGACAAGCCGATAAATATTTCAATCAAGCCGTAAAACAACCCAACTATTACTTAGTGGCGGAAAGCTACGAAAATGCCGGTTTGTGTGCAGCGAAGTATGGCAACTTGAGCAAAGCAAAAAAGTACTTTAGCCGCGCCATAGATCATGATCCACAGCGATTTCGCTCAATCTTACAATTGTCGAAGCTAGAAATAGATTCAGGAGAGTTTTCTCAGGCGCGAGTGAGGCTTTTGCAGTTTCATCAAAACCATGGTTATCAAAAAGCATCACTGCACTTGTTGGCAAATTTAGAACGACGAGCCGGAAACAAAAGGTTGGAACAGAAATATTTATCGCTACTCAAACAACTGTAGGCTCATTGTCATTTAGCGTTTTTCGGGCGGCCATTATTGCCGCCTTTTCTATCGCGATAATGCACTCGGCGTAGGCGTCGTACTTGTTTCGCCCGTTGTATTTTCTGGTATTCGCGATAAACGATACGGATAAACAAAACCAGTCCGACAAGCAACAATAGTGAAAATACACTCAAGAATGGTTTGCATAACCAATCCGGTTGGCAAGGTTGAAAGAACACAAAGTCCATACTTACCTCCTTCTCTATAGAGTTATTCCACTACTGTTATATTAGCAACTGTCTTTAAACCACAGCTTGCGCCGCTCAACATTTTGAAAAGTCCATGCAATAAAACGACTTATCTTTTGTCCTTGCTGCATCTCTACTACTTTTATCGACTCAGCGCCAACTTTCTGAAGTTGTTTTTTCATCCAACGAACATTATCACTTTTTGATATCAGCGTTGTGAACCACAAAACCTGCTGACCAAACCTCTGACTTTCAAACGCCATGTTCTTAATAAATGCCGCTTCACCGCCGGGACACCAAAGCTCAGCTTTTTGTCCACCAAAATTGAGAGTCGGCTTTTCCTCTTGCTTTGAAAGCATCGGCTGACTTGTTAAACCTTTCTTCTTTTTGTTCGCTTGAAGGTTGTTCAGCTTTCGCTGAGTCCCTTGTTCCGCTTCAGAAAGAGATGCATGAAACGGCGGATTGCAGGTCGTCACATCGTATTTTTCATTTGACTGAATAATACCTGTAAATATCGATTTGCTGTCAGTTTGCAAGCGACACTCTATTCGGCCTCTCAGATTGTCATTGTGCTGAGCGATATTATTGGCTTGATTCACAGACACGGGGTCAACATCGCTACCTACATAGTTCCAACCGTATTCCGTGACACCAATGATCGGATAAATGCAGTTCGCACCGACTCCTATATCAAGTGCGCGAATACTGTTTTGTTTGAGCGACGAGTTCTCTGATTGCAGCAAATCTGCTACACGGTGGATGTAGTCTGCACGTCCCGGAATCGGCGGACACAAATAACCCTGCGGAATACCCCAGAACGTGACACCGTAATGTAATGCAAGCAACGCTTTGTTCAGTAGCTTAACGGCTGTTGGATCTGAGAAGGAAATACTCCAATCACCTTTAGGGTTTTTAATCAGGTGGGGCTTTAATTCAGGTAACACTTTGCATAACGCCATAAAGTCGTAGTTACCCTTGTGGCGATTTCTGTTGTGTAACCCCTCTTTGCCCTTAGTCACTGGGGTTGATTTAACGGTTGGTTTTGCCGCTCCGCTAGATTTCGGTTGTGCTAGTGGTTTGGACTTTGAAGCCTTAGATGCAGAATACGGTTTCTTACTGCTCACTTTTTTTTCGTTAGCAGCGTTCTCTTTCACTGTATTTTTACTGCGTGTTTTCCCTCGGGTCTTCCCAGTAGGAGCTTGACTGTTCATCCGTTACCTCGGCTTAACTCTAAGACCATCATGTAAATGCGTGCATCCAGTTCATACTGGTGATAATTCGGTTCCATATGACAGCAAAGTTGATAGAAGGATTTGTTGTGATCTTTTTCTCGCAGATGTGCAAGCTCGTGAACAACCAACATTCTTAATAAAGGCTCAGGCGCGTTTTTAAACATACTGGCAATACGTATTTCACTTTTAGATTTGATCTTATTGCCATGGACTTTTGATACGTAAGTGTGAAGGCCCAGAGCATTGTTGATTAGGTGTATTTTGCTGTCGTATACCACCTTGCTCAGCGGCGCAGTTTTCTTCATATACTGGTTCTTAATCGCCATCGTATATTCAAACAGTGCTTTCTCACTTTGAATTGAATGACGTTCAGGGTAACGCTGCTCGAACCAAGGAATGAGCTTATCGTTATCAACCAACTTTTGGACTGACTCGACAATGTGAGCAGGATAGCCTTGAATGTATCTGAGTACTGAATTCATACGTATTTTTGAAAGCCTTAAAATGAAGCCGCACAGTGTAGCGGAAAGTCGATAATGATTCACGTATTAGGCTTTGGCAAATGCAGAGGTAGGTTTGTATCAAGTCTGAATGAATGAAACTGGAACATGGAAAATCTAGACACCCGATGATTTTCCATGTTTTTAAAAAGGTATGAGCTAGGTCTAACTGAGCAACGCAACCACAGTATGGCGACGCACATTCGCTTGTGCATTTAATGCTTCAAACGCTGAAGAAAAATCTTCCGAAGCTCTATTAAAATGTGTGAGCTTCTGTGAAATCTGCTGACTGGTAGGCACATTCAGTTGACTCTTCATTGTCTGCATTTGTGTATCGATATCGACTTGATATTGGTTAGCTTGTTCTAAGCTAGCGTGTGTTTGCTGAAGATGTTTATTAACTTTAATGATGCTCTGCTTAATACCGTCACGCGAGCTTAAATCGAAACGAAGCTCAGCAACGCCATCTGGTTCTGATTTTAAATTGAGCATGTTAGCCTGACCAGCCGGAAAACGATGGCCTTGGCCTGTAACTGCGACTTTATGGTCCATTTGTTTGTAAGCTTGCTCACTCGCTTCAAATAGTACGGTACCGTCTTCACTAATGCTGGCTCTCATCCCCAAAGGTATAAGACTTCTATCCAACATTTTAACGGTTCTAACTCCATCTTTCGCTGAATCAAACTGGATCATTACCGAGCTACCATGAGGGAAATCCAAACGTATTTGTTCAGCTTTACCTTGTAAGCGATTCACATTGAGACCAGGAATTGAAAATCGGCGGACATCTGTTCCATTGAGTTTTAAGTTCAACTCATTATCAATAACACGATGACCATCGAAACGAGACTCTTGTAACACGGTATCAATTTGAAATTTTGAACGCGTTAAGTTCTCTTTAATATTTGGAACGTTATCTACGCCCTGATTCATTGCCTGAGTTAATTGACGCTTAATGCTACCTAACTCTTTCCCGACTAGCTGCAAGGACTTAGCCGCTATTTGTACAGCAGTCGCTTGTTGTTGCCCCTGAGTAAGCAATATTCCCGACACAGAATAAGTCGAGGTATTACCTCTGTCCGGATAATAAGTAGCGGGGTTCGACGCAATACGTTTTACATCGCCAGCATTTAGTGACGGTGTAACCGTCGTTCTTTCCTGCCCAGTTAGTCGAATACCATGCGCACGAACTTCACTTGTGCTTAAAGCCATCTAAATACTACCTAAATACGGTCAAATAGTGATAAGCCGTCTATTTTGACATAGCTGGCTTGTGTAGCCTGTAAAGCAGCCATGAAACTGTTTAAACGCACAGAGGCTTCACTGTAATCTAAAGCAGATAACTCATCGTTCACTTTTTCGACAAAGAGTTTGTTGTCGGTATGCGAACTGTTCATTAAATCCAAATTGTTATGACGTCCGCCCATTTCCGTGATTGCTGACAGAACGTTATTTGCGGTTATATCAAGATCATTAATTGTGTTGCTGACTTCATTTTGGAAATTTGCAGTAGGAGCCTGAAACTCGGCGATTAATCCGTCTATGGATTTTAAAATATTATTGCCACCGCCCAGATCCAAAACATCTAGCGCTGTAATGTTCGTTTCCATCGTAACGCCTTTTGCGACAGTCACGACTCGTTTATCACTGTTACCCAAAATATTGTAATTCGCATCTAAAGACGGGGTATCTGTTGCCGTTCCCGAGAATAAATGAACCCCTTCTTCATCTTGAGCGTTAAATGCCGAAGTAATCGAATCTCGTAGATTGTTTAACTCGGTAATAATCCCGGCACGGTCGTCTGTTGTCATCGTGCCATTCGCTCCCCAGAGAATTCGGTCACGCATGTTCTGCAAGCTATCCGTCACGGAATCTAAATACACTTCCTGGCTGGAAAGTATCGTTTTTACATTGGCAATATTGTTTTGGTATTGGGTAATAGCGCTGTCTTCACGCTCGAGGTTCAATAACTTGATTGATGCCATAGGATCGTCGGACAGCTTCGTCATCCTTTCACCTGTCGACATTTGCTGCATGACCTTTCCTAACCCTGCATTGTTTGTCTGCAAGCTTTGCAGCATCATCTGGCTAAACTGTGTGTCACTGATTCTCATGATGTCCCTCTAAAATAACTGCAGCACTGAATCAAACAGCTGGTTGGCGGTACTGATAACTTTCATATTGGCATTGTGCGCATTAGCAAAATTCATTAGGTTTGCTGCTTCTTCGTCACTGTTGACTGCACTAATATTATCTCTGGCGGTAATTGCCTGGCTGTTCATGCTGCTTTTAGCCTGATAGTCCGATTCGGCCTGTCGTGCTTTTATTGCGACATTACCCACCATTCCTGTAAATGCATCATTCAGTGAGACATTCCCAAAGCCATTAATCGAAAATGTCTGGTTACTTATCTCTATTATGGAAATCAAGTTGTCGCTGTTCCCTGGATTTCCATCACCAGATAAACCCAGTTCATTCGGAGTAATGTCCGTAATAGTTAGACTTGCAGCAGCGTTCGCTGCGTCATAACTAAATAACGCTTTTCCCGCGATTCCGTTAAGATCTAAGCCCATTGCCAGTTCCGTGTTGAACGCATCAGCCATGGAAACAGCCATCTCATCAAGCGCCGTCATGTACGGTTTGAGAATGTTAGTTTGGTAGTTTGATATTGCGCCAAGGTTACTGCCGACATCACCGGGTATTGAAAAGCTTTGTTTATCAAAATCGACTTGTAACGTTGCTATATAAGCATCATTTACATCAGGTATTGCTTTAAGAACACCCGCCTCACTGCCCATGATCAGAGGTTGACCAGACGTCAGTGTTACTTGAATGCTCCCGTTAGCCTGATCAGTGGTTTTTACTTCCACCAATTTTGATAGCTCCCCAACCAACGTATCACGTGTGTCTAGTAGTTGCGCTGCATTTGCGCCAACGCCTTTACTCTCAACTATCTGCTTATTTATATCAGCAATATTACTCATAAGACTATTCGCTTCTGCAACTGCAGCAGTGCGCTGATCGCTTAAGTTTTTATGTTGGGTATAAAGGGACTCATTCAGAGTGTTAAAACGGCGGGATAGCGCTTCAGCTTCATTAATAATTTGCTGACGTAATGGCATAGATTCCGGTTTCGAAGTCGCATCATGAAGTGCAGCAAATAAGTTATCCAAACCCGCTGACAAACTAAATCCTTCAGAATCTAATGTGTTTTCTAGGTAGCTTAAACTCTCTGTATACCGTGATGCATAAGATTCTGCACTGCTGGTCGTCCACGTCTGCTTAACAATAAACTGATCTGTTACTCGGCGAATACTCGTCACCTCTACGCCCGTCCCTGCACTAAGTCTGTCATACTGAGAACCGCCAACGGTTGCCATTAGTGCTTGTTGGCGACTATAACCAGGAGTATTTACGTTCGCGACGTTCTGAGCTGTAACATCTAGTGCTACGCGGTTTGCATTGAGTCCGCTTAATGCGATATTAACCAGGTTCATATTCGTTAACGCTCCAATTTACGAATCAAAGACTGACTAAATGCATTAGTCGCTGTTAATTCATTTCTTTCTTGGAAGTTAGATGCGACCGTTTGTGAAGAATGATTAACTGGTGTGACGACATTTTTTGCCAATTTTGGCTCATCGTGTCCTACACGTTGAGAAGCTAAAGAAAAGTTCACAATGTTTGAAGCCGAGCTCTCATTCGAACCCAATTGTTCAACTAACATATCTGCAATTCCCGAGCTCTGTTTTTTCGCCATTTCAATAGCCATCTGGCCATCATACATATCGCGAAACACACCCTGTTGCTTGCTAGAAAACGGGCTGTCTTCATCAGCCATAACATCACTACTGCTACGCATTTGACGTAATACTAATTGCAGGAACATTGCCTCAAATTGTTTCGCGACAGTTTCTAATGCGCCTTTTTCGTCGGAAGCATGTTTAATGTTCGTCAGTGTTGTGTTGTCATGATAAAGAACTGAACCCATCTGTGTTCTATCGTTAGAAAGATCTATTTTCATTGTGCTTTCCCTATATAACGACTAACTCGGCGTTTAATGCCCCAGCCTCATGTAAGGCTTGCAATATCGACATCAGATCAGTGGGTGTCGCTCCGAGGCTGTTTACCGCACTAACGATGGTGTTTAGTTCGGTGCCCACAGGCCAGATCATCATATTCGCTCTCATTTCATCGATATTAATATCCGACTGCTGGACAACTTCCGTTTGCCCTGAATCTGCAAACGCATTTGGCTGACTCACCAGTTGAGATTCGTTAATACTGACCGTTAAGTTGCCGTGACTGACAGCAGCCTCTCCCACTTTCACATTCTTACCTATTACGACGGTTCCAGTGCGAGAGTTAAAGACGATTCGTGCAGGTTTACGACCTTCGGTAACACTGAGTTCTTCTAACATAGACATCATAGTCACTCGTTGTTGGGTATCCTTAGGGGCTCGCATTTCGACCTTGCCCTTATTGATTGCCGTCGCAACCTTAGGTCCAAACGTGTTATTAATTTCACGGACAATATTTTTTGCGGTCGTAAAGCTAGGTTCACGTAGATTTAAGGTGATTTTGTCTTGTTCATTAAAGTCTGTGGGTATTTCTCGTTCGAGTGTTGCACCGTTAGGCACTCTGCCAGTGGTTGCTGTATTGATGGTAATTTTTGAACCACTTCGACCTTCAGCAGACACACCGCCAACCACAACATTACCTTGCGCTACGGCATACACTTCGCCGTTAACACCGCGCAATGGTGTCATTAATAACGTCCCGCCTCTGAGGCTTTTGGCATCGCCGATGGATGCAACAACAATATCCAGTTTCTGACCCGGTCCAGCCATTGGATTGACTGTCGCCGTCACACTCACTGAAGCCACATTACGCAACTTTGGGTTGGTCGATTCATCGAGTTGTACACCAAACTGACGCAGCATGTTTGTAATAGACTGAGCGGTAAACTTCACTTGGTTACGGTCACCATTACCATCTAAGCCGACAACCATTCCGTAACCAACTAATTGGTTTTCACGTATTCCCTGAACATCTACTAAGTCCATTAATGCAATTTGAGTTTCAGCTCGCGCGGTAGGGAACGAACCCAAAAACAGTACCAGTAATACTGTTGTGAAAAATATATTGTGTTGTTTCATTAAAACGGCATCCATGGACTATTAAAGAACTGCGTCAACCAACCGGACGCGTTACTGTCAGCCAGTGCGCCACGGCCTGAATAGGTAATTCTTGCATCACCAATGCGTTGAGAAGAGACTTGATTACTACGTGTAATATCTTCGACACGGACGATTCCGGTCAGACGAATAAACTCATCCCCCTGATTCAATCGAAGCCATTTTTCTCCGCGGATTCTTAATACTCCATTAGGAAGAACCTCACCGACGGTGACCGTTATTGCTCCTTCAAGTTTATTACCTTGAGAACTAGACGCTGTGCCATCAAATTTTCGCTCACCATCTACAGACGCACTAAATTGATCGTATGTGCTGTTCCCTATTGTGGGGACACCGAGTCCAACACTCGACGTTTTTCCATATTTAGTATCTGCACTTTTGCTGGATTCTGTTTCTTCCGACAAAAGTACGGTCAAAACATCGCCGACACGATATGCACGGCGGTCTTGAAAGAGAGTCATTGAGTAGTTGTGGCGATAAAGGCTGCCTGAGTGAGGTGTAGGTAAAGAGTAATCCAAAGCCGGTGGCCCATATTTTTCATCATCGGGTGACGGCGGAATAAATTCATCCCGCCCTGCGCAACCCGATAATATTAAAACGCCCAATAACCCGACCGTGTTTAGCTTTGTCATTACTCTATGTTTCATTAACTATGCTTCCTTACACAGACTGTGACACATACTTCAGCATGTCATCAGCCGCAGATACGACTTTGGCATTCATCTCGTACGCTCGTTGTGTGGTGATCATGTCTACCATTTCTTCTACAACCTGAACGTTAGAACCTTCGAGCACACCTTGTTTAATGCTGCCTACACCATCTTCACCAGCAACAAGTTCCTCAGCCTGACCACTAGCATCCGTTTCACGGAAGAGGTTTCCACCTAATGCTTCTAAGCCTGCCGGGTTAATGAATCTTGCCAGCGTGATTTGCCCTAACGTCTGTGGCGTAGAATCCGTTGCACTTGTTGTAGTGACTGTGCCGTCAACACCAATGGACAAAGATGTCGCATCATCTGGGATCTGTATTTGTGGTTGCAAAGGCAATCCCTGACTGTTCACCATCAAACCTTCAGAGTTCACATGGAACTGACCATTTCTGCTGTACATGATTTGGCCGTCAGAATTTTCGATCTGGAAAAAACCCTGCCCCATGACAGCGAGGTCCATTTCCTGACCTGTGTTCTGAGTATTACCCTGAGTGAATACTTTTTGCGTACCCACTACGCGTACGCCGCTACCTAACTGAACACCCGTTGGAAGCTGGTTTACCTGATCAACCTGAGCGCCGGGCTGACGTTGAATGCTGTAAAACAAGTCTTCAAAAACAACACGATCACGTTTGAATCCAACCGTGTTCACGTTCGCGAGATTGTTTGAAATAGCGGTCATCTTAGTATCTTGAGCCGCCATGCCAGTTTTACTGACCCATAGTGCTGAATGCATTAGAGATTCTCCTTACAACGCCGACATTTATCGCGCGCTTACTAATTTATTTCCGGCTTGAGCCAATGTTTCTGCGGTTTTCATCATGCGCACTTGCATTTCAAAATTACGAGTTAAAGACATAACACTCAGTAACTCGTCAATTGCCGAAACATTACTTCCTTCAATATGTTCAGGATTAAGTTGTATCGTTGCATCTGCCGCTAACACTGTGCCATCAGTGGTATGCAATAAACTGTCACTTTCCTTTTGCAGCTGGCCATCCGCCGGGTTCACCAGTTTGAGTGTCCCAACGTTGATTTCAGCACCGCCTCCAGGTGGTGTGACAGAAATAACTCCACGCTCACTAACTTCCACTTTTTCATATTCAGGCAGGACAATTGGCGCGCCACCATCATCTAATACTGCAAACCCGTTAATGCTCAAGGCACCATTGGTATCGACAGCCATATTGCCCGCTCGTGTATAAGCTTCGCCGCCATCTGGAGATTCAACGGTTAAATAACCATCTCCCATGATGGCAACATCAAGTGACCGTCCAGTTCTAACGATGTCGCCACTGTCAAAACGCGTAGAAGCTGAGTTGGTTACAACCATGGTTCGTCCGTCATACCCTGAACCTTTTAGCGGCACACTGCTGACGCGTTCCATATCCGCACGAAAACCCGAAGTATCTGCGTTTGATAAGTTATTTGAACGAACGTGCTGAGCTTTAAGTACTCGGCTGGCTCCAGAAGTCGCGGTGTATAGCAAACTATCCATTTATGATCCTGTTGAACTTCATTAACTAGATTGCGTTGAATAACGCCTGAGTAAGCTTATCTTCTGTTGAGATGGTCTTTGCGTTTGCCTGATAGTTACGCTGAGCCGTCATCAGACTGACCAATTCTCCAGTCAAATCGACATTTGAGCCTTCCAGAGCACCTGCAGATAAATCACCTAAAGTACCCGTACCCGGTACGCCAATAATCGGAGCACCTGAACTGAAACTTTGCGTCCAAGCGGTACCACTCACTTTTGCTAAGCCTTGCGGGTTCGCAAAGTTGGCTAACACAACTTGTCCCTGTAATTGAGATTCACCATTTGTGTATGTGGCATACACCATGCCGTTGTCTTCAATACGTACACCACTGAGTTCACCTGAGGTATAACCGTTAGGGTTATTGGTACTGACACTGAACTCCGCACCAAACTGCGTACTACCCGTCATACTGATGTCAATACTCATCGCGTTAGCACCCGCGGCAGGGAAAGCAACGTTATAAGTACCAGTAGGTGATAATAATGTTCCGTCAGTATTAAAAGTCACTGCTTGTGTTGTTACTGGTGTAGCGCTGCCATCCACTTGAACATTCACTTCCCAGGTATTATCTGCAGTTTTGGTGAAGTACTGTGTAACCGTATGGCTGTTGCCGAGAGAATCATAAACTTTGGAAGTGTATGAAGAGTTAAATGAGTTAGGATCGGTAACATCAAACGGATATACCGCTTGATCAATTACGCCTGCACTGGCGTTGAAATTGGAAACAAATTCAAGTGAATCAGTCGACTTCGCCGCCAATGAAGATGTGCGAATTTTAATATCACCAACAGAGCCGCTCATAAGTGTGTTATTGGCATCTACGCTGTAACCCTGTAGCGCAGCACCCGTATTGCTAACAACATTGTTGTTCTTATCGGTTCCGAAGACACCAGAACGCGTGTATTGAATCTGGCCCGCAGAATCTTGTGTAACAAAGAAACCACCGCCGTTAATCGCCAAATCCATTGCTCGGCCAGTGTTTGTTACAGATCCATTTGTATCAAAATCCTGTGAGGTGGCTGCAACCTCTACGCCACCTGGCTGTAGACCATTATAAACAGCTGCAAATTCAGTCCTCGCCCCCTTAAATCCATACGTTGACGCATTGGCAATGTTATGGCTGATTGTGTTTAGTTCAGTATTGGTTGCATCCAAGCCACTAAGAGCAATATTAAAACTCATAAATAACCTCAGTTTCCTTATAAGGCGTTAAGCGCCAAATTGAGTAATTTGATAAAAAGGTACGCTACCTACACCGGCGACATTGACCATTGCAGAGCCGCCTGAAGCGGGGATACGAATTTGTTCCACTTCACCAGCCAGCAACACATTCGGTGTTGGCAGGCCATCTTGCACTTGCACGGTAACGTTATATTTACCGGCGGTTAGTCCTAACGCTTCAGGGTCTATTGAAAATTCAACTTCACCAGCAGGATGAGCACCCAATGGCACTTTCACTGTTTCTCCATACTGGTCTGTAACGATTAAGTTAACTTGGCTAGAAGCGTAATTGAGCTCGACTTTTCCTTTCTGTGGATTTTCATCAAGCTCAAACTCATTACCTGAAATATAAACGGTCTGCCCTACTAACCCTGCGGTAGATAGAACCTGCATGTTATCCAGCAAGACGGTGTTGTTCTGCAGTACGCTGGACATGTTTTCCATACTTTGAACTTGAGAGAACTGGGCTAACTGACCAACATATTCAGTACCATCCATTGGGTTTAGCGGATCCTGATTTTGAATCTGAGCAACCATCAAACTGATGAACTCATTTTCAAGTGACGTAGCGCTGTTAGCATCCAGAAAGTTACTACTCACGCTTGGATTTGTCATTGTTGCACTACCTGTAGTGTCACCAGAAAGTGCTGTATAGCTTGCAATTGTCATTAGCTACCCTGCCCTAGTTTCAACAGCCCTTGCTGCATACTTTTTACGTTGGTGAGTACTTCAACATTGGTTTCAAAACTGCGTGTTGCTGACATCATGTCAGCCATTTCTGCCACAACATCGATGTCTGGGTAGTAGACATAACCGTCTATATCCGCCAATGGACTATTAGGCTCAAAACGTTTTTCTGCTTGTCCCTGCGCTTGAACGACATCAACAATGCGAACTTCTGCACTCGGGTAATCATTGTGGCTGGCGGTGAGTTGAGTCTTGTTATAGACAGTCGCAAAGACTGGCTTCAAAGCTTTATAGGCATCATTCGGGTTTGCAGATACGGCGTCCGCATTCGCCAAGTTACTGGCAACTGTATTCAAGCGAACAGTCTGTGCATTCATTGCCGAACCTGCTATCGAATAAATATCAGTAAATGACATGATTAGCGTCCTTCAATTGCTTTAGCTAAGCCCTGAAATTTCATATTGAGAAACGTCAGGCTTGTTTGAAAATCCATATTGTTCTGAGCAAACTTGCCTTGTTCCACACCCAGTTCGACGGTATTACCATTTTTACTATTCTGATAAGGAATCGAATATTGGCTCTCAACACGAAGAGAGGGGATCGAAGGATCAACGCCCAACTTACTGACAGAATCCATGACGGTGGTAAAACTCAAGTCCTTTGCCAAATATCCCGGAGTGTCAACATTCGCTAGGTTACCCGCGAGAACTTTGGTACGCTGAACGCGAAAGTTAAGCGCATCGGGATGTACGCCTAACGCGGTTTCAAATGAAATAGCCATGCTATTGTCCTTGCTGATTGCCTTACACTTCAGATACATATAACAAGATGCATGCCACATAAATTATTAATTAAATTCAATGACTTATATTAAAGCAAGGAAGATCAACTTCCGCCCATCGGAAGCAAATCACAGGAAGGAGGAAGTGTACATTTCCTCTATTTTTAATAAGTTTCTAATCTTAATAAGCTTGCTCATCGTGAGTGGCGCCACCCAAGCAAACAACATGACAGAACAGGCGTTACAGCAGGTCATAGAAAACCATCTTGATAAAGAATTGGCGCTATTAGCGAAACAAAGAGAGTGGCAGAGTTTTCAACCTCAATGGCAGGTGTGGATTCCTGGCTCAGTTAAACATCTCAAAGTTTGTGAAACCCCTCTGGTTATTTCTGGTCAAGACAACCAATTGCTTCCGGTTGGCAATTTAAAACGGTCTGTTGATTGTTATGACGATAACTCTAGTTGGAGCATAAACGTCACCATAAAAGCTTCGTTATCACTCCCCGTCGTTGTGGTGAGTACGCCTTTGTCCCGAGATCAAAAAATTGATGCTTCAATGCTTAAAATGGAAATGCGAACACTGACGCATCAAGATGATTTCTTTACCAAACTATCCGATGCGATTGGCAAACAAGCAACGCGTCGTATGCGTGTCGGACAAATTTTAGAACCCACTCTTGTGACTGCTCCCCCAATCGTTACCAAAGGTAATGAAGTTATCATCATCGCATCTAAAAACGGGGTTAATGCATCGACACAAGGTGTCGCATTAGAAGATGGTGGATTAGGAGAGCAAATAGAAGTGCAAAATAGTTCATCTCATACTGTAATTCACGCCGTAGTCACTGGATTAAACCAAGTTCAAACACAATTCTAAATTTAAAAAATTTTCGTTTTTTATTTAATGAATTAAAAACCGTTGTCGCCTACTAATAGTAACAACGAAATTTAAGCCAAGAGTCAAAGCATGAAAATCGATAAAGTTTCGGGCGCGCATGTCCAACAGCCAACGCTGCAACAAGCTAAAAAGCCAGTTGAATCAAGTCCACAGACCAAAACAAGTGAACCTGAAATGAACGCCAATACGGTTGCCTTGGAAAAAGCACAAATGGCAATGGCTGCACTTTCAGATGTGGATATCGAAAAAGTAGCACGAGTCCGTGAAGCATTAGCGAATGGCAAACTTGAACTGGATAGCAAAGCTTTGTCTCAGGCTATGATGCAGTTTCACACAGGACACGAGTAATAAGGAGTCCTCATGTCAAGTAACCGTGGGCAACACATTCAGGCTTTTATGGCAACGATTAGTGAAGATCTAAAACTTTATGGTCTGCTTCATACGCTCATCATAGAGCAAAGATTACTGTATCTTGAGTTTAAAGGAGATGAACTGGCGAAAAACCTTAAACAGCAAGTTCCTTTACTCAATCGATTAAATAAAAACGCATCACAACGAACTCAGTGTCTTAGATGTTTAGGCTTACCCAATAACTCTCAATCCGTGGTTCGTATTTTAAATGCATTACCAGAAAGCGTAAGAGGTCGATTCGCCACTCAGTGGAAATCGCTTAATTCTGTGATAGAACAATGTCGCAAGCTCAATCAAGAAAACGGTCAAAGTTCTGCAGCTTTCCATGAGCTTTTAACCGAACTTACTCAGACGTCTGTTACATACGAAGAGCGACTAACCGAAGCATTATGATAAACAAGCGTAGGTTATCGTTAAATAAAAGGCGTCTGATAGCGACTGGATTAGCCCTGTTATTCAGTAGTAGCGTGTGTATGGCACAAACCTTTACCAAAGAAGTGGAGAATCAACAGCTTCTTTTGCTGCCATATAAAAACCAGATACGTTCACGCATACAGGCTCATCAACCTATTACCGAACTTATTCTAGGCCAATTGGAACATTATTCGTTACCTAAACAATTGGTCTTATTACCCATGCTTGAATCTTCATACAACGCACAGGCGATATCACATGCAGGTGCGCGTGGATTATGGCAATTAATGCCCGCGACTGCGCAACGTTTCGGCCTCACCACTACCCCGAATGATCAACGGCTAAATATTTCTGCCAGTACTGGCGCAGCACTACGTTATCTGAAGTTTCTTTACAATAAGTTTGACGGGAACTTAACGCTGACACTAGCCGCATACAATGCCGGAGAAGGACGTGTAGAGAGAGCAATAAAGCAAGCTGGCAGTAACGAGTTACAAAAATTACGTTTGCCACAAGAAACCATCCAGTATGTTCACCGTTTTTATGCGCTCGCAAATCTGGTTACTGTTTCTTCGATAAGCCAAAGCTCATTTCAACCACTTATGTTGTTTAGCTCTAATAATCAGCTAAATGCTCAGCCTATTATTAACCTGCAACCTCTGCCACCTCTCATTCAGTTGTAATGAGTGTAATCTGATTAAATGATCAATGATGATTTGTACACATTCTCGTTGAACGGTGAGCAATCAGTACTTGGCAATCAAAATGAAGTTAACATTACAGAGTTTTGTAACGAAGGCGGGAGTTTATAATATCTTCTATGTGTTTTTGCTCTCTGCGCGCTTTTTCATAACTTTGCTTTTTCTTCCAGCGATCTAACACTTGTTCTAATCCTTTCACACGCGCATGTTTATGCTCTAAAACTTCCTGTACAGAATTACATTCCGCTTCCATCACCGCTTGCTCTTCTTCATGGTGACGTAGCATTTTGTGCAGCATGATATCTACACGATTTAAGTTCATTAATATTGCGCTGTTAAGTGTCAAAGCACTAAAGGTTGACTGACCTGTGGCCGATTTTAAGTGGCTTAAAAGTTCCAGCTGATGTGTTAAATGCTGATGCTGTTGACGCATTGAATCCAGTCGCTGACCAATACGGTCACGCTTTTGTTCCTCTACTTGCTGCAATTTGCCAACTGCCCGGATTTTATTTTTCATAACCGCTTACCTAAACAACCTCAAAATTTATAGAATCAGCGCCCCTGAAACAGAGTCGCTAATTGTGTCAAACTTTCCTCATAACTCACCGACTCGTGAGCTGACTGCTGCAGATAAGCGCTTAAACTCGGGTACATAGCAACAGCACGATCTAAGTCGGGATCTTGTCCGGGTTGATATCCACCAAGAGGCAATAGTTCTTTAACTTGCAGATAATTCGAATATAACTGACGGAATTGATTTGCTACGGTTTGGTGCGCCTCTTGGGTACAGGATGACATACACCGACTGATTGACGCATTGACATCAATTGCAGGGTAATGGCCTTGTTCCGCCAATTGGCGAGAAAGCACCACATGCCCATCAAGAATAGCTCTAGCTGAGTCGACCACAGGATCTTGCTGGTCATCTCCTTCTGCCAAGACGGTATAAATAGCCGTTAAACTGCCTTCCTGATTTTCACTGTTACCAGCGCGCTCTAGCAATTGTGGCAGTACGCTAAAAACAGAAGGTGGATATCCTCGAGACGCCGGCGGTTCACCTAAAGAGAGTGATATTTCCCTTTGTGCCATGGCGTATCGCGTTAACGAATCCATCATCAGAAGTACATCTTTGCCCTTATCCCTAAAATATTCAGCAGCACGGTGACAAAGTAATGTTGCACGTAATCTCATGAGTGGTGATTCATCAGCAGGAGCAGCGATAATAATCGCTTTTTGACGGGCTTCTTCGGTAAGATTTCGCTCAATAAACTCACGAACCTCCCTTCCCCTCTCACCAATAAGGCCAACGACAATAACATCAGCCTGAGTGTTTTGAGAGATCATGCCTAATAAAACACTTTTACCAACGCCACTGCCAGCCATCAAACCAATACGTTGTCCTTTACCGACAGTTAGAAGTCCGTTAATTGTTTTCACGCCAACATCTAATGGTGTATCAACAGGCCTACGTTTTAACGGGTTGATCGGATTTGCCTCTAAAGAGATTCGTTCACCACCACGTAACTCAGGTCCACCATCAAGCGCTTCACCCAAGCCATTTACAACACGACCAAGCCATTGATTGCTCATTTGAACAGTGCTGTCCCCTTCCAAAGGGACAACTTTCGCTCCCGCGAACAATCCGCCAAGGCGTCTTATGGGCATTAAATAAGCCACGTTATGATCAAAACCCACAACCTGAGCCTCAATCATGCTTCCTTCAGCGGTCTCAACCATACAACGTTGCTCCAATTTAAAACGGCAACCGACCGCTTGGAGCATTAATCCATTAACTTTGACCAATCTTCCAGTAACCCGTGCCACAGGTATGGCATCTAGAGAAGCAATTGCATCATTAAGACGTTCTGATAAAAAACTATGAGTTCGAACATTATTGCTCATATTGGTTCTCAGATTCAGACGACTCTTCAAGTAAGTGCTGTTTCACGTTGTCCATGCATGACTCTAACCTCGAGTCGCAACTGACGTCTGCTTCGGCGTCATCAGTCACCAAATGACAGCCTCCAACGGGTAAGTCTTTATTGGCAATCAGCTTCCAATCGTCTGGTAGTTCAGTGCTCACCTGCTTTATGCGCTCCAAATCTTGAGGATTTAAATGTATAACGACACTTTGAGGTTTACCTGGCATCGCTTGTAGCGTTTCATCAACCAATGACAGAATTTGTTGCGGCATTAACGTGAGTTCTGCACGAATAACTTGCTGGGCGACTTTTTGTACCAGTTCGCAAATAATGTGGCGCTGTTGCTGCTCCTGCTCAATCTGCCACTGCGATAATGATTTCAATATCTCATTAACTGGCTTAGCTGCTTCTGCAAACAGTTTTTTTCCTGACTGCTCACCGTTAAGAAATCCTTTCTGAAAGCCCTCTTTCTGACCTTCAACTGCACCCTGCTGTTTTCCCTGTTCAATTCCTTGTCGTAAGCCTTCATCAAAGCCTTGCTGCAGACCCTGCTGAAAGCCTACTTCTAGCTGTTGTTGTACATCTGCTTTCAAACCTTGAGTTTCTTTCTCAGAAACGAATTCATCATTTCCCTGTATTGGCTGTGCCAACGGTGGAAAACGATGAACCCGATAGCTATCGGAAGGAAGGCGCATGAGCTTTTTTTTATTCATGACTTACTCCACCGTCGGTTCCTGATAGAGCTGCAGATCAATCTCATTCATTTCATTGAGTTCACGAACAGTCTGCATAATTTCCTGACGAGCACTTTCTACACGACTGCGAGGAATCGCTCCACGCACTTGCATCTCATCTTCGAGAGTCTTAATCATACGTTGAGGCATGGAACGCTTAATCGCTTGCTGCAACGTAATTTCGGCGCCTTTAAGTGCAGCCGCCCAAAGTTCCATCGGTATTTGTTGAACCAGACGATCCATGGTGTCTTCGCTTTGACGCCCCAATACCATGAAATCAAACATATTTTGTTCAATTTCATTAACCACATCTTCGTCGTGTAAACGAAGCATCTCCATCAATGACGCTCTATCACCATCAAAACGGTTAATGATGTCAGCGACTTGCTTAACGCCTGACAAAGGTGCACTTTGCGTCACTGAGATTTGCTCAATACAACGCTCAATCAGTTCGTTCAAATCACCAGCCACCTGATGGTCGATATCTTGTATTCGTGCAATTCGGAACAATAATTCATCGTGGTAATCCTGAGGTAAATTTTTTAAAACCGCAGAAGAACTCTCTGGTGGCAAATAGGCAAGGAATATGGCTTGCATTTGTGGGTGTTCGTTTGCAATAAAACGGGCAAGTATCTCGGAATCTACCCATTGCAGACGCTGCATATTATTGCGAATCTCATCACCATAAAGATCATTTAATAATCCCTTGGCTAAATCGTTACCCAACGCTTTACGAAGGGTATTAGACAAGTAATCTTTCGATGCACCACGTATACCACTGTGCTGGCGAAAATCTTCGAAAAACTTCTGTATAACATTTTTCGCTTTTTCGCTTTTAATACCACTCAACTTCGCCATAGCGCGAGTGACACGTTGTGTTTCGTCTCGAGAGAAATGACGTAGCACTTTGGCTGCGGCGTCTTCACCCATCCCCAACAGCACTAACGCTGTTTGCTCTACGTATTCAAGCTCTTGGTTCTGCATTGACTGTGCTGTGCTCATTCACATTTACCCACTGTTTCAATATCTCGGCGACACGCTGCGGCTCTTCATTCGCGATAAGCTGCAGATGCTTCAATTGGATTTCTAATGGAGAACCTGGAGGTGGTAATAGTTCACTACTCACATCTAATCCATTGGATGTACTAATGCCTTTTTCTGCTAATCGTCGATTGAGATTTTCTTCATATTCACGATCAGACTTAGTTTGTACATCTTCGTAAGACGGCTCATCTAGCAATGAAGGTACTTCAAGTTCCAGATTACGTCGGTCTGCTCCGGTTAGGTGCATAACCAATGGTCGTAGAACAAACATAATCATGGCCAAACCTAACATTCCACCTATAACGTAACGTAGCGGTTGTTGAATGGTTGGGTCCTGCCACCAAGGTATTTCTGGCGGAGCTTCGATCTCTATTGGTGTAAAGTTAAAGCTACTTAAACTGAAGCTATCACCGCGCTCAGCATTGATGCCGACCGCTTCCATAATCATTTCAGAAAGCTCTGATTTCTCTTGATTAGTCCAAGCACTCCCATCTGGAGCTACCACAGAATTCAACAATACAGATACATTGAGTTTCTTAATCTGTCCCTGTTGAAACTGTGTTCTTCTTACACTTGAACCCACAGCATACTGACGTTTAATTTCTGCGCGTGCATTTGTGTTTTGACTGTCCTGAGTGGGTTGCTCACCCGTAACCGGAGGTTGGTTACTTAACGACCCTGGCACACCAAGAGCAATCTGATCAATCGAATTATCATGAACTGTATGTTCGTTACTGACGACTGGATTGTTATCTAGGATTTCTTGGGTTTCCTCTACTCGGCTAAAATCCATATCCGCAGCGACCTGAACACGAAAGTTGCTTGAACCCAATATAGGCGTCAACATGTCAGCAGCACGTTTGATAATCTGCTGTTCCACGTTTCTCTGGTACTCAAGATATTTAGCATTTACTTTGCCAGATTCCGTAGAGCCGACGTCAGCACTTAGTAAGCGACCATATTGATCAATAACAGATACCGATTCTGGTTTCATGCCGATGACGCTACCAACGACCAGATTCACAATGGCTTCAACCTGCTCTGGTTTTAAATCTGATCCAGGTTTTAACTCAACCATGACAGAGGCTGATGGTGCTTCACCTTGTTGACGCACAAACAATGTTTGGCGAGGAATCGCTAAATGAACACGAGCATTAGAAACGGCATTTAATGCAATAATTGTCCTAACCAATTCACCTTCTAATCCGTGACGATATCGAGCCGTTTCCATAAACTGGCTCGTTCCTAATGAACTGTCCTCTTTAAGTGAATCAAGGCCAGTAGGAAGTTTAGCTTTAATACCTTTAGCAGCTAATAGCATACGCGCTCGTGCTACTTCATCTTCAGAGACCAAAACTTGTCCGTTTTGGTCCTGCAAACGGTAATCGATACCTTCAGCTTCCAGTACCGATACAACTTCGCCTACATCGAATTGCTCGTTGTGCCCGTATAAAGGGCGAAAGCCTTGTGATGAACTCCACAACGCAACAACAATTAAAGCCGCAACAATGGCAGCCAGCACCGCAGACAGTACTAAATTTCGCTGACTGCTTGACCATAGCTGCTTTAGCTTATTACCAAAGTCGTCCATTCCTTTCGCTGAAGAGGCTCTTGGCTGATTAGAACTGAGGCTAAGCGCACCAGCCGTTTGAGTTTGAAGTTCAGACATGTTTTACACCGGCATTTTCATAATATCTTCAAATGAGCCAACCACTTTATTGCGTACCTGCAATAATGCATTGAATGACAGACTCGCTTTCTGGCTCGCAATCATTGCGCCCACCAGATCATCACTTTCCCCGGTTTCTACCGCCGTCATCTTGCTACTTGCGAGCGACTGATGATCATTAACTTTGTTAAGTACATCCGTCATTGCAGTTGAAAACGACATAGGTTCATTTACGGTATGAATATCAACAGGGTTAGCAGTCACGACAAACTCTGGAGAGGCTTGTATTCGCATTGCATCCATTTTCGTGAGCATCAATTGCTCGGCTGACATTACATTCCCAAAAGGTAAATCTGCCATTTCTATTCTCCTTTTTATGCCGCTGAGCCAAGTATTGACTGAAGATCAATACCTTGATCTCTCATTGCCGCCAATTTGTATCGTAATGCTCGGGTTGAAACACCTAACGCGCTAGCTGTCTTGGTTCGGTTGCCACCGAACTGACGTAACTTTTCTAATATGTATTGGTACTCAGCCTGTCTTTTTGCTTCAACGTGACCAAACGTTTGATCTGATGCAGAACTATGGTTTATTGAACTGACTTCAACGGGAAGCATGAGGTCCTGCGCAGTAATATAGTCTCCGTGACGCATGACTAACGCACGTTGAATTACATTTTCAAGTTCGCGTATGTTGCCTGGCCAGTCGTATTGACTGAGCGCTATTTTGGCGTCTTGAGAAAGAAAGCAAGAACTTGCTTCCTGATATTTTTTGATAAAGAACTGACTAATTGGAAGTATGTCCTCTTTACGTTCACGTAGCGGAGGCCAATGTAAAGGTAATACGTCTAAGCGGTAGTATAAGTCCTCGCGAAACTGCCCCTTTTGTACGGCTTCTCGAAGATCTTTATTGGTTGCTGCTATCACACGGATATCAAGTTTGATAGCCTTGTGACTGCCCACTCTTTCTACTTCGCGCTCCTGAAGTACACGTAGAAGTTTAGCCTGAACTGCTGGTGACATTTCCCCAATTTCGTCCAGCAGTATGGTTCCACCGTTAGCCTCTTCGAATTTTCCACTCTGCGACGCTAACGCACCTGTGAACGCGCCTTTTACGTGACCAAATAGAACCGCTTCTAGCATTGATTCGGGTATTGCAGCACAGTTAACGCCAACAAACGCACCGTTTGATCTTGATGACTGCTCATGAACATAGCGAGCGAGAACCTCTTTACCTGTACCAGATTCACCAGTAATCAAGACACTAGCGTTTGTACAAGCAGCTCTATGAGCTAACTGCAGAACCTGTTTACTACGCCAAGATTCTGCAACAATGTTAGCCATTGGTTTTTTGAGAGCTTCAACTCTATGAATTAGGTTAAGAAGCTGATTGGATTCAAACGGACGTAACAAATAGTCTGTCGCGCCAGCCTTCATGGTTTCGGCAGCCAAAACACCTTGATCTTGTTCTACAATCGCGATGGCAACCCCAGAGCGACTTTGCTTCTGATGGCATGCAACCCAATCGTGTACTGAAATATCACATAAATTGGAGCTAACGATTGTAATTGAAGCCGGACTCTGTAGTAGAGCGTTTCGGCCTGTGCGTTCATGACGTACGTTATAACCAGCGTCAGTCAACACTTCTATAACAGATTGAGCCAAAAGCTCATTCGGCTCGACTAATAATATATCTAACGTAGACATTACTGACCTTCACTGGTTACTTGGTGTTGGGTGAGTGTTTTAACAACAGTCTCGTTATTTCTAACGATGCGAATCATTACGCGGCGGTTTTTGGAACGCCCCTTTTCTGTGTCGTTAGTCATCATCGGATACCGGGAACCATGTGCTCGTATCTGCATGTTTTCTTTACCTATACCTAATTTATCCAAATACTGTGCCACTTCTTCTGCACGTTCTTTTGAAATTTGAATGTTACCCAACCTTGATCCGACACTGTCTGTATAGCCGTCGATCAATACCTTGGTAACCAAAGCGTCCCAGTGGATGTATTCTGCCAACGCGCTTAGCTGCGCACGCTGGTTTTGACTCAGTGTTTTTTGGCCACTTCGATAATAAATAAATGTATCTTTCGCATCGGAATACGTCATTGAAGGCAGACGATTCTTACATTCGATAAACTCAGCAATAGGAGATTGAGCCCGAATGGTCGGAACAATGATATCGAGTCGTTTTGAACGAGAGCTGTCATGAAGTGAAAGCTGCAACCACTTTCCTTGTTCGGCTGACTTTAGAGTTTCACTTATATGATCTCGAAATAAAAAGTGAGATGTTCCCCGCTTATATCCCTGACTCATTTCAGTGACTTTATGCAGTTCTGACCAAGGCGGCTCCAACAAAGATAGTTCCGCTGTTTTCCAAACATTCAATGTATTCGCCAATTCATATTCAAATGTAACCTGATTATTTGTCTCAGAGCGGAAATAAAACTTCCCCTGCGGAACTTCCGCATGAATTAAATTGCAAGCCGTTGGTTCCTCTTTATAGATCCAAGAAGACATATCCATTGGCACTTCAATTTTTTCATTCGCATAAGATTCGAACGATGAAACTACTATTAAAAAGAAAACAACTGAGCGAAACATTTTACAAACATCCAAAAATAGCCGTTCAAAACTTTAACTGACACTACTCTGACACACATTTCATTAGAAAAAAACAATTTACATAAAGATTTCTATATTTCAAAAGCTTTATATATTTAACTCAAACTTAAATTAAAAACTGGAACAAATGCACATTTTACCTCTCATAAAATACTCGTAATTTTATTTTATTAGACATGCAAAACCTAGGAGAGACAACGAACCATACATAACGCCTAGAAACCTTAACAACCGTAACATAAGCCGTTGTTATGTATGTTCTTGTGCTAGAAACCATCTAAATCCCCACCATCAATCCATTTATTTACAACAACTTAATTCAAAAACCCACTAAAAATTGATAACCAAAGATTATTAATCGCCCAGAATTTGCACAATCAAATCAATAATTAACCACCAAAAATAAGTGAAAAACATCACAAGATTCATTTTGGAATAAATATCACAAATATGATTTTTATAGGTAAAAAAATATTAGTTTTATTGATTAGAATGCTGCTCAATACGACTAAAAATGAATTGTCATGAAACGGTAAAATATAAATGTCAGAACTAATTGAAAATTTAAATACCGATGTAAAACCTTTAAATGTAGAATTACTAGGCAAACCAATTCATATCGTCCGAGAAAAGTTAGCAAAAATCATAAATGACTCAACCAATGGCCTAATTACAGAACTACAATCTTGGCTGAGTGGCCCATATATAGATATTAATATCAAGTCCGTTGAAATATTCGAACTAAGCAATTTATCCTTCAATATGAAAACGGTTTCTCAGTACAGTCATGAAAGCGGTGGCTCTTTATTTATCAATCTAGATGACAAATCATTAATTAGATTTTCTGACCGTTTCTATGGCACAGATATTGAACGTAAACAAACCGTAATTACTAGTAGTGACAAACGTCTTCAAGACCGTATAGGCAAGTTGATCAGTCAATGGGTAGCACCAAAAGAAATGTGGCGAACCAGCGGAGACGATGTGGTTTTCGGTACAGGCATTAAGGCCGAATTGAGTGTAACTAGCGGTGAACATAACGGTGAGCTGACGGTATTCTTTGATAATCGACTGGTTCAAACGCTGATCAACCAGCTTGATTTGCAGTCAAACGAAAACTTAAAACCTCAGTTTTATGAATCGCTAAAAACTACGCCAGTGAGACTCAATGTTCTTTTGAGCAAGAAAACCATGACTCTAAGCGAAGTATTAAGTTTATCGCCGCAAGACATACTTCCCATCGATCTGTTGTCATCCCCTCCTGTCAGTATAGGCAATGCCAATCTCTTTACAGGTCGAGTTGCAGAACAAGACGGGCAATTAGTTTTAATTTTGAACCAAGATAAGGATTCCTAACAAATGAGTGACTCTTTGGACGCTTTGAACTTCGATGACGATGACCTGAATTTTGGTCAATTTCACCTCGATGAATCTGAAGAAAGTGCTGTAAATGAAGAAGCACCCAAAAGCGAAAGGGATTTAAGTTTTTTCAAAAATATTCCCGTAACCGTAACGTTAGAGGTTGCCAGTAAAGAACTTTCTTTAGGCGATTTAATGAAAGCGGGTGAAGGCTCTGTCATTGAATTGGATAAGCTAAATGGCGAGCCTTTAGACGTAAAAGTGAACGGTTCATTACTGGGCCATGCGGAAGTCGTTATCGTAAATGAGAAGTATGGTCTGCGTCTCATTGACGTGATTGATTCAGCTTTAACATCCGTTGGTTAATCTCAGGTTATAAAAATGAATAAGCCGCTTTCTTTATACCGCTTAAGCATAATGGTGTTGTTGCTGTCATTGTTATCGATGCCAACGCTTGCAGCAGAAAACGGTCTTACTATGTTCAGTGTCACTGACGGCAATACTCAACAGGAATACAGTGTAAAACTGCAGATTCTGTTGTTGATGACAGCGCTAAGTTTTATACCGGCCTTTATTATGATGGCCACCAGCTTTACGCGTATTATTGTTGTGCTTGCTATTTTGCGTCAGGCTCTTGGTCTGCAACAAAGCCCTCCCAATCGTGTATTAGTTGGTATAGCACTCGCGCTTAGCATCCTCATAATGCGCCCTGTCTGGACTGACGTATATGAACACGCATTTAAGCCTTACGACCAAGGTGAGATAACCTTAATGCAAGCATTCTCTGTTGCTGAAAAACCTGTACGACATTTTATGCTTGCTCAAACACATCAAAGCTCTCTCGAGCAAATGCTTCGTATCGCTAATGAACCGTTAGATCAGAACGTAGAAGACATTTCTTTTGCTGTTGTACTGCCCGCTTTTGTTATCAGTGAGTTGAAAACTGCTTTTCAGATAGGATTTATGCTGTTTATTCCTTTCTTGGTCATTGATCTAGTGATTGCCAGTGTATTGATGGCAATGGGTATGATGATGCTATCCCCGCTTATTGTTTCATTACCATTTAAGCTAATTATTTTCGTTCTCGTGGATGGATGGGCAATGACCGTCGGTACTCTTTCCGCCAGTTTCGCTCCATAAATTGAGGATTATTAAATGACTCCTGAGTATGTCGTAACCCTCATTTCTCAAGCCGTTTGGTTGATCATCCTAATTGTCGCTGTATTGGTTGTTCCTGGTTTAATTGTGGGGCTAGGTGTTGCTGTTTTTCAGGCCGCAACTCAGATTAACGAACAGACACTCAGTTTTCTTCCCCGACTCATCGTGACTATGTTAATGGTCATATTTGCTGGCCATTGGATGATACGCCAAATTATGGAGTTGTTTGATTACCTGTTCCTCAATATACCCGGAATGCTTGGCTAATGGAGTTAAGTTTCAGCGAAATATCCAGTTGGTTAGGTCAACTTTGGTGGCCGTTTTTCCGGATTGGCGCAGCGTTTATTTCAATGCCAATTTTTGGTGATTTGCTCATTCCTGTGTGGATAAGAACACTACTTGCACTTTCCATTACTGTGATAACAGCTCCGCTTATGCCAACAATGCCAGAAGTGGAACTTTTTTCGATGACGTCACTTTTTCTTGCATTTGAGCAAGCCGTTTGGGGCTTATTGTTTGGATTAATCATTCATATGCTGTTCACGGTTTTTACCATGCTTGGTCAAATTGTCTCTCTACAAATGGGACTTGGTATGGCTGTTATGAATGACCCTGTGAATGGAATGTCGGTACCGATTCTTAGCCGAATTTTTCTCATTTTTTCCACTCTATTATTCTTAGCTCTCGAAGGGCACCTTTTGGTTATCGATATCTTAATTCAAAGTTTTGAGGTTTGGCCCGTTGGTTCGGGCATTACAATCTTATCGGTAAAAACACTTATCTCAGTATTTGGCTGGATGTTTTCTGCAGCTCTCGCTCTCGCCCTACCGGCAATCGTCGCTATGCTTCTAGCGAACATTAGCTTTGGTGTAATGAACCGAGCAGCGCCAAGCCTCAATGTTTACGCTCTCGGTTTTCCAATGACAATGCTATTGGGGCTATTCACCGTATTGCTATCCGTTAGCGGTATACCCGGCAGCTACACAGGATTAGTTCATGACACTTTACGTTTTCTAAATCAATTTATGGTGGGAAGAGCATGAGCGAATCGTCTTCTCAGGATAAAACCGAAAAAGCGTCACCCCAAAAGGTCAAAAAAGCCAGAGAACAAGGCCAAATACCTCGAGCCAAAGAATTTACCACAGCGCTTATTTTTCTCGCTGTGGCTTTCTATTTCTCAGCACAACTCCCTACGATTTGGCACACCATTACGGGTGTGTTTCGCTACAACATGTCTCTCACTCATCAAGATCTTGAAAACCCAATCACGATGATTGAAAAGTTGATGCACAGCTTAGGTATTTTAGTCGAACTGTTAATTCCTATGTTTGTAGTCATTGTTGTTACAGCCGCAGGCTCCAACATGGTTCTCGGAGGATGGCTGTTTCGTCCTGCGAACATGTTACCCAAACTGAGTAAGCTTAATCCTTTAACTGGAATTAAGCGGATGTTCTCTACCCGCTCATTGGTCGAACTTCTCAAATCCACGCTGAAAGTCGTGGTTATCTCTTTCGCATTGTATTGGTATATGGACTCAAATCTTCAGTCTCTATTGGGAATGCAGCAACTTCCTCTCAATCAGGGTGTGAAATTAATAATGAGTATCCTGTTTGACGGTCTTCTTTTAATGGGGGGCGTGTTATTGCTTTTTGGACTGGTCGATATTCCCTACCAAAGATGGGAGCATATGAAAGAACTCAAGATGACCAAGCAGGAATTGAAGGAAGAATATAAAAGCAATGAAGGTCGTCCAGAAGTTAAACAACGTATTCGCCAAATCCAACAACAATTTGCCCGACGCCGTGCCGATAAAATGGTACCAAAGGCTGATGTAGTAATCGTAAACCCGACACACTATGCCGTTGCACTAAAATACGATCTCTCTTTATCCGATGCCCCTTTCGTGGTCGCTAAAGGTATTGATGAGACCGCAATGCATATTCAGCGTATTGCTAGAGAAAATAACGTAGAAATCATTAACTCTCCTCCGTTAACTCGTTCAATTTACTATACAACCGCCATTGAACAGGCTGTTCCAAGCCAGCTTTATATCGCGGTAGCACACATTTTGACGTACGTGTTGCAGTTGAAATCTTTTCGCAATGGTAAAGGGGAAGAACCGATGCCACTCCCTCATTTTTCCATTCCCAAGAACTTGCAGCATTAATCAGTAATAAGGACTGTACCGATGTTAAACCGGTTAAAACAACTACAAAGTACAAGTAAATCTTATATTGGTATTCCAATCGTTTTACTGATGATATTGGCAATGGTTATCCTGCCCTTACCGCCTTTGCTGTTGGACTCTTTGTTCACTTTCAATATCGTGCTTGCGATTCTGGTTTTATTAGTGAGTACAACGGCAAAACGTCCGTTGGACTTTTCCATATTTCCAACCATATTGCTTGTCGCAACCCTACTACGTTTGACTCTAAACGTAGCATCTACGCGGATTGTATTGCTTGAAGGACATAATGGTGCCGAGTCTGCAGGTAAAGTCATTCAAGCATTTGGTGAAGTGGTAATCGGCGGAAACTATGTCGTTGGTATGGTGGTCTTTATCATCCTAATGATCATTAACTTTGTCGTCATTACCAAAGGTGGAGAACGAATTTCTGAAGTTTCTGCTCGATTCACTCTAGATGCTTTACCTGGCAAACAGATGGCAATAGATGCTGATATGAATGCCGGGTTGATCGATCAAGAGTCCGCTCGTCAACGCCGCCGAGAAGTAGCAAATGAAGCAGACTTCCACGGTTCAATGGACGGTGCATCTAAGTTTGTCCGTGGTGATGCAATCGCTGGATTGATGATCTTGTTTATAAACATTATTGGCGGTGTCGCTATTGGTGTATTTGAACACGGTATGGCTGCAGCCGAAGCCTTTAAAACTTATGCTCTACTTACCATAGGTGACGGTTTAGTTGCTCAGATCCCATCTCTCCTACTAGCAACGTCAGCAGCGATTATTGTTACGCGCATTAACGATAGCGATAACGATATGTCGCAAACAATGCACAAGCAGTTGCTCGCGACACCTTCGACGCTTTATACCGTAGCGTGCATTATGTTTGTTATCGGCATTGTTCCGGGTATGCCACACTTAGCTTTCTTCACTTTTGCTGTTGTTGTCGCTTTTGCCGGATGGCGTCAGAGCAAACTGCCGGTTGAAGACTCGCAGCTTGAAGAAGTGACTGCCCTTACAAAAGCGATGCGACAGGAAGAAGACGCACCGCTAAGCTGGGAAGATATACCCCATGTTCAGACTTTAGGTCTTTCCCTCGGTTATCGACTCGTTCATCTGATCAATAAAGAACAAGGCGCGCCCCTAACACAACGCATCAGAGGCGTACGCCGCAACTTATCAGAGCAAGTCGGGTTCCTGCTTCCAGAAGTGGGCATTAGAGATAACCTCAATCTTAAACCAAATCAGTACACTATTTCCCTAAACGGGGAAACGATAGAAGAAGGTTTTATAGAACCAGAACGCTTGATGGCAATTGCGGTAGGAGAAACCTACGGTGAGATCGACGGTATCATCGGTAGCGATCCTGCCTATCAGTTACCAGCGGTATGGATAGAACATAAGCAAAAAGCTCGGGCACTTAATATGGGCTATCAGGTTGTCGATGATGCGACAGTCGTTGCTACGCATATTAGTAAAGTTATGAAAACCAACCTTGCTGAGCTGTTTAATCATGATGATGTAGACGCGATGAATCAGCGTTTAACCGTTCAAGCACCGAAACTCGCAGAAGCACTCGCTGCGGCCTTGCGCCCTGCGCAACAACTCAAAGTATATCGTCAGCTTTTGTTGGATCAGGTTCCCCTGAAAGATATTCGAACCATTGCGAACACCATGCTTGAGTCCTGTGAAAATACAAAAGACCCAATCTTATTGGCCGCCGATATTCGCTGTGCATTACGCCGGACTTTGATTAACCTTTTAGCGGGTCAAAAACAGGAAATTAAAGTCTATGCATTATCTGACGAACTTGAGCAAATGCTCATGACTTCTTTGCAACAGGCTCAAGCTCGTGGCACCGTGATGCTAGATAGTTTTCCTGTTGAACCTAACATTCTGGGACAATTCCAACAGAATTTACCTCTCATTAGGCAACAAATGAAACAGCAAGGTATTCCTTCTATTCTGCTGGTTATGCCGCAATTAAGACCGTTAGTTGCAAGATACGCAAGAACGTTCGCGCATGGGCTAGCTGTGCTGTCATACAATGAGATTCCAGAAAACAAACAGATAAGTGTGGTAGGTAACCTTGGTTAAGCTATTTTCTTTTCAGACGCTGTTCCAATATCTCAGCGATCTTATCGAAAACAACGTCACTACCAATGACGACGCTTTGGTATTTGAAGCATTCAAACACAACGATATTCGTCACGCCTGTCAGGCAATCCGTGAAGCGAATACTGGTGAAGTTGAGTTTCAACACCTAACTTTGCGATTTGGTAGCCATGGCGAACAGAGTGTTTATCAGTTTCAATTATCAGAGAAAATGGCGTACTGCCTAGACTTGTACAGCCTTTACCTAGCGCTTCGTCAAACCAAATTCCAATTAGAAACTTTTCACCCGGATCTCATCAGTAATGTCGTCGTCCCTATTAAAGGTGAAACAATACTGTGGCCAGAAGGTAAACTATTTATCGAACAAGCTCTTGAGCATCATCAGCAGACATTTGCGCACATAGTTCCGTCAATACAGGTAGACTTTCCATTAACCTCTCCTGATGAACTTCAGGAACTAGTAAAACAAGTTCAAAAAACTGCGTATGCTGTTTGGTTTGAGCTCTATGCTCCATGTGACCAATTCGAACAAGTAGCGCTGTTCAAACCAGACATGATCAAACTTGCCGTGTCATTGGAAAATAAAGAAGACAGGCAAGCTTTTTTGCCAATCGCACGTTTCCTTCGACAATCACGTTACAAATGGGTAGCAGGTAGAGTTTCCAGCAAAATAGAACTAAACCAATATAAGTTGCTTGGCGCTAGTTACTATTTTGGTTACTTCAGCGATATCCCAATGTCTATGTCATTTAGAAACTTTAGCGATGCGGATAATGATACCTATTAATTAACGACGTTACATTTAATTAGCAAAGTTACTGACTGCCTCTATTCCCCCTACACTTTCCGCATCACTGACACATCAGTTGTTAGTAAAGGGGGAATCAAAATAATCTGAATAATAACCCTCACAAAGAAGACATATAAACCATTGAATTTTAATTACTTTTAAAATATTTCTTAATTTCTCTTAATTTTTAATTAATTTTCTCACTCGATCATCCGCCTCTAATTAGTGAACAGGGAAGTATCCCGAACCCAATAACATATTGAAACCACTTGAGGAATCGAACATGGCTTTATCAATGCAAACTAACTATGCTTCACTCGTTGCGCAAAACACGATCAGCGGTACGAACAACTTACTTAATACTGCGCTAGAACGTTTAAGCACAGGTTATCGCATCAACTCTGCAGCTGATGACGCAGCAGGCTTGGCTATTGCAACTAAACTAGAAGCTCAGACTCGTGGTATGTCGGTTGCAATGCGTAACTCTCAAGACGCAATCTCTATGCTCGAAACTGCTGACGGTGCTTTAGATGAACTATCTAACATCGCTTACCGTATGAAAGATCTAGCAACTCAAGCAGCTAACGGTACTTATGCCGATGGTGGTACAGAGCAAACTGCACTGGATGCAGAATACCAACAACTTGCTACCGAAATGACACGTATCATCGATCAAACAACTTACGGTTCAGGTACACACCTGCTTAACACCACTGACGGCATTATGGGTAGCAATGCAACTCTTCAATTCCAAATCGGTGCGTCTGCAGCAGAAACACTACAAGTTGATGCATCAACTGGTATTACAGCAATCGAAACAGCAATCACTGGTTTAGGTGCTTTAACTACTCAAGCTGGTGCGAATGGCGAAATTACTGTTATGGAAGGCATGTTCGACACAATCAGTAACCTACGCGGTACATTGGGTGCAAACATCAACCGTTTAGAACATACAGTTAACAACTTAGCGAACGTTTCTGAAAATACAACAGCAGCTAAAGGTCGTATCATGGATGCAGACTTCGCTGCAGAATCTTCAAACATGACTAAGAACCAAATGTTGATGCAAGCTGGTACAACGGTACTGTCTCAAACTAACCAAATTCCAGGCATGGCTGTTTCTCTACTACGCTAATTGCTCAACGATATACCTTAATAGAACCTCCCTTTATGGGAGGTTTTTTTATTTTTCACTCGCCGACTTACGTTTCACCACGTTGCATTTAATTTTACTCAAGACTATGTCGCCTAACGTTATTGAATAGCATGTGATTTTAAGTGGAAAAGCGGAACTCACCCTATGGAAACAGAGCTTCCGCCTTTATTAATTATCACACCTATCTATTTGTTTTATATAAATAATTTAACTGGCACGCATCTTGAAATATACGTTTATTCAAATCAGATATGTATAGCCAGATATAAGTAGCACTCAGACTGATATCAGGGAGAAAACAAATGAGTTCGATAGATCCAATAACTATGGCAACACAGCTTGCGACCTACGACGTGCAGGCATTTCAAACTCGTTATGATACACAGAACACTAAGTATCAATCTCAACTGACAGCACTGGGCAAGATTGAAACGGCTCTCAGAGATTTTCGCACCGCTATTAATGAAATAAACAATTCGACTAGCAGCATCGTAAAAAATAGTGCGACCGCCTCTTCTGATGGTTATCTTTCTGCGACAGCCGACGCTACGGCACTTTCAGGCAGTTACCAGTTTTTTGTTGAACAAATTGCAACGGCTCACCAAGTTTCCGCCGATATGCCAGTTAACTTAGATGCGAGCACTGTAGTGCCTTCAACAGGAACGCTCGATTTTAGTATCAATGGCGAAACTATGTCTTTAGACCTATCCACTATTGATAGTAATGGTGACGGTGTATCAACCATGGCGGAACTCGTCACTGCGATTAACAGTGACAGTAGCAACCCAGGCGTTAACGCCACGTTGGTACGCTCAAACGGCCAAACCTACTTTATGCTTTCCAGTGAAGAAACTGGCGTTAACAACACGATTAATGTTAGTGCTTCAGGTACAGGCCAAGCATGGTTTGAAAATGCTTTCGCTAATCTGACAGAAATTACCGCACCACAAGATGCGATCATTTGGGCCGGTGCCCAAGGATCCGGTCTCCAGTTAACCAGTAGTAGCAACACTTTCGAAAACGTTGTTGATGGTGTCGATATCACGGTATCTAAAGCACAAACATCGGGTGAGACGCCAATATCGATGACAGTTGCGCCGGATCAGGAAGGCACTACTGAACAGATGAATTCGATTATCAAAGCTTATAACAGCTTAATGTCGACTATAGACAAATACACCACTATCGGTGGAGAAGACACTGCCCGTGGTGTACTGGCAGGAGATTCAACCGTTCGTTCCATAGAAACTCAGCTCAAAACGATTATACGTGAGCAATTTTCTGGAATACGCCTCGCTGATCTTGGCATTGAAATCAGTCGTGATGGAAGTATGAGTATTGATAGCGACAAGTTCAAAGAAGCTCAGACGACCAATAGTCAGGCTTTGAACACCTTCTTCAATGGTGACGGTAATCTTTTAGATTCTATCGATGAAATGATGGAGCCCTATCTCCAGTTTTCAACAGGTATGTTTTCATCACGTAAAGATGCGTTACGCCAAACTCTCGATCGTATCAGCGATAGACAAGAAGCCTTAGAACGAAAATATGAGATGTCTTATAACCGCTACCTAAAACAATATACCCAAATGAACCAAATTATTACCCAAATGAATCAGACAATGTCGATGTTCGGCTAAGTCTGATCTAGGAGAGACTTTATGTTAATGGATTCTGGTTATGACTCATACCAACAAGTGGACTTAAACGCTCAAGCCGCAGCAGCAACTCCACACCAGTTGGTCGTTATGCTTATCGACGGTCTACTCGATGAAGTAGAACGCATCCGTGGCCACCTAGCTGAGGGGCGTTTAGCGGCCAAAGGCGCAGGCATAAGTAAATGTATGAACATTTTAATTGGTTTAGACAGTGCTCTCGACATGGAGAACGGCGGCGAGCTCGCTGAAAACCTACATCAGTTATACGACTTCTGCCAAATTGAGCTGTATCAAGCAAGCGTACAGAAAGACGTGCAACGCTTAACCAATGTTGAAACTGTGATGGGCAACATTAGAGAAGGATGGGTTAATTTTGGGCAACATGCGTAAGGTTTCAGCGGAGCGTTTCCGCTTTCTGACTCAACGGATAACCATAGCAACAAAGATGCAGGATTGGCGTGCTATTGCCCGCTACGATTCTGAGCTTAGTGAACTTTTAAGTGCGGGCAGAGACTCTCTAACAGATCCACGTATTGCCCCGCATGTTGCTGATGTAAAAGCTGCACATAAAGCGGCTTATCACGCTCTAAAAGAAGCGAGTTCAAAATTGGAAGCTCAAATGTCCAAGGTTAACGAGCAACAGGAAGGCACTTTGGCCTATCAGTTAGCGATGTCAATGGAGGACTAGTTTTTGCAAGGACTAACCACAACTCAACAAGCAACATCACCTGTAAAAGAGAATGCCTCTTTTACTAAATCAGTGCACCAGGCGCGTAGTTTTAATAGCGATGGGCAAGCGAACTCTGAAGTCTTTACTCTTGTTCAAATTCCATTTAATTCCGCATTGTCCAAAACGGAACATAAGCTTGCTGTGGATGATCATCCACACGCCACAGCGTCAGACGAGCAACAAGTCAGTGACGATACTCAGCAAGAGTTAAACATGTTGGTTCCGCCTACAGTTAATATTGTGCAAGAGATGAACAAACCTGAATCCAGAAGCAACGCACAAGCACAAGGTGTAATTGTATCTGGGTTTAATTTTGCCAATGGACAATATACTCAAGGCAGAAATATAACAGGGGCTGAAGCTGTCACATTAAACAACCAGATATCAGTTCCCCAAGCTACAAACGCGGATCAAGTTACAAGCGCGAGTGTATTGCAAACTCCGTTAACAAACCCAGAAGTTAACGGTAGGACATCAAATACGCCTATTGCAGACATCAAACTTGTCAGCGCAATCAATAGTGAGCTCAGTAACATAGGAGCCTCACCGCTATCTCCAACAGCACAATCAGCCCCCCTACACTCTTCATCTACTACAAACTTAACAGCAGGTGAAAACCGACCTGAATGGGCGACCTTACGCATTGAAACTCAAGCGGGTAAATGGGGCGAGCAAATGCTTCAGGTACTGCATGATCGTGTCACGCTACAAGCACAGCAAAACCTTCAGGAAGCTAAGATTCGTCTCGACCCACCGGATCTTGGAAAACTGGATTTGGTCGTTCGAATAGAAGGGGATCGTCTAAGTGTACAAATCAATGCGAATAACGCAGCGACACGAGAAGCCCTGATGCAGGTTTCGGATCGTTTACGTGCTGAACTTCAGGAACAAAATTTCGTCAATGTTGATGTTAACGTCGGCTCAGATCAACGCAATCAACAACAAAGTCAAAGCTTTGAAGAGCAAAACAGCAGAATTTATAAAGCGAAAGAAACCTCTTCAGACCAAGACTATACACCAACGTCTGAACATTGGCTCAGTGCACAAGCCTAAAGCGAATATCCTAGGAAATAGTTATGTCCAAAAAACAAATTATCACAATGTTTATCATGCTACTTGTCACTAACATGCTCGTTACAGGTGGTATCGTTTTTGGCGGTATTATGTATCTAAAATCCCCGAACAATGGCGAATCAAATAACTGGTTTGCTCAATCCCCATTGTCTTTTCTAACCTACAACTCGCCAGAAGGTGCTCAAGCTCCAAGCTTTCGTTCGCTAGAGAAAGTAGTACTCAGTATTAAGGGGGAAAAACAAAATCATTTCCTTATGCTTGAAATTGCCGTGGAAACCAGATACCCGGAAGCTATTGAAAACATAAACGATTATATGCCTGTTGTTCACAACTCAATGATCAAACTGTTTAGTGATAAAACCTATGAGGACATTCAGCAAGACGGCATCATCGACAAATTGCAGAACGAAGTGAAACAGTCCGTTCTTTCAGCGTTTGATAAAACAGATATTCTTCATAACATCGACGATGTACTTCTTACTAAATTTGTCGTGCAGTAAGGTCGGAACGTATGTTGGACATGCAGTATCAAGACGCTTACAGTCACTCAGAAGACATAAACACCCCTGCTGTTGCCATTGATGAAAATTACCTACTCAATCAATATCAACATCTAGTGAAAAGGGTCTCTAATCAATTACGCGTTCATGCCAATACCCATTGCAGTGTCGAAGACATGCAACAAATCGGGTTAATCGGCTTGCTCGAAGCAGGACGCCGCTATGGTGACATTGAGGACCCCAACTTTCCTGCGTTCGCCGTATGCCGTATCCGAGGAGCGATTCTAGATGAACTTCGCCGGCTAGACTGGCGCTCAAGAAAGACACGACAAGATGCACACCAACTTAATGATATTACTCGTGACTTAACGAGAAAACTCGGAAGACAACCGTCTGAAAGCGAGATTATTCAGGCCTTGGGAACCAACGGGGAAGACTATCATTATCGTCTAAATGCGTTAGTTGCAGGTGAAATGCAAAGCCTCGATCAACTGATTGAAAACGGCGTTGAGCATTTTTCCGAAGACGGCTACGACAGCATTTCACATGAACATACTCGTCGAAGCTTGGAACGATCAGTAGAGCAGCTTAATAAACGCGACCAACTACTGCTAACGCTGTTTTATCAACATGAACTTAACCTTAACGAAATTGCGCTCGTACTCGATTTAACACCGGCCCGTGTTTGTCAGTTACACAAACAGGCGCTCAACCAACTCAATCATCATTTGTCTTCTTAGGAGTCACTTATGCAAAAGTTTCTTGGCGCCGTCATTATTTTATTATGTGTATTTGGCGGCTATATGTGGGCTGGCGGCAGCCTAATTGCTATTTGGCAACCAGCTGAATTCCTTATCATTATTGGTGCAGCTTTAGGTTCAATTATCATTGGTAATCCGCCTCATGTGATTAAGGAAATACGTCTTCAGTTACGTATGATTTTGCGTCAACCCAAAGACGAACAGAAATACTACATGGAGCTGATGGCTTTACTACAGATTCTTCTGGAGACTGTGCGTACCAGCGGATTTAAATCTCTGGACCAACATATTGAAAACCCACAAAGCAGCGCCATATTTTCTCGCTATCCCCGTATTGCTCAAGACTATAGAGTCGTCGCCTTCATTGCAGACAACCTTCGTCTTATGGCAATGGGACAGATGTCACCTCATGAGCTTGAAGGATTACTCGAACAGGAAATAGACGCTGTTCAGGCGGATTTAATGGTGCCATCAAGATCGATTCAACGTACAGCCGAAGCTTTACCGGGATTTGGTATTTTGGCGGCTGTAGGCGGCATTATCATTACAATGCAATCAATTGACGGTTCTATCGCCCTTATCGGACATCATGTTGCAGCTGCACTTGTTGGCACCTTTATCGGTATTTTTGGTTGTTACTGCTGCTTAGACCCACTAAGTAATGCTATGGCTCAAAGAGTTAAACGCAATATGTCTGCTTTCGAATGTATTCGGGCAAGCCTTGTGGCATACGTTGCAAAAAAACCTACGCTACTTTCGATTGATGCTGGCCGTAAACACATTCAGTTAGACATCAAGCCAACGTTTAATGAAATGGAAAAATGGCTAACCGAGCAGGAGGTATAATGCAAAAGGAGCATATAGTGTTCAAACGCGCTAAGGCGCATGAACACGATGAATACCACGGGGGAGCCTGGAAAGTTGCGTTCGCAGATTTCATGATCGCCCTAATGGCGCTATTCCTCGTACTGTGGATCATGCAGGTTTCCAACGAGAAAGAAAGACAAGCTATCGTCGCTCAAATTGCGAAAGCCAGCATTTTTGAAAGCGCTGGAAACCCTTTTGACACGTCACAAAGTTTGTCTCCTATTGATTTGGAAACCAATTCATCGACAGTGCCAAGCAAAGCAGATTCCAATCATACTGTTACTTCGTTTTATAGTGGCGACGGTGAAGGACCTGAATCTGATTCATTGATTGATGGAACCTTCGATACTCAAGAAGAGTTGGCATTGCTCGCTAAAGTGATCGAAAACATGATCAAACAGATAAATGCCGAAGGTAATGTGTTCGTTTCCGTAACACCACAAGGTTTACGCATCGTTCTACAAGATGACTTCCGACAACATATGTTTGATCGTGGGGGTACAGAATTAACACCGTACTTTGAAGATTTGCTGTTGGCTCTGGCTCCTATATTTCAACGTGTGAAAAACTCTTTGATTATCAGTGGGCACACTGACTCCGTTGCTTTTAAGCGCGCATTTAGTCATAACACCAACTGGGAATTATCAGCAAATCGAGCCAATATCGCTCGTCAAACTTTAGTTGCTGGAGGCATGCCGGAAGAACGCGTGTTACAAGTGACCGGGATGTCAAATCGAGCGCTACTTAATCCAGAAAATCCTAATGGCAGTGAAAACCGCCGAATTGAGCTGTTCATCCTCACTACGACCGCATCACTAGTATTGGAAACACTGTTTAAAAGCGAAGACAATGAGCTTGAAAAGGCGAAGGACAAAGCCGACTTTAATCAACCTGTCTTACGTCAGGAAGCAATTAACTACCCTGTAGAAGTTGATAGCACAAACAGAAATCTCCAAAAATCTTAAACATATCATTACCCTCTGGGCCCTAATTACACACCAGAGGGTGATCTTTTTAAGCGTCTTATAACTTTACTGAGTACACCATGGATCGACACAACAACGAGAGCTGTGAAAAAGCCAATCTTAAAAAAACGCTTTTATGGCTCATTGTTGTTGATTATTTTTTACTGGCTACCTTTCTTTTCCAGCTAACCCATTTAACTATCAATAGTGGCACTTCGATAAGTCTTCTACTTGTTTTATACAATGTCATATTGACTGGCCTTTGCTTCATGCAAACCACCAAATACGAAACCTATATCATTTATCCGACTATCACAGCGACGCTGCTGTCGTTCATCTATTTCCTTTACTTCTTCTTTCTGATTTAAGTGAGTTGGAAGCTTTAAAATAAAGCCTCCACAGTTGCGGAAATTTGGTGAAGATTCGCGCATTAGACTATCGTCAATGCAGAGATAGGTTTGCATCATTATCTGAGTATCGGTAAACTTTGCCGCTTTTCTACGCCACCTTAACTAAGCCACTTTACGAGCAGAGCGAATACCATGAAACGAGTTGTTTTATACGTCAAAGACAAGTGCCCACATTGCAAAGACGCACAACGATACCTTGATTCTAAAGGGATAAAATACCGCTTATGTAACGCAAAAATGGAACGTGGGCGCAAAGAACTCGACGCTATGGGAGCTCGTAGTGTGCCTGTGCTGAAAATTGGCGATCGGGTAATGATTGGCTGGAACCCGAGTAATTTCGACCGCATGTATGGAAAAGGCTAACAACTACCACGCCTAATGGCCTAAACGTATTTTTTCACGAACTCAATAAAGGTTCTGTCCGCATTGGACAAGTAACCTTCTTTTCTCCAAGCCAGTGCCAAATCTAAATAGACGGGCGGATTAAACGGTATCGCCCGAATTTCTGATTCGTGGTCAGTCACCAACTCTAGTAATGCGGTAATCGCGTACTCATGTTTCACAATGCTAAGAATCATGGGCAATAAGTTGGTTTCAAACGATATATTGGCTGTTAACTTGTGTTCTTTACACGTGTTGTCGATGAAGTCGCGATGGAAATAGCCCGGCTTGAACATCACCAGTTCATGGTCAAAAAATTCTTTAAATTCAATTTCTTTCTTCTCGGCAAGCTCATGCTCTTTCCCCACTACAGCAACCATTTGCGAAGACAAAAGAGGGTCAACTTCAAGATCTGGCGGAAGATCGTGATTGAGGATAACGCCAATGTCGAGTTCACCATTGAGCAGCATTTTGCGAATCGACTGAGTACCCGCTTCCACCATAGTCATCTTTAAGTTGGGAAAGTAACTCTTAAACGCCATGATGATTTCAGGAAAGAAGTACGAGCCCATCATACTGGGTGTCCCAAGCCGAACTTCACCTTTCACTAAACCTTTTAGCTCATCTACGGCCAGCTGCGCGTCTTCCAGTTGTCGTAATATCCTTAACGCGTGTTCAAGCAGCACTTCACCTTCATGAGTAAGACTGACCTTTCTTTCATCACGCCTAAATAAAGTGACGCCCAATTGTTGTTCAAACTTCTTAATCGCAATACTTAAAGCGGGTTGAGCAATATGCAAAGCACTTGCAGCATGGGTGAAGCTTTGATGCTGTGCGACTTCGACAAAATATTTAAGGTGACGAGTTTCCATAATATCAGCGAGTAGTTATCTATAAATTATTTATATCGCGATTATAGTTTTAATATATTTTATTAATTTCTTTTTCACTGATAATTTGTGATCGTCTTCCAGTTTTACTCACCTAATGGTTTGTTGAGAGCACTATGATCGAATTACAAAGTCCGCAGTACAAGAAAGTTACTTTTGCTCTCGCATTTGGCTCATTCCTCGTATTCTGCAATCTCTATCTGTTTCAACCCATGCTTCCCTATATGGCTAAGCACTTTGCGGTATCTGAAACGCAGATCAACTGGCTGTTTGCAGCTTCCACGTTCGCACTTTCCGTCTGTTTAGTGCCTTGGGCTATTACCTCAGAAGCGATAGGACGTCGAAGAGTCATGCTGCTCGGTTTATTCGCAATGCCTTTTATCAGCCTAGTGATGTTAATCAGCGGCGAATTTTGGGTAATGGTTGCAGCGAGAGCACTACTTGGCGTCGCATTGGCGGCCTTTGCCTCTGTCGCCGTTGCCTATATGGTGGAAGAACTTTCACCTCAAGCATTTAGCAAAGCTATCGGCGGATATATTGCGGCGAATTCCTTAGGTGGGATCAGCGGACGTATATTCGGTGGTTTGCTGACCGATGCTTTGGGCTGGCAACAAGCCCTTATTATTGCGGCTATCTTTACTTTGCTGGGTGCGGTTTTGGTTTTAATTCTGTTACCTGTTCAGAAGAATTTCAAACCACAGCGCGGCCTTTTCTTCCACCACAATCGAGCGTTGGTAAAACACCTCTCAAACAAAACACTTTGGTTTGCGATGCTCATCGGTGGCGCTAACTTCGCTTTGTTCGTCAATCTTTATTCGGTTATGGGATTCAGACTGGTGAGTGAACCTTATAACCTGCCTATTGGTTTAGCGTCACTGATCTTCGTTTGTTACTTGGCCGGTACCTTGAGCTCAAAATTAACCTCCAACTGGAGCAGACGCTTCTCTCCGATTTCAGGAATGGTCGCTGGCGGTTTTATCAGTCTTAGCGGCATGATCGTGGCGATTATCGATTCCATTCCTATGATGCTTATTGGCTTGATGTTGATTAGCTTTGGGGCGTTCTTCACTCATACTCTGGCTTATGCTTGGGTAAGTCAAAAAGCAACCGAAGCAAAAGCGACCGCAACCGCTTTATATCTGTCTCATTATTATATCGGTGGTAGTTTGGGTGGATTCTACTTGCTCTATTTTTGGCAACACAGTGGATGGACTATGGTTGCCGCAGCAGGTTTGGTTATCTACGCTTTGATGTTTGCCTTATGTTGGAAACTAAGCCAGACAGCACGCACCCCAATAGCGGGGCAATCAGTGGTGCTCAATTCAACCCACTAAACTGTGTTATGCTTGCGGCAAATAATAGCACCGACACAGAAATATGAGCTCAGCAACTGATAATAAAACTATCACACAACAAGTTAATCAATGGTTGAATGACGTGGTAATAGGGCTAAATCTTTGCCCTTTTGCCGCCAAACCACAACGCAACAAGCAAATTAAAATTTTCGTCAGTGAAGCGGCTAGCGAACAGAACTTGCTGCAAGATATCCTAGACCAGTTACTAGAATTAGATACCAAAGAGCCCTGCGAGCTTGAAACTACTCTCGTTGTGGTTCCGAATATGCTCAATGACTTTGTTGACTACAACTTTTTTATTGATTGGGTTGAAGCACTGATCAAGCAGCAAGATTGGGAAGGTATTTTCCAAGTTGCGACTTTCCATCCTGATTACTATTTCGCAGGAACCGATCCTGAGGACGCTGAGAACCTGACTAACCGTTCGCCATACCCAATCTTTCACCTTATTCGTGAAGAGAGCATGGAAAAGGTTCTCAAGCACTACCCAAATCCAGAAGATATTCCGGATATCAATATTGAGCGAGTAAGTAACCTCAGCCCTGAAGAACGGAAGAAGTTATTTCCTTATTTGTTTTGATTTTTTGAATAGATAGATGTAAAAGGCCGGAGATAACTCCGGCCTTTTTGTTTAACTAAATGACTAGTCCACTTTCAGAGTGTACTCTTGATTGTTAAACAGAACAGATACGATATCACCCGACACAATGTGTGAATCCGCACCGAAACTGCCTGCTGAGAGCAAAGCATTGTTCTGGTCAGCAACACTGATGGTCGCGGAACCATCTCCATTAGCGGTAATGGATAATGAAGAACTCTCTGAGTCTAGATAAGCTTGGATTGCATCATGATCACCAGAGTTATCAATGTTAAGAAGTTCTGAAATATCAACAATATCTTCTTGGACGTTAAAATCCATAATCGTATCTGAGCTATTTGAACCTTCTATAACAAATACATCGCTACCGGCTCCACCTGTTAATTGGTCATGCCCGCTGCCACCAATGAGAACGTCATTGCCAGCCCCACCAACAAGAATATCATTGCCCAAACCACCATAGAGGTAATCTTGGCCTTGCCCACCATCTAGATAATCACGACCTGACTCTCCCGACAATGAATCATCACCTTGCTGACCATATAGCTTGTCATCACCAGATCCGCCTGACAGTGAATCCTGACCTGAGCCGCCATCTAAGATGTCCTTGCCACTGCCTCCGATCAAGTGATCATCACCTTCTCCACCTTCCAGCCAATCATCACCAGAACCACCAAACAAATGATCTTGAGCTCCTAAACCTTGAATATGGTCGTTGGCCGCGGTACCAACTAGGTCGTCATCATCGTTACTGATACCGACTAAGTTAACGTAATCGGTAACTTCTACGTTATAGCCTGAATAGGTTGGATATACCTCACTACCAAGCAGTTCATAACCAGAACCATCATTTAGGGAAACCTCCAGGACATACCTACCACCTTGGTCCCAATAGATAACTTCAATTTGGTGAATACCATTTTCATCGACACTAAAAGTAAATTCTTCAGACCTCACGGACGTGTTCGAATCAAATGAGGCTACAGTACGCCCATCAATGATGATTCTATAGCCGTCATCTGCATTTACTTTTATTGAATATGTTCCCGCATCTAGCGCAACACCACCAGTAAGACGAACCACAGCATCGTTTGAATCTGTCTTGTTCTTAAACTCTACTGATTGAGCATCATCACCCAACCATGATTCGAGATTCGTTGATTCATTCCACCAATTGTAATCACCAAGATCATCCCAGTCCTGACCAATGTAACTGATTTCAGAAGAAGTAAACGTAGCGTTAGCGTTCTGATGTTCGGTTACGTAGACAGCTTGAGCAATCGTGCCAAGTTGATAACCTACGTTATAGAACTCACCTTTTAATCCAGATGTGAAATCGTTGTCTGTTCCGGTATTTGGTGAAATAGACGATACGATATCTCCATCTGCATCAACGACATCATAGGTTATCTCAACGGAATCACCCTCTGCCAGTTCAGCAAACTGTCTATAAGACCACTCACCTGTGCTCGAATTAAGTTCAATTTCAAAAACTTTATCGCCATGGCTATCTACCCAGACTTGAGTTTTTACCCCATCCACAACATCAGTAGACCCTAAGGTTACAGTTAAACCATCCGCCGTTTTAATATTTGTATCGGCTACACCTGTTAACGTAATTACACCAGCGCCATCCGCCCCAAAATCAGCGGTAATAGTTCCTTCATCGGTCGCAATTACAGGATCGACAATTAAACTTTCAAACGACACAGATTTAATTGAGTAATCACTGTTGTCTGAACACCAACCATTATCGTTTGTCACAGCTTCAAATCGTACTTCATCGAAACCAGATGCAACATTAAAGCTAGCCGAATAATTGCCATTGCCATGAGTGGCAATCAGGTCTTCTTCCTGTACAACGTTGCCACCTAATAAGAAGATGATCTTACCTTTCTCACCCTCATTGGAGTAGAACTCAGCCAAACTCACCTGCATTCCATAGGCGACTTTGTTACCCAACTCCATGACTATCTTTTCTGAATTACCATACTGATAATCGATTTCACCATCAGTTCTGTCGTTAATGATTCCAAAGACTGATGACGATTTGACTCCCATACCACTGTCATTGGAGAAGGTTAACTCTTCATGATGAGTTCCAAGCAAGCCGACTGCATATACAAAGACTGAGTTCCCTGAGTTTGTATCAATAAAGGTGTAGGCATTATTGCTGTGACAACCTGAATCATTTGGTCGTTGAGTAAAGTTGAAGTCTCCCAAAGAAACCGTTGTTGTTTCATTATGTTCAACTGCATCGACAACGATATTTACTGGAACGTCTGGAGAATCGTCTTCTACTGTCACTGTAATAGAATCTTTGACAGTATTTGTACCATCAGAAACTTCTACACCAACATCAAAAGACAACGTATCTTCTGCTGTTTTATCTGCGTGATCTAATGAACCCAACAAAGTGACAGTGTAGCTGTATGAACTAGGATTCGAAGAATCCTGAGATAGGCTGATTACCAGTATGGTTTCATTACCAGCTTTACCGACTAGATTTCCATTTTCAGTTGACCATTCAATGGCGACATTGTTGGAGTATAAAGCCACATCTGGAGCAGTCAGAGAGACCGACAGATCGCTACTATCTGTGTCAACATCACTTACAGAAAATGTACCTTTAGCAATAGAATCGTTAGTTGTGTCAGGAGTACCTTCAGAATCTGGGTTAGCATTCAGAGCAGACAAGCCTTCTTCCGAGACGACTACACTATCTTGACCGCTTTCGAATGTAATAACAGGCGCATCATCAACTGGATATTCACCGTTAATGGTTAGCGTTGCTGTGTCACTGCCACCATCACCATCTTCTACTGTGTATGTGAATTGTTCTTCAAAGCTGGTCTTAGGATCGGAATCATCATCGTCAGTATCCGCATAGGTCACAGAGGAAATACCATCGAATCTATAGAAGTCTTTTCCATTTTTGCTGTCGTGTACACCGAGTACAACGTAACCAATATCGCCCTCTTCAGATTCGATTGCAGCAGTGGTCTTTGACCCTTGACTACTTAATGTGTAGGTATAATCCTCACCATTCTTTAGTAATTTACCTTCAGAGTCATAAACAGAAATAGTAATTTCTGATTGTTTCACCTCACTTAGAGATAAAGTAACGGCAGTCGCTGAACCTTTAAGATCAACAATTAATGATTCACCTTCACTAAGCTTACTTTCGTTTCCTTCACCAACGCCTGTTCCTGAACCATTTGAATTGGTGTTGCTTTCTTGGCTTTCTAGATCAGCGATATATTCTTCAATGGTTGACTGATTACTACTGCTAACGCCATACATCATGATGTTATCGATAGAACCTGTACTACCGTTATCGTTGCTATCATTGTTGTCTGAATAGGCGTTTGCTTCAAATGTGTAGCTACCGTCATGATAAATAGAAAGCACACCAGAAGGAGTTGTAATCTGAACCCCATTGCTATCATCTACTAAGTAGTCAACACCTTTGTAATTGACGGAGGTAACCTTTAGTTCTTCGTGTGGTGTGTCAACATCTGTATCATTATCTAGCACATTACCTACAACCGAAGATTGCCCCTCCGTTACAGTACCTTTATCATCTTCAGCTACTGGAGGATCGTTTTCAGGAGTAACATTTACTGTAACAGTGGCTGTATCAACACCTCCCTTACCGTCACTTATTGTGTAGGCAAAGCTATCTACACCACTAAAATTACTGTTTGGCTGATAAACAATAGTGCCGTTCACTAAAGTGACCGTACCGTTATGTTCAGAAGTCGCTGAAACCGATGTAATCGATATCGCATCACCATCTGGGTCAGAGTCATTTGCTAACAATTCAGCGACATCAATCGTTAAAGCTGTGTCCTCAGTTGTCACTAGATCAGCATCTATAACACCAGTTACAACAATATTATCTACCAGTGCACCATAGCTATCACTTTTACCTGAACCGGATAGAATCAAATCTGTACTACCATCTTCCGATATTGGAAAAGTTCCGCTGATATGGTACCAACCATTATTATCTGGTCCCTGGATTGCAACAGAAACTCCATCATGAGATGCACTAACAGTACCGTCAGCAGAAACAAATACTAAAACTGTTCCAACAGCAAATGTCATATTTGAAGACGAATTACCATCATGACGAGGGTTGTAGTCAAACTCTACTCGAACACTGTCTTGTCCAGTGGTATCAATTGTTGTCTTTATTGAAGTATTAACATTAGCATCCAGCTCTGCATAATAGTTGCCATCACTAGCATTAGTTACCACACCATCAGTTTGAATTTCTAAACCACGGCTTGACTGCCATGCACTGGTTGCTTCTAATTCCTCGTTGGACAGAATTGTCCAACGACCGGATGACAGCGAAACCATTTCCTCAAAAGATTCAGTAAACAATACTGTTTCTTGAGAAGATGAGTAGATGTCGTCTACTGCTATAGGCGCGTCGTTCACCGGGTTGACCGTCACTGCCACCGTGGCCGTGTCAAAACCGCCTTGACCGTCACTGACGGTGTATTCGATTGTCGCCACACCGTGGGCGTTCGCCGCTGGCGTGAATTTCAGCTCGCCATTGACAATCTCCACCGTGCCGCTTACCGCACTGCTCTCCGACACTTTCGCCTCATAAATACTCAGCGTGTCGCCGTCCACATCGGTGTCGTTCGCCAACACATTGATGCTGACCGCTGTGTCTTCGTTGGTGCTGATGGCGTCGTTCTTCGCCACCGGGTCGTCGTTGACAGGAGTGACAACCACTTTCACATTAGCCGTATCCGTGTCACCATCCGCATCGGCCACGTTATAACTGAAGCTGGTGTTACCGTGGTAGTTTGCATCCGGTTTGAACGTTACGTTACCTTCGGCGTCCACGATCACCGTGCCGTGTTTAACATCAA
>NZ_JAKKCI010000013.1:0-93703 GCF_021726015.1 Vibrio sp. A1-b2
TTGCTTGGCGACCATAGCGATTTGGACCCACCTGATTCCATGCCGAACTCAGAAGTGAAACGAATTAGCGCCGATGGTAGTGTGGGGTCTCCCCATGTGAGAGTAGGACATCGCCAGGCTTTTATTTTCTTTCACTTTTTTTAAAAGTGAAGATAAAAAGGTAAGGTTACTTGTAGTAACGAGTAACAAACATCATCAGTGTACTAATCTGACGATGACAATTTGTGGAGAGATGGCTGAGTGGTTGAAAGCACCGGTCTTGAAAACCGGCGTACGTTAATAGCGTACCTAGGGTTCAAATCCCTATCTCTCCGCCACATTGCAAAGCCCGCTAGAAATAGCGGGCTTTTTGCTGTCTGTACCTTTTCTAAAACCATCGTGAAAAGATTAATAAAACTTAATCTGCACACAACCACCGCTTAATCATCCTGCTCGTATCCTCTCTTAACAATTAAACGCAAGAGGATAAAACGTGAACATTTTAGGATACTTACAAAAAATCGGTAAAGCACTGATGGTGCCTATTGCCGTGCTGCCTGCCGGTGGTTTGATGCTTGGCCTTGGCTACGCTTTAGACCCATCAGGATGGGGGGCGAATAACCCATTGGCTGCTGTACTGGTTTACGGTGGTAAAGGGATTATGGATAACCAAGCTTGGTTGTTTGCGGTTGGCGTCGCTTATGGATTAGCGAAAGATAATAACGGTGCCGCCGCGCTATCTGGATTACTTGGTCTGCTAATTGTCGAGATGATTGTCGGAAATCCTGCCGTGATTTCTCAGATCACCGGAGTGCCTGTCGCTGATATGAGTTCTTCGGAACTGATTGCGTCCGCGGCTGCTGTTAGTGCATTTACCGGTATCATGATGGGGATAGTGGCTGCCACTCTTTATAACCGTTTCCACACTATCAAACTGCCTGCTGCATTAGGTTTCTTTGGTGGTAAACGTTTCGTGCCCATAGTGACTTCACTGGCTTCTATTCTGATCAGTGTTGTAATGGTTTACGTATGGCCTGCAGTTTATGGCTCCTTAGTTAACTTTGGCGTTTCTATTTCTGAAATGGGCGCAGCTGGTGCTGGCATATACGGTTTCTTCAACCGTCTTCTTATTCCCGTTGGTTTACATCATGCACTGAATCAGGTGTTCATCTTTGACCTTGTCGGTATTAACGACATTTCTAAGTTCTGGTCTGGGACTGGCGAATTAGGCGTCACAGGTATGTACCAAGCGGGCTTCTTCCCATTTATGGGATATGGTTTACCTGCTGCATGTTTGGCTATGTATCACTGTGCTAAGCCTGAGAACAAGAAAAGAGTTGGCGGCATTCTTGGGGCGTCAGCACTGACCGCAATATTAACCGGCGTTACTGAACCTATTGAGTTTGCATTTATGTTTGTGGCGCCAGCTTTATATGTTGTTCATGCTTTGCTTGCCGCGCTATCCCTTTATATCGCCGCGAGTATGCAGTGGTTTGCGGGTTTCACTTTCAGCGGTGGTTTAATCGACTTCATTCTGTCTTTCAATTTGCCTCTCGCAATCAAACCATACATGTTGATCCTACAAGGGTTTGCCTTCGCGGTTATCTACTACAGCGTGTTCCGATTCGCTATCGTTAAGTTTGATTTGAAAACACCGGGACGCGAAGATGCAGAGGTTGCTGAAGATAACGAAACGACAACCAATGAGAAAGCTGCTCAGTATCTGAAAGCGTTGGGAGGTCATAGTAATCTTACTTCTATCGATTCATGTATTACGCGCCTTCGCTTAACGTTGAAAGACATTTCCATTGTTGATGAGCGTACGCTTAAAGCCATAGGGGCGATGGGCGTAGTGAAGATAGGTGCGAATAACTTGCAGGTAATTATTGGAACAGAAGCCGAAGAAGTGGCTCACTCGATGAAGCTTATTCCAGAGACACAAGATCTATCGGATGTAGTGGTTCCTAACTTCTCTGCTTAACTGGATATCAAATTAAGACAAAGGCTAAGCGGTGACTTAGCCTTTTTTATGTGGATTAATTATCAAAATATAGCCGTGCACGTAGACCCGGATTGTTGTCACGCAAGAACAGGTGTGCGTTATGCAGATTAACGACCGCATCAACCAGAGATAACCCTAGACCATTGCCTGCTTCAGAACGGCTTTGGTCAGCCCGATACATAGGGCGGCAAACATACATTTTGTCGTAGTCGGAAATACCAATTCCAGTATCGGCGATGACAACACCATAGCAGTCAGCAACGATATCAATCGATCCACCGCTTGGAGTGTATTTCACTGCATTTTCCAGCAGGTTAAATACGGCTCTAAACAGCAGCGAGCGATCTCCGGTAACCTCGCAAAGGGTGTCTTTCCTGAAGGTTAAGCGTTGTTGTTTCGCTTCAGCTACTGGGGCTATGAACTCTATGGCGTCTTGAGTTACTTTGCCTAAATCGATGGATTCTTTACTGATATTGATTTGGCCGCTGTTCAGTTTGGCAATTTCAAGCATGCTATTGAACAGTGACAGGATGAGTTCCAACTCATCATAGCAAGCGGAAATACTCGCTCTTTGAGAGAGCGATAGCTTGTCTTGATCTAGAATGTCTTCGAGACGCAGTTTAAGCCTCGCCATCGGTGTTCTCATATCGTGAGCTAAACCTGTGGTCAGAGATTTAAGGCTAGATTCGTTCTTGGCCATTTGTTCAATCATGAAGTTGAGATGAATGGCTAAAATATCAAATTCATCATCCTGCCGAGAAACCGCTATTTTGACGTTATGCTCTCCGCACAGAACGCGATTCATAGCGTGATTTACTTTTTCCAACCGCTTGAGAATAAGTACAGTGAAAAACAGTGCAGATATAATCATGACGGCAACAGGAAGAATGATCCCAGAGAAGACAATCGGAATGAGGGATTTTCGATATTCTTCAACTGCGGTTTTATTTACACCGATCTCCAGCTTGAGGTTGTTACCGACCAGAATGTTATGCATGTTTCTTTGCAAATCGATTGGGTAGTAAGAGTGTGGCAAGTCGGTTTCGTCAGTTTCAATCAGGTTGTAGTAGAAAGGAGTTGTGGCGGATCGCTTGGTTTCTAAAAGTTGTCTTACATCTTCCGTGCTCTGCTGTGCTGCAAAGTTGAACTCCAAAATCTCTTCATTGAGTTGTCTGGCGAGTTGTTGGCGGTGGAAATTATCTGAATCTCTGTAGACTTGGTGTATCACTATGATGTTGATGAGAGTCACGAGTAAAAACAGACTTACCAATGTTTTAAATACGGATGAACGAGTTAATGCATAGTCATCGACGAAGGACATACCCGACACCTCTCACCGTATGTAACAGCCCTGAACATCCGGCATCTTCCAGCTTGCGGCGTAGGTTCGCTACATGCACATCAATGACGTTGGTTCTAGGATCAAAATGATAGCTCCAGATATTTTCGAACAGACGCATGCGCGATACCACTTGCTCACTATGTTCTACAAAGTATTGAATAAGTTGGAACTCTTTCGGCTGAAGAATGATTTCCTGCTGATTGCAGGTCACTTTGTGTGCTTTGAGATCGACTTGTAAACAGTGGTAATTAAGGACGTGTTGAGTAGTTTGGGGTCTATGTGTGCGGTTGATAATGATGTCGACTCTTGCAATAAGCTCTGCCAATGCAAACGGTTTAATCAAGTAGTCGTCGCTACCCGCTTGCAAACCATCGACGCGGTCATTGACGCTATCCATTGCACTTAATATCAGTATAGGAAGCTGCTCTTCAGCGGCTTTAATCGCGGCCAGCACTTTCATTCCATCAAGGTAGGGCAACATTCTGTCTAGGATGATCAGTTGGTATTCAGAACTTAGCGCCATCATCAGCCCTTTCTTACCATCTTCTGCTTGGTCAACAACATAGCCGTGTTCCGTTAGCCCTTTACTGACAAACTCTCGGGTTGTGCTGTCATCTTCAATGATGAGTATTTTCATAGGATGTCCTTTTTGATTGGTACTTTACTGGTGAAAGCAAGTAGGAAGGGAATGAAAAAAGTAGGCTCGCGTGACTAATGCGAGCCAATACGATTTAGGGGGTAAATCGTTAAACATTGCAGCTTTGTATATAGGTTGTCGTGCAGATTGTATGTGAACCTATATTGAGCAGGCCTTTTGGAAAGATTAAAGATAGTTAATGAAACCGTGTTAACTTCGGTGTGCGAATTTACCCGTTTTAATACTGGCAGCTCTACGTTTAGTGCATGTCTTTATTGAGAAATAAATGTTCCTTCAGCCAGTTCCCATAATGCTCTAACCAATGGGTTATCCAGCTGTGAGCGTCGGCAACAAACCCCGAGTTGAAAGGGTTTAATCGGGGAGTAGGACAGGCGTTGTATACTGTCTCGCACAGGGCTGTTGTTAATTACGACATCGGGTGCGATTCCGACACCACAACCGAGTGCTACCATACTGACGATCGCTTCATGACCAGCAATCTGTGCATAGATGCTCGGTTTGATTTTCATTTTCTTGAACCAAGTATTGGCACGATCGCGGGCGGTTCCTGATTCGGGAACAATAAAAGGAATCTGGTTCCAGTCAGGTTTTTCTTTATGCAGCTCTTCAACCCAACTGCTAATTCCTATCGGCGCAATTACTGAAAGTGGTATTTCACTGATGGTGGTGAACTCAACTTTAGACGGTAAGCTCTCAGGCATGGCGGAAATTGCGATATCTGCCTCATCATTTAAAATCTTATCGATTGCCTGAGCAGGATCACCGGTAAGCAACTTAAATTCGATGAATGGATGCTTAAGTCTGAATGCACTCAGTAGCTGCGGAAGATGGCTGTAGCTTGCGGTTACTGAACAAAAGAGGCGAATTTCACCTTTGAGTTCATGATCTTGTGCGTTGATTTGAGACTGAAATTGCGTCCAGTCGTGAACCATTTTTATAGCAACTGGTAATAACTTTTCCCCCGCTGGAGTCAGCTCTACACTACGGTTATCGCGAATAAACAGCGGGTGACCAATCTCATCTTCCAACTTCTGTATTTGACGGCTCAAAGCGGAAGGGCTGACATGCATGGATGTGGCCGACTTGCTGAAATTCTTGCTGTCGCAGATATTGAGAAACAATTTGATGGTTTTGATATTCATGAACTTTTCCACGTTGCATTTATTGCAATAACTAATTGTGAATATATCACTTTCAGCAATTAAATGTCTGCTTTAGTATGAACTCATTCGGTGCAGAGCCACCGACCCTACGGAAAGATAATTACAGGAGCACCACAATGGCTAACTATTTCAATACCCTAAATCTACGTGAACAATTGGACCAACTAGGCCGCTGTCGTTTCATGGATCGTGAAGAGTTTGCGACAGAAGCGGATTACCTGAAAGGTAAGAAAGTTGTCATCGTAGGTTGTGGTGCTCAAGGTCTTAACCAAGGTCTGAACATGCGTGATTCAGGTCTAGATGTTTCTTACGCACTTCGCCAGGCAGCAATTGACGAAAAACGTCAGTCTTACAAAAATGCAAAAGACAACGGTTTCAACGTAGGCAGCTACGAAGATCTTATTCCTCAAGCAGACCTAGTAGTAAACCTAACTCCTGATAAACAACACACAAACGTTGTTGAAACAGTAATGCCTCTAATGAAAGAAGGCGCTGCACTAGGTTACTCACACGGCTTCAACATCGTTGAAGAAGGTATGCAAATTCGTAAAGACATTACTGTTGTAATGGTTGCGCCTAAGTGTCCGGGTACTGAAGTACGTGAAGAATACAAACGTGGTTTCGGTGTTCCTACTCTTATCGCTGTTCACCCAGAAAATGACCCTAAAGGTGAAGGTTGGGATATCGCTAAAGCTTGGGCTGCAGCAACTGGTGGTCACCGTGCAGGCTGTCTAGAGTCTTCATTCGTAGCAGAAGTAAAATCTGACCTAATGGGTGAGCAAACTATCCTATGTGGTATGTTGCAAGCGGGTTCTATCGTTTGTTACGAGAAAATGGTTGCTGAAGGTATCGATGCAGGCTACGCAGGTCGTCTACTTCAATACGGTTGGGAAACCATTACAGAAGCATTGAAGTTCGGTGGCATCACTCACATGATGGACCGTCTGTCTAACCCAGCGAAAATCAAAGCATTCGAGCTTTCTGAAGAGCTAAAAGAGCTAATGCGTCCACTGTACAACAAGCACATGGATGACATCATCTCTGGTCACTTCTCTAGCACTATGATGGCTGACTGGGCAAATGACGATGCGAACCTTCTAGGCTGGCGTGCAGAGACAGCAGAGACTGCATTCGAAAACTACCCAACATCAGACGCTAAGATCAGTGAGCAAGAGTTCTTTGATAACGGCATTCTAATGATTGCAATGGTTCGTGCTGGGGTTGAACTGGCATTCGAAGCAATGACTGCATCAGGCATTATCGACGAGTCAGCTTACTACGAATCACTACATGAGCTTCCACTGATTGCGAACACGGTTGCTCGTAAGCGTCTGTATGAAATGAACGTGGTTATTTCTGATACTGCGGAATACGGTAACTACCTATTCGCTAACGTTGCAACGCCTCTACTACGTGAGAAGTTCATGCCAAACGTAGGTACTGACGTAATCGGTAAAGGCTTAGGCGAAACGTCTAACCAAGTAGATAACGCGAAACTTATCGAAGTGAACAGCATCATCCGTAACCACCCAGTGGAATACATCGGTGAAGAGCTACGTGGCTACATGAAAGACATGAAGCGCATCGCGGTTGGTGACTAATAGAAAATAAATGCCAGCCAAACACTAAAATTTCAAAGGCTGGCATAGCGTTACCGCAATAAATATAAAAGCAAACACAACAAGAACAAAAAGGGCTGAGTCGTGAGATTCAGCCCTTTTACTATTTATCGAATTATCGAACATTGAAATTATCGATGAATAGAATTATTTATCAGCCAGTTTGCTTTCCAGCTCTGCTAGCTTTTGTTCCATCTCAGTCAGCTTCTGACGAGTGCGAAGCAGCACTTGAGTTTGTACATCAAACTCTTCACGGCTCACTACATCCAGTTTGTTAAGCTGGCCTTGAATTACTTGGCGAACTTTCTGTTCCACATCCGCACCCAGCTCTTTGACCGGTTGAGGCATTGATTCGTGAATTTGCTTAGCAATTTGCTCGAGTTTCTTTGGGTCAAACATCGGGTTTCTCTCCTATCTTTCTGGTGAACATTCTATTCAATTCGCACCAGAAAGTCGTTAATTGCTGCAATAAAAAAGGCCACAGATGTGACCTTTTGTGATTATGAGAACATGAAGTTATTCATGACTCGCTTGTTGCTCTTTGTCAAAACGCGCCAGAGCTTCGAGTTCTTTTGCTTCGACAAACACTGGTAGTGGTTTGTGTTTTTCTGCTAGGTAGCTGTAGATCACGGGCAATACGAACAGTGTGAACAGCGTACCAATAGAAAGACCAGCGACGATAACAATACCGATACTGAAGCGTTGAGCCGCACCTGCACCGGTTGCGTACATCAGCGGGATCAAACCTGCAATCATCGCTGCGGTTGTCATCAGAATCGGGCGAAGACGAACTTTCGCTGCTTCAGTAACAGCTTCAATACGGGATTTCTTATTATGAAGCTGTTCTTCTTTTGCAACTTCACAAATCAGAATACCGTGTTTGGTGATCAGGCCAACCAGAGTAATCAAACCTACCTGAGAGTAGATGTTCATGGTTGATGCACCCCAAGCCAGCGTAATCAGCGCACCACAAATCGCCAGAGGTACCGATACCATGATGACCAGTGGATCTTTCAATGATTCAAACTGAATAGCGAGAACCAAGAAGATGATAGCTAGAGCTAAAGCGAATGTAGCGTAAAGCGCATTACCTTCGGTAACGTACTGACGAGCTTCACCCATGTAGTCATGGTTATATCCGCTAGGAAGCTTCGTTTTTGCAACATTCTCAAACCAGCTGATTGCATCACCCATTGCGGTACCTGGCGATGGCACTGCGCCAATGGTGGCGGAGTTTAACTGGTTGAAGTGTGGCAGTGAACGAGGTTCTGCGACAACATCAATACTGATCAAGCTACCTAGCGGCACCGCTTTACCATCAGTCGCGCGAACGAAGTAGTTCTTCATCGACTCAGGGTTTAGACGATATTTGCGCTCCACTTGTGGGATAACTTCATAAGAGCGTCCATCTAGGTCAATTCGGTTCACATAGCCGTCCGCCATCATGGTACCCAGTGTGGTACCAATGTCTTGCATGGTTACGCCATAAGCACCTGCTTTGTCTTTATCAATATTGATTTTCATTGTTGCGGAGTCGTAATTCAGATCCAAATCTGAATAAACAAACAACGGGCTCAATTTAACGTCGGTCAATATTTCAGTGGCGATGGTAAACAGACTTTCGAAACTGTTTGGTGTCGTCAAAACAAACTGGATTGGCAGACCAGAACCTGCACCCGGCAGTTCAGGCATTTGGAACGCAGTCACAGCCATACCCGGAATGTTTTGGATTAACGTACCCACTCGGTTAGTCACTTCAGCTTGGCTTGCTTCTCGCTCGCTCCAAGGCACCATAGATGCGATACCAAACGCTTGGTTTGAGTTTGGAACACCGGTAAACACCTGAGCAAACTGAACTTCTTTCTGCTCTGACAGAATCTTATTCACGTCATTCATTGTATTTTGCAGATAGTCCAAGTTCGCATTTGACGAGCCAGTACCCATCAGTACCACAACACCTTTATCTTCTGATGGCGCAAGTTCACTTGGGATAAACTTAAACAGCATTGGTAAGCTTGCAAACACGATGAAAGCAAATGCAATGATGACTGGACGACGTTGCATCACAGCGTCCAGCATTCGAGCGTATCTCTCTGTCATCCCGTCTAGGATATGGTGAACCTTTTGCTCAAATTTGCTTGGCTCTGCATTTGCTTTCAGCATTTTTGAACACATCATTGGCGACAGTGTTAAGGCGACTACACCTGAAACAAATACCGCCCCCGCAAGCGTCAAAGCAAACTCTTTAAACAAAGAACCGGTGATTCCACCCATCATGGCGATAGGAGCGTATACCGCGCCTAGAGTTAACGTCATCGCGATAACAGGCACTGCGATTTCTCGTGTTCCAATAATCGCAGCACGGAATGGTGTCTCGCCAAGCTTGATGTGACGGTCAACGTTTTCCAACACAACAATCGCATCATCTACAACCAGACCGATGGCCAGTACCATTGCCAGCAAGGTCATCAGGTTCCATGAGAAGCCCATTGATTGCATTACCATCGCAACACCGATCAGTGACAGCGGGATCGTTACAATAGGAATCAGTACTGCACGGAATGAGCCAAGGAATAATGTAATGACGATCAGTACAATTAACGCCGCTTCTAAGATGGTTTTAATTACCTCTTGAATCGACTCATTAATTGCGATGGTAGAGTCATACATCACATTCATTTCAATGGTGCTAGGTAAGTTGCTCTGTAGCTGAGGCAAAAGTTCTAACACATCAGCGGCAATATTAATTGGGTTCGCGCTTGGCGCTGCGTTAATAGCAGCAACGACCGCTTCGCGTCCATTAGCACTTGCACGATAAACATCGTGACTTTTTTCCAAAGAGACTTTAGCTACATCGCTCAAACGGATGACAGAACCTTCGCCCGTTTTAACAACCAGGTTCTTAAGTTCATCCACGTTCGATACTTGTGTATCCGCACTACCGTTATAGAGGACGAACTCACCCGTTGCTTGACCAGTTGCTGATTGGTAGTTATTGGCATTCAATACACCCATAATATCGCTAGCAGTCAGGTTCAGTGCCGCCATTTTGGCAGGGTCAAGCCAAACGCGTAGCGCGTATTTCATACCACCATATAAGTCGACTTTGGATACACCGTTTACGGTAAATAGCTGCGGGTTGATTACACGTTCCAGATAGTCAGTGATCTGACTAGATGCCAATTCGTCACTGGTAAAACCGATATATAAAACAGCTGTCGTTGAACCGGTCGACATGGTTACAGACGGATCTTCTGCTTCCTTCGGTAGTTGCGAACGAACAGAGTTGGTTTTTGCCAATATGTCCGATAGAGCAGCATTTGGGTCAGTATTAAGCTTCATCATCACCGTAATAGTGGATTTACCTAATACGGATGATGATGTCATATAGTCAATGTTGTCAGCCTGAGCGATGGCTTGCTCCAAAGGTTGAGTAATAAAACCTTGGATTAAGTCGGCACTGGCACCGTAGTAACTGGTTGAAACCGTTACTACTGTGTTCGTCATTTCCGGATATTCACTCACCTGCATTTTGAACACCGCTTGTAAACCAAGCAAAGCGATCAAAACGCTGATTGATATCGCGAGAACTGGACGTTTTATAAAAACATCAGTAAAGCGCATGAGTCCTCCAATTACAGCATCGGTGTTTGAGCTGGTGGAGTAGTTGCACTGCTTTCTACTACACGAACTTTCGAATTGTTACTTAGACGAACTTGTCCTGAGGTGATTACAACATCACCAATCTCTAAACCATTAAGGACATGAGCATCCGCTCCTTTACGTTCGCCAACTTTTACGACGCGCTGCTCTACACGATCAACACCATCCACCTTTTTCATGACATAGATACTATCGCCATACAGGGTAAAGGTAATCGCAGTTTGCGGAACAATTACTTGGTCAACCAACTTCGGTAAGATGATATTCGCTCGAGCAAACATACCACTACGAAGAAGACCATCGTTGTTTGGGATATCTGCTTGAACTTGAATCAAGCCACTCTGCACACTGACAGCGGGTTCAATGGCTGTAATTGAACCGGTAAATGAAGTTTCTGGGTAAGAATCAACGAAAATATTAACCTCTTGACCTAGCGAGATGCGTGAAATATCGGTTTGTGAAATCGTAAAACGCAGACGCATTACGCTGGTATCTTCCAAACGTACAATGTCTGTGCCCGGTTGAAGGTATTGACCTAGGTAAACATTACGGATACCCACTACGCCAGCAAATGGCGCTTTGATTTCACGACGTTCAATCGCTGCTTTGAGGCTTTCGATATCCGCAGACAGAGACAAATAGTTCGCTTCGGCTTCATCGTAAGACTCTTTTGAAATTGAGCCTTTGGTGTAAAGACCTTTATAGCGTTTGTATTTTGCTTCAGCGGCAGGTAGGCGAGCCTGAGTACTTTTTAGGTTGGCAATTTCTACTTTTGAATCCAACAATACCAAAGGTTGCTCTGCAGATACCTGAGTACCTGATTCAAACGTAATCTTGTCAATCACTCCACTAGTTTCAGAGGTTAACGTGACACCTTGGTTTGGTTCAATAAAGCCAATAGCTTCAATCACTGGTGTCCAGTCATTGGCTGTTACTTCAGTGACAGTAACAGGAAACTCTGGTTCAGGACGGTTTGCCATATACTCGGCGATTTTCTGTTGCTTGAATAAATTGAAACCAATCACGCTGCCAAAAAGTAGCACAGCGATCAGTAACATAAAAAAGGTCCACTTTTTCATTTGGCTCAGAGCTCCAAGTTCGTGTTGGATTGATATTTAGTTACTTTAAATCAAGCCATTAAACACGTTTGCTAACGAGTAAACCCGAGAAGAGGATTCTGCTCGGGAAAAGATAATTTCATAAGTTGGCGGTATTATGCGCAACGAAGCATCTATTTTGCAATACACTTGTGCAATAAAATGATAAATAGTTACACTTTTAACTTAGTTGGAATTGATCGCTTATGCGGATTATCATAAGCGGCCTTTATTTATTGACTCGAGAACACTATGAAGCTGAACCCTAGACAAGACGAAGCCGTAAAGTATGTATCTGGCCCATGCTTGGTTTTAGCGGGTGCTGGTTCGGGTAAAACTCGTGTAATCACTAACAAAATAGCCTATTTAGTTCAGCAGTGTGGTTATAAAGCGCGCAATATTGCAGCGGTAACGTTTACCAATAAAGCGGCGCGTGAAATGAAAGAGCGTGTTGGACAGACTTTAGGACGCCAAGAATCCAGAGGTTTGATGGTTTCCACCTTCCATACCTTAGGTTTGAATATCATTCGTCGTGAGTTTAAGCACCTTGGTTTAAAAGCGGGTTTCTCTCTGTTTGACGATCAAGATCAGTTGGCGTTGCTAAAAGAGTTAACGGAAAAGCAGTTAGATGGCGACAAAGACTTGCTGCGCCAGTTGATGAGTACCATATCCAATTGGAAAAATGACATGATTACGCCTGAGCACGCCAAAGCGATTGCTCAAGGTGAACAAATGCAGTTGTTTGCTTTCTGTTTTGAAATGTATCAAACCCAGATGCGCGCTTATAACGCATTGGATTTTGATGATTTGATTCTCATGCCTGTAATGCTTTTGCGTGGCAATGAAGAAGTTCGCCAACGCTGGCAAAATCGTATTCGATATCTATTGGTCGATGAATACCAAGATACCAACTCCAGTCAGTATGAACTGGTAAAACTGCTGGTGGGTGAACGAGCACGTCTCACCGTCGTTGGCGATGATGATCAGTCCATCTATTCATGGCGTGGAGCGAAACCACAGAACTTGGTGTTGCTTGGCCAAGATTTTCCCAATTTAAAACTGATTAAGTTGGAGCAGAATTACCGCTCTACCAGCCGTATTCTTCGTGCAGCTAACATCCTGATTGCGAACAACCCGCACGTGTATGAAAAATCGCTGTTCTCAGAGATCCCTGATGGGGAAAAGCTCAAAGTCATCTTAGCGAAAAACGATGAACATGAAGCTGAACGTGTAACCGCAGAAATCATTGCTCATAAGTTTCTTAATAGAACCGAATACAGAGATTATTCAATTTTGTATCGCGGTAACCACCAGTCCCGATTGATTGAAAAGTATCTGACGCAAAACCGGGTTCCGTACAAAATCTCCGGTGGCACGTCGTTTTTCGCTCGTGCTGAAATCAAAGACATCATGGCTTATCTGCGAGTGTTGGTGAATCCAGATGATGACAATGCGTTCTTACGCATCGTCAATACACCTCGCAGAGAGATAGGCCCTGTCACACTGGAAAAGCTGGGCAGCTATGCCAATATGCGAGGAAAAAGCTTGTTTGAAGCGAGCTTTGAACTGGGTTTAGAACAGCATTTATCGGGAAGAGGTCTTGAGAACTTACAGCGTTTTACTCAGTGGTTGGTCGCGATCGCTGATAATGCGGAACGTGGTAATACGGTTGAAGCAGTACGTTCACTGGTTCGCGATATCAACTACGAAGACTGGTTGTATGAAACCTCATCAAGCCCTAAAGCGGCAGAGATGCGAATGAAGAACGTCTCTGATCTTTACTCTTGGATTGTTGCCGACTTAGAAGGTGATAATCCAGATAAAGAAGAGAAAACACTGAAAGAAGTGGTTCAACGATTGACCCTACGTGACATGATGGAACGTGGGGAAGACAATGATGATAGTGATGCTGTGCAGCTGATGACTTTGCATGCGTCGAAAGGTCTTGAATTTCCGTACGTTTACTTGCTCGGTTCTGAAGAAGGTATTCTGCCGCATCAAACCAGCATTGATGAAGACAATGTAGAAGAAGAACGTCGCTTAATGTACGTAGGTATCACACGTGCGCAGCGGGAACTGACTTTTATTATGTGTAAAGAGCGCCGCCAGTTCGGTGAACTGATAAAGCCGACACAAAGCCGATTCTTGGATGAACTTCCGTTTGATGATGTGGAATGGGAAAGTCAGAAAAAACCACAAACGGCAGAAGAGCGTATGGCGAAAGGGCAGGCGCACATTGCTAATTTAAGGGCAATGTTTAAGAAATAGTTTAACGCCCAGAGTGATTTTGGGCGTTATATACTCTCCCTACTTGAAGCTACAGCGGTGTTGGCTACGTTTCCTCACCCCAATCACATAATTTATCTATGCTCATGGGAACTTACTCACTTGCCACCTAACTGCAACTTCAGTAGCTTGGGCATAGTTTTAAGGCTTTGGGATCTCGCGAACTAACCTTAGTAGCCCCGTTGACTGCAAGAACGGAGTATTGTTGAAAGTGTTACCCCACCCTTTAAAGTTAATGCTGTAATAAGTCTTATAATCTCTATGTATTAAAGGAGTATCGGAAAGCACAGTATAGTTTTTATATGCCTCTCCTTTGTATTTTGTGGCTGTTTCTATACGAGCGACTGTATCAATATCTTCAATAGCTCGCGCTTGTTCAAGAGCTGCTTCAATGACATCTTTACCGTCACCAGCGGGCCTTCCGCTTGTCAATTTCGTGATTTCTTCAGGATAAGCATTAATAGCGTAACTGAATATAGGATAGATAGCGGGATTACAGTTTTCGTTATAGATACTGAGGAGTTCTTTGATGTTGGGAAGCCGCCAAGACTGATTTCGTGCATCTAAGCTTTGATTCTCCTGTTGTACTTGTACCATCGTCAACTGACGTACATCAACATAACCTTTAGTTTTAAAACCGTATGGTACAGTTGGCTGCCCAGTGCATTCTAATTGGTTTCCATCAAGTTGTTGGCCTACAAAGCAATAGCTCCATTGCAATCCGGTGGCTGTATCATTCACGACTTTGTAATCACCCGCATCAGTGGCGATGATATGTTGGCTGAAGCGATTGTTCGGGTTTAAATTTGTCCCGGTTCTGCATTCTTGGTTACTTTCAGCCGCATGAGCTGAAGTGATTGTGATTACTAGGCTTAATGTTAAAAATTTCACGTGTTACTCCTTATTGTTGTTCAACATGAAAGCCATCGCTAACTAACATTAACGGCCGATAATGGTTGATATTGTTACTTACTGTATTTTGGTTTTGTAATGACAACGAAAGGTAACTTGTAGCGTCTAAACTCGGCGTGTCTAGCCACATCGCTTGTATGTATGGAAAATAATGATGGTCGATACCAGAAGACTCAGAGTTGAAATCCACTAAGGCAATCGCCTCATGTAAGGTCGGCATTCGCCAGTTATTTAATCCACAGCGCTCTACGCTATTAAATGTCTGAACTTGTTTCGTGACAGTACACTGGTTAGGGTCGGTCGAAATTTCATTGGTTTCATGTTTAGTACAGGTACCACCAAACTGAGTTACACCATTGGCAGGTTGAATGACAAACCTATTGTCACTGTCATAGATGGTAGGATCTTCGTCATCCCCGCGTTGGTGTTTGGTTTCCCATACAAGACCAGTATGGGCATCTAACACACAAGCAAAAGGCAAAATACTATGACTTAAATCCTGGCGAAGTATTGGTTTACCAGTACTGTCTAACTTGAGATAGCGAGCACCAAGTATACCATCATCATTGCTGTTTTCAGCTTTGCCTGTCAGTGGGTCACAAGTTGAGTTGCTATCTCTTCCGCGAGTACTATCATCGCCAGCTAAGCCTTGAAGAACTCTAGAATCTGCGACGTGAATATTACTCGGGGAGTAAGATAGTAGTGCACTTGGGCTGCCGGTATTGCTCTGTACTCGGATGTAATACTCTTTTGTGGAATCTAAGCCAGATACGGTTGCACGCATTCTTCCATATTCATTAATCGCCAATACGTTTTGCGCTTCAATAAGTTGCTCGAAACGGTTTTCTCCCCAGCCTAATGTATAGCTAGAGGCGCCTGCCTGTTCATCCCAGCCGATGGTAACCCAATGACCAGTTTCGTTCTGTCCTTTACCTTCGATTCTTAATCCAACGAGTTGATTGTCTTGCATTGTTTGTTGGCAAGTCACATCTATTGCCGAGACAGGATAAACTGTCACCCAACTTCCTGGCCGAATACCAGTCGGAAAGTAATACTGGTCGACTTCTGAATCACCTAATCGCTGAGTGATAGCTTGAATAATATGCGATATGTTTACGTCAGGGTTTGCTATTAGAACTTGGTTAATCGCGTAACGATTAGCGAACTTACTTTGCAGATCTTCTATTGAAGGTATTGAATTGTCTCGACTGAGACGGTAACCACCCAAAGTAATATCGATCAGTGTTAATAGATCTTCATATAATGATCCTAGTTCACCAACGTCGACGGTAGAGTCAAATAGTGAACCTTTTGCCTGTAAAGCTATAAATGCAGCTAATAGCTCCACTTGTTTACGCGGTAGTTGGTTGTATCTATCGATAATGCTTTGGTGCGTTAAGGGGATAATACTGCTAGGCCCCCCCCATGAAGAAAGTGATGATTTAAAAAGTAGTGCTGCTTGAGCGGTACTGATATACCCCACATTAAGCCTTTCAAACTCTTCATAGCTGAGTACGCCATTTTTATTGCCCTGAAGTTGGTCGATCTGAGCAATGTCGCAAAAAGATCCGAGAACAGATCGTAGTTCCACCCCCGTTTTTTCATCACGAATATGAATGGTTAAAGTGTCCTGCATTTCATCAAAGGTATGTTGATTTTTACCCAATAATCCCGGTTGGCAGTGCGTGTATAAGTTATCTATGTCGCGTAGGACGATCGTAGTGACAAAGTGATTTTCACCACTTAGGTTTAATTCTTTATGTCGTTGGTTTTCACTATCAATGAGGTCAATAGGTAGATGACGTTCTGGGGATGTACCTATTTCTTCCCATGCTGGTTTAGGGCGACTGCCTAATACGATACTCATTGAAGCTTGCTCGAGTTCTTGGGGAAAAAGGCCGCTGATCTTTAAGTAACGCTCCGGCGCTAGAGCTAAGATTGCTGGCTTTAATGGGTGAGTATGTCCAGAGTTTATCAAATCTTGTGTTTGGCTTTGATATAGATACGATTTCTGTGTATCCGGCGTAAGGACTTTGCTTAGCTCCAGATAAATAGGAGTCGACTGATGACTAGTTGCAAACTCATTTTGGTAGTGTTGCCATAACTCTAATGAAGAGTTTGAATCTGCCTCTTTTAATAGTTGTTCGCTAAGTTGTTCAAAGGTTTTATTTGATTTAGGCCACAAGGCATGCCTAATAGCGACTGGGAAGTCCCCCTTTGGGCTTTTGTCTATTGCATTTTGGTATTTGTCATAAGCACGGTTCATTGTATCTAGGCTAATCTCAACCTTTGCTTCATGACTGGTTGGGATGTCAAACATTCCAATCTCTCGTAGCATTTTGCTATTAACTGGAACGTTATAGTTTTGTGTAACCGTTTTAGATTCTATTTTCTCTACGAGTGCTCTTCCGTCAAACTGACGGAAGACAAGATCTGTCGTGTTGGGTTTCAGGAGCATTTGATAAAGAGCCGCTAACTCTAGAACGAGTTGTTGGGTATAGATTTGCTCATTATGAATAGCATTCGTTTGAATTACACTGAGGGCTAATGGACCTTGGGTTTTGGAATACCAAGCATTGTGATGGATCTCTTTAAGTTGTGCTGCATTGATGTTTACAACTTTTTGATCATTATTGGTGTTTAATGGACCATCGAGGTCAGCCCATTGCTCTGGTGTTAACTGTAAAGAGTATTCACCAAAAATTTTCCTGTCTTGGCTGTTAATGTGCGCGGTTATTTCCTGTATTTGACTCTGTGAAAGCTTGAGTTGCGATGCTTTACTGTTATTGGACAAATGTTGACGTACTGCTTGAGCTTTGGACTCATAAGGTAACTGATTGTAGTTACTTAATTTAGTGTTCAGTAGGTGTTTCGCTACAGCATGATAAGCCATGTTTACAGTATTGAGTGATAGTGTTGCTACCTCTTTCTCATCAATCATTCCATCGTCATTACTGTCTCTTTTTATCAGTTGTTCAAATGGGGCGACCTCTGTTTTGAAATAGGAGGACGACAGCGCATCAATCGCGTCTGAGAGTTGGCTCGCTGAGTTAGCTCTCTTATTGCCTTCGATGGTCACAGGGATGTTGGTCGGCCATTGAGATAGTTGGAACTTGTATTGATACATTCCCTCAGACATCAATTGTTGCCAAGAGTCGCATACTTGGCCTACACACACTTTAAATGCGTAGGTATCTTCTGCCTGACTACCCGAAACCATACCGGAAATCGTTAATGACTTTCTAGCTAACGGTGATAAGGCGGGAGAGGGAATTGTCCCATTATTATTGTCTGAAGTCGGGTCAGTTAAAGACGGCGGTTGAGAGCCTGAGTAGGGAGAGTCATTGTCTCCGTTATCAGGTGTAGAGCTGTTTACTCCATTAGTATTATCTCCACGTGATGGTGGATTTCTCCCATCCTCTTTCATGGGTTGATCACTACAACCTGCTAGCACAAAAACTATCGCACTGAAGGCAATAAGTTGTTTAAAGAGCATTATTAGTTCCTTTGCACAATTATGTAATTAACACGAGATGACGATGCTAAAAATGCGACTCGCCACAAAAATAATCATTCATTATTTCGTACTGTAAAAGATGTAAATATCGTATAAAAGGATAAATCTCGGTTATAAATCTTATATTTCGATATATTTTGGAGTTATTATATAAATGAGATTGATTTTTACAACGATATTGATAATAATTCTCAAATAAGTTGGTTTTAACAGTATAAATGTTGGGGGAATTGAACGGTGAATGACTTTATCACACTGATTAAGCGCTATTTTGATGATGAAAGTGGGGCTACAGCGATTGAGTATGGAATTCTGGCCGCAGGTTTGGCTGCTGGTATTTTGGCGATTTTTGGTTCAGATGGGCTTTTTATCACCGCTTTGAAAGATAAATTCCAAACTATTATTGATGGGATGAACATGGGTAGTGGTGGAGAGTGATTCTTATTTTTCATTGCAAATTATAACGGCGAGTGTGCTGGCTGTTATTGCTGTGAATGACGTGTTTAAGCGTGAGATACCTAATGTACTACTGCTGTTATTGATGGTTGTAATTAGTGTAAACACTCCGTTTTCTGTCTCCTCTTTGTTGGTTTTTCTATCCATTTTTGCATTTGGTATTTTCGCGTTTCACCATCGTTGGCTTGGTGCAGGGGATTCCAAGTTACTGGCCATATGTGCTTATGCTTCGTTAGAGCAGTGGTATTGGATGTTGATTACAACCGCTTTGTTGGGGGGAGTCCTAAGTGTCATTTATGTGGTTTTCAATCGAATGGTTAGGCATGGCGTAATAATCGGAACACCATCCCAAACATTGCCTTATGCAGTAGCAATAAGTGGGGCAGCCATGACAACCATCCACTACATGTAGCTCTTATTCATGAAGAAATTAGTTTTTATTTTACTCAGTGGAATCGTTCTGAGTGGGATGCTTGCATTGCTTTGGTTCAATACCGAACCCAAGAAAAAAGTAGAGACAACCATTGATGAGGTTGTGGAAGAAGCAGTGATTCCTAAAGTATTAGTAGCCAAATATCCGATTCAAGCGGGAGCGTTAATTCGTGCGAAAGATCTTCGTTGGGAATCTCTGACTTCAGATAAAGGAGCAGATCTCAACGAGGTTTTTCTAGAAGGTTTCATCCAGGCTGCTGATATCGAAGGAAGCTTGTTAACCCGTACCGTAAAAGCTAATCAACCCCTAATAATGTCGGATCTTATTCGCCCTGATCAGAGCCAGTATATGTCTGCAATGTTATCCCCCGGAATGCGAGCTGTAACGGTTGAAATGACACTGGCAGGAATGAACTACGACATGCTTCGTCCCGGAAATTTCGTCGACGTGATTTTGACCAGCGAAAACACCCATGCTTCAAATCAGGGGTTTGGTGAGATCAATAAACATGCAACCAGCGTGATATTACAAAATACGCGTTTATTGGCGATAAACGGCACGCTAACTCATCTTTTGGGTGGACCAAAGCAGCAGAAAGGAACTGAAGAACTTGCTGGGATGAGAGAGACACTTCCGGTCACATTTGAAGTGACTCCTGAAGGCGCGCAACGTCTGTTACTGGCAAAACAGCTTGGTAATCTTTCTTTGATACTGCGTGGTCACCTTGAGCAAGATGCTGCTCCGTCTGAAAGTCCGAAGACGTTATGGGATGAGCAACTGTCTGACAACCATCACCCTTCAGGTAAACCTGAACATTCTGTTCGGATTTTTGCTGGCGCAGAAGTTCGCACTCAAGAAAGAAGTACAACGAGATAAGTCATGATGCTTAGACATATTATTCTTTTAATCGCCTTGGTTGTGCCTTTCTCTACATTGGCAAATTCTGCGCAGAACTCACTTGATTTACACATTAATCAAAATCGCATCATATCCGTCAATGAGGATATTCAGGACATTTTTGTATCAGACCCGAGTGTATTGGTTGTCCATGCGCCTTCAAGTAGACATGTCATGTTGTCAGGTAAAGCTCTGGGCGAGACGGATGTTCTGTTGCTGGGTGGAGGCGCGAAAACTTTAGCGCATTACCAAGTCGCCGTTTCTGCTGATCTATCGGATTTGCAGCGCAGTGTTAGGCATGCGTTTCCAGAAGCGGATGTGCACTTTGCTTATAGCAAAGGGACGATCATTGTGATGGGGGAAGTTGCGAACGCTTTGCAAGCGCACGATATTCTTAGCCTTGCTTCAGGCTTTGCCAAAGGTCTACAGAATAAAGAACAGCAAGATTTAACCGCTGCTCCTCAACAGAGCAGTGCCGGTGGCCGTAGTGAAGGGGTAGCTAAACCTGGTGGTGGCATCGGTATGTATCCACTAGTGGTTAATCAGCTTAAAACATTGGGCAGTGCTCAGGTAAATATTTCCGTCAGAATTGTAGAAATGGAACGTTCGACCAGTGAGCAGTTAGGTTTACGCTGGAGCTCAATTGGCAATATGCGATGGGGAACTTGGGACACGTTACAAACGGCACTTGGTGTTACTCCCGGAAATAAATTCCCAACCAACACTTTGCCGACTGATGGGCAACACGGCTTGAATGTCATTATTGATGCGCTGGTGGAAAATAGCTTAGTTAATGTGTTGGCTGAACCTAACCTAACGGCTAAATCTGGTGAGGCCGCTACTTTCATGTCTGGTGGTGAATTCCCTTTCCCTGTTGATAACAGTGACGATGGCGTGAGCATCGAATTTAAACGATTTGGTATTTCTCTAGAACTGACACCGACGGTGCTAAGTAATAATCAGATTAGTTTAACGGTGGCTCCGGAAGTGTCTACTCTCAGCCGGGAGCACAGTGTTTCTATTGCCGGTGTTGAAGTTCCCGGTATTGAAAGCCGCAGAGCGACCACAACGATTGAGCTGGCCGACGGGCAAAGCTTCGCTCTGGCAGGGTTAGTGCGTACCTATCAGGATCACAAGATTGAGTCTTTACCATTTCTGGGCGAAATCCCGATTCTTGCTCCTTTCTTTAGCAGTAATAGTTTCAAAAATTCAGAGAGTGAGTTGGTCATCATTGCCACTGCTCGGCTGGTTGAACCTACCAGTGACCCGAGCGAGTTGACTACGCCGCTTGATCGCTTCCGTCCAGCTAACCGATTTGAACGACTGTTTCTGAGAGATATGGGGGACACCCATGATGACCGCACCCGTTTATTTGGCAACTACGGCTATAACTATTAACAGCAGGTAAATGATATGAGATTAGTTTTAACTGCGTTGGGCCTTCTTTTACTTATGGGGTGCCAGCATCCGTACGAATCAAAGCCACATACCCGCTTTCAGGATCAGCAAACGCTCGAAACAACAGTGAGTCGGCTAGAGCAAGATTTGCTAGCAGCTGTAGCACCTCTAAACCTGCGTGAAGAAGAAGGCTATCTCACCGTGTTGTTGGATGGTGGTCGTCTGGATTCAAAAACTCAACAACGTTTGAAATCACACCTGACGGAGCTCGTTGTTATGCCCGTAGACATTAGACATCAACCAAATGGTGCGAGTGTGGTTCATGCCGAAATAACAGTAGATCTGGAGCCAAATACCTGCCGTTTTAACCAGCAAGATCTGGTTGTTTCGACCTATGCCTGTCAGCAGTTGAGAAATCGCTATTTGAGTGTTGTGAATAAAAAAGCGTGGCATGAAGGAGAACAATATCAGCAGGGTACCAGTGCATTAACCACGGGGGCGGTGCAGCGTCTGTTTGGTAATCAGTTGAAGTCTGCAGAAAGACAGCCAGTGACAGGAGAATAGTGGTGGCAGAAAGTGTATTTAATGTTGTTGCTTTTGTTCTCGATGATCACAGCCAGCAAGTATTTGAACAATTAGATAAAAACCTAACAACCCAGAATATTGAAATACATAAAGGCAGTATTGAAGATGCTCGCCAGTGGTGTGTGAAGCACGGTGTACCTCATGTACTTATCGTGGATGGTGGTGACTGTATTGGATTGGAAGGTTCGTTGAGAAACCTTGCAGAGTACTGTCCACCGCAGATGAAATTGATTGTGCTGGGTAAGAAGCAGGAAGTTTCTCTTTATCGCAGTTTAATGTTTGCTGGCGTTAATGATTATCACACGACGCCACTCGATGTTGATGCAATACGGTTGAGCTTGCTGCATTTGCAAGGCTACCAGATTGCCAAACCTTTGCGACAGGGAAGGGTTATTTGTGTTTTAGGCAGTACGGGCGGATGTGGTGCTAGCACCATTGCGGCCAACCTTGGGTATTTTCTTGCCGAAACTCAGAATCAGTTTGTTGCACTGGTTGATTTTGATTTGTTCCACAGTCAGCACCCAATACTGCTAGGTACGGATTATGACCCGCATCTAGAGAATATTATTGAGGATGCGGAGCGTATTGATGAAACCTTGTTGGCACACAGCAGCCATCAACTGACGGATCGTTTACATCTATTCTACGCTCAGGACAGCCAGCTTCCCCATGATGACGCTGACCAACCAGTACAAGTGGTACAAGCGTTAGCGGAGCACTATGCGACGGTTATTGTTGATGTTCCCGACTTGAATCACCCAGCGATGAGGGCGATTTTGGCGCAGGCAGACAACTGCATTTTTGTTACAGACTACAGCCTGAACAGCTTTCGCTATTTAACCAAACTAACAGTCAACGCACCGGTGAAAACTCAGCGCCAAATCTTAGTCGGTAACTTATGCCGAAATGCAAAAGGTCGAGTGCCTAAGCAAGAGATGTCAAAAACACTCGGTTTGGATATTAGTGTTGAACTACCTTTTGATGCCAAAGCGATGGAAAAATCAGAGCGAGAGGGAGTACCTCTATTAACTGTGCGTACAAAATTGAGCAAGAAAATAACTCAGTTGGGTCAGTTGCTAGGGGGCTCTTCTACAGAGCGCAAAGGGTAAGCCAATGTTTAAGCAAGAACTGTTGTCCCAACAGGCTCGTAGCTCTCAACTGCTATCTATGTCTGATGAGGCTAAATCAGCTTTTTATGAGTTAGTCGATCCGTCAGTCGCTGCCACTCTGGGGCGTGATGAACTGTTGCCAAGAGTGAAAGATGCCCTGAGCATTATTTCAGGCAGAAAAATGCTGCCTTACAACCGTCAAGAGTTGTCAGTTTTGGCCTTACAGCTTGTTGATGAAATGGTAGGCATTGGTCCTATACAGCCTTTACTCGATGATCCTGAAGTTTCCGACATTCTGGTTAACGGGCCTGAAACCATCTATATCGAACGACGCGGCAAGTTGGAGAAAACGGACATTCGTTTTCGCGATTCAAAGCATGTTCTTAATGTTGCTCAGCGTATTGTGAATGCGATTGGACGTAGGGTAGATGAATCTAATCCTATGGTGGATGCCCGTTTAAAAGATGGCAGTCGTGTCAATGTGATTGCGCCTCCTTTAGCGCTGCATGGCACCTGTATTTCTATTCGTAAATTTCCAGCCAGTAAGCTGATGCTCTCTCATTTGGTGGACAACGATAGTTTGTCCGCCCAGATGGCAGAGTTTCTGGCTCTTGCAACTTATTGCCGTTGCAACATCTTAATTTCTGGTGGTACTGGCTCAGGAAAAACAACCTTGTTGAATGCACTTAGCCGTCACATCAGTGAAGACGAACGAATTCTAACCATTGAAGATGCCGCAGAACTTTCTCTGGCTCAACCTCATTGGGTTCCGCTTGAAACTCGTAATGCGAGCTCAGAAGGGAATGGTGAAGTGACGGTTCGTGATTTGGTGAAAAACGCTTTGCGTATGCGTCCGGATAGGATTGTTTTAGGTGAAGTTCGTGGTGCAGAAGCATTTGATATGTTGCAGGCCATGAACACTGGTCATGACGGTTCTTTATGTACTTTGCATGCGAACAATCCGCAGGATGCGATTGTACGACTGACCAATATGCTCCAGATGGGCGGGGAGCGTTTATCGGATCACATTATTCGTAGCCAAATTGTCAGTGCAATCGACTTAGTCGTTCAGTTAGAGCGAATGCGTGATGGTCATCGCCGTATAACAGCGATAAGTGAAGTGACTGGAATTAAAGGTGAGGACATTGTACTCAACCCTGTTTTTCGCTTCGAGCTGATACGTGCTGAGCAGCAGAATATTCATGGTCGATTTAACTCTTATTCAGTGTCACCAACTCTTATAGAAAAAGCGGCGCATTTCGCCAAAGAAGACGCTCTTCTTCAATGTATGGAGCGTTGTGAATGATCTGGTTGATTTATATGGCGGCAGGTTGGTTACTGATAGGTACCGTTGTCTGGCGCTACATTGAACATCAGGAAGTTTGGCGTAATCAGTTAAAACGTTATGCCTTGCTTGAGCTGGAGTGCGGTTCAAATGAAACTCAACTCCCTTGGTATGGTTGGCTGTGGTATCAAAACCTGCAAACGTTCGTTAGCCCGAAGAAACTTAAGCAAAGCCAACTGCTTTTATCTGTTTCCATTTTCGTTGCGCCGTCAGTGCTTTGTTTTAACGGTATGGACTGGTATGCAGCGATACCCTTGTCATTCATTACTGCCATCGTAGTGGTGTGGTTTAGCTATCAACAGTTACAGCAAAGAGCAAAAGACAAGTTTCGCGATGAATTACCCGATGTGATCGATGGATTGATTCGGGCTCTGCGTGTCGGTGCGCCAATGGCAGATGTTTTACTTGAAATCGCTCAGCAGCATCAGGATGTGACGGCTCGTTTGTTTACTAAGATGCACGATGAACTGAGAGTCGGTCAGAGTCTTGATGAAGTGATGAAGGCAGCAGCGCAGCGTATGCCAATTGCTGAGTTTCGTTTCCTGACCATAGTGCTGAGTCTGCAACAGGAAACAGGGGGGCGTTTAACTGGGGTTCTAGAAAGACTTGGGCAGACCCTGAGAGCAAGAGCCGAATTAAATGCCAGTATTCAAAGTATTACTTCTGAATCAAGAAACTCAGCAAAGGTACTGGCGGCTTTGCCCGTGCTTGTCTGTTTAGTTCTATTTTCCACAGGCCGAGAGCATTTTGACTTTTTGATGACGTCATCTGGAGGTCAGGTAGTGATGGCTTATGTTGTGGGCAGCATTCTTGGTGGACTGCTGTTGATTCGACGTATGACTCAGCTTAAGGGGTGATGGATGATTCTTAGCCCCGTACTGCTCTGTTTATTGACTGTTGGCGCTGTGTGTATGGCGGTTTTGATGTGGTTGCTGCTGTTCCGCCAGTCTGAAGTCGCTTGGCAATTGCAGTGTCAGCGGTATTCACATCTAAGCAAGAATAGCGTCGTTCAGTCTGATAGATCGTCATTTTTTACATCTCTTGGCTCCCTATATCCCGTATCAGAAAAGGAAACGGAACGTCTGAAACAGATGCTGGAACATGCGGGTATATCTGGTTCATCGGTTTTGCTCACGGTATTAGGCACCAAGCTATTCCTTGGTTTAATCAGTGCTGTTTTAGGTCTTATTTGGCAAGCCGTTGAGGGTGAGTTAATGGGGGCATATACAGTTATGGTGGTTCTCATTGGTTATGTGCTCGGCTCCAACTTACCTGAGTATTGGTTGCGGCGTCAGGCTACACAAGCTCAGCAAAAACAGCAGCAAGCTGTACCTGATGCGATAGACCTTATGGTGATTAGTGTTGAAGCAGGTCTATCACTTGAGCGAGCTCTGGAAAAGGTGGGGTTGTACCTTCTTGATGTCGAACCCATGCTCGCTCGGCAGATGCTTCGTACTTACGCTGAAATTCAGGTTAGAGGCGAACCAGCACAGTGCTTAAAAAAATTAGCATGGCGAACGGGTTTAAGAGAGCTTGAGCGTTTGGCGAATACTCTGGCGATGGCAGAACGATACGGTTCACCTTTGGCGGAGACAATGCGCACGATAAGCAATGATGCTCGGCAATCAAGAAAAATGTCATTGCAGGAACAGGCTGGCAAGTTGCCGGGGCGTATTACTCTGATTCAAATGGCACTCATTATGTTGCCTTTGATGGTCTTGATTGTCGCACCAACCATGAACTTATTACTGGAGAGTTTGAAATGATGAATGGTCATGTTTTACGTATGTGGGCATTGATTTTTGTAAGCTCGCTGCTTGTCGGATGTGCGACACCAGGCAAAGTCAAAAAGCAGACAGAATCGAATAACCGGGTATTAGCCGAAGCAGCCTTTAATTATGCTCAGTATGACAAAGCAGAGGCCCAATATTTAGCATTACTTGAGCTATCACCTGAGAATTTGCACTATCAAATGATGCTGGGTCGAAGCCAGTATCATCAAGATAAGAAGCAAACGGCTATCGCCAAACTGCGTTATGTGTGTGCCAGTGATGATGCTATCGCGGCTGAGTCTTGTGTGTATTTGGGGCGTTTTTTACTTACTGAGGGCAGAGAGTCAGAGGCGGTGGCTGCGTATCAGCTTGGAGTATCAAAAGCCAAAGACACTCATGTTAAGGCTCAGTTACATAATGGTCTTGGTGTCGCGTTATTGGCTAATCATCCAAAGCAAGCGCGTTCAGAGTTAGAGCACGCAATCTTATTGTCGCCTGATGAACCCTATTTCCGCTCTAATCTGGCCGTTAGCTATCTTCATAACAACCAAGTGAAAAAAGCTCGTGAAGTGTTTTCACCGCTATTGGCTTATCAACAACTTCCTCTTCAGGTGGAACTGAATTTTGCGTTGTTGCTATTGGCCGAAGGAAATGAGAACGAAGCCAGAGCTTTGCTTTCTCGTCATCTTCCAGCGAGCGAAGTAGAAAGAGATATCGAGATTTTGATTTCTCGTCTTGCTGTTATCCGAGATGAGAAATGAGAGCGTATTGTCAGTCGCAACGTGGAGTGATCAGTATTGAAACCGCACTGTTATTGCCTGCTGTGCTGGCAGTGTTACTCGCGTTTTTCGATATAACACGTATTCATTTGCAATACAGTCTGCTTGAGCATGCGATGCGCCATTCTTTGCGTGTTCTGATTGCTGAAGATTGGCGTAAACAGCCACTCAATATTGGCATAGTACAAAACATGATTGTGCGTAATAGCTATGGCTTTATTGACAGGGTTGACGTTGATATCACGCGTTACAACTCTTTGTCTGAGCTGCTTAACGTTGATGAAGAAGAGGAAGAGTCGAGTCGAGTTTTTCGTCCTGCTGATCCAGTATTTCGAGTCTCCGCAACCTTGACGACTCAGCTCGAGTTCAGCCCTTTAGCCGCCTTGTACTCAGAGCCGCTGGTGTTTCGTAGCACAGTTATTGCCTCCCAAGACTTACTGTTTGATTAGCTATGAAACGATACCTTTATTTGAACTCCAAGGCTCGACGCATACGCGGCAGTGTGAGCCTCGAAGTAACACTTATATTACCGATGTTGCTGACGATTATTGTCGCTGCCTCGGAGGTTCTCACTATTTTTCGAGTTGAACAGCGGTTGGTTAACCTTAACTACAACATTCTCGAGATGGTCGGTAACCGACGTACGTTAACTTTAGACAACAACGTGGCTCAACTGCCTTATTTTGAAACGTTTGCCGAGACAGAGCTTTCTTACATTGCTCAAGGTACGGCGCATTTATCCATTGCTATGCACAATGCAGCGACCAATGAAACGACGCCTATCATAGTGAGTCCTCAGTGTCCTCTGACTCATGGTTGGCCTGATTTTGAGCTGGGTAACTTAGTTGAAGTAGCTATCTGTTTTACACCAGATGAAAAGGTGAGTAACAACGCTGTTTGGAAACTTTGGCCAACTGGGCGTTTCCACTCGCACATGATTAGGGAGATCAACTGATGTTGAGAGCTTCGCTCGTATCTTTTGGCTTCAATAAGCAAAGCGGTGTTATTTCGGCATCTGCAGCGATTTTTCTTACGGGTATGTTGACCTTTTTCAGCTTCGTCCTGTTGGTCGTTGTGAACAGCACAGCTAGTAGCCGACTTTCCATGTTAGCTGATGCAATTCTGTATTCTTCATCGGACAGTGTCAGTGCTATTCAGGATGCCAATCAGTTGTTGGATGCCAACGTTGGCGAAGAAAATAGTGGACTGTCTTCGCCAGATAGTCAGCTTAAAGTCGAGGATGAAAATACCCAAGTCACCGTTTCTGGGAAATTAAAAGCTGGCCAGTTCGCGCTTAATGAAGAACTGGTATCGGGGGATTTACAACTGAGCCATCAGGCTGGCGCTCGTTTGCATCAAACCACGTTAGAAATCGTCATCATGCTTGATGTATCAGGCTCAATGGAAGGTGCACCTATGTCTTTAGCCATCAAAGGGCTAAAGGATTTTGCAGACATTTTATATGAAGAAGAAAGGCGTAATTTAAGTAAAACCATCAGCATCGTTCCAGCTACAGGTTTAATCAATATTGGTTGGCAACCACATTTTATGAAGACAAGTGCGATAGCCATACCGAGAGGGCTACGACCACTAGCAAAAGAGCAGGGATGGAAAAACTTACTCAGTCTAGGGGTGCCTGGACGTCGGCGACAAGCGATGTGTATGGCGTTGCCGGAAAAACAGGATGGCATGACTAAGGCAGGACTTATTCATTCAGATTGGATCCGCAGTCTTGAAAAAGGTCCTAAAGAGCAAAATCTGCGCTTCTATTTAGAAACGGAAAAAAAGCCACCTAGTGCTGAATATAAAAACGGCATGCCATTGCATGCGCATTATCCAAGTATTAATTACCCATCCTATAACCCTGATTGGAAACACGCTCTTGCTCTGTTTGATTCGATTGATTGTGGTGTAAGCCGTATCCAGCCATGGAAATCTAACCATCGGGAATTTGTTGAGAGCCTCGATAGCCTGTATCCAGAAATGAATACCAATAATGCTGAAGGCGTAATGTGGGCCTGGCGTTTGTTGTCGCCCAACTGGCGCGGGCAATGGGATAAGAGCAAGAAAGAGCTACCACGAGATTATGGCTTGGAAACGAATAAAAAAGTCATGGTGTTATTTACGGACGGTGACCACTTAATTGATCGTGAAGTCAGAGACAGAAAACAAGCAATGCTGTGCCGAGAGATGAAACGCAAAGGCATAGAGATTATCTCTGTTGATTTTAACAACCGCTCTCCAGCCGTGGAATCGTGTGCCAGCCATGGTCAGTATTATCAGGCTAACAACCGAACCATTAGAACAGTATTACAACAAGTTGCCACCACTCTGAACAAGATTCAACTGGTGGAATAACCTATATCTAGAAAGGAAAAATATGTCTTATCGCGAAGAACAATTAGAGCGTCTACCAGCTCGTATACAGGCGTTTATAGAACAGTTCTCGACCGCACAACTGAGTACTGTTGATGATAAAGGGATACCTTTAGCCAGCTACGGACCGTTTGTTCGACAAGGAAATGACTTCATCATGCTGCTTAGCACAGTGTCAAAACATGCACGTAACCTACAGTGTCATCCTAAAGCCTCGCTAATGCTGGTGGAGCCAGAAGATAAAGCCCGCCATCTCTTTGCGCGTGAGCGTTTAGTGATCGATTGTGATGTTGTTCATATCGATAAGGCTCATCAGGAAGCCGCTCCTCTCAAACTTCAGATGAAAGCTACCTTTGGGGATATTGTGGAGCAGCTTTGTGGAATGAAAGATTTCAGTTTCTACCGCTTTGTTCCTAAGTCTGGCAACTATGTGAAAGGTTTTGGGCAAGCGTTCCGACTCGATCATCATATGCAGCAAGCTATTCATTTAACGGAAGGGCATACGGAAGAAACGCCAGCTTGAGTTCAATGAGAAGCTGTGAAGGAAACTTCCTCCTTTCGTACTACCAATAAATAGAGCGATAGACATAGAGCCACCATCGAAAGGCGGCGCTTCTATTTGCGATAGCAACCTCAAAAGATAATTAACATGATAAGAAGATATACCTATTTAAGTATTGGTCTCATTGCGACTGTGTTTGGTATGGTCGGTGTTTTTCTTCCTTTATTACCAACAGTGCCTTTTGTTTTACTGGCACTTTACTGTTTTAGCGTTAGTTCGCCTCGCTTTCAGCGTTGGTTACTGGCCAATCGACTATTAGGACCAACGCTACGTAACATCAAAGAGAACCTTGGATTAACTATTCAAGAGAAGATCAGAGTCTTGGTTCTGGTATGGGTTTCAATTTTGGCTACGGCATTTGGTTTATTAAGTGATAGACCATCGGCACAAGTAACGTTGATCGCAATTGCTTTGATCGAGACCTATGTGATTGTGAAGTACAAAACACGGTTTGAAGCGAGTGAGGGGCAATCATGATAGGTGCTGTTCCTCAATCTGCGAAACCATGGTTAATTAAAACAGTTGGTAGTGGTATTACCGTTATTCTCGCGTTGGTTGCTCAGTATTGGTTAGTCAGTCAGGTGTTTGCTAATGAGTTTTTGCAAACAGCCCATTGGATTGCTTTGGCGATAAGTGTTTTATTGGCCAGTCGATTTTTCCTCATTATTTGGCATCGTTCTCTAGGCGCCGGAACTTCAGCCGAGGTCAAACAAAGCATACGTACTCGTCTACTAGATAAATTGTCGCGGCTGCAACCTTCACAGCTCACTCCGGAGTTACGTGGAAAGCTCAACTACTTATTAGGCGAAGGTATCGAGGTGCTTGATTTATATTGGGGATTGTTTGTTCCCCAGTTTTTCATTGGCCTGCTTGGTCCTCTGCTTGTTTGTGTATTTATTGCGTTAATTGATCCATTTTCTGGTTTCGTTCTCCTGTTCATGATTCCTGTCATCCCCGCTATTTTAATGTTGGTTTTCAAGAGGTTTGCCAGTGTTAGCGCAACATACAAACACAATCTTGCGTTGTTAACAGAGCTCTTTACTCAAAGCTTGCATGGCTTACCTGTGCTGAAGTTGTATCAGCATTCTCAGGCATGGGGAGGAACAATTGAACAACACGGTGCGGAGCTACGACGCTCGACTATGTCTCTATTGAAAACGAACCAACTGGTTATTCTTCTTGTTGATTTGCTTTTTTCTCTCGGCACGATTATCGCCGCGTCTTTATTGGCCATTACTCGTTATCACGCCGGAATTATAGAAGCGAGTACTGCGGCATTTATTATTCTTGCTAGCGTGGAGTTGATTCGTCCTCTGTCGTTGATGGGCGCTTTTTTCTTCGCAGGGGCTCTGGGGCGTGAAGTTCAATCTGATGTTCTCAGCGTTTTATCGATGCCAGAAAATAATGAAGACTATCCGGTGCCTAGTGGTGAAAACGTGGTGCTTGATATCCAATCGCTTAGCTTTGGTTATTCTTCAACATCTCAATTGTTTAGTGAGTTTAATTTAACCGTTCAGAAAGGCGAATTGGTTGTTGTTTGCGGCCAGAGTGGCTGCGGTAAATCAACGTTATTCAAGTTGATTCGAGGACAACTAGAACCAGATAGTGGTGTTATTGCCAAACAATCAGTGGGTTACCTACAACAAGTTCCCTATATTTTTGATGGTACAGTCGAAGAGAACTGCCGCTTTGCCGCAGTAGACACGTCACAACATGATATTCAGGACGCATTGAAGCGCTCGGGGCTTGAAGAGTGGGGGGAGTGTTCCGATGGTTTGCGCTACCCACTAGGGGAAGGCGGGAAGTATATATCAGGTGGTCAAGCTGCAAGAGTTGGTTTGAGCCGTGCGCTGTTGTCTTCTCAACCTTTATTGTTGATTGATGAGCCGACGCGTCAACTGGATGAATTGGCAGAGTTAAAAGTCATTGATGCTTTGCATCAGATGAAAAGGAACTCGGGGCTTCTCGTTATTAGTCATTCTCCAAAGCTAATTGAGAGCGCAGACCGTTTAATCGATTTAGGTGCTTGTAGTTCTAACGCTAAATGTCGTGAGGTGGCTTTGTGATTATTAGGTTATTAAATTTTGCCAGACCGCATTGGCTTCCTTTAAGCGTATCTTTGGCGTGTCGAGTACTAAACCAATTGGGCACAATTGCGATTCTCGTCGTGGCAGGACACTACGCACAGCAATTGTTTGATGGAGAACAAACGTTCCTTTGGCAACAACTCATATGGCCTTTGTTAGTCATTGGTGCAGGGAAAGCTTTCTGTCGATATATAGAGCAATTATCGGGACACAATGCTGCATTTCGTATTCAAGAAGATTTACGAAATCAAGTCTATTGGCAATTAGAATCTCAAGCTCCTGACAATATTCATCTTCTTTCTACAGGAGATCTGACCGCTAGAGTTGTTTCGGACATTGAGCGTATAGAAGTCTTTTATGCCCACACCATTATTCCTGTGTTATCGGCGCTGATTGTTTCAGCCTTCGTTACCTACTATGGCTACCTACTGTCAGGATCCGTGGCATTGATTTTATGCGGTTTACTACTAGTTGTAGGCTTGTTCATTCCTAGTTGGCACCTGATGCGGAGTTACACTTTAGGAAGTACTCTTCGCCGTGAGTTTGGTCAGCTTAACTCTCGATTGACGGACATCGTTGCTGGGGTAAGTGAAATCCAAAACTGGCACGCAATGAAGTTCTTTCAACAACAAGTGTCTGATCAGGGGAAGCAGCTAGAGCAATACCATAATCAATTGGCAAAACGTAACGGCCTCAAAGATGCGTTAACTGATCTGGTCATCGGTTTAGGTTTTTTGGGGTTTGTATTGCAAGTTTGGTGGCTAGAAGGAGAGGTATCTCTGCCTCTTTTATGTCTGTATGCCGGAGCGTTTGGGCCTGTTCTTGCCTTGACTCGGACATTCGAAGATTTGCCACAAACTTTCCCCGCATGCGTGCGTGTTTTGTCGATGCTTACAAAGAGCTTTGATTCTGCTAAACCTGAGTGTAATAAAGTTAAGAAAGCAGAACCGAGCAACACTCTACTAAAAGTTGACCAACTTAGGCATCAATATTTAGAACGTTCCGATGGGTTATTCAGGGATATATCTTTGGAATTGAACGCGAATCAATATGTCATTATTCAGGGAGAAAGTGGCAGTGGTAAAACCACGCTGTTGCGCTACTTAGCTGCAATTTATACCTCCGACCAAGGTTCTCTGTCTTTCAATGGAGAGTTAATTGATCACTCGAATCGATTAGATATGTGGCAGAACTGCTGTTACATACCTCAGCAGACAATCATCTTTCCAGCGAGTTTGCGCTACAACCTGTGTTTGGGCCAAGAGTACAGTGATGAGCTGTTGGTAAAAGCGCTCCAGCTCGTTTGCCTCGACCCCTTGTACCTCGCATTGGAGCAGGGGCTGGATACTGAGCTTGGTTTAAATGGTTCGAGAGTCAGTGGTGGTGAAGCTCAGCGCATCGCACTAGCAAGAGCGTGGTTGAGAGATGCTTCTGTTTACTTATTGGACGAGGCATTTAGCGCTCTGGATAAACAGACTGAGAAAGAGATACGGCACAGGCTTGAAAGCCACTGGAAAAATAAGTTGGTGGTGGAAATTGCTCATCAGGCTGAAGAGGTGAGCCAACGTTGTCAATATTGGCAATTGCAGGATGGAAAACTGATTTGTTAAATAATAAAAAGGGCTTGGTTAATCCAAGCCCTTTTTACATAGAAAGCGTTTGATATAGAAAGAAATTACAAACCTTCAATCATGTGCTCGATTGCTGCAACGATTTCATCGTCAGAACAGTCCATACATGTACCTTTAGGTGGCATCATGTTTAAACCGTTAATCGCATGGGTTTTCAATACATCGATGCCTTGAGCAATACGAGGTGCCCATTGGTCAGCGTTACCTTTAATTGGCGCACCGCTTACTCCAGAGGCGTGACAAGCGATACAGAAAGTACCGTAGACTTTCGCACCATCACGAGGGCCTGCAGGTTCTGCAGAAACAGGTTCACTACCAGCTAGGTAAACATCACCAACGGGTTTAATACGTTCAGCAATAGCATCATAATCAGCTTGGCTAGTTGCTAGGGCTGCAGTAGAAAAAGTTAGAGCAGCGAACAATACGCTAAAGAGTGATCGAGACATATCCTATAAACTCACTTTACATTCCGAAGGTAAGTGCTGCTTACCTATTTATATTTAGAGTAGGGGTGATTTTAAGCAACATAGTTTGTGTGTTAAGTTAACTTTGCTGTTAAATCAATGTAAACAGTGAGTGATTATATCCCGATAAGTTGTTGCAATAAACAACAAGTTGCGATCTTCAAGGTCTTAGTCACATCCTTATTGTGGTAATAGCTACAAGGATGTGACGAAAAAGCCATCAAACGGCAAAAAAAGTTGAAAAAATACTAGACGACATAGTGTGAACTACGTATTATTCCACTCCGCCGATAGGGCATGCGCCCGTAGCTCAGCTGGATAGAGCGTTGGCCTCCGGAGCCAAAGGTCGAAGGTTCGAATCCTTTCGGGCGCGCCATCCGGATGCTTACGGGATTGTAAGCGAATTGGCAAATACAGTGGTGGCCATAGCTCAGTTGGTAGAGTCCCGGATTGTGATTCCGGTTGTCGCGAGTTCAAGCCTCGTTGGCCACCCCATTATTCTGGTAACTTCGGTTCCCTTTCTTGATGAATTTTGAGATAAAACACTCGTCGGTGAATAGCGCAGCTTGGTAGCGCATCTGGTTTGGGACCAGAGGGTCGGGGGTTCGAATCCCTCTTCACCGACCACTATAACGAAGCCTCAGTCGAAAGACTGGGGCTTTTTTACATCCAGATTTTGGGTTTTCGAACAGAGCGGGGTTCGCCTGATGTTCGGAATCTGGCTCTTCACCGACCACTACATAAAGTCTCGTCAGAAATGACGGGGTTTTTTGCATTCATGGTTTAGGTTTTCGAACAGAGTGAGGTTCGTCTGATGTTCGGGATCTGGCTCTTCACCGACCACAATATAAAGTCTCGTCAGAAATGACGGGGCTTTTTACATTCAGAGTTTAGGTTTTCGAACAAGGTGGGGTTCGCCTGATGTTCAGGATCTGGCTTTTCACCGGCTACTATAATGAAGCCTCAGTTGAAAGACTGGGGCTTTTGTCGTCTTGAAGCGGAATGACGGCGAGATGGATGTTTTAATGATGTTTTTGTAATTTTATTTGCTAAACGCTGGGATGGGTTTCAAATTCTAAAGGGTCATTCTTTGCGCTGGGTAAAAATCATCTAAAGTATAAGTGCGTGTATTTTGTACGAAAATGGGTGTTAGAATTTAAAAGTGACTAAATTTGCAATTTATGTGAATGAAATCGTCCGGAATAAACATCTGCACTTGTGATCTATGTTTCGATTTAATGACTGCTGTTTAATTTTAATTTGGTCATTAGTTTTTTCTTTCACTGTAATTTCTGATTTTGTTTCTATTTTGTTAACAAAATAACGTTGCTTAAATTTGATTTATTATTCACTGTGTTGATTTTAGATTGTATGGTTATTCTGTTGCTTTACAGTGTTTAAGGCTAAGTTGGTCAGTGTGATTTTACGTGCTAGATAAATGGTCAAACCATTGTTATGTGCAATTGTGGTGCATACAAATTCGATAATAGTGCTTTGAATTCGTTTTTTATCGACTTTTTATCCTATCTTTGTTGCTTTTCTGTGAAATATTTGCCAAATTGATGGGCTTGTAAATTGTCAGAATTTTGTACTGACAAGAATGGATTCACTTGTCTTCATATTACTCGTATTTTTCATCGGTGTATGAGGCGCAGACAGGGCAGAAAACTGCCGAGCAGTAGAGGTCTGGTGTAAATGTCACTTTTAGAAGTAAAAAACCTTCGTATTGAATATCCTTCGCGTCACGGTGTGCATGCGGCAGTAAAATCACTTTCGTTCAACATTGAGCGTGGTGAGATCGTCGGTGTGGTTGGCGAATCTGGTGCGGGTAAGTCTACCGTTGGTAATGCTGTTATTGATTTGCTTAGCCCTCCAGGCACGATTGCTGGTGGTGAAGTTTTCCTAGATGGTGAAAAAATTTCCGGTTTATCACCTGAGAAAATGCGCAAAGTGCGTGGTTCTAAAATTGGCTTTATTTTCCAAGACCCAATGACGTCTTTGAACCCGCTATTTACTGTTGAACATCAACTAACAGAAACTATTCATGCCAATATGAAGGTTTCCGATGAAGAAGCGTATCGACGTGCGCTCTCTTTAATGAAACAAGTGGGTATTCCTCAGCCTGAAAACCGTCTTAAGCAATATCCTCACCAGTTCTCTGGTGGTATGCGTCAGCGTGTGGTTATTGCTATCGCCCTTGCTGGTGAGCCTGATCTGATTATTGCGGATGAACCAACAACGGCGCTGGATGTTTCTATTCAGGATCAAATCCTAAGTCTTATTCGTGATTTATGTATCAAGAACAACGTAGGTTGTATGTTGGTAACGCACGATATGGGTGTTGTGTCTAACGTTACCGACCGCGTAGCGGTTATGTATCGTGGTGATCTGGTTGAATTTGGGCCAACAGCGAAAGTGCTGGGTGACCCTGACCACAAATATACGCGCAGCCTGATTTCAGCTGTACCTCGCTCTGACAAGAAACTCGACCGTTTCCCTCTAGTGACTTATATCGAACAAGCGGAAGAGACAAAATCGATTGATATTAAAAACCACTGGTTAGGCAAGAGTCAGGACGACAGAGCGTACACAGGTCCGCTACTGAAAGTAGAAAACGTTAACTTGCGTTTTGTGACTAAAGATTCTTTATTCGAAAGCCGCCGTGAATACGTACAAGCTTCAAACGATGTGAGTTTTGAAGTGTTTGAAGGTGAAACCTTTGGTCTGGTTGGCGAATCGGGTTCAGGTAAATCGACTATTGCGCGTGTTATCGCTGGTCTTTACCAGCCAAATGATGGTCGCGTGACATTTGAAGGTATTGATTTAACGGCTCTGAAATCTGAAAAAGAGCGTCGCCCAATGCGTCGTCAAATGCAGATGGTATTCCAGAACCCTTATACGTCGATGAACCCACGTATGAAGATTTTCGATATCGTTGCGGAGCCTATTCGTTTCCATAAGCTAACCAGCGGTGAAGCTGAAACGCGTCAAATCGTGAACGATTTATTAGAGCACGTAGGCCTTGGAAAAATGGCTGGCGTGAAATATCCGCACGAGTTTTCAGGTGGTCAACGCCAACGTATTTCTATCGCTCGTGCGTTAGCAACGCGCCCGCGCTTATTGATTTGTGATGAACCGACATCCGCTCTGGATGTGTCTGTACAGGCTCAGATTTTGAACCTTCTCAAAGATCTTCAAGATGAACTGAACCTAACCATGCTGTTTATCAGTCACGATTTACCTGTGATTCGCCAGATGTGTGATCGCGTAGGTGTGATGAAAATGGGGACCTTACTGGAAGTTGCGCCAACGGAGCAGCTTTTCAACTCTCCTCAGCACGAGTACAGTAAACAACTGATTTCTTTGATGCCTGAATTCACAGGATTAAGAGAAGAAGTAGAAACGGCCTAAAGCCGTAACCATTACCAAACGTTCTTGTTTGGCATTTTAAGCAGAAGCAAATACAACAACTAGGGATTTGGATTCCCGCATAAGGAGTTATGCAATGAAAACCATGAAAAGCAAATTAGCATTAGCTTTAATGGCCGCTGGTTTAAGCTTTGCAGCTAGCGCAGCAGACATCAAAGTAGCGTACGACGCAGACCCAGTGTCTCTTGATCCACATGAGCAACTTTCAGGTGGTACGCTTCAGATGTCTCATATGGTATTTGATCCACTAGTTCGTTACACACAAGATTTGGATTTTGAAGCTCGCCTAGCGGAAAAATGGGAGCGTATTGACGACAAAACAGTACGTTTCCATCTACGCAAGGGTGTGAAGTTCCATTCTGGTAACGAACTAACGGCTGACGATGTAGTTTGGACATTCGACCGTCTACAAGCTTCTCCAGATTTCAAAGCGATTTTCGAACCGTTTGAAAAAATCGTTAAAGTAGATGATTACACATTTGACCTAGTGTCAAAAGGTGCATACCCGCTTGTTCTTCAAACCGCAACTTACATCTTCCCAATGGACAGCAAGTTCTACTCTGGTACTGGTGAAGACGGTAAAGACAAAGCTGAAATCGTGAAACACGGAAACTCTTTTGCTTCTACTCACGTATCAGGTACTGGTCCTTTCATCGTTACTTCTCGTGAACAAGGCGTAAAAGTTGAGTTTGAACGTTTTGACGGTTACTGGGACAAAGCGTCTAAAGGTAACGTAGACAAACTAACTCTAGTGCCAATCAAAGAAGATGCGACTCGTGTTGCTGCGCTGCTTTCTGGCGACGTAGATATGATTGCTCCTGTAGCGCCTAACGATCACAAACGTGTTGAAGAAGCGAAAGGCGTTGACCTAATCACTCTTCCTGGTACTCGTATCATCACGTTCCAAATGAACCAATCTAGCAACGAAGCGTTGAAAGATGTTCGTGTTCGTCAAGCTATCGTTCATGCGATTAACAACGAAGGTATCGTTGATAAGATCATGAAAGGCTTCGCAACAGCGGCTGGTCAACAAAGCCCTAAAGGCTACGCAGGTTACAACCCTGAGCTAGTTCCACGCTTTGACCTGAAAAAAGCAAAAGAGCTAATGAAAGAAGCCGGTTACGACAAAGGCTTCACGCTTACTATGATCGCTCCAAACAACCGTTATGTGAACGATGCAAAAGTAGCTCAAGCTGTTTCAGCAATGCTGTCTAAGATCGGTATCAAAGTTGATCTTAAGACTATGCCTAAAGCGCAATACTGGCCAGAGTTCGACCTATGTTCAGCGGATATGTTGATGATCGGTTGGCACGCAGATACAGAGGATTCAGCGAACTTCACTGAGTTTCTGACTATGACTCGTAACGAAGAGACAGGTAAAGGCCAATACAACTGTGGTCACTACTCTAACCCAGAAGTGGATAAGTTAGTAGAAGACGCTAACCTTGAAACAGATCCAGCTAAACGTGCAGCAATGCTACAGAAAATAGAAGCGACTCTGTACAACGATGCAGCGTTCGTTCCTCTACACTGGCAAAACCTTGCTTGGGGTGCCAAGTCTAACGTACATGCGAAAGACATCGTGAACGCAATGGACTTCCCTTACTTCGGCGACCTAGTGGTTGACGAGAAGTAAGATTGAGCATTAACAAGTAACACCACGCCTTCGGTGTTTGACATCGAAGGCGTGTTTTAACACTTAGACAGTTTATTTTTTCAGTCGGATAAAGTGTCGTTTTTTAGGCTGAGTATTTTCGCACCTCGTGTGTATTCCGAATTTTGCATGGAAAGTTAAGGGGCAAGGAATGTTTACGTTTCTGGTCAAGCGCCTGTTTCAGGCACTGATAGTGATGTTTGTGATCAGTTTAGTGGCGTTTGCCATCCAAGATAACTTGGGTGACCCGCTACGTGAGCTTGTCGGCCAATCTGTTTCAGAAGCTGAGCGCCAAGCGCTGCGCGATGAACTTGGTCTGAACGATCCCTTCATTACCAAATATTCTCGCTTTGTTACTGCTGCGGTGCAGGGTGACTTAGGTACATCTTATTTCTTTAAACGCCCAGCTATTGAAGTCATTCTTGATAAATTAGTGGCGACTCTTGAGCTCGTCTTTGGCGCGTCATTAATCATTATTGTTTGCTCTATTCCAATTGGTGTTTATACGGCAATAAAACCAAAAAGTCTGTTTACGAAAGTCGTGATGGCCGGTAGTAGCATCGGTATCTCTATTCCGGTGTTCTTAACAGCGATTATGCTGATGTATATCTTCTCGATTGAATTGGGCTGGTTACCATCTTATGGACGTGGTGAAACCTACAATCTGTTGGGCTGGGAATCAGGCTACTTTACGGTTGATGGTTTACTGCACCTGATTCTGCCTTGTATCTCACTGGCTTCCATCATGTTGCCACTGTTTATTCGCTTGGTTCGTTCTGAAATGCTCGAAGTTCTGAGCTCTGAATACATTAAGTTTGCCACGGCAAAAGGTTTACCGCTGAAGAAAATCTACTACCAACATGCGCTGAAAAACACAATGTTGCCAGTGCTCACGGTGGGTGGTGTTCAGATTGGTACTATGGTGGCGTATACCATTTTGACAGAGACAGTATTCCAGTGGCCGGGTACAGGCTTCCTATTCCTTGAAGCTATTAACCGTGTAGATACACCTTTGATTACTGCTTACGTTATTTTCGTTGGCTTAATCTTCGTTGTTACCAACACAGTGGTTGATTTGTTATACGGATTGATTAACCCAACCGTAGACTTAACAGGAAAAGGAGCATAATCATGAGCGAATTTGCAGCAGCTCCTTCACGCTGGGAGCGTTTTAAACAGTCAGATTTTCTGTACTACTTCTTACGTGACAAAGTGGCAATGTTCAGCTTTGCCATCTGTATGATTTTCTTGGTGCTTTCAGTGGCTGCGCCGCTTATTGCACCGACAGACCCATACGATATGTCATCGATTGATATTATGGACGCAGAACTTCCACCATCTTGGATGGATGGCGGTGATGAGCGTTTCCTTCTGGGTACTGATGAGCAAGGGCGCGATATTTTATCGACCATGCTTTACGGCTCACGTCTTTCACTGACGATCGGTTTCCTAGCGGTAGCGCTACAGCTGTTCTTGGGCATTATCATTGGTCTATCTTCTGGTTACTTTGGTGGTCGTATTGATAGCTACTTAATGCGTTTTGCCGATGTTCAGTTGTCGTTCTCGACCATGATGGTGGCGATCATTGTATCGGCAATCTTCAAAGCGAGTTTCGGTAGCGAGTTCTATAGCGAATACGCAGTGTTAATGCTGGTGGTGATTATCGGTGTGGCTGAATGGCCTCAGTATGCGCGAACTATTCGTGCATCTGTATTAGCTGAGAAGAAGAAAGAGTATGTGGAAGCGGCTCGTGTCATGGGCTTTAAAGCGCCTCGTATCATGTTCCGTCACATTCTGCCTAACTGTTTGTCTCCAATTCTGGTTATCTCAACGGTACAGGTGGCAAACGCTATCATGTCAGAAGCGGCACTTTCATTCCTTGGCTTAGGTTTGCCTGTTGACCAACCATCATTGGGTGCCCTGATCAGTATCGGTTTCAACTATATTTTCTCAGGCTCTTGGTGGATCACAGCCTTCCCGGGTGTGCTGCTTGTAACATTAGTATTGGTGATTAACCTGCTCGGTGACTGGCTGCGTGACGTATTTAACCCGAAAATCTATAAAGGGTGATCCTCGTCGATTGATTTTGTTGACATAATCTACCTAAACTAGAGCCGTAAGTGATTACGGCTCTTTTTTTGCTTATCTTTTCTTGCAATAACTGAAAATTTTTACTCACAACCATAAATAGTCAGATAGATACAAGCTCAGGTCGAGTATTGACAGTAACCATAGTCACCTGAACGGAGAGCGTATGGATATTAAAGGGGCCGCAATGCCGAAACTTTCTCACCTTCTTTTGATTGGATTGCCTTTTTGTTTTGCTTCTCAAACACTTTTGGCCGCTGAGCCTGATCAGTTTTTGTGTGGTGGAACTCAAGCTTCAACCAACGAGCTTCCTCAGTTAAACAGCAACTGCCCAATTGGTAAGGGACTGTGGGGGAATTCTGCACCGAAAGGAAAAGACTCTCTATTTTGGATTCAGTGTGGCTTGCTGAATGAATCAATGCCGTTAAGCCGCGCTAAAGTGCTTTATAAGCACATCTCAACAGATGTATGGATGAAGCCAGAAGGGAAAGCGTTACGCTGCCTGATAGGCCCTTACGATGACTATGCGACAGCCAAAAAAGAGCTCGCAGGGGTTAGAAGCGAGAAACTTTACAAAGAAGCATTCATTCGCGAAGTGCGCAAAGGCGAGCAAGATGCTCCGGTTGTTACTGAGAAAAAACCAGCATCCAAATCCCAAAGTACTGCTAAGAAAGAAGTCGCCGCGAAACCTAAGCCAGTTGTTAAACCAGCACCAAAAGCAAAACCCGCAGTAACGCTATCCGCAACTAAAGCCGTGCCAAAGGCGACTAAAGACATGCCTAGTATCACCATTCGACGTGAAGCAACGCTGAGTGGCCTTCATTACGTAGTTCCTTACGTGATGGATGAAAAGGAGCAGTTCTATATGGAGCATGATTTGGCGTGGAATCGCCTAAATTATGCTGATGCGGAGAAACGTTGCCAGCAACAAAAAATGCGCTTAGCCACAGAAGCCGAATGGAAGCAGTTGCTTGATTCTAAAGTGATGGAAAAAGATAAGTGGCCAGTTTATTTGCCTTATTGGGGTGAGAGCAGTAAAGGCTTCTTTACCACGGGTAAGGTCAATACTTTAAAAGGCACCTCTCTTCTCAATGTGCTTTGTGTAAAGTAATCCAAAGTTTACTTATTTAAGAGAATAAAAAACCCAGTGAATGTCACTGGGTTTTTTCATTGCTAGATAAGATTATGCATCTTCTGGGATCTTATGCGGTTGTGTGCGGAACAGCTTCATCACAATCACAAAGAACACAGGAACGAAGAAGATGGCCAGTACCGTTGCGGCGAACATACCACCCACAACACCCCAACCAATTGCGTTACGGCTAGCGGCACCCGCACCAGTACTCAGTGCTAGTGGAAGTACACCCAAGATGAAGGCAAATGACGTCATCATAATTGGGCGTAGACGCATACGACACGCTTCGACCGTCGCACTGATAAGGTCTTTTCCATCGTCGTAGAGTGCTTTCGCAAATTCTACAATCAAGATGGCGTTCTTCGCTGACAGACCGATAGTCGTTAACAGACCCACTTGGAAGTAGATGTCATTAGAGAGCGACTTCACTGTTGCCGCTGCAATAGCACCAAATACCCCTAGTGGAACAATCAGGATGACAGAGAACGGCACACTCCAGCTTTCGTATAGAGCTGCAAGGCTCAAGAATACGATCAAAATAGACAGCGCATAAAGTAGCGGAGCTTGAGAACCAGTTTGTACTTCTTGGTAAGAAGCACCTGTCCACTGCAAGCCAATACCTTGAGGCAGTTGAGCCACAATGTTGGTGATCGCCTGCATTGCATCACCAGTACTCTTACCCGCTGCTGCCGAACCTTGAATGTTAACCGCAGGAACACCGTTATAACGCTCTAGACGAGGTGAACCGTAAGTCCAGTCAGTTGTCGCAAAGGTATCAAACGGAACCATTTCACCTAGGTTATTTTTTACATGCCATAGGCGCAGATCTTCAGGGTTCATACGGTATTCAGCATCTGCTTGTACGTATACTTTTTTCACGCGGCCGTTATCGATAAAGTCGTTAACGTAGCTTGAACCCAGTGCCGTTGACAGCGTGCTGTTGATATCCGAAACAGACAGACCCATTGCCATCGCTTTTTCGTAGTCGATGTTAATACGGAACTGGGGCGTATCTTCCATACCGTTTGGACGAACACCTGTCAGGTTAGGGTTTTGCGAAGCCATACCCAACAGCTGGTTACGAGCCTGAATTAACTTATCGTGACCTAAGTTCGCATTATCGGTGAGGTAAGCATCAAACCCCGTTGCGTTACCTAAGCCCATAATTGCAGGAAGGTTAAAGGTGTAGATGTTTGCTTCTTTTACTTGAGAGAATGCTCCCCAAGCTCTGCCAATAATCGCGTTGACTGACATCGCTGGATTTGTACGTTCATCCCAATCTTTGAGTCGAACAAACGCCATACCCATGTTCTGACCTTGACCTGCGAAGCTAAAGCCCGAAACAGTGAACACCGACTGAACGGAGTCTGATTCGTTTTCCAAAAAGTGTTTTTCAACTTTATCCATCACGTTCAGCGTTTGCTCTTGCGTTGAACCTGCTGGTAACTGAATGATAGATAGGAAAATGCCTTGGTCTTCTTCAGGAACGAAAGAGGTTGGTAGACGAGTCCACAGCGTACCTAGTACACCAACGATAATGACGTACATAGCAAGGTAGCGAATACGCTGGTTCACACCTTTACTAACGACGTTCTTATAGCCGTTCGTACCACGGTCAAACGCTTTGTTAAACCAAGCGAGCGGACCACGGCGAACATGGTGTTCACCTTTATGCATTGGTTTTAGCAAAGTCGCACAGAGCGCTGGTGTCAGAACCATTGCCACTAATACCGACAGCACCATAGACGATACGATAGTCAGAGAGAACTGGCGATAAATCGCACCCGCAGCACCACCAAAGAACGCCATAGGGATAAATACCGCACTCAGTACCATCGCGATACCGACTAATGCGCCAGTGATCTGCCCCATCGATTTTCGGGTTGCTTCACGTGGAGGCAGACCATCTTCCGCCATTACCCGCTCAACGTTCTCGACCACAACGATAGCATCGTCAACCAACAAGCCTATCGCCAGCACCAGACCGAACATAGTCAGGGTGTTGATTGAGAAGCCAAACGCCGCCATTACACCGAAAGTACCTAACAGAACGACAGGAACCGCGATGGTTGGAATTAACGTTGCACGGAAGTTCTGCAAGAACAGATACATCACGAGGAATACCAGTACGACCGCTTCAATCAGCGTATGCACTACTTCTTCGATAGAGATCTGAACAAATGGCGTTGTATCGTATGGATAAATAACTTCAATGTTGTCTGGGAAGGTTGGTGACATCTCGTTAATACGAGCTTTCACTAACTTAGAGGTATCCAGCGCATTGGCACCAGTAGCCAGCTTAATCGCAATACCCGCAGCGTATTTACCGTTATATAGAGCAACTGCTTGGTAACTCTCGGCACCTAATTCAACACGAGCCACATCTTTCAAGCGAATTTGCGCACCATCGGTGTCTACTCGCAAAAGGATGTTTTCAAACTCAGACACCGTTCTCATACGGCTTTGTGCCGTAATCGTAGCATTCAGACGTTGGCCTTTGACTGACGGTGTTGCACCTAACTGACCAACAGAAACCTGAGTGTTCTGCGCGCTGACCGCAGATTTCACTTGAGCAGGAGTCAGGCTGTATTTATTCAGTTTGTTTGGATCTAACCAGATACGCATTGCGTTCTGAGCACCGAACACCTGAACTTCACCGACACCCTGAACACGGCTTAGTGGGTCTTTAATGTTAGAAATCATGTAGTCAGAAAGGTCAGTGTTGTCCATGCTACCGTCTGTTGAGACAAAGCCGACAACCATCAAGAATGAACTAGATGATTTTGAAACGGTGATACCTTGTTGTGTTACTTCATTTGGTAGTGTTGCTTCGGCAAGTGCAAGTTTGTTCTGCACCTGTACCTGAGCAATATCCGCATCAGTACCACTTTCAAAAGTAAGCGTAATGCTGAATGCACCGGATGAACTACTTTGAGACGACATATAAATCAGGTTATCAATCCCGTTCATATTCTGTTCTATCGTCTGTGTCACACTGTTTTCAACGGTATCAGCCGAAGCACCTGGATAGGTACCTGACACAATAACCGTTGGTGGTGCGATATCCGGATACTGAGATACCGGCAGTGTCATGATCGATAACACACCAGCAAGCATGATGATTATTGCAATCACCCAAGCAAAGATTGGGCGATCTATAAAAAATCGAGCCATATCTTATTGTTCCTTAGATGATTCCATCAGTTGCGGATTTACCGTGCTGCCAGGGCGTACTTTTTGTAGGCCTGCCACAATAACGGTTTCACCAGCTTCTAAGCCTGAATCAATCAACCATTGTGAATTCACAGTATGACTTGCTACGACTGGACGGCTTTCAACCACATTTTCTGCATTTACAACCAATACAGAAGCTTCACCACGTGCATTACGGCTTAGCGCTGTTTGCGGAACAAGAATAGCTTCAGAACGAGCTTCAACCGGCAGTTGAGCACGAACATAAAGACCCGGAAGTAGGAACTGATCTGGGTTTGGCAGTGTTGCACGAACGTTGACTGTGCCTGTGTTTTCATTCACAGAAACTTCAGCAAACTGTAGCGTTGCTTTTTGCTCAATTGGCGTACCGTCATCGAGGAACAGCTTAATGCCTTTCAGTTCGTCTTTTTCTTTACCAGTGCTTTGGCGCAGTTTCAAAAGCTCATTACTTGGCTGAGAAAGGTCAACATAAAGTGGGTCAAGTTGTTGAATCGTTGCCATTACATCAGTTTGGTTAGCGGTTACTAACGCACCTTCAGTAACGTGTGAACGACCTATACGACCTGAAATCGGCGCTTTAATATGCGTGTAATCAAGGTCAATCTGCGCAGAGTTAACATTCGCTTGCGCCGCTTTCACAGATGCCAAAGCTTCTTTGTAAGTGGCTTGTGCGTCTTCATAAGCTTGTTGGCTCACAGCATTCTTTTTCACCAGCTCGCTGTAGCGTTTTGCCTGAAGCTCTGTACGGCTAAGGGTTGCTTCCGCTTTCGCTAAATTAGCTTGCATGCTTGCCAATGAAGCTTGGTAAGTTGAAGCGTCAAGTTCAAACAGAACATCGCCTTTTGCAACTAAGCTACCTTCAACAAACTTACGTGCTGTAACAATACCACGAACCTGAGGGCGTACTTCTGCGATACGGAAAGCATTAGTACGGCCAGGCAGAGTACTTGTTACCTCAACTGGCTGGGTTGTGACTTTGATGACATCTACCGCGACAGCAGGTGCAGCACCGCTATTGACCGCCGCTGGTTTGGCGTCTGGTTGACAACCGGCAAGCACAATTGCAGCGGCAATCGTGGTCAACCACGTTTTTGACAAGGATCTACCTTGGCCCATTTTGATCTCTCCTTTACCACTAGAACTCATCCTGCACGCTTCCTTATTTATGTTTTAAAGGTAATTGATGGGCAGAACGTGAATTGGAACTCGAATTTACTTATATAAATATTGATAGTGTAAATAACCAACAGTTAATAATCGGTTAAGACATCAGTCTGTTACACATTCTAAGAATGACTTTGTCATTTATTGCACAGTTGGACAAGACCTTACACGCATTTCATCATTAAAATTTATGAAAAAGGTTGAACTATGCGCTTGATGAGTATTTGAACAATAAATACGACAAGAGATGATCGTATTGGTGAAGACGGCAGCAACCAGTGTTGTGGGCTCGGTACCCGTTGTTTTTAACAGCGCCTCAAAATCGAAGTGATATCTCTGAATCGGCGCAGGTTTACTAGCAATGAATCGCCTTAAAACTGTCGAAGCATATCGCCGTTGAGTTACAACATAAAAAAGCCCCGCAGTTTTGCAGGGCTTCGTTCTAGCAAGTGATTACTAACGCATGGTCACGAATTCTTCTGAACCCGTTGGGTGGATAGCAACGACTGAGTCGAAGTCTGCTTTGGTTGCGCCCATCTTCATAGCGACGCCGAAGCCTTGGATCATTTCATCGACTGCGAAACCAATGCCGTGTAGACCAACAACCGTTTCTTCTTCACCTGCACAAACCAACTTCATCTTACATGGTTGACGGTGCGCAGTGACGGCTGTGTACATAGCGGTAAAGCTTGAAGTGTACACTTTCACGTTCTCTTCGCCGTATTTAGCAATCGCTTCTGGCTGAGTTAGGCCGATAGTGCCGATTGGTGGATGGCTGAATACCACAGTTGGGACTAGGTTGTAGTCCATTTTCGCGTTGGTTTTACCGTTGAATAAGCGCTCAGACAGTTGGCGACCCGCTTTAACCGCAACTGGAGTCAGTTCAATACCACCTTCCATGATGTCACCGACACAGTAGATGCCAGCCACGTTAGTGTTCTGGTACTCATCAACTTTGATATAGCCTTGCTCGTTGGTTGCAACGCCAGTTGCTGCTAGGTTGATCGCATCTGTTGCTGGGTGGCGACCGATAGCCCAAATTAAAGTATCAACGTTTTGGGTTTCACCATTTTCTAGGTGAAGAGTCAGGCTGCCGTCGGCTTCTTTTACCACTTCTTTTGGCACACTGTGCGTATGTAGCGTTGGGCCTTCAGTGTTCATCACTTCAACCAATGTTTCGATGATCATTGGGTCAAAGCTACGTAGCGGAGATTCTTTACGGCAGAATAGGTGAGTTTCTGTGCCAAGTGCGTTGAGAACACCGGCAATTTCAACAGCGATGTAACCAGCACCAATCACGGCAACACGTTTTGGTTGTTCAGCCAGATCAAAGAAACCATTGGAGTCGATACCGTACTCAGCACCCGGAATGTTAGGAATGGTAGGGCGACCACCGACAGCAATCAGAATATTGTCTGCTGTGTAGTGCTCACCATTAACTTCTACGGTTTTCGCATCGATGAACTTAGCAAAGCCACGAATCACTTCTACTTTGTTGTTACCAAGAACACGGTCATAAGATTGGTGAATACGGCCAATATAAGCTTGGCGGCTTTCAACCATTTTCGCCCAGTTGAAGCTTTTTACGTCGACGTCAAAGCCGTAATCAGGCGCGTATAAGTTCATTGCTTCAGCAACCTGTGCACCGTGCCACATGACTTTCTTCGGCACACAACCTACGTTGACACATGTACCGCCAAGATCTTTCGCTTCAATCAGCGCGACTTTTGCGCCGTACATAGCTGCACGGTTTGCTGAAGCGATACCGCCGCTACCGCCACCGATACAGATGTAATCAAAATGCGTTGCCATTACTTTCTCCATTTTTCTCTGATAGCTCGCCAGTAAGATTAAGCAGGGAGCCATTTCATTTATTAGGGCATAGCTAAATAGTTGGGGTAAACCGTGAGATCACAAGTTACCCCTTGGAAAAACTTGAGCAAGTTATTCCGGAACAATCCATTCCACTTTGCAGTGACCTGTCGCTGGCGCAATTGCTTGCTTTAAAAACGGCAGGATTTCTTTCATTTGGCTTTCAAGCTTCCATGGCGGGTTGATAACAATCATGCCCGATGCTGTCATGCCGCGCTCGTTGGTATCAGGAGAGACACCCAGCTCGATTTGCAAAATTTTAGTGATACCTAAATTTTCGAGACCTTCAATCATATCTTCAATATCACAGCGGTTAACCACTGGATACCAAATCGCATAGATGCCCGTTGCCCAGCGCTTGTAGCTTTGTGCAATGGCATTCACCACGTCTCGGTACTCTTTAGCCAGTTCGTAAGGTGGGTCGATCAGTACCAGACCACGACGCTCCTGCGGTGGCAAGCTTGCTTTCAGGCGTTGAAAACCATCTTCTTTGTAAATCGACACTTGGCGATCACGATCGAATTCCTGTTCCAGCAGTGGGTAATCACTCGGGTGTAACTCAGTTAATACCATGCGGTCTTGCGGGCGCAGGTGAGCACGTGCCACGCGAGGCGAACCTGGGTAGTAACGTAGTTCATCGCCTTGGTTAAGAACTTTGATTGCATCAAGATAGCTTTGAATATCTTCTGGCACATTATCTTGTTGCCAAATACGCGCAATACCTTGTTTGTATTCACCCGTTTTTTCCGACCACTCATGAGTTAAGTCGTAGCGGCCCACACCGGAGTGAGTATCGTGATAAACAAATGGTTTATCTTTTTGCTGTAGTGCATTGAGGATTAAGCTTTGTACGATGTGTTTCACTACATCTGCGTGGTTTCCTGCGTGGAAACTGTGTCGATAACTTAACAAGTGTCGCTCTCTAACTTATGGCTGAATATGGAAAAACGAATGCGGCTAATTATACACCCAAAATTGTATGTTGAGGTGGGTCTAGACACATTTCGAATTGTATTGAATTGACGCTACTCTTGAAAATTCACCTTCCTACCTATATTTATTAACCTAACAGACGAGGATATTTCATCCTCACTATTTTTCATAAAAAGGAACGTTTTATGTCTAATCCACTTCTTAGCTTTACGGATTTACCTCCGTTTTCAGATATTAAGCCGGAGCACGTAAAGCCAGCGGTTGAACAGGCAATAGAAGATTGCCGTGCAAAGATTGAACAGGTACTTGAAGGTAATACACAACCAACTTGGGAAAATGTTATTGCACCTATCGAAGAAGTGGATGACCGCTTGAGTCGTTTATGGTCACCAGTGAGCCATATGAACTCAGTGATGAACAGTGACGAATTGCGTGAAGCTTATGAAAGCTGCCTGCCAATTCTCTCTGAATACGGGACTTGGGTTGGTCAGCACAAAGGTTTGTTTGAAGCGTATAAAGCAATCAAGAACAGTGAGGCTTTTGCAACGCTGAGTCAGGCGCAGAAGAAAACCATTAAAGATGCACTACGTGACTTTGAATTGTCTGGTATCGGTTTACCTAAAGCAGAACAAAAGCGTTATGGCGAAATCAGCAAGCGTATGTCTGAGCTGGGTTCTAAGTTCTCGAACAATGTGCTTGATGCCACCATGGGTTGGACTAAGCACATTACCGACAAAAACGAGCTGGCGGGTATGCCGGAATCAGCACTGGCTGCGGCTCAAGCCGCGGCAGAAGGTAAGGGTCTTGAAGGCTACTTGTTAACTTTGGATATCCCTTCTTACCTACCGGTAATGACTTACTGTGATAACCAAGCGCTACGCAAAGAACTTTACGAAGCTTATGTAACGCGCGCGTCTGACCGTGGTCCGAATGCGGGTAAATGGGATAACACAGAGAACATCGCTGAGTTGCTGAAACTGCGTTATGAAGTGGCTCGTATGCTGGGTTTCAACACCTACAGCGAAAAGTCTCTGGCAACCAAAATGGCAGAAACGCCAGATCAGGTTCTGAGCTTCTTGAACAACCTAGCCACGAAAGTGAAACCACAAGGTGAACGCGAAGTTCAAGAACTGCGTGAATTTGCTGAGCAAGAGTTTGGTGTGACTTCGTTTGAACTGTGGGATATCGCTTACTACAGCGAAAAGCAAAAACAGAAACTGTTTAAGATTTCTGATGAAGAGCTGCGTCCTTACTTCCCAGAAAACAAAGTGGTTTCAGGCTTGTTTGAAGTACTGAATCGCGTATTTGGTATGAAAGTACAAGAGCGCGAAGGCGTCGATACTTGGCATGAGTCGGTGCGTTTCTTCGATATCTTTGATAGCAATGATGTGCTGCGTGGTAGTTTCTATCTTGACCTTTACGCTCGTGAGCATAAACGCGGTGGCGCGTGGATGGATGAGTGCCGCGTTCGTCGTATCAATGCTAATGGCGAACTACAAACGCCTGTGGCCTATTTGACCTGTAACTTCAACCGTCCAGTTGGTGACAAGCCTGCACTGTTTACCCATGATGAAGTGGTAACTCTGTTCCACGAAACGGGTCACGGTATTCACCATATGCTGACTCAGGTAGATGTGAGCTCTGTTTCAGGTATTAACGGTGTGCCTTGGGATGCGGTTGAACTACCAAGTCAGTTCCTAGAAAACTGGTGCTGGGAAGAAGAAGCGCTTGCATTTATTTCTGGTCACTACGAAACAGGCGAACCTTTACCGAAAGAGATGCTCGACAACATGTTGGCAGCGAAAAACTTCCAGTCAGGTATGTTTATTCTGCGTCAGCTTGAATTCGGACTGTTCGATTTCACTCTGCATACCACTTATGACCCAGAAGTGGGCCCTCAAGTGCTGGAAACATTAGCAGAAGTGAAGAAGAAAGTAGCAGTATTGCCAAGCCTTGAGTGGAACCGTTTCTCACATAGCTTCAGCCACATTTTTGCTGGTGGCTACAGTGCGGGTTACTACAGCTACCTATGGGCAGAAGTGTTATCGGCAGATGCGTTCTCTCGCTTTGAAGAGGAAGGTATTTTCAATGCGGAAACGGGTTCAAGTTTCTTAAACAACATCCTTGAAATGGGCGGCAGTGAAGAACCTATGGAGTTGTTCAAGCGCTTCCGTGGTCGTGAGCCACAAATCGATGCGTTATTACGCCACTCAGGTATTGCTGCTTAAGTTCTATATTATTTAAATCATTCAGTTCAAGAATTAACATAACCCTGCCTTATTAGGCAGGGTTATTTGTTAGAGTGGTTTTGGTATTGATAAGGAGAGAATAATGAAGAGTCGTAACTTACTAATTTGTTCTTTAATTGCCACATCTTCCCTTTTGGGATGCGCTGAAATGAAGCAAGCGGGTAAAGAAATTGGTCACGCGACACGAGATGCAACAACCGCGGTTGGACATGCAACCAGAGATACCACCAAAGCGATTGGCCATGCGTCACGAGATGCCGTAATCAGTATTCATGACGAGCTGTCACAATAAGGTGTTTCCGTTGTATCCATCGATCAATGGATAAAGCTCCGGGTCCCCACACAATGACGGTTAACATCATCATTCCCCATAGTTGATGATCATAAAATCCTCTCTCCCATAGCAATGGGTATGAGATGACGGCGATGGCATTTACGGCGAAAAGTGCGAGAGCACTGAACCTACCAAACAGCCCTAAAACAAGAAAAATCGGAATGACCAATTCTGCCGCAGTTGCGAGATAAGCGGCTATTTCCCAAGGGATTAAAGGAACTTGGTACTCCAACTCAAACAGGAATAGAGTGCTATTCCACGTGGTTATTTTCGTCAGTCCTGAGTTAAAAAACACCCAACCTACCCAGAAGCGGCAGATCAGCAATACGACAGGTGCGAGCTGTGCGGTAAACCATTCTATAGATTGGTTGAGGCGAGCAATCACGGATATCATACAGAAACTCCTAGTGAGGGTTTGCCAATGAGAAACCGGCAACGATACTGAGTGCGATCAGTGACGGCAATGCGGTCAGTGCTTCGGGTTGGATTCTACCTAGTGGTATTTCGCTGCTGAGATTCAACAGCAATTGGTACTCTTGGTTGTTTAACTCTTTCGCCCAAGGTCGACCATATTCATCACAAGCTATGACTCCTGCTTGAGCGTTATTCAGAATCAGGTCGTCGAAATTTTGTTGGCTAAATGCTCTTTGGAGATCGAATAAGGCGAAATCGGACGTAAACGGGAAAACCCAAGAATCAGGATGAAGAATTACGTTGGGGTGCTGTTGCTCAGAAAGAGTATGGATGGCTTCCAGTGGTTGCAGTGAATGCTTTTCACTCTGCCCAAACGTTTGTTGAGCTTTATCTAACGTCCATTCAAAACGCGCTAAATCTCTTGCATACGGTGCGGCGTCGGTGACTTGCTCAAACTGGCTGATCACATCATCAAAATGGTTTCCATAATGACTAACATTACCTTCTGTGGGCGGTGAGCGAAGAATGTATTCACGAGATAGTGCGTTAAAGCATTCCGCTCCTAATACCTCTTTAAGCATTGGGTAGGTAGCTTGCATGACTTCCGTTAAACTCATGACAAAATTATTGCGGTAGATTTGCAGTCTCTCTTCAGCGCTAAATCGTCCACCGATGATATCGCACGCTTCTCCCTGTGCTTGATAACGCAAGCCCTCAGCAAAGGTTGCCTGTAGCTCTGCTAATCCAAAGCTCATGATGCTTTCCTTTTCATCGAGTCGAGCCTTGTGAGTATCTTGCTAGCTTTGTTTGCTTCCGCTAGCAGAACTTCAACATCTGGAATGTCTAAATCCCATTCAATCAAAGTTCTTCGGCTGCCGTGTTTCTCACACCAGAGTTGGTAGAGTTGCCACACTTCAGCAGATACCGGTTTGCTGTGGGTATCTATCCATATTTCCCCTTCGGCAAGTGTGTTAATCGAAAAGCCGGCAAGGTGAATTTCGTCAACGGCATACGCAGGAATAGAATCAATATAGGTTTGGCTGCTAAAACCATGATTGAAAGCAGAAACATGTACATTATTCAAATCGAGCAACAAGCGGCATTCGGTGCGCTGTTGTACTTGTACCAGAAATTCCCACTCTGTAATGGTGGAGTGGTTAAACTGCAAATAACTGGAAGGGTTTTCAATCAGAATCGGGCGCTTTATGGCGTCCTGCACCGTAAGCACATTACGACAAAACACCTCTAAGGCTTCTTCGGTGTAAGGCAAAGGCAGTAAGTCATTGAAATAGTGACCGCCATTTTCACTCCAGCTTAAATGATCGGAAACGAAAAGCGGCTGAATTTCGTCGATCAATGCTTTAAGTTTCTGTAAATGAGTACTGTTGATGCCTTGTACTGAACCTAATGAAAGACCTATACCATGACAGCTAATTTGATGGTTTTTACGAATGCTACGGAGCTGATTGCGGGCAATTGAGTGGGGAGAAAAATAGTTTTCGCTGTGAATTTCTAACCAACTCACTTGTGGTGTTTGCTCTACAAAATAGTTGATATGGGGAGACCGCAAGCCTACACCTACTTGGTTATGCAGCATGAAACCTCCGTTAGACTTGTTGTGAGTGTGCTATAGCAGTGAAAGGAAAAGTGGTGCGCTTGTTGAGCTTAGAGCACCACTTATTTGTATTTTTAATGGATTAAGAAGACATAGTGCTTCCGCCAGAAAGTTTGCCGCACAAGCCTTTAGGTACCACAACGAAGGCATCTTTCTGTCCATCTTTTTTCGATGTCCCAGCACATGAACTCATTTTCGTCGCACAGTCGTTTTGGCCCGCTTTCGCCACGCCGTAGCATTTTTCTTCTTCAGCTGCGATGGCTGAGGTAGACGTTAATAGAGAACCACCTACTGCAAGTAAGCTTGTTACTGCCGCTGCTACTGCCAAATTTGATTTTTTCATCATCACTTCCTCATGAATTGTTCTTACCTGATTTCGCAAGTTAACAACTTGTTAATCGTTGAGCTTGCTTATTAGAAAAGAGAGGCAGGATTAAGAAAAACTTTCAATTAATGGAATAAAAAATCGACTAATTAAGGGTGAAAACACGCTAAGCGAATGAATTTTTTAGCAATCTATGAGCAAAAAAACTTCAATTATTTTCACTTGAGTCAGAAATCTCTGCAAAGAAAATGGCTTGTTTAACGAGCATCTCGGTCGAATTTAGGGTTATAATCGTCGTCATTATGTATAAATAACCAGTAGCCTAGCCATGATGGATCCTTCTCTTTTACTCGACGGTTTAAACGACAAACAACGCGAAGCAGTTGCTGCGCCACTTGAAAACCTACTAGTGTTGGCAGGTGCGGGCAGTGGTAAAACGCGGGTTCTCGTACACCGTATCGCTTGGTTATTATCGGTAGAGCAAGCGTCACCGTTCTCAATTATGTCGGTGACCTTTACCAATAAAGCTGCTGCGGAGATGCGTGGGCGAATTGAAGATCTGATGATGGGCAGTTCGTCTGGCATGTGGAATGGTACATTTCACGGTATTTGCCATCGTATTTTGCGGGCGCACTATCTGGATGCGAAGCTACAAGAAGATTTTCAAATCATTGACTCTGAAGACCAAATGCGTTTGTTGCGCCGTTTGATAAAAGCGCAAAACTTGGATGAGAAGCAGTGGCAAGCGCGTCAGGTATCGTGGTGGATTAACGGCAAAAAAGACGAAGGCTTACGTCCTGCACATATTGATTCGTACCGCGATCCTATCACTCAGACTTATGTACAGATTTACACGGCCTATCAAGATGCGTGTGATCGCGCTGGATTGGTCGACTTTGCTGAGATCTTGCTGCGAACGTTAGAGTTATTGCGTGATAACAAGCATATTCGCGAACATTATCAAGCTCGCTTTAAACATATTTTGGTCGACGAATTTCAAGATACCAACAATATTCAATACGCTTGGCTGCGTCTGATGACGGGCAAAGATACTCACGTAATGATCGTCGGTGATGATGACCAGTCTATTTATGGTTGGCGTGGCGCGAAGGTTGAGAACATCGAAAAATTCACGCAGGAATTTCCGAGTGTGAATACCATTCGTCTGGAACAAAACTACCGTTCGACGAAAACTATCCTTGAAGCATCAAACACCTTGATTGCCAATAACAGCGAGCGTATGGGTAAAGAGCTTTGGACAGATGGTGTCGAAGGTGAGCCTATTTCAGTTTATTCCGCCTATAACGAGCTGGATGAAGCGCGATTTGTGGTCGGTAAAATTAAAGCGTGGCATGAAGATGGTGGTGCTCTGGAAGATACCGCGATTTTGTATCGTAACAACGCTCAGTCACGTGTGTTGGAAGAAGCATTAATTCAGGCGGGTTTGGCATACCGAATTTACGGTGGTATGCGATTCTTCGAACGTCAGGAAATCAAAGATGCGCTGAGTTACCTGCGCTTAATGGCTAACCGCAATGATGATTCCGCATTTGAACGTGTGGTGAATACTCCCACTCGTGGCTTAGGCGATAAAACCTTGGATACCATTCGTTTTGCCGCTCGTGACCGTGGTTGCACCTTATGGGATGCCAGTGTTCTGCTGTTAGAAGAGAAAGTGTTAACAGGTCGCGCAGCGTCCGCCCTTGGGCGTTTTGTTGAATTGGTTAATGCGCTTGAAGATGACAGCGCTGAAATGTCTTTGCACGAGCAAACTGACCATGTGATTAAAACTTCCGGTCTGTTTGAAATGTACCAGCAAGAGAAAGGCGAAAAGTCCAAGGCGCGTATTGAGAACTTGGAGGAGCTGGTAACGGCCACCCGTCAGTTCGAAAAGCCTGAAGAAGCAGAAGAAATGACGTTGCTGACGGCATTCTTAACCCATGCGGCACTGGAATCTGGTGAAGGTCAGGCGGATGAGTTTGATGATGCTGTCCAACTGATGACTCTGCACAGTGCTAAAGGTCTGGAATTCCCTATGGTATTTATGGTTGGCGTTGAAGAGGGCATGTTCCCTAGCCAGATGTCAGCAGAAGAAGCGGGGCGTTTAGAAGAAGAGCGCCGCCTGTGTTATGTGGGCATGACCCGTGCAATGCAGAAGCTTTACATCACGTATGCGGAAATGCGCCGTTTGTACGGACAAGACAAGTATCACAAACCTTCGCGCTTTATTCGTGAGCTGCCAGAGAAATGTTTGGATGAAGTACGAATGAAAGCGCAGGTGAGTCGTCCAGCAAGCAGTGGTCGTTTCAGCCAGACGGTTGTAAAAGAGAACTTCAACGAGACTGGCTTTACGCTCGGCTCTCGGGTTCGTCATCCTAAGTTTGGTGAAGGTACCATCATCAACTTCGAGGGTAGCGGTCCGCAAAGTCGCGTTCAGGTTGCGTTTAACGGTGAAGGTATCAAATGGCTGGTCACTGCATACGCTAAGCTGGAACGCATGTAATTGTTGTGGATGTATAGAGATAAGAACCTAGCCTCAGTGCTAGGTTTTTTTATATCGTCGATTCAGTTGTAAGCAGAAAAAGAAAAACCCCGAGGGCGCGAGCCCTTCGGGGTTATAGTCTTACTTGCAGCAATCCAGCTACTAATAGGTGCTCCCTGCATCTATTCCTTGATAAGTGTGCTGTATTCCTTCAGCGCAATCCTTTCATCGCCATCCTAGCGGTGTCCATGATCTTCCTGATCTGCTAACAATCCTCGTTAGCTCACATCACTTGTTCCCTGAGCGGTGTCCCTGACATCATCCTGATGTTAAGTCCTTTCCTCATCCAGAGGTGTCCATTGCCATTCCCTTGTCGCTACCATCCTAGTAACGAATGAGTCCGTTCAATGTCCATTTTGCTTTCCATGCCGATTATTCATCCTGAACAACCGTAACTTCATCCTGAAGTTCACTATCCTTAGCGATCCATTCCGTGTCAGCATCCTTCCGACAGGGTTAATATTACCGACTAGGAGGCATTCAGCAACGCAAAGAAATCGTTTGCATGCTGATATTTTCTGGCTAAAAAGTAACTTATTTATAAAAATCATTTACTTAATTGTTTTGGGCATCTTTTTTCTAGTGTAGAAAGAGATATTTCCCCATCTATTTGTGAGAGATCTCGCACAAGGTCATGGGGTGATCCGCTATTGTTTGTGTTGGGTTAATTTGCACTATAAGTGAATTTAAATTCAGCTTAACGATATTTTAGTGAATGAAACTGGTCAGTGACTGCCAAAGAATAGTGAGGCCAATCAGCGAAAAAATCACGCCACACAGTAAATCAATATAGCGACTAGCTTGGTTGAGCTTTGTTTGTAGGCGTTCAGTGGAAAGCATCCACGCAAGGCAAGCAAACCAAGTCAGAGATAATCCCCATAAAATTAGCAGCGCAAAACCTTTCCCCGTCACTGACATACTTGCCGGAACCAGCGTCGACATTAAGCTTACAAAGAAAACCAGAGCTTTCGGGTTCAGGATATTTGTCATGAATCCACGGGAAAAGGCCTGTTTCTTATTGCTCAATAACAGCGCATTTTTATCTGCGGGTGCGATCTCTGCTGCTGAGTTCCAGTTAGCGATAGTGGCTTTCAGCGCTCCAAAGCCTAGGTAAAGTAAATAACTGCCTCCGCATAGCTGCAGTAAAGCAAACAAGACGGGCTGTTGGTGAACCAAATAGCTGATACCGGTAATGCTAAGAAGCGAATGCAGCAGTATGCCGAAAGAGAGTCCAAGCGCGATGTAAATACCAGTTTGACGGCCATAACGAGTGGCATTTTGCACCACTAAGGCGACATCTGGACCCGGACTCATCAGTGCGACGAAATGCACTCCGGCTAGAGTGATAAGGATGCTGGCTTCATTCATATAAAAACTCCTACTTTGAATGAAGAGATTGTGCCTTGAGCTATCTAAGTTGGCTTGTAAATTTTTGACAGTGTGAAACGTTTAATTTACTGCAGATGGAGAAATACCGTAGCAGTGTTTAAAAGCTTTGGTGAAATGTGCTTGGTCGTAGAAGCCCACCTGCATAGCGACTTCAGTACCAGACAAGCCACTTTTCACCAACTTCATCCCCTGTTCTATACGTAATCGAGTGAGCCAGGCGTATGGAGTCATGTTCATGCGGGCTTTGAAATGGCGTTGAAACTGAGTCGGGCTGAGTGAACAAAGGTTCGCGAGTTGTTCTAAGCGGACAGGTTGATCAAGATGCGCAAGAAGATACTCTTTCAGCGTAGCCAGTGATTGCTTTCCAAGTGGGATGGCTGCCTTTTGTTTTAACGCACCATAACGTTCAACTAATCCACCCAAACCCTCATAAGGAAGGCAATCAAGCGCGAGTTGGCTCAAGTTCGGTTGCATGAGCTTTTGATGTAATTGAGCAAGAGGGGCAAACAGATTTGGATCGCTAATGATGAGCTGTTTAAAGCTCAACATGTCACTTGGTTGCGTGAACTCTAGGTTATCAGTAAACCAGGTTGGGTCAATAGAAAAGACGCGTACCTGATAGCCTGTATCTAAGATAGAGCTGCCGTCATGGAGTTCATCTGGCGGCATAACAATAATGTCACCGTAACCGACATTGTGTTGAGTACCTTGATGAGAAAATTTTTGCTGTCCGCTGGTCATTAACCCAATGTGAAAATCTAAGTGATAGTGACGATCGAAAGCGAACTGATGGTAATCAGCTTCGATCAAACTTATCCCTTGATGTTGAGTTGATGAATAGAGGATTTTGTCCATATTAAGCTTGGCGAAATAAACAGCAATTCACCAAGCTTAACCAGTCGCTATAGGAATGTCTTGTAAAAAACGATCACTTGGCTGCAACAATAGTTGCAGAGCGCTTTCTGCCTTGGGTCAAACCGTCATAGCTGAACACCACTAACGCACCCCAGATGAAGGTGAAAGTGATGGCTTTATCGGTCGAGAACGCTTCTCCGTAAATCAGCACGGCTAACAAGAACATCAAACTTGGACCTATGTACTGGAAAAATCCCAAGGTCGACAGTTTGAGTTTTGTCGCTGCACCCGTAAAACAGAGTAAAGGTAATGTAGTGACGATACCGGCGCTGATCAGCAGTACATTAAGGTTAAATTCGTTGTTGGTCATTGAGCTGGTGGCTGAGTCGGCAAACCAAGCCAGATAAATCAAAGCGGCTGGTATCAGCACTAAGGTTTCAATAAACAGGCCTGTCTGACCGTTCACACTCACTTTTTTACGCAATAAGCCATAAAAGGCAAAACTGATGGCTAGCGCAAACGCGACCACAGGTACAGAGCCGAATACAACGATTTGAATCGCGACGCCAATCGCTGCCAGCGCTACTGCAAACCACTGAAGTTTACGTAATCGTTCACCGAGAAACAGCATACCAAATACAACGTTGATCAGAGGGTTAATGTAATAGCCCAAGCTTGCGTCCAACATGTGGTTGGCATTGATTGCCCAGATGAAAATCAGCCAATTGGCACCGATGAGTAGAGCGGTAGCAATCAGATATAACATCTTAGATTTTGACTGGAAAATGCTGACAACGTTACGCCATTGGTGACTAAAATGGATGATTATCGCTAAAAAGAAAAACGACCAAATAACGCGATGGCTTAGGATTTCCAGAGCAGGAACGAAAGTAATGGTTTTAAAATATATCGGTGCAATACCCCACATTGTGTAGGCACCGATAGCCAGTAATACGCCTTTTTTAGCGTTTGTTTGCTCTTCTGGAGTCATTGTTTATTCTCGATTGAGAGTTGTTCGATACCTAGTTATAAATGGCAGCATTTACCGAGGTATTACAGAATGTTTCGAAAGGAGTTTGCAGTATATACACAAAATACCCGACTGTGCAGCTAAGGAATTATCGGCTAGTGATATTTAACACTCATCTGGGAGAACCTCTGATTTGTCGAACTTTTCTTACTGCGACTTCGAGTTCACCATTCTCTTATACATTTAGCGGTTTTATTCACCGTTAAACGTCTCTACAATATCGGGCTAATTTGATGCTAACGCATCATAGGATTTACCCATCACTGAGAGCTTGCATGACCGCCACTTTAATTGCTGAACATTCAGAGTCACCGTTGACTGCGACAGATGTCTTGCGTGACGTATTCGGCTATCAAACTTTCAGAGACGGTCAGCAAGAAGTCATAGATACCGCAATTCAAGGTAATGACAGCCTTGTGATCATGCCGACCGGCGGTGGTAAATCACTCTGTTACCAAATTCCAGCCTTGGTTCGTTCTGGTGTCACTGTGGTGATTTCGCCACTGATTTCACTGATGAAAGACCAGGTCGACCAACTAAAAGCTAACGGGGTGTCTGCGGAGTGTGTGAATTCGACACAAACCCGTGAAGAGCTAATCAGTGTTTATAACCGTATGCATGCGGGACTGGTTAAGCTGATTTATGTTTCTCCCGAGCGAGTACTCACTAACGAGTTTATCGAGCGTTTGCATAATATTCCTCTGTCGATGATTGCGGTGGATGAAGCACACTGTATTTCTCAGTGGGGGCATGATTTCCGTCCTGAATATGCGTTGTTGGGTCAGCTAAAGCAGTTATTCCCTCATGTGCCAATTATGGCGCTGACCGCGACCGCCGATGACGCCACTCGTAGCGATATTCTGCATCGACTGAACCTGACTGAGCCTCATATCTATCTGGGCAGTTTTGACCGTCCCAATATTCGCTATACCTTGGTTGAAAAACACAAACCGGTTTCTCAAATTATTCGTTACTTGGGCACGCAAAAAGGGCAGTGCGGAATCATCTACTGCGGCAGCCGTAAAAAAGTTGAGATGTTGACTGAGAAGTTGTGCAACAACCATATTCGCGCGGCCAGTTACCACGCTGGGTTAGAGGTCGATGAACGTGCCTATGTGCAAGAAGCCTTTCAGCGAGATGATATTCAGATCGTGGTTGCGACTGTGGCGTTTGGTATGGGGATTAACAAACCGAACGTACGTTTTGTGGTTCACTTTGATATTCCAAGAAATATAGAGTCTTACTATCAGGAAACGGGGCGAGCCGGTCGTGATGGTTTACCAGCAGAAGCGATGATGCTTTATGATCCTGCGGATATTTCTTGGCTTCGCCGTATGTTAGATGAGAAAGACGAAGGACCGCAAAAACAGGTTGAAACCCATAAGCTGACAGCGATGAGTAACTTTGCTGAAGCGCAGACATGTCGTCGTCAGGTTCTTCTTAATTATTTTGGTGAGTATCGTGAAAAGCCTTGCGGCAACTGCGATATCTGCCTTGATCCGCCAAAGCACTTTGACGCGACAGATGAAGCGCGCAAAGCACTGTCGTGTGTTTATCGTATTAATCAAAACTTCGGTATTGGTTATGCGGTTGAAGTGCTGCGTGGCATGCAAAATATTCGCGTGCGCGAAAATGGTCACGATAAAATTTCCACCTATGGCATTGGTCGTGACCACAGCCATGATTACTGGGTGAGTATTTTCCGCCAGTTAATTCATAAAGGCATGCTGTGCCAAAACATCACTCGAAATTCGACCCTTCAACTTACTGAAGAAGCTCGCCCGCTTTTGCGTGGAGATATGACGTTAGAGCTGGCGGTTCCTCGTCTCGACACTGCTGTTCGCGCTGCCAAATCCGATAAGCTTTCGAGCAAGAATTACGACAAGAAGCTGTTTGCCAAGTTACGTAAACTGCGTAAATCCATTGCGGATGAAGACGGTTTGCCACCTTACGTGGTGTTCAGTGACGCAACCTTAATTGATATGGCGGAGATTCTGCCAACCTCTTACGGTGAAATGTTGGCAGTCAACGGTGTTGGTCAGCGAAAGTTGGAAAAATACGCCGACCCATTCTTAGATTTGATTCAGGAGCATTTAACCCATCATGGCTGAGTTCGGTTTAAAGGAATATCTGGCACAAGAAGGTCGACTGATTGTTCAAACTCAGGCGTTTGAGTTTGATAGTTTTCCTGCCATGGGTGAGTGTTTACTTACCTTGCTGTCTGCAACAGCAGTCGAGAAGCAACAGGATGCCGATCTGCATTCATGGCTGATTGATTTTGAAGGTTGTCGATTGATGCTGCGCGCTGAGCACTACAGTGAATGTGTGTGGCTAGAAGCGTTGGGCGAAGGTCAGAGTAAAGAAGAACTGGATTTCATTGCCGGCTTGTTAGCTCGCGGAATTCCCTGTTCTCGATAAATATCCTGTTGATGGTTGCGAACGGGTAGCAAACGCAAACACGCATAAATCCATCCTTGGAGCTCTTATTTGCCGTCCATGGCAAATAAGGTTTGCTTATTGATACCCGTTCACTTTAATGCGCAGTCTAAAATCAGTGAGAATTATTCCTCGCCAATAAACCCACCAGTTTGGTGTGTCCACAACTGAGCGTATACCCCATTTTGAGCAAGTAGCTCCTGATGTGAGCCTTGCTCGATGATTTGACCTTTATCCATCACGATAAGGCGATCCATCGCAGCAATGGTTGATAGTCGGTGCGCGATGGCAATAACCGTTTTGCCTTCCATCAGCACTTCAAGGTTCTCTTGAATCGCAGATTCCACTTCTGAGTCCAATGCGGATGTTGCTTCATCCATGATCAGTATCGGCGCGTTTTTCAGTAGTACACGCGCTATGGCAATACGCTGACGCTGACCTCCAGAGAGCTTCACGCCTCGCTCACCTACTTCCACATCGTAACCCGTGCGACCTTGTTCATCTTTCAAATCAATAATGAAATCATGAGCATGTGCCTGTTTGGCTGCGCAGATAAGAGCCTCTTCATCGGCGTTTGGATCACCATAAAGAATATTTTCACGAATCGAACGGTGCAGAAGTGAAGTATCTTGCGTGATCATACCGATTTGTTGACGCAGAGACTCCTGTGTCACCGCCGCTATGTTCTGCCCATCAATAGAAATTGTGCCGGACTGAACATCGTAAAAGCGCAATAGCAAGTTAACCAAACTCGATTTACCGGCACCTGAACGACCAACAATCCCGACTTTCTCACCCGGTTTTAAATCAAGATTCAAAGATTGGAAAACGGGTTTATCTTCGCTGTAATGGAAATCGACCTGGTTAAATTCGACTTTGCCTTGTGTCACTGTTAGTTCTGGCGCATTGGCAGCGTCTTTGATTTCAACATCGCTGGAGATGGTGTTCATGCCATCGACAACCGTACCAATGTTTTCAAACAACGCACTTACTTCCCACATGATCCACTTAGACATACCCTGAACGCGCAACGCGATACTAATCGCGACCGCAATCACACCCACGGTAACCGCGTTATCCAACCAAAGGTTGATGGATAGAGCTGCAATGGAAAACAGCAACAAGTAGTTAATAGCATCCACGCTAAATAGCAGGCACGTCACCATGCGCATCTGTTTATAAACGGTTTTCAAAAACAGCTTCATGCTGCTTTCGGCATAATCCATTTCACGTTGCGAATGGGAAAATAGCTTTACTGTCGTGATATTGGTGTAGCTATCGACGATGCGGCCTGTCATGACGGAGCGAGCATCCGCTTGTTCGGTGGCAACTTGCTTCATTTTTGGAATGAAGTAGAGCTGAATGAGGATGTAGGTAATTAACCAAATCAAAATTGGCAGCATCAGCACCATATCGGACTCGCCCATCATCCAAATCATCGAAACAAAATAGACCGAGATGTACACCAGTACGTCGACCATCTTCATTACGGTTTCACGCACAGAAAGAGCACTTTGCATCACTTTAGTGGCAACACGCCCTGAGAAATCTTTCTGAAAGAAGCCCACGCTTTGTTTGAGCATGTAGCGGTGCACTAACCAGCGAATCGACATCGGATAATTGCCGAGCAATGTTTGATGCATGATGTTGGAGTGCAGAAATGCCAGCAACGGCATCACTAATGCGACAAGAATCGCCATCGACCAGAGGCGGCCGCTTTGGTCTGCCCAAAAAGTCTCTGGTTTTTGGCTGCTGAGAATATCAACCAACTCACCCATATAACGCAGAAGCGTCACTTCAGCGATAGCAACACAGGCACTGAGTAGCGACATGATCAGTAATGGTTTTTCAAAACCACGAGTGTAATGACGGCAAAAAGCAAACAAGGTTTTTGGAGGCTTTTGAGGTTCTTCTCTGGGAAATGCCTCGGTAAGTTTTTCAAACCATTGGAACATGTTTTATTTGACCTATATTAATGAAATTGAGATTGCTTCGTATTTGCACTTCCAATTATGGTATTTATCAGTAAAATGCCGTACGCATAATAATGATAATCAAAACTATTCTCAAACTTTTACAGCAGGGGGTTCCAATTATGGTAACGATACGCCCAACTAGACTCGGACAAGCAATCCGCACTGCGCTCTGTTTTAGCTTGGTGCCATTCTCACTTCTTACTAGCCAAAGCGTATTGGCAGAAGAGGTTGTTCAAAAAGATTCTCAAGCAGTAGAGACCATTGTGGTTACTGCTTCTGCGCTGAAAGTTGACACGCCAGCGCAGGAGACGCCGAAATCTGTTTCTGTGGTAACACAACAAGACTTGGTCAATCGCGCGCCTCAAAAACTGGATGAGGCACTTCGCTATACCTCTGGCGTAGCGTCTCAACCGTATGGTGCAGATAACGATACTGACTGGATTAAAGTTCGTGGTTTTGATGCCGCGACCTATCTAGATGGAAGCCGTTTATTCAAAAACAGTTACTACACTTGGTTGCTTGAGCCCTATGGTTTAGAAAAAGTTGAAGTACTTAAAGGTCCTGCATCAATCCTTTATGGTGAAGCGCCTCCGGGTGGGGTGGTGAATGCTGTGCAGAAGAAACCGACAGATGTCCCTCAAGGAGATGTAGGTGTTCAAGTCGGTAACAACAGTCTTCGTACTTTATCTTTGGATATTTCTGACTATGTAAACGAAGATGGTTCTGTACGCTACCGTTTAGTCGGCCTAATGAAAGAGAATGATGGTGAGCTAAACGGAACCGAAAGCCGTCGTTTTTATCTTGCTCCAAGTCTGGCTATCGATATTTCCGAGCGTACCCATTTAACCTTGCTGACTAGCTACTTAGAAGATAGTGGTATTCCAACTAACCCGTTTTTCCCTGCTGCAGGGACTTTAACGGATTCAAATTTTGGTTCTATTGATCCATCAACCAACTTGGGACAGCCTGATTACGATAAATATGAGCGTAAGCAAGTGTCTGCGGGATACATTCTTGAGCATGAATTAAATGATGAATGGGCGCTGACGCAGACGTTTAACTACGGATACAACGAGCTGTATCTGCGCAGCAGTTATTCATTTATGAACTCAGATCCAAGTACAGATACTTTATATCAAGGTCTAGTTTTTCGTGACGGAAAAACAGAAAGCTTTAGCTTGGATAACAATGCCATTGCTAAGTGGGAATCATCACGCATTGCCAACACAGTTTTACTTGGTTTAGAACTACAGCATCATAAAACTGATGGTGTTGAAGCTGATAACTATAGCTTTGGTAGTATTAACCCATTTAATCCTGTTTACGGCAACTACACCGCAATTGACGAATCTTCAGCAGCAGATCGTGATATTACCAAGCAACAAGCCAGTTTATACGGTCAATATCAAATCAAGTTTGATAGCCAGTGGATTGCTTCAATCGGTGGTCGCTTTGACTGGGTTAAAACGGATAACGAGAGCGTTTCGAATTCTCAGCGTGAAAGCCGTAATGATTCAGAGTTTTCGCTAGATGCCGGTGTAATGTATATCTCTAGCGTGGGGCTTTCTCCTTATGTGAGTTACTCACAATCATTTGATGTATTGAGCACAATCGATAGTGCGACTGGAGATTTATATAAGCCACTGAAGGGTGACCAAGCTGAGGTTGGTATTAAATACGAACCAAGTTTTTACAATGGTTATATAAATTTGGCGTTGTTTGATATGACGCAAAAGAACGCTTTAGTTACTAATCCAACGACTTATGTGGCAACTCAAACCGGTGAAGTTACTTCTCACGGTGTTGAAATTGAAACGACAGGATACCTAACTGATAGTCTGAAGCTAACTGCGAGCTATACATACACTAAAGCCGAAACTGATGAAACGTCAGGAAAAGGGACGAAACAAGCTGCTTTGATACCTGAACATATGGCTTCTGCATGGTTAGATTTTGATGCAAACAAAGTGGGACTTGACGGTTGGAAATTTGGCTCTGGTATTCGTTATATCGGTGAGTCAAAAGATAACCCTAAATCGAGTGACTTAACGGTTCCAAGCGTTACGCTAGTCGATATGATGGCGTCTTACGACATAACGAAGGCTTGGCAAGCACAGTTAAATGTTAATAACCTATTTGATAAAGAATACATCTCAGGTTGTGACTATTGGTGCTACTACGGTCAGTCTCGTAGTGTTGTGCTAAGCGCGAATTACCGTTGGTAACCCTTTTAAACTCACTCTCTTAAGGGAGTGAGTTTTTTTGTTTTTTTTATTCCTGCTTCTGCAGGATTTGTTGTTTGAGAATTCCCAGAATCAGGGAGAGAGAAATGTATCATTTACAATGTGTTGAAATGGTACGAGGTGGGCGAACCATCTTGTCTGTGGATTCACTGAACATACCCACCGATGAGTTAACGGTTGTGCTCGGACACAATGGTTCAGGCAAGTCGACTTTAGTCAGCCTTTTGTCAGGGCAGCAAGCGCCCGACAAAGGTTTCGTTGAGTTAAATGGACAATCTCTCTCATCTTTAGCCGCAAAAGAGTTAGCTAAATCCGTCGCGTTTCTTCCACAAAAATTGCCTACTTCTGCGGGCTTAACGGTTCGTGAGTTGGTTCGTTTAGGGCGTTTCCCTTGGCGGGGTGCTCTTGGGCGCTGGAAAGCCGAAGATGAAACCATTATTGATGAGTCGATTGCCAAAACAGGAGTTACGGATTTCGCTTATACGCTTGCTGATGAATTGTCTGGAGGTGAGCGTCAAAGAGCTTGGGTTGCGATGTTGCTTGCTCAGCAATCGCCGGTTTTGATCCTTGATGAACCTACTTCGGCGCTAGACGTACATCATCAATATCAATTGATGGCTTTATTGGCTGAATTAAATCAAACACAAGGTTGTGGAATCATAGTGATTCTTCATGACCTGAACTTGGCTCTGCGCTATGCCACTCATATTGTGGCGCTAAAACAAGGGCGAATAGCTTTTGAAGGTGCGGCGGAATTGTTGCTTGATGAGCAGCGTCTATCAGAGCTTTACCATTCTCCCATCAAATTGATTGAACACCCGCAGCCCGCTGCTGAATCTAAAACCAATAAGGTCGCCATCGTATGTGCTTAAAAAACCTAAAAAAGGCATCTCAAAGCCTAGTTGTACTCTTCAGTTTATTGCTCTGTGGTCAGGCTGTGGCTGACATTCATATTCAAGACAGCCGTGGTGAACAAGTCTTCTCCGAATCACCGCAACGTGTCGTTGTACTGAACTGGGACTTGCTAGAACAGGTTATAGAGCTTGATATCACACCAGTCGGTGCGCCAAATTTGCCTTCATATACTGAATGGGTTGCTCAACCAGCTATCCCTGCTGGCGTTGAAGATATCGGTACTCGCGCCGAGCCTAATCTCGATAAAATTTCAGCGTTAAAACCGGATGTGATTATTGCTGCTTCTCCACAGAAGGATCTGATTCCGACTCTTGAAGGTATTGCTCCGGTTGTTTATCTGTCGAACTATGGTCAGCAAGACCAGTCAGCTCAGGTGGCTATTGAGCAATTCAAAACATTGGCGGTGTTATTTGGTAAGCAAGAATTAGCACAGCAAAAGCTAGATACAATGAATGAGCGATTTAAGCAATTAAGCACATCGTTACATCAGGCATTCGGCGAAGAGCTGCCATCGGTTGTCGCAATGCGTTTTGCCAGTAATACGTCTGTGTTCTTGTATGGTGACAACTCTGGCACTCAATACGTAATTGAACAGTTAGGCTTAAAAGCGGCGTTGCCTCAGCCTGCCACACCTTGGGGTATCGTGCAAAAACGCTTGAATGAATTACAGAACGTGAAAGATGGGTATGTGCTCTATATCTTGCCATTCCCAGAACAAGAGAAACTCAATAAATCCATGTTGTGGAAAGCGATGCCTTTTGTGCGTAGCGGTAAGGTGAATGCCGTTCGTACCGTATGGAGTTACGGTGGTGCCATGTCGTTACTTTATACCGCTGAAGCATTGACCGATAGCTTGCTTGAGGTTGCGCCAAAGTCATGAGGTTTGGTCATTTAAACCTGCTTGGTTTATTCGTGCTGCTGGCGGCAGCGTTGAGTTTGCAGATCGGCAACGAACTCAGTTTGTCGATGCAGTGGAGCCTCGCAACCTTAGCCACTGAAGCGCAAGAGTTTGCGGACTTCAACTTTTTCTATGCCCAATTGCCAAGGGCGGCGATCACTGTTCTCGTTGGCGCGATGTTAGGTCTGGTGGGTAGCCTAATGCAGCAGCTGACTCAGAACTCTCTGACTTCACCACTGACACTGGGCACCTCCTCCGGTGCTTGGTTGGCATTAATCATCGTTAATATCTGGTTTCCAGATTTAATTGCCGATTACAGTGCGCTTGCAGCAATGGTCGGCGCATTGTGTGCATTCGGTGTGATTGTACTCATCACGGGCGTTAACAATATGACCGGCTTGCCATTAGTGGTGTCCGGCATGGTCGTGAATATCCTTCTTGGTTCTATTGCCACCGCGATCATTTTGCTTAATGAACAGTTCGCACAAAACGTATTTATGTGGGGGGCTGGTGATTTAGCGCAGAATGGTTGGGAATGGCTAGAGTGGCTGCTTCCTCGTTTAGCTGTCGCTATTCCGTTATTAATCATAGCGCCCAGAATTCTGACTTTGATGAGATTAGGTCATCAAGGTGCCGCCGCTCGTGGTCTGGCGGTTATTCCTGTCTTCTTGTTATTGATGATGGCGGGCATCTGGTTGGTTTCAGCATCTATTACTGCGGTAGGGGTGATTGGCTTTATCGGTTTATTAACGCCAAACATTGCTCGCGCGATGGGGGCAAGAACACCAAAGATGGAGCTGTATTCCAGTATGTTGCTTGGTGCTTTGCTGCTGCTGTGTACCGACATGCTTTCTATGTGGTTAAGCTTATGGACGGCGGAAGTAGTACCGAGTGGTATCACGACTGCTGCGATTGGTGCTCCTGTGTTAATCTGGTTTAGCCGTCGTCAGTTAAAAGCACAAGACACGCTGTCTATCAACTTGCCTCATCATCGTAGCAATGTGAGTACCGTCAGTGTTTCGCTTCTTGTTTTTGCTTTTGTTGTGGTGATAGCGCTACACAGTTTTTTGCAAGTGAGCGAGAACAGTTGGAGTTGGATTGTCCCAAGTGAATACCAATGGCAACTGCGCTGGCCGCGTGCTTTAACCGCTCTGTTTGCTGGTATTGGTTTGGCAATTGCGGGAACGATTCTGCAACGTTTGATTTATAACCCATTAGCGAGCCCAGACATTCTTGGTGTCTCTTCCGGAGCGACATTTGCTTTAGTGTTTGCCAGTTTGTTTCTTGGTCAATCAATGTTGAACACCAACTGGGTAACGGCACTGTTGGGCAGTGTGATTGTGTTGATTGCTCTGTTGGTGTTAGGTAAGCGCCACCAGTACGCGCCTTCTAGTTTAATTCTGACAGGTATTGCGATTACAGCATTGCTCGAAGCCTTGGTGCAGTTCTGTCTTTCAAAAGGCACAGCGGGCAGTTATCAAATCTTACTGTGGCTAGCTGGCTCGACGTATCGAGTCACTTCCTCACAAAGCCTCTACTTGGCTGTCGGCGTTGTCGGATTGTCCTGCTTTGCTTTGCTGACGTCACGCTGGCTAACGTTGATTTCTATTGGACGCAGTTTTGCCGGTGCGCGAGGTTTGAGCCCTCAAACGGCCAGTTTAGTTCTGCTGATTGTTGTGGCTCTATTGTGTGCGCTTGTGACAGCCACGATGGGACCAGTCTCTTTCGTTGGCTTAATCGCACCACATATGGCAATGATGTTGGGAGCGCAGAAAGCAAAACAGCAACTATTGATGGCAAGTTTAGTGGGTGGGTCGTTAATGCTTTGGGCGGACTGGTTGGGGCAAGTGATGCTGTATCCAATGCAGATTGCGGCGGGAACTATCGTCGCTATTCTCGGCGGAAGTTATTTCTTGTTGCTGTTAGTTTTCAGCCGAACGAAATAAAAAGAAAAGAGCCCATTCGGGCTCTTGTTACATCATATGTTTACGACGAATGTCGAGTAGGGCGAAGATGCCGAAAATCAGTATCGACCACTTTTCCCAACTGCTGGTTTTTACTTTGTCACCAAATGCGCCAACAAAAATCAGCATTTGTAGACCATGCATCATGAACAGGAAGGCGGTCATGATGTAAAGCGCGATAGCCGCTTTACCGGGAAATGGCATAACAATGTTGAGCAGCAGTACAAGCCAGACAAATGCAATCGCAGCTTTCGCTAATACTAATAGAGCTTTCATTCTGTAGTCCTTTCAAACGTTCGTTTTTTCAAATAAGCGGTAACATACTTGGCCAGCACTTTTTTCTCGGTATAGCTGCCAGCTTTCTGGTAATTCAGGTAACGATAATTCTTTTTCGGTTTCTATGTAAATCATCGCGTTATCAGCAAGCCACCCATTCTGCTCCAGCAGCTGTAGTGTTTCATCTAACAAGCCTTTACGAAACGGCGGGTCGATGAACACCACATCAAAAGGGGAGCCACTCTGCTTTAAATACGCGAGAGAGTCAGTATTAATCGCTTCAATATTGGTTGCTTTCAATGTAGCGATGTTTGTTTTCAACTGATTGAATGCCTGAGCGTTCATCTCCAGCATGGTGACACTTTCAGCCTGACGCGATGCACACTCAAAACCTAAACCGCCCGATCCTGCGAACAGGTCAAGGCATTTGGCATTTGGTACATCTTGAGCAATCCAGTTAAATAAGGTTTCTTTGACTCTGTCTGTGGTTGGGCGTAAGCCTTCAGCATCGTGAACGGGTAGTTTTCTTCCGCGCCATAAGCCGCTGATAATTCGAACTTGCCCACTTGGAGCACGATTTTGTGATGGGTTTTGTTGGCGACGTCTTACCATAGATTTTTTGACCGCTAATTAAGTGTTACTATAGCCAACCTTTCAGTAATAATAGTTTTGCTGAAGATAAGCATTCATAAATATGGCAAAGTTTACCAAGTGAAGAAGAAAGTTATCACTGCTTTGTCATTTTTCTTTTCTTTTTAGGGATAATTCTTTAAGAAAAGAGTCATAGTTTAGAAAAATAATCAGACAAGAAAATCTAGGATATCCTCAGATGACGGAAAAAAAGAAGCGTGGCTTACTGTCATGGCTTGGCTTTGGTGATGAAGAACCAAGCCAAACAAAAGCAACCGAAGAACAAGTAGAACAAACAGAACCAGAACAAACGGTTGAAGAGCCGGTCGAGGAAGTCGAGACTGAAAAAGCAGAAGCAGAAGCAGAAGCAGAAGCAGAAGCAGAAGCAGAAGTTATTGAGGAACCTCAAGCGAAAGAGCCTCGAATTCAAGAACAGGAAAAGCCAACAGAGAGCTTCTTTGCGCGTCTGAAACGCAGCTTAAGCCGCACTAAAGCGAATATTGGTGCCGGTTTCTTTGGTTTATTCAAAGGCAAAAAAATCGATAGTGATCTGTTTGAAGAGTTAGAAGAACAGCTATTGATTGCGGATGTGGGTATGGATACCACATTGAAAATCATCGAAAACCTGACAGAAAAAGCATCTCGCCAGCAACTAAAAGATGGTGAAGCGCTGTACGATCTGTTGAAAGGTGAGTTGGCAGAAATTCTGTCGACCGTTGAACAGCCTTTGGTTGTTGATACCGCAAAAACGCCGTACGTGATCTTAATGGTTGGTGTAAACGGTGTCGGTAAAACCACAACAATCGGTAAACTGGCTAAGCAGTTCCAGTCTCAAGGTAAGAAAGTGATGCTGGCTGCGGGTGACACATTCCGAGCAGCGGCGGTTGAACAGTTACAAGTATGGGGTGAACGTAATAATGTTCCAGTTATTGCTCAACATACTGGTGCAGACAGTGCGTCCGTGATTTACGATGCGATTGAAGCTGCGAAAGCGCGTGGTGTGGATGTGGTTATCGCTGATACGGCAGGTCGTTTACAAAACAAATCCAACCTGATGGAAGAGCTGCGTAAAATCGTTCGCGTAATGAAGAAAATCGACGATTCAGCGCCGCATGAAATCATGCTGACGTTGGATGCAGGTACTGGTCAAAATGCGATTAGCCAAGCGAAACTGTTCAGCGATGTTGCACCAATCACAGGTATTACTCTGACCAAACTGGATGGTACTGCAAAAGGCGGTGTGATTTTCGCAATTGCTGATCAGTTCCAAATTCCGATTCGCTTTATCGGTGTTGGTGAAGGCATTGAAGATCTGCGTCCATTCGAAACGCAAGAATTCATCGACGCGCTGTTTAGTCGCGAAGAGTAATAACCCAAAGTAAAACGAACAGTAACATACCCTAGAGAGATACTTATTTAGGTATCTCGCTGCAAAAAAAGGAATGATGCGTGATCAAGTTTCAACAGGTGAGCAAGGTATATCGAGGCGGGCGACAAGCTCTGCAGAAAGTCGATTTTCATTTACGTCGTGGTGAGATGACCTTTCTGGGCGGACACTCTGGCGCAGGTAAGAGTACTTTGCTTAAGCTCATTTGCGCTATTGAGCGACCTACTGACGGCAAAATCAGTTTTAACGGCCATGACGTCACACGTATTCCAAACAAAGATATTCCTTTTTTGCGTCGTAATATCGGCATTGTTTTCCAAGATCACCGCCTTTTGATGGACAGAACCGTGTTTGACAACGTTGCGTTGCCGATGCGAATTGAGTCTATCTCTGAAAACGATATTAAACGCCGAGTTTCGGCTGCGTTAGATAAAACCGGTTTGTTGGATAAAGCTCGTTGTTTACCGAGTCAGTTATCGGGTGGTGAACAGCAACGTGTTGGTATTGCCCGAGCTGTGGTGAACCGTCCTACTCTTTTATTAGCCGATGAACCTACGGGTAACTTGGACCCAGAACTATCGACTCGTATCCTGCATCTGTTCGAAGAGTTTAATCGCGCTGGAGTGACCATTTTACTGGCAACCCACGATCATAACTTAGTGAATTCTCGCCCTCAGTATCGCCACTTAGAGTTAAATCAGGGCTTTTTAAGTGAGGTTGAAGATTATGGCCGTTAATCCTAAAAACAAAAAAACGACCAAAGCTCGTGATGCAAAAAGAGTGAAAACCGATAGCTTTTTGACTATTCATATCAAACAAGCCAAAGCGTCTTTCTCCAGCCTGTGGCATCGCCCTATGGGTAATGTTCTCACATTGGCTGTTATCTCTATGGCATTGACCCTACCAGCGTGTATGTATTTGCTGAGCAAGAATATTGCGTCTGTGGCAGACAACGTAGCGAGCCCTTCTCAAATCAGTGTTTACATAAAAGAAGATACGCCTGAGCCAAGAATCATGGTGTTGAAAGACGAAATCGAAAGCCGTGCTGAAGTGGAAAAAGTCGATTATATCTCTCCACAACAAGGTCTTGAGGATTTGAGTCAGCATTCAGGTTTCGACCAAGCTATCAGCCTGCTTGATGAATATTCACTGCCGGGTGTGCTGATTGTTTCTCCAAACGTGGAAACCGACCAGGAAATAAAGGCGATTGCTGATTCCATCCGAGAGCAGGAAGGGGTAACAGACGTACGTTTAGACGAAGACTGGCTCGCTCGATTGGATGCTATTCGTAATTTAGCGACGATTGTGGTTATCAGCTTGTCATTATTAATGCTCGCTTCTGTGTTTTTGATTATCGGCAACACACTCCGTTTTAACGTTCAGGCCAACAAAGAAGAAATTCAGACTATGAAGCTGATTGGTGCGACCGATAGCTTTATTCTGCGTCCTTATTTATACGTCGGTATGTGGTTTGGTGTTTTGGGAGCCATATCTGCTTGGTTGCTAACTGCCTTTATTACCATAGTGCTGAATGGGGCGGTGGAAGATTTAGCTAAGCTGTACGACAGCCAGTTCCGGTTAATCGGTTTAAATTGGGATGAATCTTTACTACTGCTTATGCTGGGAACGGCCTTAGGTTGTATCGCGGCGAAAAGTGCAGCCCAACGCCACTTAAAAGAAATTGAACCTGTGTAGCGAATCCTTGTCATTATTAGGTGAAAACAATATTTGAGTGGCTAGTTGACTTGTCACTAACATTTGTTTATGCATAATAACCAATCGGTCTTGAATACTGTTCATTTTGGGTTCAAGATTGTTAGATTAAATTGGCTCCAGATCAGAGATTGATGAGGAATTGAATGACTAAGTCAACATATCAATTAGCGCTTGTTTCGCAAGATAGCTTAGATAGTTATATCCGCACAGCGAACAGTTATCCTATGCTGACCGCAGAGGAAGAGCGTGAGCTTGCTGAGAAGTTGCATTATGAAGGTGATATTGAAGCGGCTAAAGGCTTGATTCTGTCACACCTTCGTTTCGTTGTTCACGTTGCTCGTGGTTATTCTGGCTACGGCTTGCCATTAGCGGATCTTGTTCAGGAAGGTAACATTGGTCTGATGAAAGCGGTAAAACGCTTTAACCCTGAAGTGGGTGTAAGACTGGTATCTTTCGCGGTTCACTGGATCAAAGCTGAAATCCACGAGTACGTATTACGTAACTGGCGTATCGTGAAGATTGCGACGACAAAAGCGCAACGTAAACTTTTCTTCAATCTACGTAAGTCGAAAAAGCGTTTAGGTTGGTTTAACAACGGTGAAGTTGAAACTGTTGCTCGTGAACTGGGTGTAGAGCCTTCAGAAGTTCGTGAAATGGAATCTCGCTTAGCGGCACAAGATGCAACGTTTGAGTTTTCTGCTGATGACGATGACAACAGCAACTCTTACGCGGCGCCAATGTTATATCTGGAAGACAAGCATTCAGATTTAGCCGACAACCTAGAAGAGCAGAACTGGGAAAAACATACGACAAAACGTCTGAGTCTTGCTTTAGCAACTCTTGATGAGCGTAGTCAACATATCGTGCGTTCGCGTTGGTTGGATGATCAAAAATCAACCCTTCAGGAACTGGCCGATATGTATGAAGTATCTGCTGAGCGTATTCGTCAGTTAGAAAAGAATGCGATGAAGAAATTAAAAGAAGCGGTAGGCGAGTTGTAATTCCCCTAACCATTCTGTAAATACCAAAAAACCGAGGTCTGTTGATCTCGGTTTTTTTATGCCGGATCGAAAAGACCTTTCAATTGAACATGGAAAACTGTGGATAAGTCTGTGGTAAATTTATTTACTGACTGTCATCAAGTAGGGTAAATAAAGGTATGAACGCTGTTTTTTATTTGGGGATACTTTTAGATCTACACACAGAAAGAGCAGGATCATCACTAGATGTTGTGGATCGATCTTGAGAAAAACACTTTATCACCGCAATCCACAGGATTATCCACAGTTGATGAACAAATGATCGCTGGTGGATAACCTTACTCAACCCATGTACTTGTCATTCTCTGGATAGGTTACAATGGCGCTGAAAAAATATTACTAAAGTGAGAGTAAATCATGGACCAATTTCAGCACATTGATGTAGCGGGCGCTCAAACCCTCATCGAACAGAATAATGCCAAGTTAGTGGATATCAGAGATCCCCAGTCGTTTGCTGTTGCACACGCAAAAACGGCATTCCATTTAACCAATGACAGCATTGTTTCATTCATGGAAGAGGCTGAATTTGATCAGCCTGTTTTGGTTATGTGCTATCACGGAATCAGTAGCCAGGGTGCCGCCCAATACTTGGTTAACCAAGGCTTTGAACAGGTGTATAGTGTGGATGGTGGTTTTGAAGCTTGGCATCGTGCCAACTTACCTGTCGAAGCGAGTTAGAGAAACAGATGATTAGATTGATCACTTTAAATAACCCTCGAATGGCGCAAGCATTTATTGATTACATGGCGTCACGGCAGATAGAGATAAAAATGACGTCAGAGGGAAGTGGTCAATTTGCCTTGTGGTTGATGGAAGACGAACATCAACTGGAAGTGGAAAACGAAATAGAGCTATTCCTAGCCAATCCCAACGACGGTAAGTATCAGGCAGCCTCTTGGGATATGGCAGAAAGTCGTAAACCTCAATTCCAATACCACTCACCCAGCATGATGGCTATGCTTAAAGCCAAAGCGGGCCCATTAACGTTATCCATCATGACAGTCTGTGTTGTTATCTTTGTTCTACAGCAAATTGGGATGACTGATGCTGTGTTTTCCGCATTACATTTCCCTGCAGAAAGCGGCCAACAGTGGCAGTTGTGGCGCTGGGTAAGTCATGCACTACTGCATTTTTCGGTCTTACACATAGTGTTTAACTTGCTGTGGTGGTGGCAATTTGGCGGAGATATCGAAAAACGCTTGGGCAGCTTTAAGTTATTGCAGATTTTTTTAGTCTCTTCTGCTTTTTCCGGTGCAGGACAGTATTGGGTAGAAGGCGCTAATTTTGGTGGTCTATCGGGTGTGGTTTACGCTTTAGTCGGTTATTTATGGATGCTGAGCTGGCGAGCACCTCAGATGGGGCTAGGCATTCAGAAGCCACTGGTTGTGTTTATGCTGGTTTGGTTAGTGCTTGGTTTTGTGCAGCCCTTTATGGCGATTGCCAACAGTGCTCACTTAGCTGGCTTGGTAGTTGGTGTCCTGCTAGGGCTCAATGATGCGAATCGATACTCTCTGAAGAAACAAAAAAACGGCTCATAAGCCGTTTTTTTCTAAGGGATAATTCACTACTGGTATAGATATTTTGTGAACAACAGGTCGGCGATGATAGTGCGTCCTGTTTCTGGCAGCAGTGTATTATTCAGCTGTTCTACTAGGGTTTTACGAAGATCTTCACGGCCAGCTAATGACTTAATCACATCTTCGTTTTGTTTACCCAATAGCTCGACAACCGCATCTCTAATTAAAGGTTGGTGTTTTTCTATCAGTGGTAAATCGGCGCTGTTGCTCACCATGACATCAATACGCACTTGGATATACCCCAACTTTTTACCCTTGGTGTAGAAATTTGTGGTCACATCCGGCTCAAGAGTGAAATAAGCCAGTTTTGGTGCTTCTTCATCAGCTATAACCAAACTGGAAAACAAAAGGCCAAATGCGAGTATTATCGGAGATAGGTATTTTCTAAGCATATGTCTATTAATTCTTTTCTCTGTTCAAGATACTCGAACCGCCCGAGTCTTGTTACAATAGAGCATCTTTTTGTAAATAAAAATACTCTATTAGGTTTCATGTCCTTGGTTTGAGACCATGAGCGGACTTTCTTTCGAGACTACTGCTCGCTGTATTGAATATTAGTATGAATCAATCAATTTCGCTGTACCTGACTGCTTTAAGCCAAGTGAACTGGTTATCGCCAGACGAATTCACATTTCCAGATCCTAATGCAAAAGCTTGGTTGCTAGAGCAGGGGTCACTTTCCCGTCGATTATCGGACAACTGTCAACAACTGACGGTTGAGTTGCTACACAACCAGTGGGTGGAATCTTCGTTTCTGGACAAGAGCGAATCTGAACTGTTGCCAACAGAACCGTGTCTTTTGCGAAAAGTTATTCTACAAGGAGATGGTAAGCCTTGGATAGTCGGAAGAACATTGATTCCAAAATCATCAGTTCAGGATCAATCGCATAATCTTGAACTACAAGGTGAAATACCACTTGGACTGACAGTATTCAGTGCTGATAATGTTAAGCGCGATGAGTTGTTGGTGGGGTGGGCTGAAACACCAGATGGCTTGCTTTTAGCGCGACGTTCACGTTTATGGATGAACAATAAACCTATGTTAGTGGCTGAATTATTTCTGAGTGATTCCCCTGCTTATTTTTTCTAAGGAGCAAGTATAAATGAGCGCTGTAAAGGCAAAGGCGTATTGGCAGCTAATGCGAATGGATCGTCCTATTGGTTCATTACTGCTTCTGTGGCCTACCATCTGGGCACTTATTTTATCGGCTCAAGGTTTTCCAGACATCAAGGTTCTTATCGTTTTCGTCTTAGGTGTCTTTATGATGCGTTCGGCTGGATGTGTGATCAATGATTTCGCAGATCGAAAAGTCGATGGGCATGTAAAGCGCACGTCTCAACGTCCTTTACCATCAGGAAAAGTGTCAGCAAAAGAGGCGGTGATTTTGTTCCTCGCGTTATCTATTGCGTCGTTTCTGTTGGTATTGACTATGAATCCGCTGACAGTTCAGCTTTCCTTCGCGGGTTTAGTGCTTGCCTTCATCTATCCCTTTATGAAGCGATTTACTCACTTGCCTCAGCTGTTTCTGGGTTTAGCCTTCAGTTGGTCTATCCCGATGGCATGGGCTGCACAGGCTAATGAACTGCCGTTAATTGTCTGGTTTGTTTTTGCGATTAATGTGGTGTGGACCGTTGCTTACGACACCCAATATGCCATGGTCGATAGAGATGATGATTTGGTCATTGGCATAAAGTCGACAGCCATTCTCTTTGGCCGCTATGACAAAATGATCATCGGTGGCTTACAGCTTATGACGATTGCGATGCTGATTATGTTAGGCAATTATTATCAGCTTGGAGCGAGCTATTATTGGGGCTTGCTTGTGGCTGGCGGGTTGTTCGTTTATCAGCAGCATTTGATCCGTCATCGAGAAAGACAGCCTTGTTTTCAGGCATTCTTAAACAACAACTATGTGGGCATGGTTGTTGCGGCTGGATTGCTGATTTCATACTTCTGATTCAAAAACAAAAGGCATCCATTGGATGCCTTTTTTATCTTCGCTATTTTTATTTCACAAGATGCTGGTCGTATTGATAAATACTTTCTTGAATGGTCAGCCTTACTTCTGGATAAAGCATGCCGTATAACTTTTTAGCCAGACGTTTTGTCTGCTCAACGTTACATTCACCATCATTGTCTAAATAGCCTTCTGATTTCAACGTCACAAACAGTGCTGAGAACACTCCTTTGTCGAAGAACTCTGGTGCGTTAATACCGTGCAGACGACCGAGACGCTGAGCAATCTCTTGGCTCTTCGCTTCTAAATCTGACTTACCAAGTTCTGGGTTTTCTACCAGCAAGTTCAGAGCAATCGCATAACGTTGCAGTGTTTCTGAAATCGTGCGACCTAGCAGCATCAACACTTGGGTTTTCGCTTGGTTAATCGTAACCATACCATCATTAATTGAGATTAAATCTTGGCGTTGTAACTCATCCAAGTAGTGTGTCACTTTCTCAGCTAATTGCTCGCTATCAAGACTTAGGAAAAGCTCTTGTTTCAAGAACGGGTAGATAAGCGCAACATTTTCCTGAATTTTCTCTACGCTGAGTTTCTGCTGACGAATCAGCATTTGAGCAATCAAAGACGGCAGTGCAAGTAAGTGAATGATATTGTTGCGATAGTAAGTCATCAGAATCGACTGGTTACGATCTAAAGAAATAATGTCGCCCATGGTATCGGACTCAATCACAAACTTGTCGAGCGATTCGGCGTGATTCACCAAGCTTTCGGCATTGTCATCAGGAATCGTAGAAGTGTTGGAATAAGGAACATTGCGCAGAATGTTCAAGTAGCAATCAATCTGATTGATTAGAGTATCTCTTGATAATGCACGTTGACGCGAAGCAAGCAGAGCCGTTGCACACAACGTTAGCGCATTAGTTGCTGCTGCGTCGTTAATGTGCGTCATCATCTTAGTCGCAAGTTTGTTCACCACAGGGTTCATCCATTGTGGTTTCGTTGCCCCGATAGGATCGATATCTTGAGTCCAACTCGGTACTTGCTCATTCAAAAATTGATTCAGTGGAATTGGCTCACCAAAGTTCACATAACCTTTACCGAAGTTACGCAGTTTACGAATAGTTCGCAGCACTAAGCCCGCGTTTTCTTTCTCTTTTTGCTTACCGCGCAGTTCTTTGGCGTAGGTACTGACTTCCATTACGTGCTCGTAACCAATATACACAGGCACAAGTGTTACCGGGCGATTTAATCCGCGCAGCATGGCTTGAATGGTCATTGCCAGCATACCTGTTTTCGCCGTCAGCAAGCGACCTGTACGTGAGCGGCCACCTTCACTGAAATATTCAACCGAGTAACCTTTAGAGAACAACTCAGCTAGGTATTCACGGAAAATGGTGGAATACAGCTTGTTGCCTTTAAAACTGCGACGTAAGAAGAATGCCCCACCACGGCGGAATATTGGGCCTGCTGGGAAGAAGTTTAGGTTGATGCCTGCCGCAATATGCGGTGGTACTAAGCCTTCGTTGTACAAAACGTAAGACAGTAGTAAGTAGTCCATATGACTGCGGTGACAAGGAACATAAACGATCTCATGCCCGTCTTGCGCTAGGCGACGTACAGTCGAAGCATTGTTGATGTTTAAGCCTTGGTATAAACGGTTCCAAAGCCAGCGCAAAACACGACTGCCTTTTTTCACTAAGGAGTAAGAGAAGTCTGCCGCAATTTCATCCATGATGTCATGGGCAGCTTTGCGAGCTTTCTCAATTGAAATGTTTTTAGCTTGGGCCTCGTCCCGAATCGCTTTATCAATCGCAGGAGACTGCATCAAGCGGCGGAACAGCACTTCGCGTTGAGGAAGATTAGGACCGGAAGCCGCCAGTTTCTGACGAGAGAAGTGAATACGTGCCACGCGAGCGAGTTTATGTGCAATCGCTTCATCAGTACCGTGTGAATTTGCCATATGGCGCAGTGATACCACTGGGCTAAAGCGCACCAAACAATCTCGTCCAGCGAGAATAACCGCTTGCGCTTTCTGTAAACCATTCATGGGTTGCAGGTATGGCTTTTCACTGCCTTCTTTGCCGGGTTTTCTTCCCCACAGAACCGATGCTGGAATCACTTGTACATCAAGCTCTAGATCATGGTGATGCAGAGCTAGAAGCTCAGTGAACGTTGCGATAGAGTCGCTTGGCACATGGCTATCATTCTGTAGCAACGTAGGACGAGAAGAGATAAACACGTAACGTTTTAGAGTCTTACCCTGAATTTCTAGTGGGGAAAGTGGATCCGGTAAGCCTGCGTCTTTCGCGTGAGTTTGCAGTGTCAGCAAATCAATGTTTGAACGGAAAGGTAGTACGTAAATGATAGGCTTGCTAATATCGATGCCGATATCTTCAATCGGATTTGATGGAATTACAGTCCCTTTTACTAGTAGCGTTGTCGGTAACTTTAAAAGCGAACGTGATAGTGATTGTCCAGAAGACATAAGAGTTCAAAGCCTCAAAAATCAGTACAAAAACTCAAGAGTATTTCCGTGTTCCTAAACCATAGGAGAAGGAAAATGGAGATGCACCTAAGTAGGTCTATATTTTTCGAGCTGCAAGAATACCAGAAACTGGTCAAACCTTTTAATTTTATTCAGTGATGTTTGATTTTTGCGCGGATATTCTGAATTTTTTCTCAGATTGATTTTGCTAATACGTGGAACACTAGTGTGTATAAAAAGAACTCTCAAGGGCTAATGCGCCTTTTTAAAGCAACAGGTTATTCTTATAAAGGTATCTGTGCAGCATTCAAACATGAAGCGGCCTTTCGTGAAGAAGTATTGCTAGCGGCTGTCGCCATTCCTTTCGCCATTTGGTTAGATGTGTCGCAAGTTGAGCGCATTCTAATGATATCGAGTGTGCTACTGATTGTGTTGGTGGAGTTATTAAATAGCGCGTTGGAAGCGGTGGTCGATCGTGTTGGTCAGGAGCACCATGAGCTATCAGGACGAGCCAAAGATATGGGGTCTGCAGCAGTATTTATTGCGATGATTATTGCAGGTTATATTTGGCTCGAAGCCCTATTTATCTAAAAAATAAGCAATTGGCTTTGCATTTAATAAATTACTGGATATACTCACAGTCAACTGTATAAAAAAACAGGTGAACTATGAAGCCGTTAACGCCACGCCAGCAACAAGTTTTTGATCTAATCAAAAGCAAAATAGATGAAACAGGAATGCCACCGACTCGTGCTGAAATTGCACGTGAACTGGGTTTTCGTTCTGCAAACGCAGCAGAAGAACATTTGAAAGCTCTTGCTCGTAAACAAGCAATTGAAATTGTGCCGGGAGCTTCTCGTGGTATCCGTATTCTATTGGAAGCGGCGAACGAAGAAGAGCAAGGTTTACCTCTAATCGGTCGCGTAGCGGCTGGTGAGCCTATCTTGGCTCAAGAGCATGTAGAATCCCATTACCAAGTGGATCCAAACATGTTCCGTCCACACGCTGATTTTCTATTACGCGTTCACGGCGAGAGTATGAAGGACATCGGTATTTTGGATGGTGACTTACTTGCTGTGCATAAAACTCAAGACGTACGTAACGGTCAAGTTGTTGTGGCTCGAGTTGAAGATGATGTGACGGTTAAACGTTTAGAGCGTCGTGGCTCAAAAGTGTTACTTCATGCTGAGAACGAAGAGTTTTCTCCAATTGAAGTCGATTTAACCTGTCAGAATCTATCTATTGAAGGTATTGCGGTTGGTATTATTCGTAATACTGACTGGATGTAATCATACCTTTCTGGCGTTATTTTTAGGTTTCACATCTGCGCGATGTATTCGAAATTTAAAGATTTGCAAATCTAATTGATATTCATTATCATCTTCTTTGTCGCGATACAAGGAAGATGATGATGCGCTCCCCCCACAAGCAAAACTCACAACGCTATCAAATCCCTACCCGTTTGGTCCAACCACTATGGCTACGCGGTCGTGAAAGCTTGGTCGATAACGGCCTTGTTTATGATCCTATTGCAGCCACCGCCTGCCAACGTTGTCATTTAGCACCGGATTGCATCAGTGGCGATATCGATCAGAAGCAACTCCTTCATGTCACCCTCACTCAACTGTGTGACAAACAAGTACATCAGTTTTTAGATACACATCCTGATGGATGGATTGTTAACGTCGGTGCTGGCTTGGATACACGTTTCTACCGAATTGATAACGGACGCTGCCATTGGATTGAGTTGGATGTAACGGAGAATCTGGTGTGGCGACAAAAGCTGTTTCACCGCAGTGAACGATATTTACATCAGTGTGGCAGTGTCGGGGAAATTGATTGGTTAGAACGTTTACCAATCCCAGAATACGCACCAGTTTTAATTCTATGTGAACATGCGCTACTTGATTGTGATTCGATACAAGCGTCGAGATTTATTCGATCTTTAGGGCTCAGTTTTGCTAATGCGAGTGCTTGTCTTGTGCTGGCAGGAGATAAAACCTGTACCCCCTTGGGACAGAAAATGGGTTCCGGCACGTATGCTCATGGATTTGCTACTCCAAAACAGGCGGTGATGAATTGTTTACCTTGGGCGCGAAAAGTAACAATGGCTTCCCCATTAGATAGCAATTGTGGGCGTTGGAAATTCTGGCAACGTGTATTGAGTAAATTTACTGTCTTAAAACAAAGATTTACACCAGTTGTTGTTCAAGTACATTGGTAGACGGCCGTAGCCGATAATCCTTAACTTAGTTACACTTTGTTCTCTAATGCAAGGAGCAAAGTAGTGGCATTCTTTATTCAAACTCTCTCTGATCGAGCTATGCATAGACAGGTACTGCTGCTAGCAATACCTATGGTGCTGTCAAACATTACTGTTCCTTTACTAGGTTTAGTCGACGCTGCGGTTATTGGGCATCTTGAACACGCTTGGTATCTGGGTGGTGTTGCTTTAGGTAGCACTATGATAAGCGTTGCCTTTTGGTTGCTCGGCTTTCTTCGAATGTCCACCACAGGACTCACCGCTCAGGCCTTTGGTGCCAATGACCCACAAAAACTGGTGCGAGTTTTACTTCAAGGCTGCTTGATGGCTTTAGGATTTGCCGTCGTTTTTCTTCTCCTTCATCGATTCATTTCCAACTGGATATTTTCGTTCAGTGATGCCAGTGAGCAGGTGAAATTTTATGGACAGCAATATTTTGTTATTCGAGCTTGGAGCGCACCAGCTTCGTTGATGAACTTTGTCATACTCGGCTGGTTGCTCGGTACACAGAATTCTAAGGCGCCTATGTGGATGGTGATTATCACGAATATCACCAATATTGCTCTCGATATCCTGTTTGTTGTTGGCTTCGGCTGGAAAGTCCAAGGCGCGGCGGCTGCTTCGGTTATTGCCGATTATGCTGGCCTGAGCTTTGGTCTTCTTTGTATATGGAAGTATTGGCAAGCGAATCAATTACCGAGTCTGTGGAGCAAAATTGGTGGCAGCAGTGAAGGTTTGAGTCGTTTTGTAAAACTCAATCGAGATATCTTTCTTCGTTCTTTGTGTTTGCAAGCCGCATTTAGCTTTATGACATTCCAAGGCGCAGCATTTGGTGACCATACCGTTGCAGCCAACGCCGTTCTTATGAGTTTTCTTATGATGATTTCCTATGGGATGGATGGGTTTGCTTATGCGATGGAAGCCATGGTTGGTAAAGCGATTGGAGCGAAAAGTGAAACACAACTAAAAGCGGCGATGGTTGGTAGTGCCTTTTGGTGCGTGATCATCTGTACTTTACTAACGTTCGTCTTCGCTTACTGGGGATCGGCGCTGATCCACTTGATCTCGGATATTCCACAAGTACGAGAAGAGGCGAATGTCTATTTACCTTGGCTGGTGGCAATGCCTTTGTCTTCTATGTGGTGTTTCTTACTTGATGGTATTTTTATTGGGGCGACTAAAGGCAAAGAGATGCGTAACAGCATGGTGATATCGACAACGGCGTTCTTCTCAATGTTCTATTTGTTTTCGCAGTATGGAAATCATGCTTTATGGCTGGCCATGCTCAGTTTTATGATAATCCGTGGTCTAAGTTTGGCTATGGTTCTGGTTGGGCAGTGGAAACGAGGCGTCTTCTTTGCTTAGCGCTGTTGTTTTCTGAACAAAAAAATCGCAGCCTTTAGAGCTGCGATTTGTCATTTAACGGATTCTTTCGTTTCACAGTGAACACTAAAACAGGCGATTTAGACCATTCAATGCGGCTACGCGATACGCTTCTGCCATAGTCGGATAGTTAAAAGTGGTATTGACGAAATACTCGATGGTATTTGCTTCCCCCTTTTGTTCCATGATGGCCTGACCGATATGGATGATTTCCGCAGCTCGTTCACCAAAGCAGTGAATACCTAAAATCTCTTTCGTTTCACGGTGGAAGAGAATCTTCAAGCTGCCAACATCTTTGCCTGAGATCTGTGCTCGTGCTAAGTGTTTGAATGAAGAACGACCCACTTCATAAGGTACTTTTGCGGCTGTTAATTCTTGCTCTGTTTTACCAACCGAACTGATTTCTGGAATGGTGTAAATACCCGTTGGGATATCTTCAATCAGTTTGTTGGTAGCCTGTCCTTGAGAAATCGCTTGAGCAGTGAAACGACCTTGGTCATAGGCTGCACTTGCAAGGCTTGGATAACCAATTACATCGCCCACAGCGTAAATATGGTTGACTTCTGTCTGGTAGTTGCTGTTAACACTTAGCTGACCGCGAGAATCTGCTTTCAGTCCGACCACTTCAAGGTTGAGTTTGTCTGTATTACCAGTTCGCCCGTTCGCGTAAAGCATACAGTCAGCTTTCATCTTTTTACCTGAGTTCAGGTGAACGATAACACCATCTTCCGTACCTTCGATTTTGCTGTATGTCTCGTCGTTACGAATAACCACGCCGCTGTTCCAGAAGTGGTAAGAGAGTGCATCTGACGTTTCGTTGTCTAGGAACGAAAGCAAGCGGTCGCGTGTGTTGATTAAATCTGTTTTAACCCCTAAACCACGGAAGATAGAAGCATATTCACAACCGATGACACCTGCGCCATAAATAATGATGTGTTGTGGGTCGTGCTCAAGGTTCAAGATAGAGTCACTGTCATAAACGCGTGGGTGGCTGAAATCCACATCAGCAGGGCGGTAAGGGCGTGAGCCAGTAGCAATAACAAATTTATCTGCGGTGTAGTTTTCAACCGTGTGATCGCTTTTTGTTACTGCAACAGTATTGGCATCGACAAAACGTGCTTTACCAAAGATTAAGCTGCACTGGTTACGGTCATAAAAGCCTTGGCGTAGACGAGTTTGCTTATCAATAACGGTTTTAGCATGACCAAGGATAGTTGAAAAAGTAGAGTGAAGACTTGAGTTGTTGTTGCAGAACAAAGGGTTGCTATTAAATTCAATAATACGGCTAACCGCATGACGCAATGCCTTGGAAGGGATTGTTCCCCAGTGTGTACAACCACCGCCTACGCTGCTTTCTTTTTCAATAATGGCGACATTCATCCCTGCTTTGGTTAACCCCATTGCAGCACCTTCACCGCCAGGTCCACTACCTATTACGATGACGTCAAAGTGGTTATTCAGTGCCATAGATGATCCTTGTTATAATTTGGTTAACATTGCGATAGCGAGATTTTAACTGATATGTGTTAAGCGTGAAACTTAAACCCCTTATAGAGTGGAGAGGATCACGAGATTAAAACAAATATCGTCGATTTAACGCTTAAGTCGGGCAGTTGATGAAAAATGCAACGGTTATGTTAGGAAATTGTCTGATGCTTCAAAATGGTCTGTTTTGCCTCTTAGACATGTTGGTTAATCGCGTTATAGTAGGCGACTTTAGTGACTGACTTGGCAGGGCTTGGCTTAAAATGAAATCCACGGGAATTCGCGCACAACAGAAAGAAAAAACGCGTCGTTCGCTGATTGATGCGGCATTTAGCCAATTAAGTGCTGATCGTAGTTTTTCGAACTTAAGCTTACGTGAAGTCGCACGAGAAGCGGGGATAGCCCCAACCTCTTTCTATCGCCACTTTAAAGATATGGATGAATTGGGTTTGACCATGGTTGATGAGGGCGGATTGTTACTGCGCCAGCTCATGCGTCAAGCACGCCAGCGTATTGTTAAAGAGGGAAGTGTGATTCGCACTTCTGTAGAAACGTTTATGGAGTTCATCGAAAGTAGCCCAAACGTGTTTCGACTATTATTGCGGGAACGTTCTGGTACTTCGTTTGAGTTTCGTGCGGCAGTAGCGCGTGAGATTCAGCATTTTTCTGCCGAACTTTCTGAATATCTGATAGCGACAGGTATGAATCGTGAAGAAGCCATCACTCAAGCGGGTGCTTCAGTCACATTAGTATTTAGCTCTGGTGCAGAAGCATTAGACTTAGATCGACGTGATCGCGATGAACTCGCAGAACGTCTGATCATGCAACTGCGAATGATAGCCAAAGGGGCTTTCTGGTATCGCAAAGAACGTGAACGAAATCGACTAAAAGGCGGGATGAATTAATGTCAAATGAAAGTAGCGGCTCAATCAATCATGGTTCAGAACGTAAAACACTGATACTTGCGTTAATCGCGGGTATGTGTGGTGACGCTTTACTGTCTTGGATGACCATCAGTGAAGTCTCTTTTTCTATTTTTCCTGTTATCGCTTTGGTGCTGTCTGTGCAGGCGCTGTATCAGGAATACCTACGTAATCCAGTTGCGGAAGACATTCCACTAGTAGGTTTGGCGTGCTTCTTCGTCGGTGCGTTTGGCCACTCGGCATTTGTTAAGGCTCAGTATCCAGAAGCGGGGTCTAACTTCTTTTCGATCATCGTAGCTTTACTGCTCTTGTTATGGGTTGGAAAGAAGCTAGGATTTATCGGTCATTCTGAATAAGTACACATCAACTAATTACAAAAGTTCACAAATAGAAAAACGAGCCAATTGGCTCGTTTTTCTATTTGTGAACTTTGGATTTAAGCGTGAATTATGCTTTTCGCTCTAGCATCACACCCGCTTCCATGTGGTGGGTGTATGGGAATTGATCAAACAGAGCAAAGCGAGTCACCTTATGCGTTTCACACAAAACATCTAAGTTTTCTTTTAGTGTTTCTGGGTTACATGAGATATAGAGAATGCGCTCATAGCCCTGCACCATCTTACAGGTATCAATATCCATTCCTGAGCGAGGCGGATCGACAAAGATGGTGTTGCAGTTGTAGCTTTTTAAATCGATGCCTGCATCTTTCAGGCGGTTGAATTCACGTTTGCCTTCCATCGCTTCGGTAAATTCTTCTGCTGACATGCGAATGATTTGTACATTGTCGATTTTGTTAGCAGCAATGTTGTATTGTGCTGAATGTACCGATGGTTTTGCCAACTCAGTTGCCAAGACTCGCTCGAAGTTTTGAGCCAGTGCCAATGAGAAGTTACCGTTACCACAGTAAAGCTCTAGCAAATCGCCTTTACTTTCTTGGGTGCAATCGACAGCCCACTCCAGCATTTTTTCTGCGACTTTACCGTTTGGCTGAGTAAAACTGTTTTCAACTTGTTGGTAGAGATAAGGTTGACCGTTCACGCTCAGCTTCTCAATCACATAATCTTGGTCTAGCACAATCTTCATTTTGCGCGCACGACCAATAATGTTCAGATTAAAGCCTTCATTTTGCAGTGTTTGTTTGAGCGCTTTAGCTGCCGCAATCCACTCTTCATCAAGTTGACGATGATATAGAAGAGATACCAGAACCTCCCCACTCAGAGTGGATAAGAAGTCCACTTGGAAAAGTTTGCGGCGCAGAGTGTCGTTGTCTTTCATGGCGTCTATCAGTAATGGCATTAAGTCATTAATAAGGCGACTTGCCGCAGGGAACTGATCAACACGGTATTTTTCGCGAGTTTGCTGGTTGAACATGATGTAGTACATATCATCACCTTCATGCCAGATACGAAACTCAGCGCGCATACGGTAAAACTGAGCCGGGGACTCAAAGACTTCCAACTCAGGCACACCATAAGATTCAAACATCTCTCCTAGTCGAGTGATCTTCTCATCCAGTTGCGCTTGGTAGTTGTCTGGGTTTACATCAAGAGTCGCCATTGCTTTACCTTTTTCTGGTACGTTCAAATAAAGAGCGCAGATTTTATTCAATCTCCCGCTCATGTCCAGTACTCTGACTAAATTGATAGCTTTATCGATCGTAAAAACTATAGCTTATACCAATCTAAGCTAGACAAGTTATCGATTGCTCAATACTATCAACCGCAAGCTGGTGTTATTTAGAAGCCTAGACGGCTAAATTAACTTAAAAGGGAATCTGGTGGAAATCCAGAACTGACGCGCAGCGGTAAGAGAGAACGAATACTCAAATGACACTGCAATTTGTGGGAAGTCGAGTTAGTAGGTTAACAGCTCTCAAGTCCGAACACCTGCCAGCAGCTGAGCAAACCAATGGGATGGACCCATGCTCGGTAGGATTAACGCGATTTAGGACAATATAATGAATAAATCCCTTCTAGCGGTGGCAGTGGCGTCGCTGTTTTCTCATACCTCTTTTTCATACGCACAAGAAGCGACAGCTGATGAGACGGTTGTTGTAACGGCGAATCGTTTTGAAACTAAAGTAAACGAAACAATCGCACCAGTTGAAGTTGTCACACGTGAAGAAATTGATGCGATTCAAGCTCAATCACTAACGGACGTATTACGTCGTTTACCTAGTGTTCAGGTAGTGAACCAGGGTGGTGTAGGCCAAAACTCTGAATTGTATATTCGTGGGCGCGCCAGTAAAAACGTTTTGGTCATGATTAATGGTGTTCGAATCGGTAGTGCAACCTCGGGAGCAGCGGATTTGTCAGCTATTCCTCTGAACGGTGTGGAGCGTATTGAAGTACTGCGTGGCCCTCGTGCAGCGGTGTACGGCTCAGATGCAGTTAGTGGTGTAATTAATATCATCACCACAAAAAACACTAATGGTTTTAACTCTGTTAAGTCTGGTGTTGGCAGCGATGGCGCGTACGATGTTGGAGCAAACTTTTCTACCGTTTCTGACTCCGGAAGTTGGTTTAACGCGTCCGCAACGTTTAAAGCTGCAGAGGGATATAATATAAAGCCATCAAGTAAAAACAGTTTCGATGCCGACAATGATGGCTTTAAGTCACAGTATTTATTAGTCGATGCAGGAACTAAGGTTTCTGATGAGCTGACTTTGAAAGCGAATGGTTACTATCAAAAGCAAGATTCGGAGTTTGATAACTCTTGGGGCGGTGTTGATAGTACTGACAGCGATTTGTATAGCTTAGCGACTGTAGGTGAGTACAAAAAAGATAAATTGAACAGCCACTTTACATTAGCGACTAACCAAGATGACGCAGAGTCCTCTGGTCAAGGTGAATCAAGTCGATATACGACAAATCGATACGTATCGTCTTGGGATAACCTATACGCAGTAAGTGATATTCTTTCTGTAGTCGGTGGCGCCGAGTGGTACGAAGATAAAGTTAAAGTAGAAGGCAAAAACTACACTCAAACCGATAGAGATAATGCGGCTCTTTATGTGGGTAGCTATCTAAATAAAGGTGACTTTTCAGCGGAGAGCAACTTCCGTTGGGATGATAACAGCGCTTACGGCACTTTCTGGACATACCAATTTGGCTTGGGTTATCAGCTTACTGAATCGCTAAAAGCTGTTGGTTTATATGGTACATCTTTCAAAGCACCGACGTTTAACCAACTTTATTATCCTTTGGAATGTGGTTCTTATGGTTGCTACCAAGGTAACGCTAACCTAGTTCCAGAAGAAACAGAAAGCTCAGAGATTGCATTAGAGGGCAATTTTGAATTGCTAACTTGGCGTTTAGCTGGTCATTACAGTGAAGTCGATAAAATGATCGCGAGTAATGGAACAACCAACGTCAATGTGAATAAAGCAGAGATAAAAGGTGTTGAAGTAAGCGGTCAGTTTGATACAGGACCTTTAGCTCATAACTTGTCTTATGACTACCTTGATACTAAAGATAAGTCTACGGGTAATGAATTGGTTCGCAGAGCCAAGCATAGTGCGAAATGGAATATGACATATTTGCTAGATGCTTGGAGATTTGATGTCAGTTATCTCTATCAAGGAAAGCGTTACGACGATGCTAAAAATACAAAGGAGCTAGACCCATATTCATTGGTCGATATCGCCACTTCGTATTATTTTGATAGCGGTGTAACTCTCAGCGGTAAGATCGGTAACGTGTTCGATGAAGATTACGAGACTGCTTTGGGATATAAAACTCAAGACCGTAATTACTACGCAAGTATTGCATACCAATTCTAACGAATCCTCAAACCGCCTTCGGGCGGTTTTTCGCTATTTGGCGTTTTAACAATCATTGCCAATTGATATAGAGCGAGTATGATCGCTGCGTTATCGTTGTTCTATCTGGTTCCCATTGTGTCTAATCAATCTGTTCCTAAAGTCTTAATTTTCGACTCTGGTGTCGGTGGCTTATCTGTTTATAGAGAAATTGAAATGCGCCTGCCGCAGCTCTCTTATACCTATTTATTTGATAACGCGGCCTATCCATACGGAGAGCTAGACCAACAAGTCTTATTACAAAGAGTTGAGCGGCTAATAACAGGGCTAGTAGAGCAAGAGGGTTTCGACATAGTAGTCATTGCGTGTAATACAGCAAGTACCATAGTACTTCCTACATTACGTTCAAAACTGTCTATACCCGTGGTAGGTGTCGTCCCTGCTATTAAGCCCGCTTCCTCTATAGCGAATAAAGCTGTTGGGTTAATTGCTACCCCCGCTACTGTCACTCGCCAATATACACATGATCTTATTCGAAGCTTCTCAGCTGATAAAAATGTTGAGTTGTTGGGTTCGACACGCCTTGTTGATATGGCTGAAGAAAAACTAAGAGGTAGAGCAATAGATTTGCAGGAACTGCAAAATATCTTGAGTCCACTGATCAGTCATATAGATGTAGCGGTACTAGGGTGTACTCACTTCCCTTTAATCAGAGATGAGATCCAACAAGTGCTAGGAAAGGATGTATTGCTGGTGGATTCAGGTGAGGCTATTGCGAGAAGAGTAAAATCATTACTTGGTATAGAAGGAAGTGTTTGCTCAGAGAACAAACACACCATTTATTCTAGTGCACCTGCTTGGGAAGAAAGTGCACTGAATGAAAGATTAGAGCAGCTTGGGTTTTCTGCTATTCGTCCATATCCTCTTCTGGGTGTTTAGGGTCATTTGCAATTCTAACTTTAAGCGTTCTCTGCATGTAGTCGTGCTCATTTAATGCATCAATCGCAGATTGAGCATGTGTTGCCGCCATAACTACAAAGCCAAATCCTCGACGTTTACCTGTTCGCTTATCTTTCATTAGACGAACCGCAAACACATCACCATGTTGGGCAAACAAATCGCGTACATGAGATTCGTTTGCTTTGTATGGCAAATTGCCTACATAAAGTGTCTTGGTTGGTAAGGCTGAATCTTCATCTTGTTCGGTAATAGATGGGGTTGATAGGAAAAGTTTAAATACAATAGTTGCTGCCACAACACCCACAATAAAACTTACAGCTGAAGGAATGCCTGGAATTAGAGAAATTATTGCACCGCCAATAATCGCAATCGCGATATTTAAAAACATTGGTTTATTTAAGTTCATAAAAGAATACTACTTGTAAGAATAAAATTAGATGCGTATCTACGATTAACAAAATAGATACATCAATCTTACGTACATGCTTGAGTTTTTTCCAACCAATTGCTGTGACCCCCCTCAAATGTTGAAATTTTATTCGATAAACAGTACGTTGCTTGCTTTTTGAGCGAACGAAAAATTATTTGAAAAAAGTGCTTGTCATAATCTCGTACCTCCCTATAATGCCGCCACACCGACACGGAGTGAGACGAATATCACAACGTATCGAGTAAGAGAGAAAATAAAGTTTCAAATAAACGTTGACTCTCAAAAATTAAAGCGTATTATACGCACCCCTAGCGACGAGGCTTTAGAGGCTGAAATCGATAGAAAAGCTCTTTAACAATTTAAACCTATCAATCTGTGTGGGCACTCGTTGATGAAAATCAAAGTTAAGCCTTTGTTCTTGTAACAAAGCAACTTAGGTTTCAATGAACTGAGTGACCAATCAAGACTTCGGTCTTGGCACAGTCAATTCATTACCATTCTGTTGGAATGGTAATAGCTTTAAAATTACGTCTTACTTTCGAGTAAGAGCAGTTTTGAAGTCAGTATTCGTTGAGCCGACAAAATCTTAAATTGAAGAGTTTGATCATGGCTCAGATTGAAC
>NZ_JAKKCI010000014.1:0-89578 GCF_021726015.1 Vibrio sp. A1-b2
CTTTGGCATCCCAGTTCGCGTAGATATCTGCTGGGATTTCAAATGGTGCGTATTCCCAACCTAGGAATTCACGTGCTGCTTGGATTTCGTCTGCGCCTAGTGGAGCACCGTGACAGTCGTGAGAGCCGGCTTTGTTTGGCGAACCAAAACCGATGATGGTTTTGGTACAGATTAGAGTAGGACGACCTGTTTCTGATTTCGCCGCTTCAATCGCTGCGTTGATTGCGTCAGCATCGTGACCATCAACTGCAGGGATAACGTGCCAGCCGTAAGCTTCAAAACGTTTTGGCGTATCGTCAGCGAACCAACCTTCAACGTGACCATCGATAGAGATACCGTTGTCATCCCAGAATGCAATCAGTTTGCCCAGACCTAGAGTACCCGCAAGAGAACATGCCTCATGTGAGATACCTTCCATCATACAGCCGTCGCCCATGAATGCGTACGTGTAGTGGTCAACAATCTCATGGCCTTCTTTGTTGAACTGAGCAGCAAGCGCTTTCTCAGCCAGCGCCATACCCACAGCGTTGGTGATACCTTGACCTAGAGGGCCAGTGGTAGTTTCAACACCCGGTGCGTAACCGTACTCAGGGTGACCCGGAGTTTTAGAATGAAGCTGACGGAAGTTTTTAAGGTCATCGATTGAAAGCTCGTAACCAGTCAGGTGAAGCAGTGAGTAAATCAGCATCGAGCCATGACCGTTAGAAAGGATGAAACGGTCGCGGTCAGCCCAGTTAGGGTTTTGTGGGTTGTGGTTTAGGTGTGAACGCCAAAGTACTTCAGCGATATCCGCCATACCCATTGGGGCACCCGGGTGGCCAGAGTTAGCTTTTTGAACACCGTCCATGCTCAGAGCACGGATTGCATTTGCCAATTGTTTGCGAGACGCCATGTCAGCTCCTGATTGATTTAAGCGAAGTGAAATATACCCATCTATAATGGGAGGTATTGTTACAAAGCCCCTAGTTCACTGCAATCGTTTACTTGGCCGTTGAAGCAATTTTGTCGAATGTGCACGGATAAGATTGCAAGTTAAAGAAAGATACAAGCAAACGTTTGGTTATATCTAAAAGTGAAAAAGAGCTTGTAATTTAAGCATTCAAAACTAAAATAGCCGTCTAGATGTAGAAACGCCTACATAATGACCATTTTCAAAGTAGTGAAAAATCTGTTCCCTACTTTTTGACTATTTATATGGAGCTACCATGGCTAAACACCTGTTTACTTCTGAATCAGTATCAGAGGGACATCCGGATAAAATCGCAGACCAAATCTCAGATGCGGTTCTAGATGCTATTTTGGAACAAGACCCTAAAGCACGTGTTGCTTGTGAAACTTACGTAAAAACCGGCATGGTTATGGTTGGTGGTGAGATCACAACTTCAGCATGGGTTGATATTGAAGAACTAACTCGTGAGACTGTTCGTGAAATCGGTTATGTCCATTCAGATATGGGCTTCGATGCTAACTCATGTGCAGTTCTAAACACCATTGGTAAACAGTCTCCAGACATCAACCAAGGTGTTGATAAAGCCGATCCTAAAGAGCAAGGCGCAGGTGACCAAGGTATCATGTTCGGTTACGCAACAAACGAAACTGACGTATTGATGCCAGCACCAATTACTTACTCTCACCTACTTGTTCAAAAACAAGCTGAAGTTCGTAAGAACGGCACGCTACCTTGGTTACGTCCAGATGCAAAATCTCAGGTAACTTTCCAATACGACCAAGGTAAGATCGTTGGTATCGATGCAGTCGTTCTTTCAACTCAACACTGTGATTCAATCTCTACTCCAGATCTTCGTGAAGCAGTAATGGAAGAGATCATCAAACCTGTACTTCCTGCAGAATGGTTGAGCAAAGAGACTAAATTCTTCATCAACCCAACTGGCCGTTTCGTAATCGGTGGCCCAATGGGTGACTGTGGTTTGACTGGTCGTAAGATCATTGTTGATACCTACGGCGGCGCAGCTCGTCACGGCGGCGGTGCATTCTCTGGTAAAGATCCATCAAAAGTTGACCGTTCTGCAGCATACGCAGCGCGCTACGTAGCGAAAAACATTGTTGCTGCTGGTATGGCTGATCGTTGTGAAATCCAACTTTCATACGCAATTGGTGTTGCAGATCCAACATCTATCATGGTTGAAACATTCGGTACTGAAAAAGTATCTCACGACATCATCATCGAAGCAGTTCGCCAATTCTTCGACCTACGTCCATACGGTCTGCAAGAGATGTTGAACCTACTTCAACCTATCTATAAGAAAACAGCTGCTTACGGTCACTTTGGTCGTGAAGAATTCCCTTGGGAAGCAACTGACAAAGTTGAATTACTACGCGATTTCGCAAACATCAAGTAATTCAAAATGCTTTACTGACAAGCCCTCGCCAACTGGCGGGGGCTTTTCTTTTTCAACCTTCCTAAATCTGTTGCGGTTTAAATTTCCATCTGGCGATTTGTATTTTCCAACCTTATCTACAATAGTTAATAAAGTAATAGTTAATAAAATGTTACAAACGCGGTCGTTTTCTTAGAAATCCTAGGGAAGGCCCAATTTCTTAATTCACTGCCATATTGTTTTGGGAGGATTTATGCCTCGTACAATAGACCCTTCTGACTTCAAGCAAAAAGACAAAGAAGTCAGTCATCAGGAATATGCTCGCACACTGCCTTGCAATAAAGTGGAAATCTCCGCGCCTCTTCACTGGCTTGCTCTTGGCTTACACGACTTTATTCGCTTACCTTTAATCAGCGCCTTTTATGGATTCTGTTTTATGGCTGCTGCTGTTGGCATTGTTCTGCTTATTCAATGGCAAGGCACTCATCTTGTCGTGATGCCAGCCCTAGTGGTTTACATGCTAATTGGCCCTTTCCTAGCACTTGGCCTTTATGATGCAGCTTGGCAACGAGAACGAGGCAAAGAAAGTAGCTTATTACATTCGATGAAAGCTATTACGCGTAATAGCACATCACAGTGGATGTTTGCGGTCGCACTGGCTGTTGCGATGATTTTCTGGATGAGAATCGCTGCGCTTTTGCACGCACTCTATCCATCGGTGCAAGGAGCACCACTGACTGACTTCCTCCCATTCTTAGTCATCGGCTCTCTTATTGGCTTCATTATTGCCAGTGTTATTTTCAGCATCTCAGCGTTTTCAATTCCTTTAATGATGGAAAGACGTGTTGATGTGATGACAGCCATTTTCAGCAGTTTTAACGCAGTAAAATCGAACATCTCAGCCATGATTGTCTGGGCGGCAATTATCTGCGGCGGTATTTTAATCGGCTTTGCAACTTACGGAATCGGCATGCTCTTTACTATGCCGATACTCGGATATGCCACATGGCATGGTTACCAAGCAACGATTAAGAGAAAACATCAACCATAGGGTCTCCTCCTTCTTTTTATCATCTTGGCTCGAAGTTCTACTCAATGATAAAAAGAGGTTTGATGTTATAATCTCCCCGCTATTACCTGACTCTATAGGTAATAGTGGGGATATTTTTGGAGCCAGACTTGACCGATTTTCAACTGCAATACCAAGCATTATCACAAGTAAAAAAGTGTATAGACATTGCTTCTCTATACTTCAATCGCCAGTTCAAACTGCCAGAAATCAGCTATCGACTCAGAGGGAAAGCTGCGGGTAAAGCTTATCTTCAACTGTGGGAAATCCGCTTAAATCCCGTTTTATTCAAAGAAAATCAACAAGCTTTTTTTAATGAAGTGATCCCCCACGAAATAGCCCATCTCATCACTTATGCTATCTATGGACGAGTAAAGCCTCATGGCGCTGAGTGGCAAGCAGTCATGAATCAAGTATTCAATTTGCCTGCTGAAACCACTCACAAGATGTCTGTTGAATCGGTTCAGGGAAAAACCTTTGCCTACCAATGCTCCTGTAGCCAATATCCTTTATCCGTTCGTCGCCACAATAAAGTATTGCGTAAACAGGCCACTTACCGCTGCCAACAGTGTAAACAAACGCTCACCTTTACTGGCATTCAGCTCAGCGGATAAGTGCGAATGAAAAGTCGCGGCCAACCAACTGCGAGTCACTCGGATATTTTCAACCGAAGATAGCGATAGATTTCTCAACTAGATTTCAACTTAGAGAATGTTAGACTGTAAAAAACAATAAAATACAGTCCAACATATGCTTAATTATCGCTTTCTGCTGACAGCAGCTTTACTGCTTGTTTCTCACACTTCTTTCGCCGATTTTCCAAGCTCTTTTTCCAGCGCTAAAAACGAAGCTTTGAAAATTTATAAAGATCACCCAACCTCTTTTTACTGTGGCTGCGACATTTCGTGGCAGGGTAAGAAAGGCATTCCTGACTTAGAGAGCTGTGGATATAAAGTCCGCAAACAACAAACCCGAGCTAGCCGAATCGAATGGGAGCACGTTGTGCCAGCCTGGCAATTTGGCCACCAGCGTCAATGCTGGCAAGAAGGCGGACGTAAACTCTGTAGCAACAGCGATGCTGTGTTTCGCCGCATGGAAGCAGATCTACACAATTTAACGCCAGCGATTGGTGAAGTTAACGGCGACCGTTCAAACTTTAACTTTAGTCAGTGGAACGGGTTAGATGGCGTCACTTACGGACAATGCGAAATGCAGGTCAACTTCAAAGGGCGTAAAGCGATGCCTCCCGAAAGAGCTCGCGGTGCCATTGCACGCACTTACCTTTATATGAGTGCTGAGCATGGGTTTAAACTGTCGAACTCGCAAACCAAGCTTATGCAAGCGTGGAACAAAACTTACCCAGTCGATGAGTGGGAATGCGAAAGAGAAAGGCGAATATTCAAAGTTCAAGGCAACAGAAACCCATTTGTCTATGAACAGTGCTCAAAGTAAAGCCAGACAATAACTATCAGAACCTATCTCGGCATATAAACCCAGACCGATAAATGAGGGGTGATTCACATTTCCCCCTTGTTTTTTCGGCACAAAGCATCCATGTTAGATGCGAGATATCCCACGCTATTGAATAGCGATTTTGAACAGGAAACAACCCATGCGCATTCCCCGTGTCTATCATCCGCAGCCCATTACGCAGTTAGGCAAAATTAACCTCGACGACGATGCCGCTAATCACATCGGTCGAGTACTGCGCATGAAAGAAGGACAGCAAATCCTTCTGTTTGACGGTAGTGGTGCAGAGTTTCCAGCAGTCATCAGCGAAAGCGGCAAAAAACATGTGACGGTTGAAGTTACAGAACGTGTCGAATCCAGTAGCGAATCACCACTTGATTTGCATTTAGGGCAAGTAATTTCACGTGGCGACAAAATGGAATTCACCATTCAGAAATCTGTTGAGTTGGGTGTAAACACTATCACTCCATTATTGTCAGAGCGATGTGGTATCAAGCTGGATGAAAAACGCTTTGAGAAGAAACTTCAACAATGGCAAAAAATCGCCATCAGCGCTTGTGAGCAGTGCGGTCGAAACGTGGTACCCGAAATTCGTCCTGTGATGGAATTAGAACAGTGGTGTGCGGAGCCAAGTGATGCACTGAAACTCAACCTGCACCCTCGCGCTCAGTACTCAATTAATACACTTCCTGAACCGGTTACTAAAGTGCGTCTGTTAATTGGTCCGGAAGGTGGTCTTTCTGAAAAAGAAATCGATATGACCACCAAATACAACTTTGAAGAAACGTTGCTTGGACCTCGCGTCCTGCGTACAGAAACCGCAGCGTTAACCGCAATTACAGCTTTACAAGTTCGTTTTGGCGATCTTGGATAATGGAGACTTCCAATGATTAAACTCGGCATCGTAATGGATCCAATTTCATCCATTAATATCAAGAAAGATTCTAGCTTCGCGATGATGTTAGAAGCGCAGCGTCGCGGCTACGAAATTCATTATATGGAGATGAATGATCTACACTTAGATCAAGGTGTGGCTATCGCAGATACAAAAATCGTCACACTGAAAGAAGATCCAAACGGTTGGTACGAGTTCAAATCTGAGCAAACTATTAAGTTATCTGAGATAGATGCTGTATTAATGCGTAAAGATCCACCGTTTGATACTGAATACATTTACGCAACTTACATTCTAGAGCGTGCAGAAGATGAAGGTACGCTGATCGTCAACAAGCCACAGAGTCTTCGTGACTGTAACGAAAAACTGTTTACTGCATGGTTCCCAGAGCTGACTCCAACCACAATCGTGACTCGTAAAGCGGAAAAAATTAAGCAATTCAGAGAACAACATGGTGATGTGATCTTAAAACCGCTAGATGGTATGGGCGGTGCATCAATTTTCCGAGTGAAAGAAGGCGATCCAAACGTCTCTGTGATTATCGAAACTCTGACTAATCACGGCCAAAACTACTGTATGGCGCAAACCTTCGTTCCAGATATTAGCAATGGCGACAAGCGTATTCTGGTTGTAGACGGTGAGCCGATGCCTTACTGTTTAGCTCGTATTCCAGCACAAGGGGAAACGCGCGGTAACTTGGCAGCAGGCGGTCGTGGTGAACCTCGTCCACTGAGTGAAACTGATAAAAAAATTGCACTTGCCGTGGCACCAACACTGAAAGAAAAGGGTCTAATTTTTGTAGGCCTAGATGTGATTGGAGACAAGCTGACTGAGATTAACGTAACCAGCCCGACCTGTATTCGTGAAATTGAAGCGGCTTACGATATCTCTATCACTGGCAAGTTAATGGATGCCATTGAGACACGCATAAAAGCAATGGCGATGTAATACCAATCTTTGAGGTTGGAGACACTATGAATCTTACAAATCATTTTCTCGTTGCGATGCCGAGTATGAAAGATCCTTACTTCAAACACAGTGTGATTTACATCTGTGAACATAATGAAGAAGGCGCTATGGGGCTTATTATTAATGCGCCCATCGATATTACTGTCGGCGGAATGTTGAAGCAGGTTGAGATAGAGCCTGCTTACCCACAGTCGCAAAGTAAAAGCCTTAAAGAGCCTGTTTTCAATGGCGGTCCGGTATCAGAAGATCGCGGGTTTATTTTACACAGACCCAAAGATCATTATGAATCCAGCATTCGCATGACAGACGATATCGCGGTGACCACTTCCAAAGATATCCTAACGGTTTTAGGTACTGACGCAGAACCAAAAGGTTATCTCGTCGCCCTTGGCTATTCGGGCTGGGAAGCGGGTCAACTAGAAAGCGAGCTATCGGAAAACTCTTGGTTGACCATAGAGGCGGACTCGGATCTGATTTTCAACACTCCGACCCGAGATAAATGGAACAAAGCAATTCAAAAACTGGGAATCGACCCTATCCAGTTATCTGGTGAAGCTGGTCACGCCTAGCCCAATTAACAGCGCTCAATATCAATTGAGCGCTTCTGTTTTTATTTAAACAAAGTTTCAAAAGAGTTTTACATGTCGCGAACTATTATGGCCTTCGACTACGGTACAAAAAGTATTGGTAGTGCCATCGGTCAGGAAATTACTGGCACCGCCTCACCACTGAAAGCGTTCAAAGCCAATGATGGTATTCCGAATTGGGATGATATCGAAAAGCAGCTTAAAGAGTGGAAACCTGATCTTGTCGTGGTTGGTTTGCCGACCGACTTACATGGTAAAGATCTAGAAACCATTACCCCAAGAGCCAAAAAATTTGCTCAGCGTCTTCATGGCCGTTTTGGCGTTCAGGTTGAACTGCACGATGAGCGTTTATCAACAGCTGAAGCGCGAGCTGAACTTTTCTCGATGGGCGGATACAAAGCGCTCAGTAAAGGCAATATTGACTGCCAATCCGCGGTGATCATCTTAGAAAGCTGGTTTGAAAGCCAGTGGGGTGAATAAAACTCTACGCTGAAAGCAGAGACAAAAAACGCGCTTTATCAGCGCGTTTTTTATTAGTTCATATCGATTTTCACATTAGCCAGTGAACTTGAACTCGGAGTGTCTCCACGCTGAGTTTTTAACATCATGCGCAAATCATTGGCAGAATCGGCGCTGTGCATTGCATCTTGTTCAGTGATCTTGTCTTCCACTAGTAACTGATACAACGCTTGATCAAACGTCTGCATACCAATCTCTTTCGATTTAGCCATCGTCGATTTCAACTCGTGTAACTCTCCTTTGCGAATCAAATCTGAAACGCGAGGTGAATTGAGTAAGATCTCAAAAACACCGTGGCGACCTTTACCATTTTTATCACGAATCAGCTGCTGCCCCACCACGCCACGCAAGTTCATCGACAAATCAAACAAAAATTGCTCTCTCTGTTCTTTAGGCACAAGGTGCAATATGCGTTCTAACGCTTGGTTAGCATTGTTGGCATGCAATGTTGCCATACACAGATGCCCTGTTTCAGCAAAGGTCATTGCGTATTCCATAGTCTCACGACTGCGGATTTCACCAATCAAAATCATGTCTGGCGCTTGGCGAAGGGAGTTCTTCAGGGCCACTTCGTAGCTCTCAGTATCCAAACCCACTTCTCGCTGAGTGACGATGCATTTTTGATGTTCGTGTACGAACTCAATCGGATCTTCAACCGTTAAGATATGTCCACTGCGATGACGATTACGATATCCCGTCATTGCTGCCATAGTGGTGGATTTACCAGAGCCTGTCGCGCCAACAACTAGTACCAAGCCTCGCTTTGCAATCGAGAGATCCTGCAAAACTGCTGGCAGATTCAAGTCTTCAAATGTCGGAATTTGCGTTTCGATACGTCGAATAACAGCGCCCGGTAACTCACGTTGGAAAAAAGCACTCACCCTGAAACGTCCATTTCCTCTTACGATGGCAAAGTTCGCTTCGTGCGATGCGTTAAACTCAGCCTTACGCTCTTCATCCATCATTTCATGCAACAGAGCAAACACCTCTTGCTGTGAAAGCTTCTCCCCTTGCGGACGCATTTCACCATCCACTCGCAGCAATACTGGTGCACCGACAGTAATATATAAGTCCGACGCTTTGAGCGAGGTCATCGCTTCAAGGTAGTGATTCAATTCCATTTCATTCGCTCTTAAAAGGTAGAGATTTCAGACTCAATCTTCTTCTGCACTTCCGCCGGATCCACTAATCCTTGAGCAATCAGCTGTTTGGAGTTTTGATCCATGGTCTGCATTCCGTGAGCTGCGCCGGTTTGGATGATCGAATACATCTGCGCCACTTTATCTTCACGGATCAAGTTACGAATTGCAGGTGTGGCCAGCATGATCTCATGGCAAGCAACTCGACCTCCGCCAGTACGTTTTAGCAGTTTCTGTGCAATCACCGCGCGTAATGATTCAGACAACATAGAACGCACCATATCTTTATCGTTGCCTGGAAACACATCAATAATACGGTCAATGGTTTTTGCTGCTGAACTGGTATGCAGAGTACCAAAGACAAGGTGTCCTGTTTCCGCAGCTGTCAGAGCTAAACTAATGGTTTCTTGGTCACGCAACTCACCGACCAGAATCACATCTGGATCTTCACGCAGTGCTGAACGCAGTGCATTTTTGAAACTGTGCGTATCGCGGTGAACTTCGCGTTGGTTGATCAAACACTTATCGTTGCTATGAACGAACTCGATTGGATCTTCAATGGTAAGAATATGCTTGTTGTGATTCTTGTTGATGTAATCAACCATCGCAGCCAAAGTGGTGGATTTACCAGAACCTGTTGGGCCTGTCACCAGAACAAGACCTTTCTCATAGTTAGCAATTTTGCTGAAAATCTCGGGAGCATCTAACTGGTCAAGAGTAGGAATGACTGTCGGGATGGTTCGAAATACCGCAGAACAGCCGCGTGCCTGGTGGAATGCATTCACACGAAAGCGTCCTACATCCGGAAGTTCAAAAGAAAAATCCACTTCGAGTTTTTCTTCAAACTCATTGCGCTGAGCATCATTCATCACTTCAAACACTAGACGATGAACATCTGCATGGGTAAAAGCAGGCACGCCAAGCTTTCTTACTTCGCCATCTATACGTACCATAGGCGGAACACCTGCAGAAAGATGTAGATCTGACGCATTATGCTTTACACTAAAATCCAGTAACTCAGCGATATTCATTTATTTATTTTCCTTAGGGTCTGTAGACCAAATAAAGTCAGGCTATGAGTAGTATTCAACAAAATATCAAAGATATCATTTCACAAATTGAGCGCGCACAACAAAAGTGTGGACGTAGTCCAGACTCAGTGCAACTTCTCGCAGTGAGTAAAACCAAACCTGTCGAGGCAGTTCTAGAAGCGGCACAAGCCGGGCAACGCAGTTTTGGTGAAAACTACGTGCAAGAAGGCGTCGAAAAGGTTCAGTATTTTCAGCACAATCATCCCGATCTTAAGCTAGAATGGCACTTCATTGGACCGCTGCAATCGAATAAGACTCGTCTTATTGCTGAAAATTTCGATTGGATGCATACCATTGACCGAGCCAAAATAGCTCAGCGACTCAGTGAGCAGAGACCAGCGAATCTACCACCATTACAAGTATTGATTCAGGTTAACACCAGCGGAGAGGCTTCCAAATCAGGCATTTCCGAAAATGAAGTATTTGAACTGGCTGAATTGATTTCTGGCTTACCAAACCTCATGTTAAGAGGATTGATGTCGATTCCTGAGAACGTTTCAGACTATGAATCCCAATTTGCTGCGTTTAAAAAGCTCGCGGATTTAAAAGTAAAACTGGCTGAACGATTTCCTAATATCGACACCCTATCTATGGGGATGAGTGGTGATATGGAAGCAGCGATTGCAGCAGGCAGCACCATAGTTCGTATCGGTACCGCTGTATTTGGTCAGCGTGACTATAGTCATTAGCAAAAGACAGTCCGTAAACAAAAGACAGCCATTAACAAAAATGGCAATCGCTAATAAAAAAGCTAACACTAAAATTTTTGGATAGAAGAGCAGACATGGAACAGAGAACAATCGCTTTTATTGGTGCGGGTAATATGGCTCATGCGATTATCGCAGGTCTTGTAGCCAGCGGTTATGATGCAAAGAAAATCATTGCAACAGCGCCTTCAGAGACGCGCCGCAAGCCACTGGAAGAGAAATACGGCATTCGTACCACCAGCGATAACCTTGCAGCAGCACATGAAGCGGATGTGGTTGTGTTGGCGGTTAAACCTCAGTTAATGGCTGATGTGTGCGCACCTCTACAAGCGGTAGACTATTCAAACAAATTGGTGATCTCCATTGCTGCGGGTATTTCAGTGGCACGTTTCAATGAAATGCTGGCAACTGAACTGCAACTTGTTCGCGTGATGCCGAATACGCCATCGTTGGTAAACAAAGGCATGGCAGGTCTGTATGCAGCACAATATGTTTCTCAAAAAGACAAGGATTTCACATCAGAACTGATGTCTGCGGTAGGTGAAGTGTGTTGGGTAGAACAAGAATCTGGCATCAACAGTGTGATTGCTGCGGCAGGTAGTGCGCCAGCTTATTTCTTCCTCTTCATGCAAGCGATGCAAGAAGAAGCAATGGCTCAAGGGTTTGATGAACAAACAGCGCGTCTGCTTGTCCAACAAGCGGCTCTGGGCGCTGCGGAAATGGTACAAGCCAACCCTGATGTATCACTGGCAACACTACGCGAACAAGTGACATCTAAAGGTGGCACGACAGCTGAAGCTATCCGTACATTTAACGAAAATCATCTTTCAGAGATTGTTGCCAAAGCGATGCAAGCTGCGGTTTCAAGAGCTGAAGAGATGGAAAAACTATTTTAATTAGCGAAACACCTATACCCAAACTACTTAAAGTTGCAGGTAGGTGGCAAGTGAGTGAATCCCCATGAGCATAGATAACTATGTGATTGGGGTGAACGAACGTAGTCCCTATACCAAAACATAAAGCGCTGCAGCTTCAAGTAGGAAGGGTACAAACAACTCAAACTAAGGGCTCTCTATGAATTCTATGAGTTTTCTAATCTCCACAGTGTTTGACCTTTATATCATGGTCGTGATCCTACGTATCTGGCTACAAGCAGCACGTGCAGATTTCTACAACCCATTTTCTCAATTTATTGTTAAAGCAACCCAACCTGTCGTAGCACCACTACGCCGCGTTATTCCATCAGTAGGTAGTGTTGATTTGGCGACAGTGCTGTTTGCCTACGTACTGTGTGTCTTGAAATTTGTCGCAATGATACTTATCGCATCAGGCGGTGCAGTTAGCTTCAGTATTGACTTCCTGTTCCTTGGACTTCTGTCGCTGATAAAAGCAGCGGGCGGTTTACTGTTCTGGGTACTACTACTTCGCGCGATTCTAAGCTGGGTTAGCCAAGGCCGTAGCCCAATTGAGTATGTATTTCATCAACTGACAGAACCAATGCTGGCACCGATTCGTCGTATTCTTCCTCCTATGGGTGGTTTCGATCTTAGCGTGTTAGTACTGTTTATTGTGTTGCAGTTTGCCAACTTCCTGATGGGCGATATCATCGGTCCTATCTGGTATCAACTATAATGAAAGCAGCTTGGTTTGATGGTGACGACTTAATTTTACGGCTCTATATTCAGCCGAAAGCCAGTCGTGACAGCATTGTTGGTTTGCATGGTGAAGAGCTAAAAATCGCAATAACAGCTCCACCCGTTGACGGTAAAGCCAATGCCCATCTCACCAAGTATTTAGCCAAACAATGCAAAGTGGCTAAAGGGCTGATAGAAATAGAAAAAGGCGAACTTGGCAGGCATAAACAGATCAGAATTATTTCGCCTGCTGAGATACCTAAAGAAATTCAAGCCATTATTCAATAACCAAACTTTCATTCCCCACTCCTATGTGGGGAATGTTTTTAGTCTAGATCAACAAGGAAACGACCATGCGCCAGTGGATGATAGCTCTGCTACTTACCTTTGTCGCTCTGCCAAGCTCAGCAGAGCAGTTTCAGAACATCAAAGATATTGAAGTGCACTACTCTGCTTTCAATTCAACGTTTTTAACCCCTCAAGTCGCACGCAGCTATAAACTCACTCGCAATGGTTATTCTGCCATTCTGAATATTAGCGTGTTAGACACTTCATCCCTTGGTAAACCAGCGGTTGAGGCAAAAGTGTCAGGGAATGTGAGAAGTTTATTAGGTAACATTCGCGACCTTGAGTTTACTGAGATCAAGGAAGGCGAAGCCATCTACTACTTGGCTGAATTTCCGATTAACAACGAAGAAGATTTAATCTTTGACATCGACGTTAATGCTGGCAATAAAGGTGCAGGCAAAGTTAAATTCACCCAAAAATTTTATGTTGAAGAATAACGTCGAACATAGAGATAACAGAAAATGAAAAAGATTGTATTAGCGACTGGCAACCAAGGCAAAGTTCGTGAAATGGCTGACTTGCTGGCTGATTTTGGTTTCGACGTTGTCGCGCAAAGCGAGTTCAATATCTCTGAAGTGGCAGAAACAGGCACCACTTTCATTGAGAATGCGATTATCAAAGCGCGTCATGCAGCGAAAGAAACTGGCTTACCAGCGATTGCTGATGATTCTGGTTTAGAAGTCGATTACTTAAGAGGCGCACCGGGCATTTATTCCGCTCGTTACGCAGGCGAAGGCGCATCTGATCAGCAGAACCTAGAAAAACTGCTTCAAGCAATGCAAGGTGTTCCTGAAGTAGAGCGTACTGCACGTTTCCACTGCGTATTGGTTCTGATGCGCCATGAAAACGACCCAACACCGATTGTCTGCCACGGCAAATGGGAAGGTCGCATTTTAGAGCAAGCACACGGCACCAACGGTTTTGGCTACGATCCTGTGTTCTTTGTCCCTGAAGACAATTGCGCTTCCGCTGAATTAGAACCTGCACGTAAGAAGCAGCTTTCTCACCGTGGTAAAGCTCTGAAGAAACTGTTCCAAGCGATCGAAGAGCAAAATCAATAATGCTGACACCGCCTGATCTTAGCCTTTATGTACACATCCCTTGGTGTGTACAAAAATGCCCATATTGTGATTTCAACTCTCACGCACTAAAAGCTGAGATCCCAGAAGATCACTACATTGATGCTCTGCTTGAAGATCTTGATACCGATATCGAGCGTTATAAGCTTGCTGATAATCCTCGTAAACTGCATTCGATCTTTATTGGTGGTGGTACACCAAGTTTGATATCTGCCGAGGGGATCAAGCGATTACTGCAAGGTATTGAAGATCGAATAGCGTTTAAACCGAATATTGAAATCACCATGGAAGCCAATCCGGGCACGATTGAAGCTGAACGCTTTGCCGGATACAGAAAAGCAGGTGTTACACGTATCTCAATTGGTGTGCAAAGTTTTGCACCTGAAAAATTGGAACGCCTAGGTCGGATTCACGGTAAAGATGAAGCTTTGCGAGCGGCAAATCTGGCGCATACCATTGGACTCACTAGCTTCAATTTAGATTTGATGCATGGTTTACCTGATCAAACCATTGAAGAAGCATTAGCCGATCTCGACCAAGCGATTGCATTGAATCCGCCGCATTTATCTTGGTATCAGCTAACCATTGAGCCAAACACCTTATTCTATTTCAAACCGCCTACATTGCCCGATGACGATGCCCTGTGGGACATCTTTGAATTAGGGCATAAGAAGCTCACTGAAGCGGGTTACGTGCAATATGAGATATCTGGCTACAGCAAGCCGGGGTATCAGTGTCAGCACAACCTAAATTACTGGCGCTTTGGAGATTACTTAGGGATTGGCTGTGGCTCTCACGGCAAGCTTAGCTTTAGTGATGGACGTATTGTTCGCACAACTAAAGTGAAGCACCCGAAAGGCTATCTGGCGGCATTCCAGAACCTGACCAAGCCATACTTAGATTCAGAGCAACTAGTGGCCGACGAAGACCGTCCTTTTGAGTTTTTTATGAATCGCTTCAGATTAATCGAGCCATGTCCGAAAGCCGATTTCGTCACAACCACAGGCTTAGAACTGAGCGTGATTCAACCAACCATTAACTGGGCTTTGGATTTAGGTTATTTGAGCGAAGATGCTACGCACTGGCAAATCACAGAAAAGGGCAAATTGTTCCTCAATGATCTGCTTGAAGCGTTTATGGCAGAAGAAGACTAATTCGCCATTGAAGTGAAAAGGTCGGTATCCAGACTCTGCCATACATGAAGCGCAAAGTAAGAACGATAAGGTGTGACTGTCGACAAAATCTCTTGTTCACTCACACCTTCTTTTTCTGCAATCAAAGCAAGACCTCTGGCTAATGCCACATCCCCTTTTGACCACACATCCGGTAATCCAAAAAAGAAAATCGCCGTCATTTCGGCTGTCCAAGGACCAATCCCCCAAAGCTGAGTCAGTGTTTTAACTATCTCAGATTCCGGCATTATGGCGAGTTCTTCAGGAACAATGACTCTCTGCTCCAGCGCCTCTCTCACACCACAAATCGTTTTGATTTTGGCGTTCGACAGACCGCACCCGCGCAGCGCTTCTCGGTTCGACTCAACAAATAAATCCAACAATTGCTGATCGGTAGTTAACAACAACTCGACGCGCTGCCATATAGTGCGAGCGGCAGTATTCGAAAGTTGCTGCCCTGCTACTGAGCGAGCCAAGTAGGGAAAGAAGTTCTCTTCACCTTGCAGAGAGAGTTGTTGAATACCGTTAGCTTGAAGTAGTTGTTGTAGGTAAGGAAGCGCACTTGTTTGCTGCAATAATGCTTGATGAACGGCTTGTGACATCTTCCTTACCTCTCAGAATTTTTAGAATATTGAGCGGCCGATACGTTGCGCTAATAACTCAAGCGCCCGTGTTCCTGCCAGTGAGTTACCTGAAGCGTCCAGCTCTGGAGACCAGACTGCAATGGTCATCTCACCCGGAACGATGGCCACAATACCGCCACCTACGCCAGATTTACCCGGCATTCCGACACGGTAAGCAAACTCCCCCGCCCCATCATACAAGCCACACGTTGCCAGTAGCGCATTAACCTGTTTGCTTTGCGTCGGGCTAATAATCTCTTCACCGGTGTGAACGGACACCCCTTTATTGGCAAGATAGCTGAAGGTTTTTGCCAGTTCAACACAGCTCATTTTAAGCGCACAAGCGTGAAAGTAGTTGTTCAACACTGGTAATACATCGTTGTGGAAGTTACCAAACGAGCGCATAAGGTAAGCGATGGCCGCATTACGATCGCTATGCATCATTTCCGATGCGGCAACGACCTTATCGTAAAGAATATGCTGTTCACCGCTAAGTTGACGTGCGAAATCGAGCAAACGTTGACGAGGCGCAGACAGGCGACTGCTGAGCATATCGGCGACCACAATCGCGCCGGCATTAATAAACGGGTTGCGAGGTATACCTTGTTCAACCTCGAGCTGAATAAGAGAGTTAAATGCTTGGCCTGAAGGTTCTTTGCCAACGCGACTCCAAATCTCATCGGGTTGATAAAGTCCCATCGCCAGCGTCAAACTCAAGGCTTTTGAAATGGATTGAATAGAGAAACCTTCATCGGCATCTCCAGCTTTAATCACTTCACCTTGATTGGTATAAACTGCGATACCTAACTTGGTGTTTGGTACCTCTGCCAACGCAGGAATATAGTCAGCGACTTTTCCTTGGCCAATCAAATGTCGAACGTCATCCAGTATGTTTGTAAGTATTTCTGATGTCGGTTTCATCGAATCCACTTATCGGTGTCAAAGCGCCAGATCGATATCCAAACGCAAAGGTTAAAAAATGCCAACATTGCAGCAATGTTGGCATTTTCAAGATTCATTGAATGGATATAAAAAACTAGCTCACACGCTTGTATTTAATATCCCAAACTCCGTGACCAAGACGGTGACCACGTTGTTCGAACTTCGTCAGTGGTCGCTCATCTGGACGAGGAATATAATCACCTTCTTGGGCGATATTTGCAAAACCAGGTGCTTGATTCATGATTTCAATCATGTGTTCTGCGTAATTTTCCCAGTCAGTTGCCATATGGAAGATACCTTCATCCACAATCAGCTTTTGACGAACCATTTCAGCAAACTCCAGCTGAACAATACGGCGTTTGTGGTGACGCTTTTTATGCCAAGGGTCAGGGAAAAACAGTTGGAGTGTGTGCAGGCTGTTATCAGGAATCATGTTCGCAAACACTTCAACCGCGTCATGGCACATAACACGTAAGTTTGTCACACCCGCTTCACGAGCAGCAGATAAACATGCACCAACACCTGGGCTATGAACTTCAATACCAATAAAGTTTTTCTCTGGAGCATTCTTTGCCATCTCAACCAAAGATGCGCCCATGCCAAAACCGATCTCTAGAACCACTGGGTTGTTATTGCCAAATACTTGATTCCAATCGAGCAGGCTCGTTTGATATTCGATACCCATAGTTGGCCAGCATTCTTTCATCGCTGCTTCTTGGCCTTTAGTCAAACGACCTTCGCGACGAACAAAACTGCGAATTCGACGAACGATTTTGCCATCTTCTGTGAACTCGTTAGTGGTTACTTCACTCATTGATATTGCCTGTATAAAATTTAGTCTTGAGTTTGAGGGCTGTGATTATCCAAAGAATTACTTTAGGTGCAAGCATTATTGTTGCTCAAATCACCACAAATACCCGTAGTTTTTGTCTGTTTTACATCCTGAGCATTATGTGGTGCAATTTTGCCCCATTATTTTAATAAATATAGATGAGTAAAGTCGTGACCCCTTTCGCTAAGGCAATTCTCACTTGGTATGACAGCTACGGTCGTAAAAATCTGCCATGGCAGCAAAATAAAACTGCATATAGCGTATGGCTGTCGGAAATTATGCTCCAGCAGACGCAAGTTGCTACCGTGATCCCATACTACGAGCGATTTATGCAGCGCTTTCCTACGGTGACAGATCTGGCGAATGCAGAACAAGATGAAGTTCTCCATTACTGGACAGGGCTTGGTTACTACGCGCGAGCTCGTAATCTTCATAAAGCAGCCAAAACTGTTGCTGAGCAATACAACGGTGAGTTTCCAACTGATATTGAAGCAATGAATGCTCTGCCCGGTGTTGGTCGCTCTACCGCTGCCGCCGTTCTATCATCAGTTCACAAACAACCACACGCTATTCTAGACGGAAACGTGAAACGTACTTTGGCTCGTAGCTTCGCTGTTGAAGGTTGGCCTGGAAAGAAAACCGTCGAAAATCAACTTTGGCAATACGCTGAAATGCATACGCCAAAGCAAGATGTCGACAAGTACAACCAAGCCATGATGGATATGGGAGCGATGATCTGCACCCGCTCAAAACCGAAATGCAGCTTGTGCCCAGTTGAAGAGTTTTGCCAAGCAAAACAACAAGGTAATCCTTTGGATTATCCGGGTAAAAAACCCAAAACAACCAAACCTGAAAAAGAGACTTGGTTTGTAATTCTGCGTCATGGCAACGAAGTGTGGCTTGAACAACGTCCTCAAAGCGGTATTTGGGGTGGACTATTTTGCTTTCCAGAAAGCAGCAATTCAAAGATTGAAAACGCTTTGGATAAACGAGCTATTCACGACAAGCAAGTTCTATCTAAAAAGCAACTTATCGCTTTTCGCCACACTTTTAGTCACTATCACCTCGATATCACCCCTGTTTTGCTAGAGTTATCCTCCAAACCGGAGATGATAATGGAAGCTGGCAAAGGTCTTTGGTATAACTTAAACAAACCTGAAGAAGTTGGCTTAGCTGCACCTGTAAAACAGTTATTACAAAGCCTTCTGTATGAGATTTAACTAAGAGGAAATCCTTATGAGCCGCACGGTATTTTGTGCTCGACTAGAAAAAGAAGCTGATGGTTTGGATTTTCAGCTTTACCCAGGTGAACTCGGTAAACGTATTTTCGATAACATTTCCAAAGAAGCTTGGGGTCAATGGCAAGCAAAACAGACCATGTTGATCAACGAGAAAAAGCTCAACATGATGGATCCTGAACATCGTAAATTGCTTGAACAAGAGATGGTGAACTTCTTGTTCGAAGGCAAAGATGTCCATATCGAAGGCTATACTCCGCCAAGCAAATAACCGATTGCCCAACAGTAGATAAAGAAAAACCCTATTTTATCGAAGGAAAATAAATGACATCATTAGCTCGGAGTCTGTCGATTCTAGGTTGAGATGTCATTTTTATTTAATCCTATCAAACTGAATAGAACTCAGTTTGAGTTTGAGGCTGCTATGAGGAGCGCATGAGAAAGCTTGCTTACTGTGTTATTGCCCTAATGCTGGTTGGATGTAGTCGCGAATTCGTCGAAAGTATTTACGATGTGAACTATGAACCAACTAACCGTTTCGCAAAAAATTTAGCCCAACTTCCGGGGCAGTTTGAAAAAGATACAACAGCACTTGATGCGCTCATCAGTAGCTTTTCTGGCAACATTGAAAAGCGTTGGGGTAGCCGAGAAATTAAAGTTGCCGGTAAAAGTAACTACGTAAAATATATAGACAATTATCTCAGCCGAGCTGAAGTAAACTTCCAACAAGGCAAAATTATTGTTGAGACTGTCTCTCCGACAGATCCTGAAGGGCACTTAAAACGAGCGATTGTTACGACCTTACTCACCCCCGACGATCCAATGAACGTTGACCTTTTTTCTTCGCAAGAGATTGAATTAAAAGGACAACCATTTCTATACAATCAAGTATTAGATCAAGACAAACAGCCTATCCAATGGGGCTGGCGGGCGAACCGTTTTGCCGATTATCTGATTGCGAACAAAATAAAAGTGAAGCAAGTAGATTTCAAAAAAGCCTACTACGTTGAGATTCCTATGGTGGAGGATCAGATTCAGATCCGAAGTTATCAATACGCCAACATAGTACAAAAGGCGTCGCGCAAATATGACATTCCAGAGGATCTCATTTACGCCATCATCAAAACAGAAAGCAGTTTTAACCCTTACGCAGTCAGTTGGGCCAATGCGTATGGTTTGATGCAAGTGGTACCTAAAACGGCTGGGCGAGACGTGTATAAACTGGTGAAAAACAAGTCTGGTCAGCCATCGCCAGAATATTTGTTTAATCCGGAAAACAACATTGATACGGGTACTGCGTATTTCTACATCCTGAAAAATCGTTATTTAAAAGATGTCCGCAACCCTACGTCTCTTGAATACAGCATGATTTCTGCCTACAACGGTGGCACTGGTGGTGTGCTTAACACCTTTAGCAGAGACAGAAAAAGAGCGATGTCTGATCTGAATTCACTGCAACCAAATCAAGTTTATTGGGCGCTGACAAAAAAACATCCTAATTCTGAATCGCGCCGTTATCTGGAAAAAGTGACGAAATATAAGAAAGAATTCAACGCACAGTGATAAAAAACGGTCAATTAGCTCAAAACAACAGCGATCAACACGATTTTTAGTTTTTTTATAAAAAACAGGTTGACGCAGAGAGGGAAAATCCGTTTAATAGCGCTCCGTTGCCCGGATAGCTCAGTCGGTAGAGCAGAGGATTGAAAATCCTCGTGTCGGTGGTTCGATTCCGCCTCCGGGCACCACAATTTGATTGTTGGTGTCTTAAGACATCAATAAGTTAGCAAAGCGTTTTAGTAAAAGATTATAGTGCGCCGACTTAGCTCAGTAGGTAGAGCAACTGACTTGTAATCAGTAGGTCACCAGTTCGATTCCGGTAGTCGGCACCATTCTTTTGCCTCGATAGCTCAGTCGGTAGAGCAGAGGATTGAAAATCCTCGTGTCGGTGGTTCGATTCCGCCTCGAGGCACCATTATTTGGTGCGATTATTCCTTTAGTTAGGAATACACACAAATAATTCCCCCTTAGTTCAGTCGGTAGAACGGCGGACTGTTAATCCGTATGTCGCAAGTTCAAGTCTTGCAGGGGGAGCCACTTTTAAAGCCAAGTCGAAAGACTTGGCTTTTTTCATTTCTGCATCTTTTTAATTTCATCAATAGAAAAACTCATAGCGTTAACTTCTCCCCTAGCCTACCTATCAAGCTCAATGATTATTGTTGAATAACGTTGTCTTCAATTTAAAAGCTAACTAGCCGAATCCCCTTTCAAAGGCAGACTTAAAATAGGCGCTTTAGACAAGTTAGTGGTGCTATTTGCTCGTAAATGTCAGTGTTAACTCACTCTTAGTGCACCTTTATTAACAGAAACCCCCGCCATTTTTTAACGAAAATGGGCAAAAACAAGTCACTAAGTATAGAAAAGCAACAAACGATATTTTTTTTGCAATTTAGTGTTGACGTTAAATGCGAAAAACCTTTTAATACACCCCGTTGCCTCGATAGCTCAGTCGGTAGAGCAGAGGATTGAAAATCCTCGTGTCGGTGGTTCGATTCCGCCTCGAGGCACCATATTTAAGTTGTTGGTGTTTAGAACGAGCAACAGAAAGAAAATTTGGGCCGACTTAGCTCAGTAGGTAGAGCAACTGACTTGTAATCAGTAGGTCACCAGTTCGATTCCGGTAGTCGGCACCATTCTTTCAAACTTGTCACCTCGATAAGTAAAAAAAACAATTCCCCCTTAGTTCAGTCGGTAGAACGGCGGACTGTTAATCCGTATGTCGCAAGTTCAAGTCTTGCAGGGGGAGCCACTTTCATTGATGAGTATATTTATACTTGTTGATAAAGCCGACTTAGCTCAGTAGGTAGAGCAACTGACTTGTAATCAGTAGGTCACCAGTTCGATTCCGGTAGTCGGCACCATTATTAAAAACATATCTAAGATATGTAAAAGCAATTCCCCCTTAGTTCAGTCGGTAGAACGGCGGACTGTTAATCCGTATGTCGCAAGTTCAAGTCTTGCAGGGGGAGCCACTTTTGAAGCCAAGTCGAAAGACTTGGCTTTTTTTCTATCTGCGATTTGTCTATCTGTCATTTAGGATAGCGACAGCTTTCAAGAGCGGTAAAAAAGGGCAAGCTCTGCTTACCCTTTTGATTTCGATTCAATTTACTTAAAGCCTTTTTCTTTTTTGATTAAGTCATAGGCTTGTTGAATTTCCTGAGATTTCTCTTTAGCAACATTCATCATCTCTGGGGGTAAGCCTTTAGCCATCAATTTGTCTGGGTGGTGTTCATTCATCAACTTACGATATGCACGTTTAATCGCTTTATCATCGGCACTTTCGCTGACGCCAAGCACTGAATAGGCATCCGCCAATCTATCCTTAGTTGACGCTTGTTGCCACTGCCCTCCCCCAGATGAATGTTGCTGATGTTGATGCCCGCCAAATCCACCACCATGCTGGAAACGGAAAGAAGCTTCTTGCATGCGCAAGCGGCTTTCAAGTTGTTCTGAAGAGAATCCAAGTCCCTGAGCAATCTTGTGCAGTACGTTTCTCTCACTCGGATGGATATCTCCGTCCGCAAAGGCTGCTGATATTTGTAGTTCCAAGAAGAACTGCATTAAATCAAATCGGCCACCAGTGGAGATACGCACTTTCTCGAGTATATTTTCCAAAGGAAAATTTGCGTCCTTCCCCTCTCGGAAAGCATTCTGTGCCGCCAGCCTTTGTTCGCCATGCAGATTCATGCGATCCATCATGATACTCGCGAGCTGGATCTCTTCTTTTGTGACTTTGCCTTTTGCTTTCGCAACATGTCCCATCACGGAAAATGCCGCTTTGAAGAACTCTTCTTGTCTTTCTGCTTGGCTTGGACCAGAACCAAACGATCCTGTATGAAAACCCGCTTGATTTAAACGTCTAGCTTTATCAAATTGATGTCCAAGAAATAGACCAAAAATGGCGCCAACGGGTCCTCCGAACAGAAAGCCGAAGAAAGCGCCAAGAATTTTGCCAAAAATATGCATTATGTGCTCTCAATCTATGAATTTTTTAGGAGTAAAGCGGTCTGATAGTGCCGGGAGAGTTAATTTCCTTTATGATATCGAACGTTATCATTTAGCATTTGCTCCCAATATTGGAATTACACAAGTTCAACAGGATAGTACAATTCAATGTCACTTTTTTCCCGCTCATTTTTAGCTGTTTCCATTAGCGCTGCACTGTTTGCACCACAAATCCATGCAGAAGATACGCTAGATGACAGTGCGCAAAAGTTGCCTGCTATCGATCAGTGTCTTATCAATGAACCTGAACCAGTTAATCCGAACGAACAGCCTATCAATGTCGAAGCGGATAATCTAGAAGCAATTAATGGCGATAAAGCGACTTATTCCGGTAACGTCGTGGTTGTGCAAGGTAAGAAACGCATTGAAGCGGATAACGTCACTCTGCACCAAAAAGACAACATCGCGGTTGCTGAAGGAAACGTGAATTTCAGTGATGGTGAAGTTAAAGCCGTAGCGGATAAGGCGGTCAATAATCTCAACAATGATGAGATGACGCTAGAAAACACTCGCTATAAGTTCCTGTGTGAGCCAGGCCGTGGTGATGCTAAATATGTAGCCAAAACAGGTAAAGCGGTTTATGAAATCGAAGACGGTTCTATCACCTCTTGTCCTGAAGATGATAACTCTTGGCGTCTACGCGCATCCAGTATTGATATCGACCAAAACGAAGAACAAGCAACCTTCTACAACCCTCGTTTAGAAATTCAACGCGTTCCCGTTTTTTATTTGCCGTTCTTAACCGTTCCAATTGGTGATACGCGTAAAACAGGTTTCTTGTATCCAACAGTCTCGTATGGCACTCGAGACGGTTTCGAGATGGATATTCCCGTCTACTGGAACCTGGCACCAAATTACGATTTAGAAACCACTTATCACTATATGCAGAACCGTGGTTCGCAGCTTAACAGTGTATTTCGCTATCTGAGCGATTTTGGTCAAGGTCAGATCAAATCCGAATATCTCAATGAAGACCAGCTTCACTTAGATAAAGGCGCTCGTTGGGGCTACCAATACGAACACAGCGGTATCTTCCAACAAGCATGGAAGTTTGAGGTCGACTACTCAAAAGTCAGTGATTACAGCTACTTCTCAGATTTGGATTCCAGCATTGGTAACCGTGAGGATGGTCAGCTTATTCAGGAAGGCCAAGTAACTTATCGTAGCCAAAACTGGGATACGTCCATTCTGGTGAGGCAATTCCAATTGTTACTGGAAGATCAAACCAGCGCTAACCAGCCTTATCGTTTAATGCCTCAGATAGCATTTAACTACTATGCCCCAGAACTAATGCGTTATTTGGATTTTGATCTGAAAAGCCATGTCTCGCGTTTCGAGACCGACGGTGAAGGAAAACCATCAGCCACTCGCTTACACATTGAGCCAGGATTCAAGATCCCACTGGCTAATACTTGGGGCAGTTGGACAACTGAGGCGCGCCTGCTCGGAACCTATTACCAACAAGATATCAAAGATGTTGATACCTCTTACCAAGATAGTGATGGCGATGGGAAAAATGACAATGACTACTATGGTTTGGAAGAAAACGTTTCACGCGTAATTCCAGAGTTCAGAACCAATGCTGGCATTATTTTGGAGCGCGATACGGTTCTCTTTGATAACTACACCCAAACGCTCGAACCGCAAGTCCAGTATTTGTACGTACCGAACAAAGATCAAAGCAACATCGGCCTATACGATACAACTCTGTTGCAAACAGACTACTATGGTCTGTTCCGCAGTCGTAAGTACAGTGGTGTTGATTACATCGCATCAGCAAACCAATTCAGCTACGGTGCATCTAGCCGATTTTTTGATGAAGCATACAAAGAGCGCCTAAACATCGCTTTTGGTCAGATTTTTTATATCGACAAAAAGTTTAAACCTTCCAACTACTCAGAAGAGAACAATTCAGATTCAGGAAGTAAGACCAATTACTCTGCTTGGGCAATGGAAATGGACTTCAACTATGATGATTTCCTTTTCTACCATGGGGGAGTTCAATACGATGTTGACACCAGCGCACTGCAGTTGGCTAACAGTACTCTAGAGTATCGATTTAACGATGGATTTATCCAGACTAACTATCGTTATGTTACTAAGGAATATATCGAGAACACTGTAGGTGAAAGTATTGATGTTGCAAACATCACCCAAGACGGCATCTCACAAGCAGGCGTTATCGCCGGCTACCAGCTATCTAGGAAATGGTATGCAAGTGCCCAGTATTTCCACGACTTAACCACTGATGAAGCATTGGAGTGGCTAGCGAACTTACGTTACACATCTGACTGCTGGTACATGGGCTTCACATACAGCAATCAGTTGAAGAGTTGGGGAACCACCAGCATCAACGATGTGGCGTATTACAAAGATCCAGTTTACGAAAACAACTTTAGTTTCAACATCGGTATCATTGGTTTTGGTACTAGTGTAGGCGCGGGCTCTAGTATGACAGGAGTTGACAGCGCAGGTAACTCTCTAAGCTATGGTCGTCCATTCTTCTTGAATAACTAATTTACGACTCAGATAACGATAAGTTATTAAGATAATAGGAATTTAAATGAACTTGTGGAAACACACCCTCTTAGGTTTAGTCGCAGCTCTAAGCATGAGCAATGTTAATGCTGCACCAGTAGAACTCGACCGCGTTGCCATCATTGTAAACGGTGGTGTTATCTTACAAAGTGACATCGACAGCGCATTAAAAACGGTCAAAGTAAATGCCAGTAGTAATGGTCAATCTTTGCCAGAAGAATCGGTTCTGCGTGATCAGGTAAGAGAAAAACTCATCATTGATACGCTGCAACAGCAAGAAGCAGAGCGCATTGGCGTGCGTATTGACGATGCTCGACTGAACGATGCTATCGGTAATATTGCCAAACAAAACAATCAAACATTAGAAAAGTTGCAGGCTTCAGTAAGCGCACAAGGCCTCACCTATGCAGAATTTCGCGAACAAGTGCGAAAAGAGATGTCAGTCAGTGAAGCCCGAAATGCCATGGTTCGTCGTCGTATCAATATTTTACCAGCTGAAGTCGATACATTAGCTGAGCTCCTTGCTCAAGAAACCAATGCAACCGTTCAATATAAAATCAGCCATATTCAACTGCGCTTCAATGATAACCAAGATAAAGCTCAGTTAGAAAAGCAAGCGAATGAACTGGTTGAACAACTCAACTCAGGTGCTGACTTTAGTAAAATGGCTTACAGCTACTCCAAAGGTCCGAAGGCGTTAGAAGGTGGGAACTGGGGTTGGATGCGTAAAGAAGAGATGCCAACCATTTTTGCCGACCAAATCAAGATGCAAAACAAAGGTAGCATTATCGGGCCATTCCGCAGTGGTGTTGGTTTTCATATCTTAAAAATCGATGATGTAAAAGGCTTAGAAACAGTTGCGGTAACTGAGGTAAATACTCGCCATATTCTGATCAAGCCAACCATTATTCTAAGTGATGAAGGCGCGAAGAAGAGACTTGAAGGTTTTATCGAGCAGATTAAAGCTGGTAACGCGAACTTTGGCGACCTAGCACAGCAATACAGCCAAGACCCAGGGTCCGCTGCACAACACGGTGAGCTAGGTTACCAAACGCCAGATTTGTACGTTCCAGAATTTAAACATCAGGTAGAAACACTACCTGTCGGACAAATCAGTGAACCATTTAAAACCGTACACGGCTGGCATATCGTAGAAGTACTTGATAGACGCGAGGTAGACCGAACAGACTCTGCGTTGAAGAACAAAGCCTACGGTATTCTGTTCAACCGTAAATTCAACGAAGAAGCCGGTGCTTGGATACAAGAACTGCGAGCAAGTGCATTTGTTGAAGAGTTAAAAGGTGATCAGGATGAAAATTAAACGCATCGTGGTTACCGCTGGTGAGCCTGCGGGTATTGGCCCCGATCTTGTTTTAGCGCTATCCAAAGAAGACTGGACACATCAAATCGTTGTCTGTGCGGATAAAAACATGTTGGCGGAAAGAGCGACAGCGCTCGGCATCAATGTTGAACTGCTTGATTACAATGCTGAGCTAACGCCACAACCTCAAAAAGCAGGCACGCTGGTCGTCGACCACTTCGCGACCACAGCACCTGTTGTTGCTGGTCAGCTCGATGAACAAAACGGACATTACGTATTAAAAACATTAGAAAGAGCCGCTTTGGGCTGTATGAATAATGAATTTGATGCTATTGTCACCGGCCCTGTACACAAAGGGGTGATCAACCGAGCTGGTGTTGCCTTTAGTGGCCACACTGAGTTTTTTGCCGAGCAATCTAATACACCACTGGTGGTGATGATGCTGGCAACGGAAGGATTACGAGTTGCACTTGTAACCACGCATATACCATTGGCTTACGTTTCTAAAGCGGTAACCAGTGAGCGTCTAGAAAAGATCATTCATATTCTCCACAAGGATCTCGTTGAGAAATTTGCGATTGAGCAGCCTACTATATATGTATGCGGCCTTAATCCTCATGCAGGTGAAGATGGCGTGTTGGGTCGAGAAGAAATCGACACCATTACTCCAACATTGGAAAAATTACGTCAGCAAGATGGCATAAATCTGATTGGTCCACTGCCAGCAGACACCATCTTCAACGACAAATACTTGCAAAAAGCGGATGCCGTTTTAGGTATGTACCATGATCAAGTTCTCCCTGTATTGAAATACAAAGGTTTTGGTCGTTCTGTGAATATCACATTAGGTCTGCCATTTATCCGAACGTCTGTCGACCACGGAACAGCGTTAGATCTTGCTGCTACGGGTACAGCCGATATTGGTAGTTTCAGAACAGCACTCGCTCAAGCTATTGAATTAGTTGATAAGAAAACGAATTAACTTCGAGAACACTATGAGAAATGATGTCCACTTAGGACACAAAGCGCGTAAACGTTTTGGTCAAAACTTTCTAAACGATCCTTATATTATCGACGGTATCGTTTCAGCAATAAATCCACGTCCGGGTCAAAACTTGGTTGAAATCGGTCCAGGTCTTGGCGCTATCACTGAGCCCGTTGGTCGTGAAGTAGATAAGTTCACAGTAATCGAGCTAGACCGTGACTTGGCCGAACGTCTGCGTAACCATCCTGAATTGGCAGATAAACTGACCATTCATGAAGGTGATGCCATGCGTTTTGACTTTACTCAGTTAGTAAAGCCAAACAACAAACTGCGTATTTTTGGTAACCTGCCATATAACATTTCTACCCCACTGATGTTCCACTTGTTTGAATATCATAAAGACATTCAAGATATGCACTTTATGCTACAAAAAGAAGTGGTGAACCGTCTTGCAGCAGGCCCTGGTAGCAAAGCGTATGGCCGCTTAACAGTTATGGCTCAATACTACTGCAAAGTAGTGCCAGTACTTGAAGTGCCGCCAACAGCATTTGTTCCGCCGCCAAAAGTAGATTCAGCAGTTGTGCGCTTGGTTCCTTATGAAGAACTGCCTCACCCAGCGACGAACCTGAAATGGCTAGATCGCGTAGTTCGTGAAGGTTTCAACCAGCGTCGTAAAACTGTACGTAACTGCTACAAAGCATTAATGCCGCTTGAAGTGTTAGAAGAGCTTGGAGTGAACGCATCCATGCGTCCAGAAAACCTGACTCTGGCTCAGTTTGTTGCGATGGCAAACTGGCTAGACGCAAATGCTTCTGATAGCAATAAGAGCGACGAGTAGTAAACTAAAAACAGGACGACATAGCTCGTCCTGTTGTTTTTCCTATCTTGATAAGGAGTTCACATGGATGATGTCTCTGCGCCTTGTATTAAGATTCAAGTTCATACCAAATATATCCCTGAACAATCGACTCCTGAGCAGATGCGCTACGTATTCGCGTACCTGATTACTATTAAAAACCTGAGCCCTGAAACTGTACAACTCATCAGCCGTCGTTGGTTAATCACCGATGCCAATGGCAAGCAACTGGTTATAGAAGGTGATGGCGTGGTCGGCGAACAACCTTTTATTGATGCCAACGATGAGTACACCTATACCAGTGGAACGGCAATTGAAACACCTGTTGGCGTAATGCAAGGGCACTACATCATGCACGATCATGAGGGTAAAGAGTTCATCGTCAATATCGAGCCTTTCCGTTTGGCCGTCCCTAACGTTTTAAACTAACCGGAGTAACAGTGGCGAATTATATTGTTGGTGATATCCAAGGCTGTTTTGACGAACTTCAGTTACTGCTTGAACAAGTTAATTTCGATCCGAAAGAAGATATCTTGTGGGTAGCGGGTGATCTCGTCGCTCGCGGCCCTAAATCTTTAGAAACGTTGCGCTTCATTCGTTCGTTGGGTGATGCCGCAAAAGTCGTTTTGGGTAATCACGATTTGCATCTCCTTGCGGTCGCCTGTGGCATTCATCCAATTAAAAGCAAAGATAAAACACGACCAATATTAGAAGCAGAAGACAGAGATGAACTCCTGCACTGGCTGCGTGAACAGCCACTGTTTTTAGAGCACGATGAGTTTGTTGTTTGTCATGCGGGTATCTCACCTAAGTGGGATTTAGACACTGCGCGTGAATGTGCAAAAGAGATCGAATCCATACTGCAAAGCGATCGTTGGATGTGGCTGATTAAAAACATGTATTCCAACCAACCAGATCAATGGCGATCTGATCTTAAAGATCTGGATCGCTATCGCTATATCATTAACGCTTATACTCGCATGAGATTCTGTTTTATCGATGGAAGACTGGATATGAAGTGTAAACTTCCTCCGTCGGAAGTCAGTGGTAATCTGCTACAGCCTTGGTTCGATCTCAAAAACAGAGTACCAATTGAAAAGACCGTTCTGTTTGGACACTGGGCAGCACTGGAAGGTTATCACGGCAAAGATGTAATTGGACTTGATACAGGATGTGTGTGGGGTGGACATTTGACTCTGCTGCACTGGGAAGAAAAGAAGTTCTTCACTCAGGATGCACTCAGCGCCGCCATTGAATAGAACTCAAATAAACAAAGCCCAGCGATAATGCTGGGCTTTGTTTTTTATCCAATGATTTAGTGACGTTCTAGAATCACAAACTTCATATCGTAGGCGTTCTTTTCATCAGCCGAAAAGGTTTCTCTATGGCTTTCCAGCCAACCATCTCCCCAATCAGGGAACTGCGTATCACCTTCGATATCAGCATCAATATAGGTGACATACAGACGGTCAGCCTTGGGCAGACAAGTCGCATACACGCTACCGCCACCAATGATCATCACCTCTTCAACGTCATCTGCTAGCTTAATAGCTTCTTCAATTGAAGTAGTCACCTTCACGCCTTCAATGTTCAGGCTAGGATCACGACTGATCACAATATTCTGCCGTCCCGGTAGAGGGCGTCCAATCGATTCGTAAGTTTTACGACCCATGATAACGGGCTTACCTAAAGTACAACGCTTAAACCAAGCGAAATCTGCAGGTAAGTGCCAAGGCATTTGGTTATCTTTACCAATAATTCGATCATTTGCCATCGCGGCAATCATACTGATGATCATTATTCTTCCCTATTAGACGATTACTTCTTCAAACTGTCCGTTTGTTAAACCACGGGTTTGCGTCGATAGAATAACAGCCCCGGCACCGCAAGACCAACCGCTAGGCCGGCGATAATAAACATTGCTTTGAGGAAGTTCTCAAATAAAGTCTCTAACAGTTCTGGTCGAAAACCTAAATGGTTGATTTCCACCATAGCGATCATCGCTTTATAAGTGAAAACACCGGGCACCATTGGAATAAGTGCAGCGACAGTAAACACTTTAGGATGAGCCAAAAACTTATGCGACCAGTGAACACCTATCATGCCGACAATTGTGGCGGCAAAGAAGGAGGCCCACTCAATAGGAATGCCAAACTGCATCATTAAATAGCGCGAGCCATGGCCTATAGCGCCACCCAGTGCACAATATTTCAGCGCAGGAACAGGGACGTTAAAAACCAGAGCAAAACCAACCGCCGGAATAGCAGCAAAGAACATGTCGTTAATAAGACCAAACAGCAATTGCCAACTTAACATCTCTACCACCCCCACACGCCAGTAATACTCATGGCAGCAATAATTCCCAGACACGTTGCTAGAGTCAGCAAGCTTGCCATCACAAAACGGGCAATACCCACGTTTACAAAGCCTTTGAGCATATCAGCAACAGAGTTAATTAATGGGAAACCGGGTACCAGCATCAGCACCGAAGATGCCATAACGATGGTTGGTTTATTGCCGAGTTGATAGATCACAGCTTGAGCGGAAATGACTGACGTGACAAAAGCGGTCGCCGCAAAGTTCAGCAGCGGGTTGAAATGACGATGTCCGATTTCCTGACGAACGAACATACCGACAGCGGAAGCAACAAAGGTAATAGCAAATACCGTCCAGTCACCGCCAGCGAGACGGGAAAAAGAGGAACAGGACAGCCCAATCATCAACACTACCAACCAACGGTTGTAACGCTCAGGGCTAATCTGGTTAAGTTTCTTTTGCGCTAAGGAATGATCCAGCAGACCTTTTTCCATCATGATGCAAATACGTTGAATTTGAGTTACAGCACGCATGTTGATACCACGATCAGCGCAGCGTCTGGTGGTAGTAATACAGTGGTCACTTTCCAGTGTCGTGACAACCAAAGATCCTGCTGAGAGTGAAACTTCCACCTCTGTCATGCCACAGGCACGCCCCATCCTTTCCATGATCCCAACCACCAAAGCGCTTTCAGCGCCGTGAGCCAGTAACATTTGACCTGCTTGTGCGATTAACCTCGATACGGCTCTCTGTCTGGATGCCATGATTCCTTTCCTAACGTCCTAAGGGTAAAAACTGTGAAGCACTAGTTTGCATGAAAATCATATCGTGAAATATGATTTAGACACAAAAAAGCCGCAATAAATCTTTGCGGCTAATGTCAGTAGGCAGAACTATTCACGTACATAGATAACGTGACCGTCATCTTCTTCGTCGTCCCAGTCATCCCAATCGTCATCATCATCTTCAGTGATAACATTGCGACCTGCCATTGCGTCTTTGTGATAATCATCCCACATAAACTCAACTTTTTGCTCTTCGCTTAACTCTTCTTCTGCACGAGGTAGAGTTTCCATAAAGTCAGCCAGTTCGCGACAAAGCTCAGCAGTGCCCTGTTTGTTTACTGCTGAAATCTTGAAGTATGGACCTTCCCAAGCTAGCGCTTCTAAGATCTCTTGGATCTTTTCATCCGCTTCTTCTTCAAGCATCAGATCCGCTTTGTTAAACACTAACCAAACTGGCTTCTTCGCTAGTTTTTCGCTGTATTGCTCAAGCTCATCCATAATGGTCAGAGCATTTTGCGCAGGCTCACTTCCATCAATAGGTAAAATGTCGATCATGTGAAGCAGTACGCGACAACGCTCTAGGTGTTTCAAGAAGCGAATACCTAGACCAGCACCTTCTGCGGCACCTTCGATAAGTCCTGGGATGTCAGCAACAACAAAGCTCTTCTCAGGTACAACACTCACTACACCCAAGCTTGGGATCAATGTCGTAAACGGATAATCCGCTACCTTTGGTTTCGCCGCTGATACAGAGCGAATAAAGGTCGATTTACCTGCGTTTGGCAAACCTAGCATACCTACGTCAGCAAGCAGCAATAGCTCAAGACGCAGTTCACGAACCTCACCTTTCGTACCCATGGTCTTTTGACGTGGAGCACGGTTTACAGATGATTTAAAACGAGTGTTACCAAGACCGTGCCAACCACCTTTAGCGACCATCACTTTCTTGCCGTGTTCAGCTACTTCACCAACGATTTCATTGGTGTGAATATCCACTGCGCGAGTACCTACAGGTACTTTCAGAGTAATATCTTTACCACGTTTACCAGTACAGTTACCGCCACCACCGTTTTGGCCGCGTTCAGCTGCGTAAAAACGCTGGAAACGATAGTCAACCAGTGTATTCAAGTTCTCATCAGCTTCGATGTAGACATCGCCACCATCGCCGCCGTCGCCACCATCAGGGCCGCCTTTCGTTACGAATTTTTCACGCCAAAAGCTAACAACGCCGTTACCGCCATCGCCCGCTTCGACTTTAATTACCGCTTCATCAACGAATTTCATTACTTACTCCGCATTACTTGCGTTGCAATATCACTTATTACCAGTGATATAAATTTTAGCAGATCCAGATTCATCGCGTTGACGAGAGATCTAAACCTACATATTGGAACAGATAAGGAGGGACTCTATATTCTTCTACTGAAGAACCCCTTCTTTTTTGTTCTGCATAAATAAAAAACCCCACCGTAACGGTAGGGCTTTTGAATTCAGTTAGGTATTAAATTTATTCAGCTTCGATGCTAACAAATTTACGGTTTTTAGGACCTTTAACTTCAAATTTCACTTTACCTTCAGTAAGAGCGAAAAGAGTGTGGTCTTTACCGATACCAACGTTAGTGCCAGCGTGGAACTTAGTACCACGTTGACGAACGATGATGTTACCTGCTAATACAGATTCACCACCGAAACGCTTAACACCAAGACGTTTACTTTCTGAATCACGGCCGTTACGAGTAGAACCGCCAGCTTTTTTGTGTGCCATTGTTAAACTCTCCTAAGTTACTTAAGCGTTGATGCCAGTAATTTTCACTTCAGTGAACCACTGACGGTGGCCTTGTTGTTTACGAGAGTGCTTACGACGACGGAACTTAACGATTTTAACTTTATCGCCACGGCCGTGTTGTACTACTTCAGCAGTAATTTTACCGCCTTCAACAAGAGGTGCACCAACAGTGATTTCTTCACCGTTAGCAACTAGAAGAACTTTATCAAATTCAACAGTTGCACCAGTTTCAACGTCTAATTTCTCTAAACGAAGAGTTTGACCTTCGCTTACACGGTGTTGTTTACCACCAGATTGGAAAACAGCGTACATATTTTACTCCGCTCTTTCCGCACAGCCTATGCCATATGTGAGCAATGAGGGTGTGCGCTAAACTAATCATCAATAGGGCGCAGATTCTACGTGAATGATGGTCCTATGACAAGCCATATTTTAAAAAAATTGGCGAAAAGCTAATCGCCAAACAAAAGTGCCGCAATCATGCCTTTATGGCGTGTATTAATCAATGCTTTTTAGTGTATTATTCAACAATTCTAGAAGACAAAATGCCTTACAAGCTCTAACTTCAGCCGGATGTACAATGGATTTTAAAGCTATCCAAGCGCTTACTGCCGATGACATGGCAAAAGTGAATGAAACAATTCAAGCTCAGCTCAACTCTGATGTCTCTTTGATCAATCAACTCGGGTTCTATATTGTCGGTAGTGGCGGCAAGCGTCTAAGGCCTTTACTGGCTGTATTGTCAGCCAAAGCCCTAGGTTACGAAGGCACCGCACATACAACCGCTGCGGCATTTATCGAATTTATTCATACTGCAACCCTGTTGCACGACGATGTCGTCGATGAATCAGACATGCGTCGAGGTAAAGAAACAGCCAATGCGGCATTTGGAAATGCTGCCAGTGTGTTGGTCGGCGACTTTATCTATACTCGCTCATTTCAGATGATGACAGAGCTAGGATCAATGAAGATCCTTAAGCTTATGAGCGATGCTGTAAACGTGATTGCAGAAGGTGAAGTTCAACAATTAATGAACTGCAACGATCCTAATACTACTGAAGAACTGTATATGCAGGTTATCTATTCTAAAACTGCTCGCCTGTTCGAAGCGGCAACTCAAATCGGTGCGATTTTAGTTGAGGCTCCAGAAGAAGTAGAAACGGCTTTGCAGAACTACGGTAAATATTTAGGTACCGCATTCCAGCTAATTGATGATGTGATGGATTACACTTCTGACGGCGAAGAAATGGGTAAAAATGTCGGCGATGACCTAGCAGAAGGAAAACCGACTCTGCCGCTACTGCATGCAATGCGCAATGGCACACCGGAACAAGCTGAAATGATTCGCGACGCAATTGAGCATGCAAACGGTATGGAACGTCTGAACGATATCCTCGCTACGATGGAGCAAGCAGGTTCCCTCACATATACCGTGAACAAAGCATTGGAAGAAGCGGATAAAGCGATTGCACAGCTTGAAGTTCTACCAGAGAGCGAATATAAGCAGGCATTAGTTACTCTTGCCCATATGGCAGTGAATCGCAGTAAATAATCATAAATAAGTAGCCATAAAAAAGCCGCTCCATCTGGGGAGCGGCTAGAAAATAGTTTAAACACAGAATTACTTAACGAACTCAACACCAGTTTGAATATCGCCGTTAAGTGTTTCTAGCATGCCATCCAACGCAGCTTTTTCAAACTGGCTAAGCGGACCGTAGCTCAACACTTCTTCTATTCCGTTTTTACCTAACTTAACTGGTTGAGCAAAGAAAGGTGCATGTTCGCCGCTACCTTCAACATACGCGTATTCAATAACATCTTCACCTTGTAGAGCTTTCACTAGAGACAAACCAAATCGGCAAGCCGCTTGTCCCATAGATAGCGTTGCACTACCGCCACCCGCTTTTGCTTCTACAACTTCTGTACCCGCGTTTTGAATGCGCTTAGTCAATGCTTCCACTTCTGCATCTGTGAATTCAACACCTTCTACTTGAGAAAGAAGAGGAAGAATCGTCACACCGGAGTGACCGCCGATCACAGGAACTCGAACATCACCTGGATCTTTCTGTTTCAGTTCAGCAACGAAAGTCTCAGCACGAATAACGTCCAGAGTAGTAACACCAAACAGTTTACGCTTGTCGTAGACACCCGCTTTTTTCAAAACTTCAGCCGCGATAGGAACAGTAGTATTCACAGGGTTGGTAATAATACCCACACACGCATTTGGACAAACTACTGCAATGCGTTCAGCCAGAGATCTTACGATGCCAGCATTCACATTAAATAGATCCGCACGATCCATACCCGGTTTACGAGCAACACCAGCGGAAATTAAAACAACATCAGAGCCTTCAAGGGCAGGAGTTGGATCCTCACCACAATAGCCTTTGATAGAAACAGGGGTTGGTATATGACTTAAGTCCGCAGCAACACCAGGCGTTACCGGAGCAATATCATACAGGGCAAGATCTGATCCTGCAGGTAAACGGTTTTTAAGCAATAAAGCAAGGGCTTGACCAATGCCGCCAGCGGCACCAATAACAGAGACTTTCATTATCGTTCTCCTTGTGAGTTTTTGTCTTATTTATGTTTTGTAGGGTAGTGTAATATCTGACCAAAAAATTATAGTAATCACAAGTTGATTACAAACAGTTAACGCCAGCTTTGCGACTTCGAACACTTCCTAGATAACTCGCAAATCGTTAACTGAGTATTGACATATCCCTTGCCCCTTTAAATCTTCCTTTCTCTCTCTTCCTGAGCCCGAATTGTATCTATTTAAAGTGACCTTTTAGACAGTTTTGAACCTTAATTTGCCTGTAAGTGAATATCTATGCGAGAATATGCACCATTATTGAATTAGTGGTAACCAAAATATGCGTAGTGCAGATAAACAAGACAACCTAGTCCGCGCTTTTAAAGCTTTATTAAAAGAAGAACGATTTGGCTCTCAAGGCGATATCGTTGACGCTCTTAAAAATGAAGGCTTTGACAATATTAACCAATCTAAAGTCTCCCGTATGCTTACCAAGTTCGGTGCTGTACGCACACGTAACGCAAAAATGGAGATGGTCTATTGCTTACCTGCTGAATTAGGCGTCCCAACTGTATCAAGCTCTCTGAGAGAACTCGTACTGGATGTTGACTACAACAATGCACTCGTGGTTATCCACACAGGCCCAGGTGCAGCTCAACTTATCGCACGTTTACTTGATTCTCTTGGTAAATCTGAAGGTATCCTGGGCGTTGTCGCTGGTGACGATACTATCTTCATTACCCCTACACTAAACATTACAACTAAGCAGCTATTTACCTCTGTTTGTGAACTGTTTGAGTACGCTGGTTAAATAGCTATCTGAGTGTAACTCATTAATCGCTATACATTATTACCTTTCTAGAAGTCACGTACTGGGATCAGTACGTGACTTTTTTCTATCTGTAATCCTCAAAATCAACAATTGTTTACTCACTCAAAACTAATGCAACCCGTGAATTACAAAATTGAAACATCATGAAACAATTCATTCTAAGTTAGTGGTAATACTTAGCTTTTATGACTACATTTTTAAACATCACTATTATTATGTGATGTTTTTTTGCTATTATCCTGACACTTTTTCAACATAAGGATTGAAAAAGATACTGTTTCTCATGAAGAAACGACCAAAGCAGCTACACTTGTTTTGGGTAATTATGAATGAAGGAAGGGAAATTCATGGCATTGAATAAAATCATAAAGGTCGGCGCTATTGCTGCAACAATTCTTGGTGCAGGCGCTGTTAACGCGCAAGAGTTCATCACAATCGGTACTGGTTCTGTCACTGGTGTTTATTACCCAACTGGTGGTGCAATCTGTAAGCTTGTTAACAAAGACCGTAAAGAACACAACATTCGCTGCTCTGTAGAATCTACCGGCGGTTCTATTTACAACGTAAATACAATTCGCTCAGGCGAGCTTGATTTCGGTATCGTGCAGTCTGACTGGCAATACCACGGCTACAACGGTACAAGTGAATTTGCAGAACAAGGCCCATTCAATAAATTACGCGCGATGTTCTCTCTTCACACAGAACCTTTTAACATCATCGCTCGCACTGATGCTGGCATTAATGGTGTAGCCGATCTTGCTGGTAAACGTGTAAACATTGGTAACCCAGGCTCTGGCGACCGCGCAACAATGCAAGTTGTTATGGATGCATTTGGCTGGACAAATGACAGCTTCACATTGGCTTCTGAGCTAAAAGGCTCTGAGCGTTCTCAAGCATTGTGTGATAACAAAATTGACGCATTCATCTACATGGTTGGTCACCCAAATGGCTCAATCAAAGAAGCAACTACATCATGTGACGCTAAGTTAGTTCCTGCGACTGGCGAGCAGATCGACAAGATCGTTGCGGGCAACCCATACTACGCATACAGCACAGTTCCAGCTGGTATGTACCGTGGTACAGATCAAGATGTGAATAGCTTCGGTGTAGCCGCGACTCTAGTAACAACGTCTGATGTTTCTGATGAAGTCGCTTACAACGTTGCAAAAGCGGTATTTGAAAACTTCGAAACTTTCACTCGTTTGCACCCTGCATTTGCAAACTTGAAGAAAGAAGACATGGTTAAAGCGGGTCTTTCTATCCCTCTTCACCCAGGTGCTGCGAAGTACTACAAAGAAATCGGTCTGCTAAAATAATTACTGGCAACTCCGACAATAAGGAGGCTTAGAGCCTCCTTATTGTTAATCACTATTTACGTTCAATATTTTGGGTTTTCACTCATATTTAGAAAACCTCTCTTCGTTGTAACTCTTTACCATCATTAAAAGGATAATGTACATGACGCAGACAAATTCTCCGTCTCAAGATGTGCAAGAGATGGTCGCACAAGCGGATACAGGCGCCAGAAACCCAAGTGGTATTCCGGGTCGCATTTTGTGGTTTGTGCCACTATGTTGGTCATTGTTCCAGCTTTGGTACGCATCTCCGTTACCGTTCATTTTTAACTTCGGCGTACTTAACGATACTCAAGCAAGAGCAATTCATTTATCGTTTGCTGTCTTTCTTGCCTTTACAGCCTATCCGGCTCTAAAGAACTCTTCACGAGACCGAATCCCGCTTATTGACTGGGTATTCGCACTTGTAGGTAGCTTTTGTGCTTCATATATTTATATCTTCTACGCACAGTTAGCAGGCCGCTCAGGTGCCCCAACCTTGCTTGATGTAGTTACCGCATCTGCCGGTATGCTATTGCTGCTGGAAGCAACTCGCCGAGCGCTTGGTCCACCGTTAATGGCGGTTGCTGCGGTATTCTTGTTTTACACCTTTGCTGGCCCATATATGCCAGAGGTTATTGCTCACAAAGGTGCGAGCTTAAATAAAGCAATGTCTCACCTATGGCTAACAACAGAAGGTGTGTTCGGTGTAGCTTTAGGTGTTTCTACCTCATTTGTATTCCTGTTCGTGCTCTTTGGTGCAATGCTGGAAAGAGCAGGTGCTGGTTCATACTTCATTAAAGTTGCTTTCTCTTTATTAGGTCACATGCGCGGCGGCCCAGCAAAAGCGGCTGTTGTGGCATCCGGTTTATCAGGGCTGGTTTCTGGTTCATCGATTGCCAACGTTGTGACAACAGGTACGTTTACTATTCCTCTAATGAAGAAAGTTGGCTTCCCAGCATCAAAAGCAGGCGCTGTCGAAGTTGCGGCCTCAACTAATGGTCAGCTCACGCCGCCAATCATGGGTGCGGCTGCATTCTTAATGGTGGAATACGTCGGCATTTCTTATGTAGAAGTTATCAAAGCTGCACTTTTACCTGCGCTAATCTCTTATATCGCTTTGATCTACATTGTCCACTTAGAAGCGTGTAAAGCAGGCATGCAAGGTCTGCCAAGACGACACACTTCGACATTCTTACAAAGCATGCTCTCTTTCACCGGAACTATTCTGGCTATCTGTGTCATTAGTGCAGTGGTTTATTACGGAATTGGCTGGACAAAAGATGTTTTCGGCTCATTAGCAACCGTGCTAGTGGGCATAGCCTTACTTGCTTCCTATATTGCGCTGGTCAAGGTGTCATCTAAATATGCCAAAGAAGGCGGCTTTAATCTTGACGAAGATATTCAGGAGATCCCTGATGTTGGTCCAACAGTAAAATCTGGCCTGCACTTTCTATTACCGATTGTTGTTTTAGTTTGGTGTTTAACCGTTGAACGTTTTTCTCCGGGCTTGTCTGCGTTTTGGGCAACCGTCTTTATGATGTTCATTCTGCTGACACAACGTCCGTTAATGGCAGTGTTTAACCAATCGAATGATGCGGCTGAACAAGCAAAAGTAGGTGTTGTCGATTTGCTTGAAAGTTTAGTTTCTGGTGCTCGAAACATGATTGGTATCGGGGTTGCAACCGCAGCTGCCGGCACGGTCGTGGGTGTGGTAACGCTGACAGGTATTGGTCTTGTGATGACAGACTTCGTTGAGTTCATCTCAGGCGGTAGCGTGATTATGATGCTACTGTTTACTGCTGTGATCAGCCTGATTTTAGGTATGGGCTTACCAACAACAGCAAACTACATTGTGGTTTCAACGCTGATGGCTCCGGTTATCGTCACCCTTGGTGCTCAGCACGGATTAATCATCCCACTTATCGCCGTTCACTTGTTTGTGTTCTATTTCGGTATTTTGGCTGATGATACACCACCTGTAGGTCTGGCTGCATTTGCCGCAGCTGCAATTGCTAAATCCGATCCAATTCGTACCGGTATTCAAGGTTTTACCTACGACATACGAACCGCCATTTTGCCGTTTATGTTTGTATTCAACACCCAGTTACTGTTAATGGGTATTGATACGTGGTGGCATCTTGGACTAACCATCATCTCATCGATTATCGCGATGTTACTGTTCTCAGCAGCGACACAAGGTTGGTGGTTTACCAAGACAAAATGGTGGGAAGTTGTTGCTCTGCTCGCTTTGACATTTACTTTCTTCCGCCCAGGTTTCTGGTGGGATATGGTTTACCCAGCACAAGAAGTGCATCCGGGTGTTGAGCTTGCTCAAATCGTAGAACAAAAGCCTATTGGTGAACCTGTACAACTGCTGGTTGCCGGTGAGACTATTGACGGTGACTTCGTATCTAAGACAGTGCTACTGCCATTTGACGACAGAGCAGCAACTCCAGAAGAACGTATTTCTTCTATGGGGCTAATGCTCAACAATGATGGTGAGAAAATGATCGTTGATATGGTGGAGTTCGGTAGCCCTGCAGAATCAGCAGGTATCGATTTTGGATGGGAAATTGAATCGATCATTATTGATAGTGAACGACCAATGAAAGAATGGGTATTCCTTCCTGCTCTACTACTGACAGTGCTACTTGGCTGGAATCAACGAAGAAGAGCGAAAAAAGAGCAAGTTATAGCCTAACCCTTCGTCTGGCTAATCCATTAACGGAATAGCCAGACTTTATCACTCAGAGAAATGACATTATGTATAAAAACATTCTTGTTCCTGTTGATTTAAATGAGCACGGTTTCTGTGACAAGGCTGTTGAACATGCGGTTTGGCATGCAAAACAGAACAACGCTAAAGTTCATCTGCTCAATGTTCTGCCTGGCATTCACATGTCGATGGTTGCTACCTACTTCCCTAAAGAAGCAGCAAAGCAAATGAAAGAAGATGTGAAACAGCAACTGAAAAAATTTGCACAGCAGTTCAGCACTGACGGCGTTGAATTTGAAGTGTATGTTGCTGAAGGGAAAGCTTATAGCACCATTCTTGATTACGCTAAAAAGGTTCACGCAGATCTGATTATCATGCCAAGTCACAAACGATCTCGAATCGATAAAGTGGTATTAGGTTCTGTCGCCAGCAAAGTTGTTGAAAACTCACCTGTCAATGTACTGGTTATCAAACCAACGGGTCTATAACAGCTTAACAATAGAAAAAGGCGCTCAATGCGCCTTTTTTGTTAGTTTTTGCCTATCACAGTAATTCAAAAATACCACTAGCGTTAATGCGAATAGTTATCAATAATAAACCCAACAAAGAGAGACAAGGTTGGGCACTTTATGAAAAAGACTATCAGTTTTGCAGCATTACATTTCAGCATTGCATTTACCGTTGCATACGTACTGACAGGCGACATCATTCTAGGTAGCCTGATCGCAATGCTTGAGCCAATGGTGAACACCGTAGCATTCTACTTCCACGAGAAAGTTTGGGACAGACACGCTCCGCTACAGCGCTATGCTCATAACCCAAGAATCAAAACCATGAGCTTTGCTGTTATTCACTACACAGTGGCATTTAATGTGGCCTACATGCTAACAGGTAGCTGGTTAATTGGCGGCGTTATGGCACTGATTGAGCCAAGTTTTAACACTTGTGCTTACTACTTCCATGAAAAATTCTGGCAAAGTAAAGCCGATCATAATCACTGGCAATGTGTTCACTAAGAGAAAACCCCAACTCTAAGAGCTGGGGCTTTTGGTTTCTACTCTATACGAAGTGAGTCACGCAGAACTCTCTAGATAGACCGAGCTGGCACACTTTTCTCTGCCCATCCAACTGGATGCTTAACTCATAAAGATCTTTCGGATTTGGATTAGCTTTATCGTAATACTTCGGGGCGTCGACCTGAAACAGTGCACTGACATGGTCACTACGGATATCAATTGGCAGCTGATACGTCATGCCATCAAACTTGACCGCTGCTGATACTAGACCCGGAAAGAACGTAGTGAAGTGCAAATTCACCAGCAACTCACAACCACCACCGTAGTGCCAGATTTGTTCTGTAGTGACAGCACCTAAACGTACATGACGGATAAATTGCAAATAAGGCTCACGCCATATGCCTATTCTGTCATCGTACTTATTCACCTCTTCACTCAACAAACAAACTTCAGCGTCTTCTTCATCCAGCAGGCAATCTTCATCTTGTTCCAGAAAGAGGATCTCAAAACGATTTCTTCCTAGTGTTAGCTGCGGAAGAACATCTTTTCGATAAATCTTCTGAGAGCCGTCACAATCAAACAGAGCGACACCGTTCAAACGGACTTCCGCATGATAATCGATACCTTCCAGAACAAGGTCGACGGCTCCGAAGTTCAACATGCTCTCATCGACTTCAATATCGTGCATGAGATGCCATTCCTGATGTGCAATCTCGTCTTCAGACAAAGTTTGAGGTAACACAGCACTGAGTGGTGACGGAAAAGTGATATCGTCCTGCGGTATGGATAAATCGGTGAGCGGTGAAAGTTGCCATAAACCGGCGAGAGAAAGCTGCATAATATTCTTATTGAATGATTTTCTTTTAGGAGAGTTGGCACCATTTAAACATAGTGGCAATAAAAAATACCAGCCTAGGCTGGTATCTATATTAAGACTTACTCTTCATCATCGTCTTCATCTTCGTCAGGGTACAAGGCATCTTCGCCCTCGTAGTAAGTACCCCACCCGTCATAGATGATGTCGTATTTTTCAGCTAGATTAACCAGTTTTTCAACTTGAGCGTCGATCGCTGCTGGATCAAGAGCAGACTGCATAGTTGCATCAAAGCACAGCAGTTTGCTGCCGTCTTCATCTTCTGCTTCTTCAGCTTCAAGAACTTCAAAGCCCATTTTAAAAGCTTCAACAGCAGCTTTTTCTAGCTTTTCGAAATCTTCAGCGAAAAAGTGGTGTTCAATCTCATACAGCGCTTCAGGATCACTGCCATCTTCCAGCAGTGCTTGAATGATTTCGCGAGTATCTTCCTTTTGAATTTCTAGGAAGTCTTCCACTGATAGATAATCATCTTGTTGAGGCATAAAAATGTGCTCCAAAGTGTACAAAAAGGGTATCAATTTAATTGCGCGCAATATCGCATGGATCGTTGTGAATTACCACCTGCATGACGATCTTAAAACGATCTTTCTGGTAATACACAATTTATTGCTAACAAGTCATTCTCTGTTAACAAGCAACAAAGCCTACAATATTCCATAGGCTTTGATTTAATGCTCACGATTTGGAGGACACGGTTATTCCGTGCCACCCACTGTCAACGCATCCAGTTTCAGTGTCGGCTGACCAACACCTACAGGCACACTTTGTCCAGCCTTGCCGCACACACCAACACCACGGTCAATGCTCAGGTCATTACCCACCATAGAGACTTGCTGCATTGCTTCAATGCCAGAGCCAATTAAGGTTGCGCCTTTAATTGGGCGAGTCACTTTACCGTTTTCAATTAAGTAAGCTTCGGATGCTGAAAACACGAACTTACCGGAAGTGATATCAACCTGACCACCACCGAAGTTAGGCGCATACACCCCTTTCTTAACCGTAGAAATGATCTCTTCAGGAGTATGTTGACCCGGCAGCATGTAAGTGTTGGTCATACGAGGCATTGGCAAATGAGCGTAAGACTCTCGGCGGCCGTTACCCGTTGGAGCAACACCCATTAAACGCGCGTTGAGCTTATCTTGCATATAGCCTTTAAGAACACCGTTTTCGATCAGTACATTGTATTGACCATTCACACCTTCATCGTCCACGTTCAGTGAACCACGAAGATCTTTCAAAGTGCCATCATCGACAATAGTACAAAGATCGGAGGTCACCTTCTGTCCGATTTTTCCAGAGAATACTGATGACTCTTTACGGTTGAAGTCGCCTTCTAGACCATGGCCTACCGCTTCATGCAGTAGAACACCCGGCCAACCAGAGCCTAATACCACTGGCATAGTGCCCGCAGGTGCTGCATCAGCTTCTAGGTTAACCAGTGCCTGACGGATCGCTTCATCCGCATAAGAAAAAACGATCTTCTGTCCGTTCTCTTCATTTAAGAAATAGTCGTAGGTAAAACGGCCACCGCCACCAGCACTGCCGCGTTCACGGCGATCGCCACGTTGCGCTAATACGCTGATAGATAAACGAACTAATGGACGAATATCGCCAGCATAAGTACCGTCTGTCGCCGCAACTAACACTTGTTCATGCACGCCACTCAGGCTAACAGAGACTTCTTGAACGAGTGGTTCTTTGGTACGGATGTAAGCATCTATCTGCTGTAGTAATTCTGTTTTCTTCTGTTTTTCCCAGCTTTCTAATGGGTTAACAGCCGCATAATAGGTTTGGTTACTATTGCGTTTAAAGGCTTGTACAGATGCATTCTGCCCTTGTTGTGCAATACCGCGCGCAGCAATCGCACTTTGCTGTAAACCTTCTAACTGGATTTGGTCGGAATACGCGAAACCTGTTTTCTCGCCAGTGACAGCTCGCACGCCCACACCACAGTCGATGTTGAATGAACCATCTTTGATAATGCTGTCTTCTAAAATCAAAGACTCATGCCAGCTAGACTGGAAATAAATATCTGCATAATCAATCTGGCGGGTTGCGATGCTCGACAGAGTATCGGCAATGTCTTGCTCAGTAAGCCCTGCCGGTTTTAATAATGCTTCTTCAATGCGGGTTATACTCATGTTTAGCTCTTTTTCTCTATAAATTGATTATGAAAGCGTGTGTGGGCACTAATAGGCATAGCAGCACGCACACTCTCTATTTGTTCTAACTCGATATCAACAATCAGACTTGCAGCATCTTGCTCTAGTGAAGCAATGATCTCACCCCAAGGACTGATCACCATTGAGTGTCCCCAAGTTTCTCTTCCGCAAGCATGATGGCCACCTTGACCAACTGCGATAACCCAACACTGGTTTTCTATCGCACGAGCCCTTAGAAGAACTTCCCAATGCGCCTTACCAGTTACGGCGGTAAACGCAGCAGGTACCAACAGTATCTGGGCTCCTAATCGACGTAATTCTGCATACAGATTAGGGAAACGAACATCATAACAGATGGACAATCCCAGCTTAGCAAAGGGCGTTTCTGCCACAACGATATCGTTACCCGGCGTAAACGTTTCTGATTCACGATAACGCTTGTGGCCATCAGCAACGTTAACATCAAACATGTGCAGCTTATCATAGTGAGCCACAATATGACCTTGCGGATTAAACAGAACGGATGTGGTAGTCACGCCTTGAGTCTCCGCTGAAGTTCGGCGAATCGGCATACTACCGATGAGAACCCAAACCTGCTGCTCTACAGCTAAGCGCGATATTCTTGCCTGAACAGGCCCATCACCCAGTTCTTCAGCACTGTTGTGGTAATCCTCTTTGTTACCAAACACTACCGCATTTTCTGGGGTAACCACCCATTTAGCACCTTGCTTTGCCAGCAGTCTGGTTTGCTGTTCAATATAAGTGAGATTCTCATTCACATCCGAGCTGGATGTCATTTGAATTAAACCAATACGTTCCATGTAAATAGCCCAACCTACTTTTGTCTGACTTATTGTGCGAGATCTCTAAGTTTTTTCGGCAGCTTAAATTCACCGCGACTACGAGAGAGTTCTTTTACTGTCGGTGAATCCATCGGACCTTTCACCTCATAATTTACTTCGGTGAAAACTTCGACTACAGGTGCTATCACCGTGGTAATCGCCAACACATATAACGCCGTTTGCGGCGTTACCGCAAATGCGGTCAGTACCGGAATACCAGAAGTAATGTCCGGTACAAAGTTAACTTCTGCATCTACGGTACGAGTATTGAGATCCGCTAATCCCTTAATGGTCATGTCACCAGCAATAGCATCCATCTTTATATCATTGGTAACAAAAATGCCTTTATCAACTTCACCGCTGCCAGTGATCGAATCAAAGGCCATACCTTTATCGAATACATCACTGAAATCGAGCTGCATTTTACGAATGATAGAGTCTAAGCTGAACAGGCCCAAGAACTTCGCAGCGCCGCTGACATCGGATATCACCCCTTTACCCAGCTCCGTTTTTACATTGCCTTGAACGGTATTGACCTTCATCGACCAAGGAGCGCCATCCCATTGCAAGTCACTCCACATGTTGAACGAAGCTTTTTGAATTCCTGAACTGATACCGAATCGTTCCATCAGGTCGCTGTTGTTTTCACCCTGAACTTCAAACTTTAGCTTAGTGTGGCTGGTTGTGTCAGTCAGTGTCCAGTCGCCACTCATATGAACAGTATTAGTACCACTCACCACATCCACTTTTTTCCACTCCAGAGTGTTGCCTCTACGCTGGAAATCCATATTCACTTTGCCAACTTTATAACCTTGCAGCCAAAAGTCGTTAATGACCAGAGTAAGATTCGGCATCAGGCGATGAAACTCTCGGTCAAACTCGGAAATCAGAGGGTCCGATTGTTTAGTATGCGCCGCCAATAAAGGTTTCGGCTGTTCTTCATCTAACGATGGAACAAACACATGCAGACGATCGAAAGAGACCGATAAATCATAAGGCTGAATATAATTGGCTTGCCCTTTTGCTTCTTGGCTTTCCAAGTTCATCACCCAGCCAAGACCTTTCCGACGCGCATTAAAGTCAACATCGTGCCACTCAATATCGGCAAGGGTCAGTTCTTGAGTTTTTAGATCGACACGTTGCGGAACTGGAATCTCCGGAGTGTTCATTTTATCTAGACTTGACTTGCCCGCTTTAGCGACAGGCACATCATTCATCACAGCAATCCAGTCATCTAAGTTAAATCGGTCAAGACGAACCTGAGCATGGTGCCCAACAACAGGACTGATTTTAAAACCACCTTGCCCAAGCACTAAGTTGGTCGCTGTTAACACTGGCGTTTTAGGTCTGATATCAATCTCAGCCTGATACTTGGCTTGAGGAAGCTGAAGACGCGCAGTAATCGATTCCTGATTCCCTGAAGCCTGCAGATGCGCTTTGCCCGCTGCTTTCGTTTTCTTTGCCAATGGGTACGGGTATTCACTCGCAACCATTTTCAGGTCTGCGGTACTATCTATCTGGTAAGTAAAGCCAACATCATTTAACTGCAAAGCCACACTGGTTTGCCACGGTGCGTGACCTTTCAGACGCTTGAGCCAACGTTCTCCAACATAAGGCACCAGAGGTTTCACATCCCAGTCACCGATAACATCAATGTTTACCACATAACCTTGAGGCGTACTTTCGCCCTGAAAATCAAAGGAGATCGGTTGTTTTAACAACTTGGATGACAAGCCCGCAGCGGTAATCACATCGTTGTCGAAGTTAATGCGACCGGATACCGAATCCAACATCATTGGTGGAGCATCAATATCCACATGGTTTTTTGACAACTCAGCCCAACCCCAAGCGCGAGGTTCTTTGTCTCGGGTAAACGGAATATTTAACTGAAACTCAGAAGTAACTTCACCGCTCACTTGAACGGCGTTAAGCGCCGCACCCACAGAATCAACCAGCGGTGTCGCCGTCATATACGCTCGAACGGCATTCCCTTCCGCCACAGCACTGGCTTCAATCTCGATATGACCATCCGGCGCTAAACTTGGGATGCGCCCTGTGATTCGTTTGGCGTTCACATCCATTAACGTTGCTGCATTTGAATCTAAATACATGGCATCGTTTTCGAACAGCAAATCCAATTGCAAATTAGTGATCGTCGGCCAAGCGGTATCAAAACTAAACTTACCTTCTTTCAGCCCGACCCATGCCTGAAATACACCATTATGCTCCTGATACGGAAATGAGCCTAAATCGCCATACCAAATCAGTTTGGCGGTATCGACTCGCCCACCTTGAATGGCAGTAGACAAGTAGTCGGTTAAGTCATCGCCCAGCGCAAGAGTTGGCAAATAACGCCAAGTTTCACCCGCGTTATAAGCATCCGCTTCTAGATAAAATGACAGGAATGGACTTTTATCGTGAGGAAAATCGAGACGAAATGCGCCTAATGCCTGCAAGTCAGGAGTCGCAACGGTGACTTTATCAGCCCAAAGCGACCAACCGTCACTGCCCGTTTGCCAAACCAAATTCACATCACCGTGGCGAATGTTCAGTGGCGCCTGAAATACATCGCCATACGGCAAGGTATCATCAATCAATGTGGCATGGATTTTTGCAATATCGGCAGAACCGCTAATCTTTGCCTGAAGTTGATGCACTTCAGGAAGTAAGTACCATTGTGCGATCCGGCCATCTGTTAGCTGCGCTGAATAACGCAGTGAGTCGATGGTTTGCCCCATAGAAACTCGGATATCTTCCAATAATCCGCCCGGTTTCAGGTCATGAATCAGCTTGGTTGATTGCTGAGAATCTGGCATCAAAGCCGCTAGAGGCAAGAGCGTTTCTACATCTATTTGAGAAAGATTTAACGTCCAGCCTTCTGGTTGCCAATCAAGAGCAACATCGAGATCTGGCCAAGCCGTATCATTAGTTCGTAGCTGTAAAGAGTGGGCATTAACCTGCCACCCTTTATCAGTAGGCATTAGCTTAACAATGCCAGACTCCAGCAAGAGTTCGTTGGAACTGCCTTCTTCCCCCCAGATAAGCTCTGAAGGTTTCAGTTCAACGTAGCCATCAACGGGCTGATTGTGATTCAGGGTCATCCACGCGTTAAAGCTTACTCTTCCTCGCTCAATACCTGTTTCTTCCTTCAGGTAACGAGTTAACCAAGGGGTAACACGAAGATTGTCGGCACTCGCGTAGAAATCACCAGAAATATCAAGCAATGAGCCATGGTCTTCAAAGTCAGCACTCACTAACAGAGAGTTTATATTGGCATCCGCCAAGCTCACTTCACCTTCTGCAAAATGGTGAGAGCCTTTGTTCCGCCAACGCAGCTTAGCGATATCAAGCTGACGGATTTCGCCGGCCATTGTCTGGTACAAAATGGTTGAGTTAAGAAGCGAAAAACTATCAAGCTGGCGTAGGAACAGGTCGTCCAGCAGTTGCACAACTTGTCCTTCATTGCTCGCCTCAGAGTTTGCGTCAGAACTATCGTCGCGATCAGAATCAGCAATACGGTTCCAGTCAATGGAGCTGATATCCAACTTCATGCCATGAATGCTCATATCCGCTATCACTGGCTGGCGATTTAGCAGAGACTGAAATAAGTCAAATTCGATATCAATTTGCTGAGTAGATATGTGGATTTTACTGCTTACGGGAAGTTCCGCTCTTACTGCTTTAAGAGCGAGTGAAGGGTGCGTGTTTTTCCAAAAACCACGCACATCGGTCACTTTAAACTGTATGTTGGTTTGCTGAGTCGCCCAGCGCTCAATTTCACTTTGGTAGCGATTCATTTCAGGCAGCAGTACCCGCAAAGCAGTTACCACAACAGCCAATAACACCAATAGGCTAACAATAAGCCATAAAATAAATCGCCCAAGGCGGGTAAAGGTTGAGCTCACTCAATATCCTTTTACATCATCACAACATCAAATTGTTCTTGGATATACAGAGGTTCCGCTTGAATACGAACTTCTTTACCAATAAACAGCTCCAGCTCAGCAAGCGCATGAGACTCATCTCCTTGCAAAGTCTCTGCCACTGCCGGAGATGCGTACACAACAAACTTGTCTGAGTCGTAGGCTCGGTTCACTCGCGTAATTTCACGCAGTATTTCAAAGCAAACCGTTTCAACGGTTTTCACCGCTCCACGACCTTCACAAGTTGGACAAGTAGAACACAGAACATGTTCAATACTTTCTCGTGTACGTTTACGAGTCATCTCAACTAATCCCAACTGAGTAAATCCGTTGATGTTCGTTTTGACTCGGTCTTTGCTGAGCGCAGCTTCCAGCGAAGCAAGTACTCGCTTGCGGTGATCATCGGAAGCCATATCGATAAAGTCGATGATGATGATGCCGCCCAGATTTCGTAAACGCAGCTGGCGAGCAATAGCCTGTGTTGCTTCGATGTTGGTGTTGAATATGGTCTCTTCGAGATTACGGCGGCCGACAAAAGCGCCGGTGTTGATATCAACCGTCGTCATGGCTTCTGTCTGATCGATAATCAGATAGCCGCCAGATTTAAGCTCGACTTTACGCTCCAAAGAACGTTGAATTTCATTCTCCGTGTCGTACATATCGAAAATGGGTTTATCACCTTCATATAGCTCAAGTTTGTCGGTCAGCTCTGGAACGAACTCGGACGTGAACTCTTTGAGATTTTCGAATTCCAGACGTGAATCAACCAAGATGCTGGTCAGTTCTGTGCCGACAAAATCACGAATAATACGTTGAGACAGCCCTGGTTCACCGTAAAGCGTTGAACGAGTTTTGTATTTCGCACGACGCTCCATCACTTTAACCCAGAGGCGTTTAAGGAAAGCCGCATCTTGCGCCAATTCTTTTTCGTCCGCACCTTCAGCCGCGGTACGAATGATGAATCCACCATTCTCGTCGCAATACTGTGCCACTACTGCTTTTAGGCGATTACGTTCAGCTTCACTTTCAATTCGCTGAGAAACACCTACGTGCGCAGAACCCGGCATATAGACCAAGTAACGCGATGGTAAAGTGATATCTGTGGTTAAACGGGCACCTTTGGTTCCCAAAGGATCTTTCACGACTTGCACAACAATATCCTGACCTTGGCGAACCAATTCAGAAATATCGCGTACTTGGAACTGTTGTTTTTCGTTTTCCGCCACACATTCTGTGTGAGGAACGATATCTGAAGCGTGTAAAAAAGCTGCTTTGTCTAGGCCAATATCCACAAAAGCCGCTTGCATACCGGGTAGAACTCGACTGACTTTACCTTTGTAGATGTTTCCGACAATGCCTCTTTTTGCTTCACGTTCAATATGGATCTCTTGAAGGACTCCACCTTCGATCATTGCCACCCGTGTTTCACTCGGTGTGACATTCAAGATCAACTCTGCACTCATGAGCGCACCTCAATTTTTAATAATACTAAAATATAAATTCGTGCAAGAGCTGGTCAGTTTCATAGAGCGGTAATCCCACCACTGCGTGGTAGCTACCTTCAATCCTAGTTACAAATCGCCCACCCAATCCTTGAATGCCATAACTGCCAGCTTTATCGCAAGGCTCACCACTTTGCCAATATTGTTCTATTTCTTGCTCTGACAAGGGTTTGAACCATACATCTGTGGTCACGACCACAGAACGATGTTTTTCTTTTGCAGCGACCGTCACGGCCGTCATTACTTGATGCTGAGTCCCCGAAAGATACTCAAGCATCTCTTTGGCGTGAGAAAAGTTTTGTGGCTTTTCTAATACGCGATTGTCTTGAACCACTATTGTGTCCGAGCCTAAAACCACATAGTCCTGCTCGTTCACATTAAGATTAGCCGCGTTTTGCTTAGCCAGTTCTAGGCCAGCTAAAGCCTTATCGCGAGACAAACGTTCTACATATTGAACGGGAGATTCACCGTCTAAACGCTTCTCTTCAACATTTGGGACTAACACATCAAACTGATATCCCAATTGAGAGAGTAGTTCTCGGCGTCTAGGTGAACCAGACGCCAGAATTAATCGTTGTTTGTTCATTCTATTTTATGTGCCAATGACGTCGAACTCGACGCAGCAATAAAAACATCCATGGCCAAAGTATACAGCTAATTAAACCACTCCAGAGAGATAATGGGTTAAATGTGACATCCTGAATGAGATATTCTCCAAAGAAAATCAACACTTCAAGCGCCATAGCGAGCAGACCAACCACAAAAGCTTGCTGCCAAAGTGCCATATTTCGCATCACTAGGAAGTTCATGGCGACAATGTAAATCACGATGGACATCATCATCCCTCGGATACCGAGAGTCGAGCCTAATAACAGATCCCAAAGAAGACCTAGCACCAGAGCAGAGCCCACATTGACACGGTGAGGCAGAGCAAGAACCCAGTAACAGGTCACCAACAAGATCCATGATGGTCTCAACAGATCAAGGGAACCCGGCCAAGGGATCGTCTGGAAAATTAAGGCACACAGGAAAGAGCCCCAAATAACAAATCGGCCTCCCCAATCACTACTGCCCATCTGTTACGCCCTCTTCAATATCTTCTGGGTTTGCGAGTAATACTTTTTGTTGGCGGTCTTCATTCGGCCAAATCAATAACAGGTAACGTAAGCGATCAAAATCGACTACAGGCTTAGCTTTTATCGAGGCAAATTCGCGACGTGTATCTTTATCAACATCGGTAATGTAAGCCACCGGATATCCTTCCGGATAAACACCACCAAGACCAGACGTTACCAGCATGTCACCGACATCGATATCGGTACTGGTTGGAATATGCTCTAACTGGATTTCGTCACTTTGTCCGTTACCGGAAGCGATCACTCGAATATCGTTGCGGATATTCTGCACAGGAATAGCATTGTTCGGGTCGATAAGCAGTAATACACGGCTGTTGTGCGCGGCAACAAACGTTACCTGTCCGACAATACCTTTCTCATTGATAACAGGCTGACCTTCGTAGACGCCGTCCGTTCTGCCTTTATCAATCACCACCTGATGGCGATATGGTGATGTATCAACAGCCATTACTTCTGTAACAACTTTCTTCTCATCACGGACAAATTCAGACCCAAGCAATTTACGTAAACGCTGGTTTTCTTCACGGTATTGATCAAGCAGGGTTAAGTCGCTTTTAAGCGTCATCACTTCACGTTTAAGATTTTGATTCGAACTCAACAGTTGATCACGAGTACTGAACAGAGAGTAAAAATCGTTAAACATGGTACGCGGCAAATCTGCAGCATACTGAATAGGCGCTACTAGGCTATTGAGCAAATAACGTACATTTGCGAATGCTCCTAAACGACTATCAGCCAGCATTAGGCTGGCTGATAACATGACCGCGAAGAACAGTCGTTGTTGGAGAGATGGTCCTCGACCAAATATTGGCTTCATCTTATAACAATCCTATTGGGCACCTCGTTACAAGGTGCCTGACAAGCCATTACTCATCGCTGAACAGATCACCGCCATGCATATCGATCATTTCTAGAGCTTTACCGCCGCCACGAGCCACACAAGTTAGTGGTTCTTCAGCGATCACAACAGGAATGCCGGTTTCTTCCGTTAATAGACGATCAAGATCTTTCAGTAGTGCACCACCACCAGTCAGAACCATACCGTTTTCAGAGATATCAGAAGCCAGTTCTGGTGGACATTGCTCAAGCGCAACCATCACAGCAGAAACGATACCCGTTAGCGGCTCTTGCAGTGCTTCCAAAATTTCGTTTGAGTTTAGTGTAAAGCTACGTGGAACCCCTTCAGCGAGGTTACGGCCACGAACTTCAATTTCCATCACTTCATCGCCAGGGTAAGCCGAACCGATTTCGTGCTTAATTTTCTCAGCGGTTGCTTCACCGATTAAGCTGCCGTAGTTACGACGAACATAGTTGATGATAGCTTCATCAAAACGGTCACCACCGATACGAACAGAAGAAGAGTAAACAACACCGTTCAATGAGATAACTGCAACTTCAGTTGTACCACCACCGATATCGACCACCATTGAACCTGTTGGCTCAGAAACACGTAGGCCAGCACCAATTGCTGCTGCCATTGGTTCATCAATAAGGTGCACTTCGCGTGCGCCTGCACCTAGTGCAGATTCACGAATCGCACGGCGCTCAACTTGAGTGGAACCACAAGGAACACAAACAAGTACGCGTGGGCTTGGTTTTAGGAAACTGTTGTCATGCACTTGACGAATAAAATGCTGAAGCATTTTTTCAGTCACGTAGAAGTCAGCAATAACACCATCTTTCATCGGACGAATTGCAGAGATATTACCCGGCGTACGACCTAACATTTGCTTAGCTGCATGACCGACAGCCGCTACAGTTTTTCCACCACGGCCTTTGTCTTGGCGAATAGCAACTACAGATGGTTCATCAAGGACAATGCCTTGACCTTTAACATAAATAAGAGTGTTGGCAGTACCTAAGTCAATTGATAGGTCGTTTGAAAACATGCCACGAAGTTTTTTGAACATATTCTTCGTTCATCCTGCAAGAATTGAAGATAAAAATTGCACTAAATGTACCAACGCCTTGCCGTCACAGCAAGGCATTGACGCATAAACATGGACTCAAACACGCAATTTCTAACATATTCCTAACTTAGGTTAAGAAAAATTGCTTGCTATTGTCCTGTTAGCCCACTTTCCCCTCGGAAAATAATGCGGTCATTGCCACGATAGACCCCGAAAGTCACAACGGCGGACGGATCTTCATCGCCCCGATCGCGCCAGTTGTATTGTAACCAAGGTTGATTTGTATAACTTGTACCACAGCTTACATTCATTTCTGATAATTGTGGTGAAGTATCTGACATTCTGAGCCAAAAACGAATTTGCTCCCTCAAAGAGCTGGCATCCATATTAGAATGCGGCTTAGCAGAAAGCTTATTGCTAACACCATTTTTTACTGCAACGGCAGAATCCGCACCTTGAAGTGATGCACTCGAAGCCGAACCAGAACCGGACCAAACCGTTTGCTTACAAACATACCCACCCAGAGAGACAAACGTCGAACCAGAGTCTTGCTCGTTTTCTATAAACCGCGAGCCATTCCAGTATTCGGTGCGCAGAGGAATATAAATGGTACTGGTTGAGGTTCCGCCCACATCATCGAGTACCATGCGACCGTAACGGATATCGGGTTGAGCTGAAAACGGCTTACCTGTGTCCAAGGTAACGCCTGAACTGTTGAGCTCTAAGTTAGGTGCTTCTGATGTTTTGAAATCCACACCATCGACTTTCACACCTGATGAATTTGCAGTCACACGAAGTCCAAATCCATCTTCATACGGGCCGTCTGCACGGGTAATTAAAGGACTAGAGGAGGTTTGTAACTTGTTAAATTGAAATGGTGCATCACTCACCTGCAACTGAGCACCAGACCATTGACTGCCGCCATCCCAGAAATGCAGATCATAATCTTCGACACGAGAACCGAATTCACTGTTGTCATCAGAAGTGTCAACCGTAAGAAGCTTCACATCCGCAATCAGGCTCGGACTAAAACTGCTGTAGTTGGTCGTCGCCCCGCCCTGCATATTTTGTGCTTCAACGACAAAATCATAGGCAATGGGCTGCCCCATATACATAAATTCATCATGGTTTGATGAGTAGTTCCAGTTGTTGCTGATAAGCGATAACCACGCAGGATAGAAACGGCCAATGTCTCGATATCCCTGATTGATATTCATGCCCAAATAGCTTGCCTGAGTATCAGCATTTACACGTAGAACACCGACTTCACTCCACGCTAAACCGCTAAATGGCAAGTAGCTATTGCTAACACCTTCGCTGTTGCTAAGCGCGAGCGTTCCTGACAATGTTCCATCCGCACCGTCACTTGGTTGGGCAACAGTATGAGTCAGTTCAACAGTGGAGTTCAGCTCACTACCTGCAATGAAAAAATTCTGTGTAACGGGAGAGCTACAGTAACTCGACGTTTCTATGGCTTCACTACCACTGACAGGATCACTGTCATTGCCCGTCGTTGAAACCCAACGCAATGGCCGAACATTTAGTGCAAAAGCATTCCCAGCCGGGGTAAAGCCAGCGCTGGAAGCATCACTAATATTACCGTTCATGGACGCATTATCTGGTGAGCAAAGTGCGAATGTCCAAGGACGGGAGTAAACCGTGAACTGGCCTTTTAGCGTACCGCTGCCTTCAATTGGGCAGTTATCAAACCCAGTACAATTAAAATTGCTGTCTTCAAGTGTTACTGTGACTTGCCCAGAATCATCCAGAGTCAGCTCGCTGCTTGCCTCACCCTCAGTAAATTGCGGCGCATAGGTTAAATCACCAATACCGTTAATTGGGGCGACCCACGCCGATAGCTTTGCAGTCAAAGCGCCGTTATAACCTACATCCACCACCTCACCGCTACTGCAAGCCAGTGTTTTGGCGCTCACGGTTTGCGGTTTATTGGCAATCACATACTGGTCATCAACGGCAATTTTATATGGCACAAACTGATAGTTGCCAGCAACCGAAGCCACGTCCGAATAACCGTCAAGACTAGCGTTCACCGAGACACTTTGGCTTTTTCCACTACTGGATAAGGTGATGTTGCCTTTTCCACCAAAGAGAGCTACTTCTTTCTCTACACCATTAATAGTAACCGAAGCTGTGCCACTAAAATCACTGGCTAATGATCCATCAGACATGACAGACAAAGTGATGGGTAAATCTTCGCATACGAGTGCAACATCTAATACGGGCGAAAGCTCAAGGGTGTAATCTTCTTCAACGTTCCCCCCCGTTAGGCAAGCTCCCTCACCAATAATATTGATGTTTTGCGTAGACATTGTCAGCGAGTTAGCCGTAATCGCTCCTCGGATCGTGACTGGATTACTAAAGGTTACTCTGTCTGCTAATATCTGCGCCGCAAAGTCGATGTTGGGCGTGCTAAATACCAGTGATGCTGAAGGTCCGTAGATAATGAGATCTTTCTTGCCACCTACATCGATAGTATCAACGGCATTATTCTGAGTAAGGGAAGTGACAAGATTGAGAATAACATCGGAGTGAACCTTCAATGTTCCACCATTGAAGCTTACCGAACCCAAAATATAGTTCCCAGAGTGAAATATCGTTTCTACACTCCCTCCTGATATATAGCTCTGAATAGCAGGTCCAGTACCATTGTTTATTGGTTTAAAATTGATAACAAAATGTTTGTCAGACGAAGAGTACTCCTCAACATTCAGTGACTGCAATGATCCCAAAATATCGACATACACAGTACCGTTAGATTCGGAGAATTGACAATTCTGTGCCAAAGTACAGTTTGATGTGTAATTCCAAGCAGTAATAGACAGATTGACTTTGCTATCAAAACTCACATCTATGGGTTCAGGAGTTTCAACTTTAGGCGCACCACCAATACAACTACCCACTTCACACGCTCCCGGCAGGCCAGCCTGATAAGAAAAAATATCATAGCTTGTTTTTAATTTTCCATCAGATAAGTAAGCACTAACGTACTCTGCAGACCATCCTGTAATAATGCTATTCGAGTTTTGGATATTGAGCGAGGATCCTGATTTCCAACTTTGTGCGGGTTCAGGGAAATACTTACAAAGATCTGGTGAAACTTCAGGTTCTTTAATCCCGTCCTGACAAGAGAAACTTACATCGTCATTATCAGATAAAACATGAATATTCCCTTGATGGACGTATCCATAATAAATTTCAGGTTGGTTCCAACTTCCACCTATAGGTTTCTTGTAGTACTTGAGAATACCATTATCAGCATCGTTAATAATTCGGATGGCATATTGCAAGCCATTGATTAACTGATCTTCTTTAAAGATATAATTCAGACCACTATCGGATGCACTTCCGGTGTACCATAAAACTTCCGTTTTTTTGTAGCCAAAGTTCGTTACATATATTTCTTGTGGGGTTGGTTTACCAGTAACAATCACTTCGATGGTGAAATTATTATGACCTTGAAAGTCACATCGATTCGCAGCGAATAGCGAGCTACTAAACAATAAGATAGTAAGGTAGAAAAAAAACTTCCTCACAACTACTACTCCTTCACCCAAACTTCTTGCTTACGCTCAACCTGATACTGCCCGCTGCCACACACAGCGATGCTCTCAACTTTGTAATAATTAACGGAATCTAGTGCTCCCAGTGAATAACACTGAGTATTCACAGAACAACCTGCAAATTGAGTCATCAAGTTATTTGCCTTAGTTTGCACATTTCCCCAGTTGTTAAGACACACATTAGCAACCATGCTGTTAGCCGTGTTCAATGGATACAACTGAGTAAGTGCTAACTCATTCACTGAGTGAGCAACAAACCATGCTCTTGTTCCCAACAGATCTTTCGATAGAGCATCTCGGTTTGACCATTCCATACGAGCAAGCGCATTGGCAAGAAAGCCCATCACCACAATCACAAAGATAGCAACGATATAGAGATTGCCAGCCTGCTTTTTAACGCTAGGGAACATACGTTTTCTATGGAACATTCAGCACCTGCACATCAATATCAAAGTGGCTGGATTCGCCATTTTGAGCAAAAGTTAATGCCAGATGCACCACGCCACCTCTTTGCAGTGTGGGTTGTGCGTAACTGAACTCTCCCGTATTAACGCTATCGGCGACTTGGATACCATTACGAGTCACGCTTTGTGCAGAAAAATCTAAGCAATAACTCACCAAATCTTTGTATATGAACTGCCTTTGGGCAACCGACTGACTCGGTAACGGAGAAGAAAGAGTAAAAGTGGTGTTGCTACCGCTCAATGGGAAGTTCGTATTTTGCCCCACAGCAAAATCCATTTGTCTCGACGGATTAATAATCATCCTTAACCCATCAAAACTAGAGGGAGCTGGTGTATTACCAACAATAAAACTCATGGTCTTATTCTCACTGCCGGATAAAGCATAAAAACCTGAATAAACAATAGGATAAAACGATAAGCATTGCTGTCCGGCAGAACTACTAACAGCAAAGCTGTTTGGTACTGCGTGGCGAATTTCACGGGTCATTTTTTCTAATACAAATTTGGCTTGAGTCTGCAATCTTTGCCTTGCTACGGTATCGGAATAGCCTTTACTGCCCAGTTCCACAAACCCCGCAATACCCAAAACCAAAATAGCGCCCACCACCATGGTCAAGACCATTTCAACCAGAGTGAAACCACGAACTTTCATTAGTAGTTTCCTCGAAAACCAGTGAAATCGAACTCACCGTAACGCCCAGTATCAATCTTGATCTGGATTTTCTTCATGGTCGCGGTGTCGTAGTTAACATCGATTGTTACCGTGAAGTGCGCATACTTACTCGCTATCTCAGTGCCCAGAATATTGCTAAGAGGGTACCCTGAACCTCCACAATCGTTCGTGCTGTCTGTCCACCAGCAACCGATGTAGTCATCAACATCGTTGAACTGAGCGGGGTTACTTTCGCCAGAATCACGTCCCAATGTAGTAGAACATGGGTTAGCTACCCCATTCCTGTCCGGTTCACCACAGCGATATAGGCCACCATCAAAATCACTGGTGTTATCAAAGCCTCGAGCAAGAATTTGGCTCATCAGGCTTTGCCCTAAGTTAGCAGCACGAGTTTGATAATGTGGTGTCGCAGAGCGCTCAATTTGAGGGTAAAGAAAACTCACAAGTGTCACCATGGCAAACCCAAGGATCACCATAGCCATAATACTTTCAACCAGCGTAAATCCGTTGCTACGTTTCATCAGCAACTTCCTTTCGCCACATAGCCTTCCGAGTTCAAACATAGTGATGTCGAGTTTGCAGATGAGGCAATATTGATTGTCACGCCATTAGACGCACCACCTAAAGGATTACCCAACAGGCTAAATTCAATAACGGAAAGAGAAGGCGAGCTGGTGAATGTGAGTTCATCATTCCGCAACAAGTCACTTCTTCGGTCATCATTAGCAGAGCTGCATGCCTGTACTGAGCCGATACAGTGGTTGGTTATTTGCAAAGCATAATCACTGTTTGCTGAAGTGGATGATAAGTTGGATTGCATTCGGTCAATTTGAATTTGACGAATAATAGAGATGATTTGCTCTTGTGCGGCAAACGCAGAAACACTGGAAATACCGGAAAAACGGCTGGCAGCATAAACAGATAGAATTGATACAAGCAGTATTACCACGATCAGTTCAACTAAGGTAAAACCTCGCATTCGTTGCTGGTGTCTCTGCATTGGCTTGCTCACCATGTTAGCCAGTAAGTATTTAAAATTTTAGGTGGAATGGCGCAGAACCCGAAGTTTCTGCGCAAATTCCAAAAATACTAGGGAAAAGCTAATTTCTTAACATCCAGTATCCACAACTTCAGTTTTAGCAGCCTCAGTTACATCTCTAGATTTAGCTGCCGTATATTTTACGTAGCATGTTGTAGGTGCCGCTGTTAACGTATTAGAAGTAGAAGATGAAGATGGGAACGTTGCATAATACACAGGAGGTGTCGCTGATGGGTCAGGATATACAGCCCAGTCCGTCGTTAAACCAATAACCGCATTAGCAATACCCGTAGCATCTGCTGTTGGGTAACCAAAAGCAGTTGTTACATTATCCACTTTTACATCTGTACCGGCCGCTTTAGTTTCAATCCCAGCAATAGCTGCTTTACCGTAAACAATGCCCGCAGCCCCATTCATTGCACCTCTTAAACCTTGAAGCGCAGATTTACGTGCATCACCTTGTAGGTTTAGGAAACGAGGAGCAGCCGTCACTGCAAGGATACCCAGAATTACAATGACTACGACCAATTCGATAAGGGTGAAACCACCTTGTCTTTTCATGAACTATCTCTCTTTCTAACAAGCTAAAAATTAATTGAAAGTGACCGCTACGCGACCAGTTTTTATGTTGTAAACAAACTGATGTGCACTGCTCTTTTCTTGTTGTATATAGGTACAACTAGCATTGGCATTATCAGCGATGGCTGAATATTGCAGTGAGGCATCACTACTTACTTCAGCGGCTGTCCCTACCTTTGGAGAGCTATGAAGCAAGTTCTCCATCAAATCCACACAGGTTTGATCAGTAATCGTTTCCGAATAAACGCTTTGTCTTAAAGCTAGCGGATAACCATCACTGAATCCCGTACTGCTGCCTGCACTCGTTTTTGAACGAGTGAGCCAAAACTCCACACCGTCATAGTCGACGAGGTTATATTTTTCACCACCAGATATTACCGATGGCCTAGCCTGAGCTTCCCATTGAGTCCGTGCAGCGACTACAGCGGATGAATAACCGCTGGCAACACCTTGAATACTCGCCTCTCTTGCATCATCAATCGTACCTAATAACCTAGGTAAAGCCGTCACAGCTAATAAGGCGACAATAACGATAACAATGATTAATTCGAGTAAAGAAAAACCCGGCACTCTCTTATTCATTTTAGAACCAATACCTCTTCAGCAGAGGAATTATACCTACCCTCATACGGAATATCGCATGCGCTACGTCAATAAAACATTAAAGCCAATGTTTTTAAAGGATTTTTTAACCACTTATCCTTTCATCGCATCCATCATATTCCACATAGGCAAGAAAATACCCAAAGCCAGAATCAATACCATACCAGCAACAATCACCAGTAAAATCGGCTCAATCCGAGCGGTTAAGGTTTTTAAGTCATAATCCACTTCTCGGTCATAAAAATCCGAGACTTCCAGCAACAACTCATCAATTCGCCCCGTTTCTTCGCCTACAGAGATCATCTGAATCACCAGAGGCGTAAAAATATTGGCATTAATGGCCGTTGATGAAACGCTGCTACCAGCTTCAATTGCAGATTTCATTTCCATTAAGCGAGCTTCGAGGAATTTATTATCCAAAGCCTCAGCTGACAATGCCAAAGACTGATTTAACGGAACGCCTGAGTGCAACATCAGAGAAAAGGTACGTGAGAATCGAGATAACTGTGCTCGATTGACGATTCCGCCAACTATCGGCATTCGTAAACGAAACTTATCCCAACGTTCTCTTCCTTTTGATGTCCCCAACCAAGATCGAAAACCGAAAAACGCTATCGCCATTGCTACCAGCATAAACATCCAGTAGTTGACGAAAAAGTTCGACATACCAATCAAAATTCTGGTTGGCAAAGGCAAGTCCACACCAAAGCGATTAAACATGGTCGCAAACTGCGGTATTACCTTGACGTTCAAAATGAACATAGCAATAACAATAAAGCCAATAACAAAAGTGGGATAACGCATTGCGGTCTTAATTCGCTTACGGGTTTCCACTTCTTGTTCATAGTAGTTCGCCAATTGCAGCAGAGCTTGATCCAATCGACCAGTGTTCTCACCCACATGCACCATAGATACAAACAGTGAGCTAAACACTTTCGTATGCATCTGCATCGCAGCGGAAAGACTGCGACCATTGGTCACTTCACTACAAATCTGTTCCAATGCATCTTTTAACTGCTTGTTTTCACAGTTCTGCGCCAGACCTCTCATTGAACGCAGTAAAGGCACGCCTGCTTTGGTTAAGCTGTACAGCTGGCGACAAAAAATCACCAAGACTTCCAGTGGGACAACTGGAGCAAACAACTCTTTCCAATCAATAGTGGCCATACCAACACCGGATGCCCCTTCACTAATAGAAGTAGGGATAATCCCTTTATTGATCAATGTTTCAGCAGCTACATCTTCGTTAACTGCTTCTAAGCTGCCTTTCGTAGCGCTGCCATCTAAATTGCGTCCTTGGTACTGATAAGTCGGCATACCTTTCCTTACAGATAATTGGCCTTACAGATAAATAGGCTCAGCGACTGTGTGAGCTTCACCTTCACCCAACGCCATGACCTCATCAATACTGACGATACCTTTAACTGCCAGCTCCATCGCTGATGCGAGCAAAGGCTTATAGTTCTCTGAAGCTCGGGCGGCTTTCGCAAAACCGATAGAATCATCAGCGCGCAATGCATCCATCATGTGGTGCTCTAGCTCAAGCATTTCGAAGACACCGATACGACCTTTATAACCCGTTAGGTTACAGTTCTGACAGCCTCGACCATGCACAAATTGTGAATTAACTTGGTTAGGAAAACGAACCGCAAGCCACTGCTTCTGAGCTTCATCCAACTCATCATACGTCTTACAATCTGGGCAAACTTTACGTACCAGACGCTGAGCAATCACAGCTCGAACAGCACTCGCGACCAAATAGCCAGGAGCCCCCATATCAATTAAACGTAATGCGGTTTCCACAGCATCATTGGTGTGCAAGGTACTCAAAACCAAGTGACCAGTTAGTGCGGCTCTCAAACCGATCTCCACCGTTTCTTGGTCTCGCATCTCACCGATCAGGATAATATCGGGATCCTGACGTAAGAAGGTTCTCAATAAAGTCGAGAAATCCAGACCAATGCGAGAGTTTACCTGTACTTGGTTGACTCGCGGCAGTCGGTATTCCACAGGGTCTTCTGCAGTAATGATTTTTTTGCCCACTTCATTCAGTTCACTTAGCGCGCCGTACAAAGTGGTTGTTTTACCCGAACCTGTCGGTCCAGTGACGAGGATCATACCATGTGGGCGCTTAAGCTGACGTCGGAAGCGCAGTAACAGCTTGTCAGGAATGCCTGATTTATCCAGCTCCCGAATACCAGAGGACTGGTTTAATAAACGCATTACAACCGATTCACCATATTGCACAGGCATTGTCGACATACGAATATCAACCGACTGCCCTTTAGCTCGGATGTTAAAGCGACCATCTTGCGGCAGACGTTTTTCAGAAATATCCAGATTCGCCATCAGCTTCAAGCGCGAAACAAGCGCTGATGCGATACCCACTTCGTTTAAAACCGTTTCATGAAGAATGCCATCCACACGCTGACGAATACGCAATATCTTTGAATCTGGCTCGATGTGAATATCCGACGCCCCCACCTGAATCGCATCTTCAAACAGCGAGTTAATCAGCTTAACAACCGTCACTTCTTCACTGTCATCATTAGCAATATCAAAGTCGAACGCTTCTGTAACTTGGTGTTCAGCCTGTAACTGTTCAGCGAAAGAGGCAATTTCTTTGGTACGGCGGTAATAACGGTCAAAACCATCCACCAGTTGCTTTTCTGGTGCGATAACAAACTCAAAGCTGTACTGAGACAGTTGGTTGAGAAGGGACTCCTGAGCAAACAAATCCGCAGGGTCACTCATTGCGACACGCAGAGTATCGCCATTGCGGCCAATCACTAGTGCACGCAGACGGCGTGCATGAACTTCGGAAAGCAGTTGTACCGCGTCAATATCGACCGTCGCACGGCTCAAATCAATCAGCGGAATCGCCAGTTGCTGAGACAAAAAGCTCAGCATTTGCTGTTCAGATAAGAAGCCTAACTCAATTAAGGTATCACCCAGCTTACGACCAGTATTCTTCTGAGCAGATAATGCCTGCCCAATCTGTTCGTCAGTAACAATGCCCTCTTCGACCAGCAAATCCCCCAGTCGTTTTCTTAACTTAATTTGCATTGTTGTTCTCCTCTAGGTGATTCAGCACATCTAGACGATTACGAATAAAGGCTTGCGACTGAATCGATACCCCAACCTTTGTTAACGCCTTTTGATAAGACGTTTTCGCCTCTTCTAACAAAAACGAACGCTCTTGCTGAATCGCTAAACCAAGCCACCAGCGACCATTGTTCGCCTCTTTCTCAGTAAGCTTCTGATAGCTTTCTAGTGCAATTTCATTCTGTTTCACTTTTTGCGCCAACGCCGCGCGTAATGAAAGGTACTCCACACTTACCGATGCAGGTAAATAAGCGAGCGGTGTTAATGCCGCTTCTGCTTGCTGCTCTTTCATCAGCAATTTTGACAACGCAATTCTCAAAGTTTCACCTTCAGGGTTTATTTCGATACCACGCTGCATCAAATCAAATGCTTTGCGCACTTCACCTTTACCGTAATACAACGCCGCCAATTTTTGACGTACAGATTCATTATCCGGCGTATAGCGAAGAGCCTCGCTGTAAGCACTGACAGCATTTTGAAAATCGCTAGAATCCATTGCTTTATTTGCTCGGGAAATTGCTTTTTCTGCCAGTTTTTCAGGGCTCATTTCTACCTGTTCAATGGTTACCGTGTTCTCTTGTGCACTTTTCGATTCTGAAGATACCATTACAGGCACCTGAGTTACTGAACTTGAGTTCACTGGTGCAGAAGTGGTATTGCTCGCTAACAACACAGGCTTTTGAATGCGTGTTTGATTCCTTGCCGCCTCATTTGAAGCAATGGTCTTTGGCGTTGAGATTGCTGGTTCAACAGGCTGTGCAATATTGGTAGCTTCTGTCGCTTCTTCTGTAACTTGACGAGATTCCAATATCGGCTCTTCAATCGGCGCGGAGTGATAAACCACCACTGATGCTTGGTTTACTTTCTGTGTTGGAGAAGCAACAACAGGAGCAGGTTCAACAAACGCCTTTACTTGTATTGGCTGATTAAGCACTTGGGTATTTTGAACGTCGAGAGCTTGCTGTGACACAGCCCAACCGCCAACCGCTAAACTCAAACCAAATCCTGCCATCATCCATACCCAGATAGGACGCGTTTTGATTGGCTCAACGTGCGCTTTTTCTATTGGATCAAGTGATGATTGCTGCTTATCGGCAAGTTGAGATAAAGCTTTGTTCATAACACTCATCAATGGCTCCATCCCCAGATAACTGGAGTTTTATGTTTGGGTTTACAAGTATCGTACGTATCGTGAATAGCAGTGTATAGATGCTGGTTCTTGACCTGTTTGGTCTGTTCGTAAAACGCGAGCAACAGGGTTTTATGGCACACCTGATTGATAAGTCGAGGTGTGCCCTGACACGCTTTCCAAATAACTTTCTTCTGATTCAAACTGAACAGCGCACCTTCATAGCCTGATTTAGACAGTCGATTGTCAATATAAGCAACGGTTTCAGCCATATCTAATGGTCTTAACTTGGCACTAAAAGTAATTCGCTGACGGAATTGCCTTAAATGGTATTGTTCAAGTCTTTCATCCAGTTCTGGCTGACCAATCAAAACCAGTTGTAATAACTTGGTTTGTTCGGTCTCCAGATTGCCAAACAACCGCAACACTTCCAACGCTTCATCAGAAAGCGCTTGGGCTTCATCCAGTAAAGCAACCACTCTTTTACCACTGGTATGGAATTCAATGAGTCGCTCTTGAATTGCTTCGACCAAACCAACTTTTGAACTGTCATTGATGTTCAGTTCTTTTGCTATCGCCGTACGTAAATCGTCACCATTCAAGGCTGGATTAGGCAAATATATCAGCTGGACATACTCTTTAAGATGAGTCAGCAACATCCGACACACCATGGTTTTTCCCGTTCCGATTTCACCAGTTACTTTTATGACACCTTCACCCATTTGCAGAGCCGCGCTGACGGTTTGAATCGCTTCATAATGCGGGTCTAGCCCCAGAAACAAACCAGTATCAGGCGTTAATTGAAAAGGCTGTTGTGTAAAACCAAAGTGCTCCAAATACATATTCATTACTCAGAGTCAGGGAACCACTCCTGCAACAAATCACGTGAGCGCTCCAACTCTTTTTGCCACGTATTGACACCAACTACCGTTGGTTTTAGCAAGATGACCAATTCTGTTTTCTGTGTCACTTGAGATGTGTTGCGAAACGCATGCCCTAACACTGGGATGTCCCCTAAAAACGGGACTTTCGATGTTTGGTTCAAGGTATTGGTTTTCATCAGACCACCAATTACAACCACATCGCCATCTTTGGCACGAATTACAGAGTCAGATTCGCGGATAGAGCTTTTCGCCAGCGGCAGAGAAATCACTTTGTTGTTGTAAGTGATGGTTTTGTTCTGTTGCTCCACTTCAATAACAGCAGGGTGAACATGCAGCAGTACATGGCCTTTGTCGTCAATTTGAGGAGTTACATCCAGTGAAATACCCGAGAAAAATGGCGTCAGTTCCACATCAGGAGATGCTTCAGAATTATCGCCATTACCAACGACACTGGATAAATCGGTAACGTAATACTCATCCGTCCCCACTTTGATCACTGCTTTCTGGTTATTTGCAGCGGTAACGCGAGGGCTTGATAGCACATTTAAGTCGCCTTGCGTTGCCATAAAGCTCAATACCGACTCAAAGCTGCCACTCGACATAACAATGTTGGTTTGCCCGCCCAGTAGTGTACCAATAGTGTCAATACCGGGTAGCGCAGCAATGGTACCTAGACCCTTGCTGATTGCAGAGCCAGCGCCCGATGTGTCACCAGTACCAATTCGGTAGTTAACACCATTAGAGGTAAACATCTTGCTCCAGTTAATTCCTTGCTGGTAGCCGTCATTTAAAGTGACCTCTAGAATCTTCGCTTCCATAATCACTTGGCGATGCATACGCTCTTGAGAAATACCTAAAAATCGGCGAACTTCGCGAATTTGATCTGGATACGCACGCAACGTAATCACACTCGCTTGCGGTGTTACAACCACGCTTTGACCACGACCAGAGCCCACCAACTGGGCTACAGCGGTTTGTAGCTGTGGCCAGAAATCACTCTCGCTCAACGTTTCAATCTCTGTACCACCTCGGTCCGACGTAGCATTACTATCACTGTTGTTCGAATTATTGTTATTCGAACTACTTGAAGACGAAGAAGAGCTGTCGCTTGAAGAATTGGTGTCCGTATTGGTAATAGTACCTGTAGTGATGGTTGTCAGTGAGCGACCACTTCGTTTAAATTGCAGGTAATCAACAGGGATAGTCACCGTGCGTAAGCCCGCTGGATAAACTTGGATAACCTTACCGACTTTTTCAATTTGGTAACCGTAAAGATCGCGAACCACATCTAACACTTCATCAAGTGTGACTTCCGATAAATTGACAGTGACAGTGCCATCCACCATTGGATGAATTGCAACACTGTATTCAGTGCCTTTTACTAAGCTGGTAAAAAAAGCTTTCGCCTGAACGCCGTTCGCCTGAATACGAAAACGCTTCAAGCTAGGATCCGATGTCGCGATTGCTCCGTCCATATCAGGCATAAGATCCGCTTCTACCGATGGCGGTAGATTTTCTAAATTGCGGCTATTCGCTTCATTAATAGCCTGATTCAGCGACTGTTTGGCTTCCACTGGGTCACGATGCCCCATAGAGCAGCCCACTAAACCCACCATCACTACGCCGATGATCATATTACGCATATGAATTCTTAACCTTATTTCTTAATGTCCAGAGAGAACAGCTTCAAAGTCCAACTTTTACTGCCTTGCTTAAGTTCGACCTGCAATGGCGTGACTTTAGACACTTTATAGCCAGACACACTATCGCCCTTGTCCACGACCTTATCATTTAAAATGGCATAGCATTGATTATCATCTTTACAAACAATGCTTTGCAGTTCAGGTACAGGTACGTTTCTTTTTGCTTTTTTAACTTGTTCTGTTTTCATCCAACCTAATGGCGCGGTTGGATCTTGTTCTTGGCTCGCCGAGACAGAAACCGAAACGGCAGCAAGTATCATTAACCACCATGCCTTATTTAGCATCGATATCCTAGCCACCGATAAACTCCTCACGGGTTCCAAGTGTGTAGACTTCTAATACCAACTTGGCATTAGGGTAGGTTTCAACTTGATAGTGAAAACTACGCCAATAATATTTCACAGGCAGGCTTTCTAACGCGTGCAAATAATCCCTGATAGCGAAATAAGTGCCATTCAGTTCCATCCGAACCGGATGTAGGAAATATTCGGCATTGCTATCTGTCTCATTAATTGGACTAGCTGGCAATGATGTCAAGCTCACTAATTTCAATTTAGCACTATGATCCAATACGCTTTGTAGCAAATTAGCCATCTGTGATGGTGAGACCAAATTACTCATAACTTCAGAAAGCTGCATAGACAGCTCCTGACTCTGCTGTTGCAGTTGTTCTAACTCTTTAATTATCTCTGCGTTGGGATCTTTAGCCAGTTCGCGCTGCAAAATGATGATTTCACTTTCCATTCGCTGATTAGCGGATTGCTGCGACATTAACTTCTGTTGGGCGTCTTTTCTCTGCTGCAATAGTGGGTCGATTAGCAGTGTCTGCAACACCATCGTAATCACAATCAAACCACAAATGGCGATTAACCACTTTTCGCGCGGAGCTCTGCCTTCGAACTGTTGACTCCATTTCTGCCAGCGTTCGTTCATTTCTCCACACCTCGTTTTGATTTCAATTCAAACGTCACTATGTCTTGCTCGTCACGACCAATCGTGAGTTGTTCGAAACTACGTCCAGTCAAACTCACTTCATCCTTAAATTGCGCAATCCATGTTGGTATAACGTTGGCATCTCTCGCCATACCTTTTACATCCAACGTTGCTTCATTTATCTCTATCTCACTTAAGCTAATATCACGGCGGGAAAGTTTTGCTAAACCATCCATCACTCCGGAATAGCCCAACTGTCGCGAAGCGTCATACTGGCCAATCGCAGCTAGTGATGCTTGCTGTGATTCAATCTCTTTCTTTAAACGAGCTGAAGCCGCCACTTTTTCTGCTGAAGGCAGATGCGCCGCATGCTTTTGTTTCAGCTCTCCAAGTTGCGCCGTCAGTTGGGTATTTTGTTGGTTGGCTTGTTTAAGTTGTTGCTGATATTGAATATTTTGAAATTGAAACCATGCAAAGAAGCATAGCATAACAACAGCAACAGCCCCCCAGACAGCAGTGATGGATGATAGCGTCATCAACTCTTTCTTTGGCTTCAGGTGCTCTTGATAAAAGTTGATCGCATCAGCAGGAACAAACAGTGCTTTTTCTGCCAACACTTGGCCAGAAACGATATGCTCAGCACCTTCAACCAGAGGGGCAACCTTGACACTTAAACGCTCACCCAATGCTTGAACGAGTTCAGCGTGTTCTTCTTCATCACAACACACTTTTAGCTGATGCAGAGAGGTGCCTTTGAAATGAGAAGACAAATAGTCGATTGAACGTTGCAGCTCTAGCGCAAGACCATCAAGTTGAAGTGCTGTACTAGCAACGCCTGTAATCGGTGCGACAACACCACGCAGTGTACGTTGGAAAATACAACGCTCATTGACGAACGCTTCTAATTTAAAATGGCTGCCTTTGCTGCGTTGCACTAATAAGTAATTTTTCAGCTCACCATTGTTTCGGCCCCAAACTTCTTGTTCAGGAACAACACTCTCGAGGCTACACCCCATACTCTCAAGTAAACTGCTCGCTTCTAAAACGACCTTTTTGTTAATCACGTAGGCTTGCGCCTTATTGCCGCCGTCGAGCGGGTAAGCATCCGCAATTACATCTGAAGATTTTTCGGTAATCAGGTCTTTTAACAAGAATGGCAGCGCACTTGACCACTCTTGCTGAGGAATAGATGGCTTATCAATTTGATAGCTTTGAAACAGTTGGGCGTGCAACACCACGTGAACACTCAACCCTTTCGCTCCGGCGGTAAGAAGAGCATTCACTAAAGCATTAGGCCAAGTATTATTGGCCAAAGGGTAATGTTCAGGCAAGGCAAGGGATTCTGATGACGAGAAATAAATCGCATCAGGTTGAACCACCGCAAACACTGCCATCTGCTTAGATTTTTTTCTGGTGAACCGCTTTAACAATGCTTCAATCTTCATTTATCTCTACTTTGTGCGCCATCGGTTTCGTTTACCGGGTTTAACTTGACGTTCCGCCACAGGTAACTTGCTCGGATTTAGTGGTTGTTCAGTATTAAATAACCGTCCTTGAACACCATCAACCCCAAGATTATGCAAAACCTGTAACTCTGACTGGTTTTCAACCCCCACGGCAATGACTTTTGTTTGTGTGCCTTTGCAGACCCCTAACAGGCTACGCACTATCAACTGATTTTCATGTCTTTGATCGATTTGCTTTATTAGGCTTCGATGCAATTTAAGATAGTTGATCTTTAAGTCTTTGATATAGTGGGTTGCAACGATTGTTCGCCCTGCTTGTCCGACTATCAACTCGCACCCAAGTGCGGATATTGTTCTGAGTACCGGACGCATATAATCCAGATGTTGAACTAAATGCCCTTCAGTAAATTCAAACGATAACTGACCACGCTGGCGGAAGGTTAACTGCATTAACTCATTACGGAACCAGCGAAAATATTGTTTATCAGAAAAAGGAAGTACATACAGGTTTACCGACAACGCGGATTCGTTAACTGAAGACTTAATCAGTTGTAACGTTCTTCTCATCACCGCTTTATCTAGGACAGCTTCATAGCCAACGGTTTCTATAGCTGAACTAAATCGAGACGCTTTCAACACCCCTTTGTCAGGGTCGTTAATTCTAGCGAACAATTCGTTATGCAATAATTCTAAGTGATTAGAACGACCGGACAAATAGCAAGCCTGTCGGAATAGGATGATATTGTCATCAATAAGAGCCTTATCGAATAGAGTCCGCCAACGTACGCTGCCTCTGTCTTCGGCAACCGCCGCTTTTTCGAAGCGACTCCAAGCATTGACTCTCTGCAACTGAGCACTTTTCAAAGCCGTTTCTGTCTCATCAATAATTCGGCCTCTACGCTCTCCTTCCTTGTACATACTGACACCAATATGGAACCAATTATCTTTATCTAATGGATCTGGCGGCGTTAGGCGTTCAATAAACTTCAGGCATTGAGAAGCAACATGAGAGACATCTTTTGCCGTTTGGTGTGGCATGAAGAGAGCAAATACTGAATCATAGTAACGAGACAAAATTACGTCTGGATAACGAGCAATAACGTTTGAGATACACTGGCCAACTTCAACGACAAAATCATCAATGACGCGTTTCTCGTTTTCTTCTTTCGCTACATCAAGATCATCAATACGTAGCATCAGAACGCCACCTTGAGCGCCACTCTCCTGCAACGCCGATTCTAATTTGCTGTCGAACAGGACTCGATTTGCCGTACCCGTTAACTGGTCGAGAAATGTCTGTGTGCGGATAAAAGTATCAAAACGGCTACGCTCTTGACGCGCATCTTGTAACTCTTCGATCAGAACATCTAAAGCTTCACTGGCAGTATATGGCCACTCTCTGTCATCGCCTTTTGCGTATTGCTCAACTCTACCGGCCAATATCATTCGCCCACGCTCTTCCAGCATTTCCGATCCCAAAAGCTGAAAACGCAACCACTTAACACTCTGTACCAAGCAGAAAACAATGAATAAAACAGCGACTGTTATCGACCACATAGCACCGATGGAATAGCTAAAGCCAACATAAGGCGGTACGACTTTAAAGTGCACCGAATAACCTTGAATGCGTTGCAAAGGAAAATCGGCTTGATACAGCCGTGCAGGATCGATTTTTGAGGAGGTGTCTTTAAAACGGTAAATAATGCCAGCTTGAGATGACAGTTCCATCTCAACAATATTGCTTGCTTGCAGCATCTTGGGCATCCAACGCTGCATAGAATAGGCAGCATCTGGATCTTCCATCTCTTTATCCACCACTTCCACTATGCCCTGCATGTAGTGGTTGAGATATTCCTGCCCTAACCGCTGAAAGGATAAGGTTCCACCTATAAACAAAATGAACATCGCACTGGTCACAATCAAAGTGACGAAAACCACTAAACGTGTACTGAGTTTTAGCGTAGGCGTGTAGCGCATAGAAATTGAATTCCCTTTCAATTTATCGATGGGTGGCATTATTCATCGAAGAAGGCTGCTCGCAAAAATTATGTAAACAGTGCGCTAAGTATATAAAAAAAGCCACAAAATTGCGGCTTTTTTAAAATCGAGACAATTAAAACGGGATGTCGTCGTCAAAATCCATTGGCGGCTCATTGTATTGAGGCTGAGGAGCTTGTTGAGGTGCTTGCTGAGCAGCTGGCTGATACGCTGGTTGGCTCTGTCTCGCAGGCTGTTGAGGTTGCCCCCATCCGCCTTGTTGCTGAGGTTGACCTTGACCCGCGCCTCCAGCTTGTTGCTGACGACCACCAAGCATTTGCATAATGCCGTTGTAACCTTGCACAACTACTTCTGTTGAGTAACGATCTTGACCACTTTGATCTTGCCACTTACGAGTTTGTAACTGACCCTCAATGTAAACTTGAGAACCTTTACGCAGGTACTCACCCGCTACTTCTGCAAGTTTTCCATAAAGAGCAACTCGGTGCCACTCAGTTTTCTCACGCTGTTCGCCCGTTGCTTTATCACGCCATGTTTCTGACGTTGCAATGGTGATGTTTGCAACAGCACCGCCACTTGGCATATAGCGAACTTCAGGATCTCCACCCAAGTTGCCCACCAAAATTACTTTATTCACGCCACGGCTTGCCATGTTTCGCTCCGTCTTTAAATCGTATAATTTTTGAAAAAATTTCAAACAGTCAGTTAGGATAACACGCTTTTTCTCGAGCTTAAATGTCCGGTCGAATTGTTATCAAAAACTCATTCCAATTTCATTTTTAAGCTTCTAATTTTCGGGGGAAATCTTCCATTTGCAATTTGATATAAAACTCATTTACTCAATCGATTGAAATCCCACGCAAACTCGCTATCCCAATTCGCTCTATCTTTTAATTTTAGGCATTGTTGACGCATTTCACCGCATCCTACTAAGGAATAATCCATGCCAAAACACAACTATGCCAGAACCATATATTTTCTTTGCATGGACGACACATGCGTCCCTGAGCAATTAGAAAAAGCTCTAGAACTTCTCGCTTTGCCAATCCCTCAAATTCTCCCCGAGCAGTTATTGCGAAATTATCACACAGATAAACACAAAATTTTGCTGATTAACTATCAGGAACATCATCTGATTAGACAAAATTTAAAAGCGTTAAAGATTACGAGTCCTCACTTTGAAACGATTCTATTTAACGTTGATAAAAGGCTGCATACAGAAGAATTGCTCACTTTTGGTAACTTAAAAGGGCTGTTTTATCAGGATGATACTCCCGAGAGTATCTGTGAAGGCTTGGGAGAAATAATCAACGGGCAAAACTGGCTCCCACGTCATGCCTCAAGCCAGCTTCTACATTATTACCGTTATCATTTTCAGGCCCACCATGCACAAGCTTCAGTTGACCTCACAGCAAGAGAAATTCAGATTTTGCGTTGCTTACAGACTGGAGCATCAAATATGCAAATGGCAGAAAGTCTTTTTATCAGCGAGTTTACAGTCAAGTCTCATTTGTATCAGATATTTAAAAAGCTTTCGGTGAAAAACCGAGTTCAAGCCATCAGTTGGGCAAATCAAAATCTACTTTCATAAATGCGCCTTTCAGCACATTTTCATTTTCATGACGCAGAATGTGCTGAATCTCACGAAAGTATCATGCTAAAGTCTGCAGTAAATCTATGTTTAAACATGACAACTCCGTTTTAAGACAAAACAGATAGTTTAGCAGGGCGAAAAAATGATTAAAAAATGCCTATTTCCGGCAGCTGGCTACGGCACTCGCTTTTTACCAGCAACCAAATCAATGCCAAAAGAAATGATGCCAGTAGTAAACAAACCTCTAATTGAATATGGCGTAGAGGAAGCAATTCAAGCAGGAATGAACGGTATGTGTATTGTGACGGGTCGAGGTAAGCATTCGATCATGGATCACTTTGACATGAACTACGAGCTTGAGCACCAAATCCAAGGAACGAACAAAGAAGACCTACTTGTTGATATCCGAGACATTATCGAAACTGCTAACTTTACTTTCATTCGTCAACGAGAAATGAAAGGCTTAGGGCACGCGATTCTCACAGGCAGAGAGCTCGTGGGTGACGAACCCTTTGCTGTTGTTTTAGCGGATGATCTTTGTGTCAATGAAGAGAAAGGCGTTCTGGCACAGATGGTAGCACTGTACAACCAGTTCCGCTGTTCAATCGTTGCAGTACAAGAAGTTCCCGCAGACGAAACACACAAGTATGGTGTGATCTCGGGTGAAATGATCAAAGACGATCTTTTCCGCGTGGATGACATGGTAGAAAAGCCAGAACCGGGTACAGCCCCAAGCAATTTGGCTATCATTGGTCGTTATATTCTGACTCCTGATATTTTCGAGTTAATCGAACAAACTGAGCCTGGTAAAGGCGGTGAAATCCAAATCACTGACGCGCTATTAAAACAAGCAAAATCAGGCTGCGTTTTGGCCTATAAATTTAAAGGTAAGCGTTTTGATTGCGGTAGTGTAGAAGGTTATATCGAAGCGACAAACTACTGTTTTGAACATTTATACAAGAAAAACGAACAGCAAGTTGCATTGGCGAAACATTCTACCCATAAGAGCTAATACTCATCGCAAGTAATCTTCAAAAGAGCTGCAATCAAGCGGCTCTTTATTTATTGATTAACTGTTTTTATATCCAGTATTTCTTGCACATTTCTCACTCTATGTAATACTTGCTCGACTTAGCCTTTAACGAAGCCAAAGACAGAGCAAATCAAATGGACAAAATTGAAGTACGTGGTGCTCGAACCCATAACCTGAAAAATATCAATCTTACGATTCCCCGTGACAAGCTGATCGTCATTACCGGACTTTCTGGTTCAGGGAAATCATCTTTAGCCTTTGATACTTTATATGCCGAAGGTCAGAGACGTTATGTTGAATCTCTCTCTGCCTACGCTCGCCAGTTCCTGTCTTTGATGGAAAAGCCCGATGTAGACCATATTGAAGGTCTATCGCCGGCGATCTCTATTGAGCAAAAGTCGACATCACACAACCCGCGTTCAACAGTGGGCACCATTACCGAAATCTACGATTATCTGCGCTTGCTGTTTGCTCGTGTTGGTGAACCTCGTTGCCCAGAACATAAAGTTCCGCTTGCCGCTCAAACAATCAGCCAGATGGTAGACAAAGTATTAGAGCTTCCTGAAGGCTCTAAACTGATGCTGCTTGCTCCTATCGTGAAAGAGCGTAAAGGTGAACACGTTAAAACTCTGGAAAATTTAGCGGCTCAAGGTTTTATTCGTGCACGAATTGATGGTGAGATTTGCGATTTGTCCGATCCTCCGACGCTTGAACTGCATAAAAAGCACACGATTGAAGTTGTAGTTGACCGATTTAAAGTGCGTTCTGACTTGCAACAACGTCTAGCCGAATCATTTGAGACAGCTCTGGAACTCTCTGGCGGCAACGTTGTGGTTGCACCAATGGATGAGGAAGGCGAAGAACAAATATTCTCAGCCAATTTTGCCTGCCCACATTGTGGTTACAGCATGCGTGAACTTGAGCCTCGCTTGTTCTCATTCAACAACCCAGCTGGTGCATGTCCAACGTGTGATGGTCTTGGTGTACAACAGTATTTTGACCCAAGCCGAGTTATTCAGGATGAGAAACTGAGTTTGGCTGAAGGCGCAATTCGCGGTTGGGATCAAAAGAACTACTATTACTTCCAGATGCTCAGCTCTTTAGCTGCCCATTACGACTTTGATTTGCAAACGCCTTTCAACAAACTGGGCAAGAAAATCCAAGAGATCATTCTTCATGGCTCTGGTCGCACCGAAATCGAATTTAACTATATCAATGACCGGGGTGACATCCGCGTTAAGCGTCATCCGTTTGAAGGAATTCTCAATAATCTCGAGCGTCGCTATCGTGATACTGAATCCAATTCGGTTCGTGAAGAGTTGGTGAAATACATTTCTAACAAACCGTGCAGCCATTGTGAAGGTACACGTTTACGCCTTGAAGCTCGCAACGTATTCGTCAACGACACGCCACTACCGCAAGTTGTAGAACTCAGCATTGCTGATGCGCTGCAGTTTTTTCAATCTCTGACACTTGAAGGTCAGCGAGCTCAAATTGCAGAAAAGATCATGAAAGAAGTGAATGATCGTTTGCAGTTTTTGGTCAATGTTGGTTTGAACTATTTAAATTTATCGCGCAGTGCAGAAACACTCTCTGGTGGTGAAGCGCAACGAATTCGCTTAGCGAGCCAAATTGGCGCGGGACTGGTTGGTGTGATGTATGTACTCGATGAACCATCCATCGGTCTCCACCAGCGAGATAACGAAAGATTACTCAAAACCCTAGAACATCTGCGCGATTTGGGGAATACCGTTCTAGTGGTTGAGCATGATGAGGATGCCATTCGCATGGCTGACCATGTGATTGATATCGGCCCAGGAGCTGGTGTACATGGTGGTAACGTAGTGGCTGAAGGTAATGTCACAGATATCATCAACAATCCTAACTCTCTAACAGGACAATACCTAAGTGGTGTGAAAGAGATTGAAATACCTAAACAGAGAACACCAAAAGACGCGAAGAAAACAGTCGAGCTTCTTGGTGCATCTGGCAATAACCTAAAAGATGTCAATCTTTCTATCCCAGTCGGATTATTTACTTGTGTAACAGGAGTTTCAGGTTCAGGTAAATCAACACTGATCAACGATACTTTCTTTAATATCGCGCATATCGCATTAAATGGCGCAACCACATCAACACCCGCGCCATACAAATCGATAAAAGGATTAGAGCATTTCGATAAAGTTATCGATATTGACCAGAGTCCTATAGGCCGCACACCTCGCTCAAACCCTGCGACCTATACCGGTATTTTCACTCCAATTCGTGAGCTGTTTTCAGGCACGCAAGAGTCTCGTTCACGTGGTTACAAGCCGGGACGCTTTAGTTTTAACGTTCGAGGTGGTCGCTGTGAAGCGTGTCAGGGCGATGGCGTAATCAAAGTTGAAATGCACTTCTTACCCGATGTGTACGTTCCTTGTGATGTGTGTAAAGGAAAACGCTACAACCGCGAAACATTAGAAGTTCGTTACAAAGGCAAAACGATTGATGAAGTTCTCAACATGACCGTTGAAGACGCTCATGAGTTCTTTGAGCCAGTACCTGTGATAGCACGTAAACTGCAAACGCTAATGGACGTAGGTTTGTCGTACATCCGGCTTGGTCAGTCTGCTACGACATTGTCTGGTGGTGAGGCTCAACGCGTCAAACTCTCGCGAGAGCTGTCCAAACGTGACACTGGTAAAACACTGTATATTTTGGATGAGCCAACCACAGGTTTGCATTTCCATGATATTCAACAACTACTCAATGTATTGCACCGTCTGCGTGATCACGGGAACACAGTTGTCGTTATTGAGCACAACCTTGATGTGATTAAAACCGCAGACTGGATAGTAGATTTGGGCCCCGAAGGTGGGCAAGGTGGTGGTGAAATTATTGCGGAAGGTACTCCTGAAGATGTGGCGAAAAGCAAAGTTTCCCATACCGCTCGTTTCTTAAAACCGATGTTGAAATAGAAAAAATCTGTAGAAACTGAAAAAAAACGGTAAATTAGGGCCTGTCAGCCCTAATTTGCCTGCTCCAATAAAGCAGGTTTCTTCGCAAAGGACATTGAACCCCCTATGGCAACCTTGCTGTTAAGCGGAACACAACTTGAGCCACAAGCACCGAGTGTGCCTAAAAACAAACCGTTTCTGATAGCGGTTAGCTTTGTTTATCTCATAGCAATGCACGTTTTTATGCCCAATTTAGGCGGTGATGGATTGTCGTTACCCTTCAATGCAGCGACTTGGATTGCTATCAGTATTCCCTTAGCAATCGGCCTATATCAAATGAGCAGCTATCAGCGTTTGAGATATTCCAAACTGACTATCGGTCTTTGGGTCTGCTGTGTGATCATGACGCTTCCGCTGTTTTTTGCTAACGCGCAGTGGTACAGCGAATTAACCAGAATCATTGGTTTATGGGCTGGATTTTCACTTTTCTTAGTACTACAACAATTTCATTTCAGTAATAAAAACAAACAGAAGTTACTTCTGTTTGTTGTCTTTGCTAGCCTCATTGAAGCGCTATTTGGTGTTTATCAATACAGTGTCTTACACACTGGCAATATCTTTAACTATGACACTGTAAAAAACCTGCCTTACGGCATTTTTCAGCACCCTGATGCCATGGCCAGCTTCCTTACTACCGGTCTAGTGCTTTCAGGGTACTTATTGGCTCGCCAACCGAAAAAATACAATAAAAAACTCAGTGAAGTGAGCTTACTGTACATAACGCCTGTGGTTTCTATCCCACTAATAATCGTCTTGCATTCTCTGGTTGGTTGGATATCTGCTGCAGTAGGTGTGTTACTTATTCTTCCATATCTGTATCGTTTTTCACCTCGTCAACGTTTTATAAACTGGGTTTTAGCAACGGTTTCAGGATTAATCATTGGCCTAGGTGCGCTGTATTTATCCCACAATCAAGATCGCGATGTAGAGCCTTACCTTTCATCCGTTCCTTATAGCAGCGTTCTTCCTCAATCCATCGATATGCTGATTGAAAAGCCATTTACAGGCTATGGTTACGGTAAGTTTGAATCAAGTTATATCCTGTATACCGCTAGACAACATCAGCTCAATCCAAACTACAAAGTAGGAATTCCATCGATGGAACATCCTCATAATGAGTTTCTATTTTGGGGGATTGAAGGCGGATTATTACCCGTATTAGGAATGGCTTTAGCGGCGAGCTTTGTACTGATTCGGATATACTCAGCGAAGAAAGGTACCCGATTGGCCATGTTCGCTTTGTTACTGCCAATCGTCATTCACAGCCTAGTCGATGCACCTTTCTACCAGTCAAGCATTCACTGGTTAACCTTCATGATATTACTGTTCTGGATTGACCAGCGCGTAGCGAAATATCGTGTGTTTCGTTTTAGCAAACTCAGCAAAACACTATTACGAATCACAAGTTTGACTCTGCCAATCGTCACCTGTTTTTATATGGTGAGTGTGCTGCACACCAATTTCTACCTGACTAAATTTGAAACATCCAACCCAAAGCAACTGGATATATTGAATAAAGTCGTCAATCCAGTGCTCATCAAAGACAGATTGGATTGGGAGATGTACAGCACTTATTTAGATCTAGGGTTAAACGAGAAGAAATACGAGTACATCCAGCCTTATATCGACTGGTCTTTGAAGATTATTCAAAGCAAACCGAGACCAGGATTGTATGAGAAGTTGATCATGGCTTATCAAGCAATTGGCGATACCAGCCGAGCTGAACAAACTAAAACTGAGGCCGAGTTTCTGTTTCCTGAATTAGATTTTAGCCATATACAATACCAGAGCTTATTCGATAACTCGGAGCAATCTGAGACAGATATTGAGTAAAAAGAAAGGTGGCAAAAGCCACCTTTCTTTATTAACCGAAGTTTTATTGAGTCAGAGATTCTTCCAGTGCTCTGAGACACAAAGCGATATTTTCAGAACGGGCGCCATAACCCATAACACCAATACGCCACGCCTTACCAGCTAAAGCACCGAGCCCTGCACCAATTTCCAAATTGTATTCATTGAGAAGATGGCTACGAACTTTAGCGTCATCAACACCTTCTGGAATATACACCGCATTCAGTTGTGGTAAGCGATATCCTTCTTCCACCACAAATTTGAAACCCATTTGTTCTAAACCAAGCTTGAGTTTTTCATGCATCGCTTGATGACGAGACCAAGCATTCTCCAACCCTTCATTTTTCAAAATCAGCAATGCTTCGTGCAATGCGTATAAACTGTTCACGGGCGCAGTATGATGATAGCTGCGTTTATTACCGCCACTCCAATACCCCAACACTAAACTCTGATCTAAGAACCAACTTTGGATCGGCGTCTTTCTCGTTTGGATCTTTTCGATCGCTTTTGCTGACAGAGTCAAAGGAGATAGCCCCGGCACACAAGAAAGGCACTTCTGACTTCCAGAATAAACCGCATCCAATTGCCATTCATCCACCAACAGTGGAACGCCACCTAATGAAGTCACAGCATCAACAATCGTCAGCATATTATTTTGCTTAGCCAAAGCGCCAAGTGTTTGAGCGTCACTCAAAGCCCCTGTTGATGTTTCAGCATGGACGAAAGCAAGAATTTTTGCATCGGGATGTTGGCTGATGGTTTGCTCTACTTTGCTAACAGAGACTGGCGTTCCCCACTCATCATCGACTGTGATAGCAATACCGCCACAACGGACAACATTTTCACGCATACGCTCGCCAAAGACACCGTTGCGGCAAACAATCACTTTATCGCCGGGCTCAACCAAATTGACGAAACACGCCTCCATACCCGCACTACCCGGTGCTGATACCGCAATGGTGAACTCGTTTTCAGTCTGGAAAGCATATTTAAGTAGCACCTTCAGCTCATCCATCATAGCGACAAACAACGGGTCTAAATGCCCAACCGTTGGACGACTAAGAGCCTGTAACACTTGAGGAGAGATATCTGAGGGGCCAGGCCCCATAAGAGTTCGGTGCGGAGGGATGAAGCTTTGTATAGTCATAGGTGCTCCCAGTTATTATTAGTAATAAGCTTTCACGGACGAAAATGTAGAGTACGGCAGAATCAAGACGACGACAATTCGACAGAGGTCTATGCTGCCTGACAATTTCGACACATTTATTTTCATTTATCACAAATTTACAATTGACAACAGTTTCACAAAACCGTTCAATGAGTGAGCTATTTATCCCTTACTCATTAGGGTTGTAAGCGTGAGCTGATTTGAGCACAAATCGTAGCCGCACAGATACAACACTAAGCAGGATGGGATAACAGAAGAGGAGCACTGCCCAGGCAGATGTTTTGTGGAGCCTCAACTCCAAAACAAAACATTCAGGGGGAGCAGTGCCGAGATAAATCAAAGTTGTGGATTTGGTTTATCGGTTGTCAGGGTTGAATCCCTTCAACTGTCATCGGTGCTATGCTGATGAAGAGCTTCTGAGGAATTTTATACAACCTGCCTGTTGTTACTCCCCTCTATTTTGCTCTAAGAAACTCTCTTCAAAACATTGGAAGTTGGATTACCAACCTTTTTTATTTCTAGGAAGTCCGGGAGAAATGTAGTGAGCGCATTCAATGTCGCCAAGTTTGGTGGAACAAGTGTTGCAAATTTTGAAGCAATGAGCCGTTGCTCTGCAATTATCGAAAATAACCCACAAACACGATTAGTCGTCAGCAGTGCTTGCTCTGGCGTAACGAACTTACTTGTTGAACTTGCTAATGGCGTTCAGGATGCAGACCAAAGATTAAGCATCATGAAACAGTTGGCTGATATTCATGATTCGATTATCGACCAATTGTCTGAACCGACCCAAGTAGAAAAAGAAGTTCATTCGATGCTAGATAGCATCGCTAGCGCTGCCGAAGCTGCATCATTTCAGTCCAGCAAAAAGCTGACAGATCATTTGGTCGCTTGCGGCGAACTGATGTCGACCTATATCTTGACCCAGTTAATGCGTGAGCGCGGTGTTAATGCCGTTCGCTTTGATATTCGTGAAGTATTAAGAACAGACAGCCATTACGGCCGAGCTGAACCACAAATCGAAGAAATCGCGAAACTGGCTCAAGAAAAACTTGCCCCACTTTGTGCAGAATACGTTGTGGTTACTCAAGGTTTCATCGGTTCTGATGAACAAGGAAATACCACAACACTTGGTCGTGGCGGCAGTGATTACTCAGCAGCGCTGATTGCAGAATCGGTAAAAGCTTCTGGCTTAGAGATTTGGACCGATGTACCAGGGATCTACACAACAGATCCTCGCATTGCACCTAAAGCTGCGCCAATTCCAGAGATCAGCTTTAGTGAAGCCTCTGAAATGGCGAACTTTGGTGCGAAGATCCTACACCCTTCAACACTGGTGCCTGCACTGCGTCATGAAATCCCTGTTTTTGTCGGTTCTTCAAAAGAACCAGAAAAAGGCGGTACTTGGATTCGTCAACAAGTAGAGAACTCACCGCAGTTCCGAGCGCTAGCACTACGCTGCAATCAAACTATGGTGACTTTACGCAGTGCAAAGATGTTCCATGCGTATGGTTTCTTGGCGAAAGTATTTGAAGTTTTGGCGAAATACAAAATCTCGGTAGACCTTATCACCACTTCAGAGATCAGTGTGTCTCTGACGCTAGATAAAACGGACACATCAGGCGGTGCACCTGAGCTGCCACAAGAAGCAAGAGAAGAGCTACAAGAGCTTTGTACTGTAGAAGTCGAGCATAACCTTTGCCTAGTAGCATTGATTGGTAACCACATGGAAACCAAAGGCTATGCGAAAGAAGTGTTCAGCACCTTAGGTGATTTTAACTTGCGTATGATCTGCTACGGGGCAAGCGACCACAACCTTTGCTTCCTCGTCGATGCTCCTGAATCTAAAGCAGTGATTCAGAAGCTGCATTTGGATCTGTTCGAGAATCGATAATCAGATAACTCACATGTAAAACAAAGGTCACCAAGCGGTGACCTTTTTCGTTTCTATGCTCGGTAATCCTAACCGTTAATGTTAGGACCCAACCATTTTTCAGCTTCAAGTATGTCCCAGCCTTTACGCTGTGAGTAACTCTGAACTTGATCACCTTGGATCTGAGCAACGGCAAAGTAGCGAGAATCCGGATGTGAGAAATACCAGCCAGAAACAGATGCACCCGGCATCATGGCGTAACTGGTTGTCAGTTCCATACCAATCTTCTCTTGAACACCTAATAGCTCCCAAATCGCGCCTTTCTCTGTATGTTCAGGACAAGCCGCATAACCCGGAGCTGGGCGAATACCCTGATACTTCTCGCGAATCAAATCTTCATTGCTGAGATTTTCATCAGGAGCATAACCCCAAATCTCAGTACGCACTTTCATATGCAGATATTCAGCAAACGCTTCTGCCAAACGGTCAGCAACCGCTTGAACCATAATCGCGTTGTAATCGTCACCTTTGGCTTTGAAGTCGTCAGCCAGTTCACGCTCGCCAATACCGCCCGTTACAGCAAACATACCAATCCAGTCTTGCTTACCACTGTGTTTAGACGCCACAAAATCGGACAAACAGTAGTTCGCACCTTTTGGCTTCTCGGTTTGCTGACGCAAGTTATGCAGCACTTTAATCACTTGCTGGCGTGATTCATCCGCATACACTTCAATATCGTCTTCCACACTTGCCGCAGGGAACAGACCACAAATACCGTTGGCCTTCATAAGCCCTTCGGTTTCGATACGGTCAATCCAGTCATTCGCATCTTTGAACAGCTTACGAGCCTCTTCCCCGACCAATTCATGGTCAAGAATTGCAGGATATTTTCCTGACAGAGACCAAGTCATAAAGAATGGTGTCCAGTCGATGTACTGACGTAAGACTGAAACATCAAAATCTTTAAATACATGAATACCCGGTTTAACTGGTGCCGGTGGTGTGTATATCTGCCAATCTATTGCAGCCTTGTTTGCTCGGGCTTGCTCTAAAGTCACAGGGCGGCTCTTCGGCTTTTTCCGTGCGTGCTGTTCACGCGTTCTTTCGTAATCAAGATTCAGACGTTCAACAAATTCAGGACGACGTTCATCAGAAAGCAATGCGGAACATACGCCTACAGCGCGTGACGCATTGTTTACATACACCACTGGCTGATGATAGTTCTGCTCAATCTTAACAGCCGTATGCGCCTTTGATGTGGTTGCGCCACCAATCAGTAGTGGTAACTCAAATCCTTGGCGCTCCATCTCTTTCGCTACGTGAACCATTTCGTCCAAAGACGGCGTAATCAAACCTGACAAACCGATAATGTCGACATTCTTCTCGCGAGCCACTTTCAGAATTGTCTCGCACGGCACCATTACGCCAAGGTCGATGATTTCATAGTTGTTACATTGAAGTACAACACCAACGATATTCTTACCGATATCGTGAACATCACCTTTCACAGTTGCTAATAGGATCTTACCGTTTGTCGACCCTGCTTGTTTAAGCGCGTTGATATAGGGCTCTAGGTACGCAACAGCCTGCTTCATCACTCGGGCAGATTTCACCACCTGCGGCAGGAACATTTTCCCTTCACCAAACAAGTCACCGACTACATTCATGCCGTCCATTAATGGACCTTCGATTACTTCAAGAGGCTTGGTCGCTTTAGCCCTAGCTTCTTCAGTATCTTCAACGATAAATTCAGTAATACCTTTAACAAGTGCGTGCTCTAAACGCTTTTCAACTGGCCAAGTGCGCCATTCCAGTAAAGAGGCATCTTCCTCTTTGCCAACAGCATTTTCACGATACTCTTCAGCGATTTCCAACAGACGCTCAGTGGCACCGTCGTCGCGGTTCAAAATGACATCTTCAACCGCATTACGCAGTTTATCTGGCACGTTATCGTATATCTCTAACTGACCAGCGTTGACGATGCCCATGTCCATACCATTCTTAAAACAGTGGTATAGGAACACCGCATGAATAGCTTCACGTACGTAGTTGTTACCGCGGAAAGAGAAAGAGACGTTAGACACACCACCGGAAATCATTGCATGTGGAAGTTCGCGTTTGATATCTGCAACGGCGTTGATGAAATCGAGAGCATAGTTGTTGTGTTCATCAATACCAGTAGCAACGGCAAAGATGTTCGGGTCGAAAATAATATCTTCCGCAGGAAAACCCACTTGGTCGACAAGAATATGATAGGCGCGACGACAGATTTCTATCTTACGTTCACGAGTATCCGCCTGCCCTACTTCGTCAAAGGCCATAACGATAACGGCAGCACCATAGCGACGAATCAATTTCGCCTGATGAATAAATTTTTCTTCGCCTTCTTTTAGCGATATTGAGTTAACGATACCTTTGCCCTGAATACATTTCAGGCCGGCTTCAATCACTTCCCATTTCGATGAGTCAACCATGATTGGCACTTTCGAGATCTCTGGTTCTGATGCACACAACTTAAGGAATCGTTCCATACAAGCCATCGCATCCAACATGCCTTCATCCATGTTGATATCAATGATCTGTGCGCCATTCTCGACTTGCTCACGAGCAACATCTAAAGCCTCATCATAGAGTTCTTCTTTAATAAGACGTTTGAAGCGGGCTGAACCCGTAACGTTAGTACGCTCACCAACGTTAACGAACAATGTTTCTGGAGCAATGCTCAGAGGCTCTAAACCAGACAGTCGACACTCTACGCTGATCTCCGGAATAGCGCGTGGAGCGACTCCTTCAACTACTTTAGCCATTGCTGCGATATGCTCAGGGGTGGTACCACAACAACCGCCAACTAAGTTGAGGAACCCTGCTTGAGCCCATTCACCAATGTGCTCCGCCATATCTTCTGGTGATAAGTCATATTCACCAAAAGCATTTGGTAATCCCGCATTCGGGTGAGCAGAAACATAACTTTCTGAAATGCGAGAAAGCTCTTCTACGTATTGACGCAGCTCATCCGGGCCCAAAGCACAGTTCAAACCAAACGAAATCGGGCGAACATGGCGCAAGGAGTTATAGAATGCTTCTGTGGTTTGGCCGGACAGAGTTCGACCAGATGCATCAGTGATAGTACCTGAGATCATGACAGGCAATTCGATGCCAAGTTCTTCAAACACAGCATCAACAGCAAAGGCACACGCTTTCGCATTCAAAGTATCGAAAATAGTTTCGATCAAAATCAGATCGCTGCCGCCTCTAATTAAAGCGCGTGTAGATTCAGAGTAAGCTGTGACTAGCTGATCAAACTCGACATTACGGTAACCGGGGTCGTTTACATCCGGAGAGATAGAACAAGTACGGTTGGTTGGCCCTAATACACCTGCAACGTAGCGAGGTTTATCCGGTGTTTTTGCCGTCCATTCATCCGCGACTTCACGTGCCAATTTGGCTGCGGCAAAGTTAATTTCTTCGCTCAAAGACTGCATGTCGTAATCAGCCATTGCAATCGTAGTCGCGTTGAAGGTATTGGTTTCAAGGATGTCAGCCCCTGCTTGCAAATAAGCAGAGTGAATTCCTCTAATTAACTGAGGCTGAGTGAGAACTAAGAGATCGTTATTTCCTTTTAGATCACAATGCCAATTGGCAAAACGTTCACCACGATAATCTTCCTCTTGCAATCTATGCTCTTGGATCATGGTGCCCATGCCACCATCAATCAACATAATACGTTGCTTCAATTGCGCTTCGATCTGGTGCTTTAGATTACTACCCACAGTACAGCCTCATTATTCCTTTATTGCTTGTTCGACATCCTATCATACATTGATTAGAAATCTAGACGTCTAAAACATCTAATTACTACAAATGCGTTCGTTATAAAATTGATAAATCTATAGGTAAAAAGTGTTTGCTATTTGTTCATCAGCAAAGGACAATTTCTCTCACATTTAGTTACATTTGAAGAAGAAAATGTCGGTCTACTATACCCTGTGCTTTCTATCTGCTGCTGCAATGATGATTGCTTTTTTAAACAGCAAGATAGGTAAAATGCAAACCACAATAGCCATTACTGCTGGCTCTATGGTGCTCTCATTACTTATCCTTATTGCTGGTCAAAATGACTGGTTCCACCTCACTCAAATTGCAACTGAAACAGTGACCAGTATAAATTTTGAGAGCTTTCTGCTAAAAGGCATTTTGGGCTTCCTTCTATTTGCTGGCGGCCTCGGTATTAAACTCCCTCACTTAAAAGATCAAAAATGGGAGATTACCGTACTCGCACTTGGGGCAACTCTGTTCTCTACCTTCTTCATCGGATTTGGCCTTTACGGCTTCTGTTACTTTATCGGTATTCATTTAAATCTTGTTTACTGTTTATTGTTTGGTTCGCTGATTTCACCAACCGACCCAATCGCAGTACTGGCTATCGTGAAAAAGCTAAACGCGCCTAAACGAATCTCGACCCAAATCGAAGGTGAGTCGCTGTTTAACGACGGCTTCGGTTTAGTCATATTTGTAACTATCTTTACCGTCGCATTCGGCAAAGAAGCACCAACAGTAGGAAGTGTAGTCGCATTATTTGCACAAGAAGCGCTTGGCGGCATCGTTTACGGCTTTCTATTAGGGTTACTGTTCCACTATTTAATTAGCGCAACCAACGACCATTCAATGGAGCTCTTACTGACTATCGGTGTGCCAACCGCTGGTTATGTATTTGCAGACGTAATCCACGTGTCAGGTCCATTAGCCATGGTGGTATCAGGAATCATGATTGGTAACTGGACACGATTTATTGGTTTCTCTAAAGAGAGTGAGGAACATCTTGATCACTTCTGGGAGTTGGTGGATGAATTCTTAAACGGCGTCTTGTTCCTTTTGATCGGTATGTCGATGCTTCTTTTCGAATTCCACGAAGAAGACTGGATCCTAATGGCTTTTGCTGTACCACTAGTCCTCGCAGCTCGTTACTCTAGCGTGCTTGTCTCATATATAGGTTTCAAGCGTTACCGTAAATATAACCCTTGGTCGATAAAGATCTTAACTTGGGGCGGGCTACGCGGAGGATTAGCTTTAGCGATGGCACTGTCAATTCCTTCAGGAATGATGGTCATCCCAGATAAGCTTATCGACGTTAAAGAGCTGATTCTGGTAATGACCTATGCTGTAGTGGTGTTCTCTATTCTGATTCAAGGTTCTACAATCACTCCGATGATTGAAAAAGCCAAACTGAAAGAGAAAGAGATGGAAGAAGAAAGTGCTCAACACAGCGACGTACAAGAAAGCCAACAACAAAATGTCTAAGCATTAATCTTCTGGAAAGCAGCGACCTTGGTTGCTGCTTTTTTATATGCCATTTATTATTTGCCAAAGAAACATGGCCAATTTGCCTAAGCTTCCTTCTTTTGCCCCCACCACTAGTTCTCCGTTCATCTCCTTCACCATAAGCACGTAATACTCGCTGCTCTATGATCTTATAAGAGGATCTAAACTAACCATTATTTATAGAGAGCAATAAGCACTAATCCACGTAGACTCATCAACGAACGCATCCTCAAGTATCGAAGCTTTAGTATCACTCTATCTCGTTGAGTGGAGAGGGAATGAAGAATCTGGAAAGTGACAGCTCTGTTTATGAGCAGAAAAGATCATGTTTTTAAAGTAAAACATACGTTAGAGCTCAGGGGGCTTTAAATATACTACTTTGATACTCTATAGGCGTTGAGCCTGCTTAGACTTAAACAAAACCAACTGTCGAACTATATAAGTCACGTGTTCATGAAGGCCATCATTTATGACGAGGCTTTAGATAGTGGCGAAGCGGATGGGACTTCCTATTACTTTACTTGGCGCGCCCCCGGCGTGACAAGTCGGCTTTTTGTTAAACCAAGAGCAACCCACAGAGCTGCCGCTTCGCATTGGTCACTTTCCTTCTGTGTCGTCCTAAAATACGTTGACAGTTTTACACTAAGCCAACTGCGTTAGCAGTTGGCTTTTTCATGCACCTCATTCGGAGTTCTCATCCCAAGGCTAAGGTGCGGTCTCATATTGTTATAGATGTTGATTGATTCCTTTACCAACTGCTTAAGCTCAACGATATCCTTACACTCATGAAGTAAAAATTCTTGTTTCAGGATGCCGTTTACTCTTTCTGCTAACGCATTCTGATAGCAGTCATAACCATCCGTCATTGATGGCTTGATTGTGCCTTTTTTCAATCTATCTTGGTAAACTCCTGAGCAATATTGAAGCCCGCGATCTGAATGATGGATACACGAGCAACCATACCGACGTGTTCTTATCGCCATATCTAAAGCCTTTACAACATCCGTCGCTTTCATTTCATTGCTAAGTTCATAACCCATAATTTTACGACTAAAGGCATCAGTCACTAACGAGAGATAATGCACGCCTTCATCAGACTGGACATAGGTTATGTCGCTCACCAACACATCCTCGGGATGACGAGGCTTGTAGTCCTTCAGCAAGTTAGGATGTTTTTTCATCCAATGTCGACTATTTGTCGTCTTCGTAAAACTACGCTTAGGTTGAACGAGAAGGCGTTCATCACGTAAGTAATCGAAAAGTGCATCTCTACCTAGTTTGACCCCTTGTTCTTGAAGCTTGGGTTTAAGTAAGGAATACAATTTTCTAGTCCCTATTCGAGGCATATAGCGCCGAAGTTCTAGAACCATCTGTTTGATAGGGATGAGCTCTACCTGACGGTGAGCGGCTCGCTTTTCTCTTTGATAAACGCTTTGCCTCGATATACCGCACAACTTACAGACTCGGGCTAGGCTGAGCCCTTCCTGTTTTTGAAG
>NZ_JAKKCI010000015.1:0-79579 GCF_021726015.1 Vibrio sp. A1-b2
ACTCTTCAATTTAAGATTTTGTCGGCTCAACGAATACTGACTTCAAAACTGCTCTTACTCGAAAGTAAGACGTAATTTTAAAGCTATTACCATTCCAACAGAATGGTAATGAATTGACTGTGCCAAGTCCCCTAATGTTTCCAAAAGAAGTCTTGATTGGTCACTCAGTTCATTGAAACCTAAGTTGCTTTGCTACAAGAACAAAGACTTAACTTTGATTTTCATCAACGAGTGCCCACACAGATTGATAGGTTTAAATTGTTAAAGAGCTTTCTTCCTACACGTTAGTGACTTAGGTCACTTCGGAAGAGGCGGTCATTTTAGCGATATAAACTTTCGTGTCAAACACTTTTTTAAGTTTATTTTCGTAGGCTTTCAGCCTTACAAAACAACCTTGCTGAACACCTTTTGTTTCTTTCGAAGCTTGTCCGTGTCAGCGAGGGGGCATTATAGAGATCAGCTTCACATTGGCAAGTGCTTTTTTAGCTTTTTTTCTATTTTTTGTTTGTTTGACTGTTTTTTGCGCGCAACGGGCTATAAATGCAACTAATTGGCTTTTAATATGCCATTGTCAGCCAGAAAAAGGAGGCCACATGAGCCCTGTTCGTAGTTACAAAGGTATCGTACCTAACATCGGTTCCCGAGTTTATATCGATTCAACGTCTATAATAGTGGGCGATATTCAATTAGGAGACGACGCCAGTATCTGGCCCTTAGTCTCTGCTCGCGGCGATGTTAACCACATACATATTGGTGAACGTTCTAACATCCAAGATGGTAGCGTATTGCATGTCACTCACAAAAATGCCGATAACCCGAACGGCTACCCACTCATTATAGGTAATGATGTGACTGTCGGTCATAAAGTTATGCTACACGGATGCACAATTGGCGATCGCGTACTCGTTGGTATGGGAGCTATTGTTCTGGATGGCGTTGTAATAGAGAGTGATGTAATGATTGGGGCAGGCAGCTTGGTTCCTCCGGGGAAAGTCCTTGAGAGTGGCTACTTATATGTCGGAAGCCCTGTTAAGCAAGCTCGTCCTCTTTCTGATAAAGAACGAGCTTTCCTACTAAAATCTGCCGATAACTACGTGCAGACGAAAAATGACTATTTGAACGATGTTAAAGATGTTGTGCTTTGATTAGCTAACAACTTCTATTTGCCCAAGCTGATTGAAGGCTTCGTCTTCAATCAGTTCCTCAGCCAGTTCTTCTAAGTCAAATCGAACCCTCTCAAATGCGGCTAACGCTTCTTGCTCACTACTAATAGTGGCACCCGAGATCTTCGCAAGCTCATCGAGCGTAACAATACATTCAATTAAAGCACCAGATTGCTGAGCAGGAAACGTTACGACTTGTAGTTCACTGTTCCACTCTTGCATGTCAGGGAAAAGAATCGATTGGTTCATTATCCTTCCAAATTTTTTCTTAATTCACGATGGATTTGTTTTGTGCCGGGACGCAAACCGCGCCATAACATAAAGCTCTCGGCTGCTTGCCCAACTAACATTCCCAAGCCGTCATAGACATGACCACAGCCATTATCCAGTGCCCACTGGTTAAAGATGGTTAGGCCTTTGCCATACATCATATCGTAGGCCACACTCTGGGCACTGAATATAGAAGGAGAGATTTCCGGTAACTTTCCATCTAAGCTTGCAGAGGTTGAATTGATAATAAGATCAAAGCTGCCCTCGATTTGGCTCATCTCTGCGGCATTCACTTTTCCTAAACCGCTAAAGGCGTTCGCTAATGACTCCGCTTTTGCAAACGTTCGATTGGTAATGGTGATACTTTCAGGCTCTTTATCAATCAATGGTTTCAGTGCACCTTTAGCTGCACCACCAGCACCGATCAGTAGAATTTTAGATCCTTTCAGCGGCACCTGATATTGCATAAGATCTTGTACCAGACCTTCACCGTCGGTGTTATCCCCTAAGATCTCACCGTCATCCAGTTTCTTCAACGTATTCACCGCACCAGCAAGTTGTGCTCGCTCAGTTAAACGATCTGCAAACTTGTAGGCGTCTTCTTTAAAAGGAACCGTAACATTACAACCACGGCCACCATTGGCAAAGAAAGCTTTTGCAGTAGCTACAAACCCATCAACTGGGGCTAACTCAGCGGTGTATTCCATGCTTTGATTGGTTTGACGCGCAAACAATGTGTGAATGAACGGTGATTTGCTGTGTCCGATAGGATTACCAAATACCGCATAGTGATCTTTTACAAAAGCCATATCCCTGCCTCTACCAATAAAAAGGTCGCTAAGTCTGTTATTTAACAATACTTAACGACCCTATCACTCAGTGCAATTTCTGTCACCACTCGCGCGGCACTAAAAACTCATTCAGTTTAGCTTCGCTGCTGCCAGCTTCCGGCTGGTAGTTATATTCCCAGCGAGCGAGTGGCGGCATAGACATCAGTATTGATTCTGTGCGACCGCCAGTTTGCAGACCAAAAAGCGTTCCTCGGTCAAACACTAAGTTAAATTCCACGTAGCGACCACGACGATACAACTGGAATTGACGTTCTCTCTCGCCATACTCGGTTGCTTTACGACGTTCAACAATCGGCACATAAGCTTGGCAGTAACCTTCACCGACCGCTTTGATATAGTCAAAGCACTTATCGAACTCCCAATGATTCAGATCATCGAAGAAAAGGCCACCGACACCGCGAGTTTCTTCTCGGTGGGGAAGATAGAAATAGCGGTCACACCATTCTTTATGTTGCTGATAAACATCATCACCAAACGGTTCACATAACGCTTTCGCGGTTGAATGCCACTGCTGGCAATCTTCAGCAAAAGGATAGAAAGGTGTTAAGTCGAAACCACCACCAAACCACCAAATTGGCTCTTCACCTTCTTTCTCTGCAATAAAGAAGCGCACGTTGGCGTGAGATGTTGGAACATAAGGGTTTTTAGGGTGCATAACTAAAGAGACACCCATGGCTTCAAACTTACGTCCCGCCAATTCAGGGCGATGCGCCGTTGCTGAGGCTGGCATTTGCTTTCCAGTAACATGTGAGAAGTTCACGCCACCTTGTTCAAACACCAAACCATCACGCATCACACGAGAGCGGCCACCGCCGCCCAACTTTTCGCCCGGCTCTCGATGCCACGCATCTTCAATAAACTTGGCACCACCATCAACATGCTCTAATTGCTGACAGATTTGCTCTTGTAGCGACAGCAAAAACTGCTTTACGGCTTCTTTATTAATTGTCGACATCTTTTGTTCCTTACGCATTCCCATCGCAGAGTGAATTAGCCCTGTCTTAATACTTGTAGGGTTTTCGCATCGCGAATTTCACTTGGTTTGTTACGCCCGCCAGTTACGCCACGTAGAATCGCAACCAGTTTGTCGCCAAGCTGCTCTTCAACCTCTTCCGTTGTCATACAAGAAGGTTGGCCAGTTAAGTTTGCACTGGTTGAGGTTAGCGGTTTACCGTAAGCGTTACACAGTTGTTGAACCAAAGGATGATCGGTCACACGCACTGCGATGGTATCAAACTGACCACTGACCCATTTGGATACTTTACTGCTCGCAGGTACAACCCAAGTGACAGGACCGGGCCAAGTTGATTTGATTTGTTGTAATTGTTCTGCGGTTAACTGGCTTTCATCTATATAAGGAAGCAGTTGTTCGTATGAGGCTGCAATTAAAATCAAACCTTTCTCTACAGGTCTTTGCTTTAGTTGCAATAACTTCTCAATGGCTTCTGGGCTGTCCGGATCGCAACCCACACCAAAAACACCTTCTGTCGGGTAAGCTATGACCTCACCAGACTGCAATGCATGTAAAGCTTGTTCAAAATTATTCACGAAAACTACCTAATTGAGCTGACTTATTTCTATTTGCGCCCAGTGTACAAATTATCGGTGACTTCGCCTATACCTTAAAGAGCGGAAGTTCAAACCACCCTTCCATCAACATCGAAGGGTAATTTGTCCGCAAACATTTGTTGATTACAACAACGCAATCGTTTGCTTGATGTAAAAATCCTCGTATAATGCGCGGCGTTCGCTCACCAAAATAAATATGCTTGAAGGAGTTTGAGATGAAAGTCGGTATTATCATGGGTTCCAAATCAGATTGGCCAACCATGAAACTTGCAGCAGAGATGCTAGAGCAATTCGGTGTTCCTTATGAAACGAAAGTAGTTTCAGCTCATCGCACTCCACAACTCCTAGCAGACTACGCAAGCAGCGCGAAAGAACGTGGCCTGAAAGTGATTATCGCTGGTGCTGGCGGTGCTGCCCACCTACCGGGAATGGCAGCAGCATTCACTAGCTTGCCGGTTCTTGGTGTACCTGTTCAGTCTCGTGCTCTTTCTGGCTTAGATTCTCTATACTCTATTGTTCAAATGCCAAAAGGCATTGCGGTAGGTACGCTTGCGATTGGTGAAGCTGGCGCGGCTAATGCTGGGCTTCTAGCAGCTCAAATCATCGGTACTTTTGATGAAGAAGTGATGGCAAAAGTGGAAGCTTTCCGCACGGCTCAAACAGAATCTGTACTGGCAAATCCAAATCCAGCCGAGGAATAATTGATGCACGTATTGGTATTAGGTTCAGGTCAGCTTGCACGTATGATGTCATTGGCTGGCGCACCACTTAATATTGAAATTTCTGCGTTTGACGTTAACAGCAAGAATGTCGTTCATCCTTTAACTCAAGCTGTGATTGGTCATGGTTTAGAGCAAGCGATTGAAAAAGCAGATGTCATTACCGCTGAATTCGAGCATATTCCTCATGATGTGCTTGAAGTGTGTGAACGTAGCGGAAAGTTCCTGCCAAGCACTGACTCCATTAAAGCTGGCGGTGACCGCCGACTTGAAAAAGCATTGTTAGATAATGCTGGCGTACGTAATGCAAAGTACACCGTTATTAATAACCGTGAAGATTTCGATACTGCGATCGCGCATGTAGGCGTTCCTATGGTACTAAAAAGTGCTTTAGGGGGTTATGACGGCAAAGGTCAATGGCGTCTGAAGAACAAGGAAGATGCAGATAAAATTTGGCCAGAAATGGCAGAGTGTATTGCTTCTTCTAATAACCAAGCGATTGTTGCAGAAGAATTCGTTCCTTTTGACCGTGAAGTTTCTCTGGTTGGTGCTCGTGGCAAAAATGGCGAAGTTGCCGTTTACCCATTAGCTGAAAACGTGCACGTGAATGGTGTCCTTAGCCTTTCAACTGCTATTGATGCTCCTGAGCTACAAGAACAAGCAAAAGAGATGTTTACCGCTGTGGCAAACAGCTTAGATTACGTTGGCGTTTTAGCATTAGAGTTTTTTGATGTTCAAGGAAAACTGCTGGTTAACGAAATTGCACCTCGCGTACACAACTCTGGTCACTGGACACAACAAGGTGCGGAAACCTGTCAGTTTGAAAATCATCTGCGCGCGGTTTGTGGCATGCCATTAGGCAGTACCAAACTGGTTCGCGAGACATCGATGATCAATATTCTTGGCGAAAACTCGTTACCAGAAAGCCTACTAGCAATGGAAGGTTGCCATATCCACTGGTATGGAAAAGAAAAGCGTCCGGGAAGAAAAATGGGCCACATCAACGTAACGGCTGACTACCACGGTGAACTGGTTCGTAAACTGTGTGAACTGGCGGATGTTTTAGATGCAGAAGCATTTCCAGCGGTTCAGGAAGTTGCGAAACAATTTAAATCTTAAGATTTAATTCCAGATAAAAAAACGGCGCTTAAAGCGCCGTTTTTTTATGGTTCTATTCCTGAATATGCCCACACTTGCGATCCGCACATTGATACTTAGTGCCGCTAGCGAGCTTCTTCTCAACCAGTAATGAGAAACCACATTTCTCACACTTACCTGCTACTGGAGGTAAGTTAACGGCAAATTTGCACTTAGGGTAAGTATCACAAGCATAAAACGTCTTACCGAAACGCGTTTTACGCTCAGCAAGATGGCCTTTACCGCACTCAGGACAAGCATGTAGTTTGCTTGGCTTGGTTTCATCTGCAGAGTTATCTTGAGATTCAATATGGTGACATTTGGGGTAAGCACTACAGCCGATAAACATGCCATAGCGCCCCTGGCGCAATACCAACTCACTCCCACATTCAGGACAAGGCACACCAAGTTCTTTCACTATGTGTCCGTCATTCTGGTGCAGTGGTTTTATGTAGTCGCAATTAGGGTACTGAGTACAGCCGAGAAACGGGCCGTGTTTGCCATGGCGAAGCTGTAACGCTCCGCCACACTTCGGACAAGGTTCGTTCAGCGCATGTTCATGAGCTGAAAATAGCTCGCTATCAATTTTACCGCTCATAATACGTTTATTAGCTTAATGAAGAATACCTTGCTCTTTGCTGTACAAGAGCTCTTCCATAAGCGTATAAGCGTTCTCATTCCCGGGAACATTGAACAGCACCATTAGAATGATCCACTTCAGGTCATCCAACTCTAATTCATTGGTCTCTAGCCCCATCACTCGGTCGATCACCATTTCGCGAGTTTCAGGTGTTAATACCTTAATTTGCTCTAAAAATAGGATGAAACCACGAGATTCTAGGTCTAGACGCTCCATCTCTTGCGCTGTAAAAATACGCATAGATGTTGCCGCACTGGTTGAAATCGCTGACTGTGCATCCGTTTGTTGCAATGCCGCTAGCTCTTCTAACCAGTTTAGGGCTTTGTAGATATCTTTTTGGTGAAACCCTGCTCGAAGCAATTCATCTTCAAGCTCGTCTTGATCCACTTGCAACTCTGCATCGCTATGGATATAAGTTTCAAACAGATACATCAGAATATCCATCATCATAGCTAGCCCCTCCCCTTACGAATATAGCCACCGGAAACTGCAACAACATGCCCTGAAAGCTCAAGCTCTAAGAGCTGCATCATGACTTCTTGGACAGGTATATGGGTCCTGCTTGCAAGAATATCAACTGGTATAGCTTCTTCTCCTACGTTAGCTAACAGCTCGGGAAATGGCAATTCATCTTCGCTATTTAAGGGTAAAAAAAGTGTATGCTGACATTGCTGAGGCTGTAAGCGATTGAAATCCAGCATAGATTCAAGTTCATTCACAATGTGTTGTACATTTTGAACTAAGCATCCACCCTGCTGAATTAAGCGATTACTGCCAACACTATTGGGGTTAAGAATAGATCCCGGCACCACAAATACCTCTCGGTTTTGTTCCGTTGCATAGCGAGCAGTAATCAAAGAGCCGCTTTTTTCGGCCGCCTCAACAACCAGAACCCCCATAGATAAACCACTGATGATCCGGTTGCGCCGAGGAAAATGGGTTGGGCGAGGTTTCGCATTAGGACGAAACTCTGAAACTAAAGCTCCGTTTTCAATAATACGAGCAGCGAGATTTTTATGTCTCGAAGGATAGATAGACGCTAGCCCAGAACCTAAAACAGCGATCGTTTTGCCACCAGCTTTCAAAGCGCCATCATGCGCGTAGCCATCAACTCCCAAGGCTAAACCACTGGTGATCACCAACTCTTGTTCCACTAACTGCCCTGCAAACTGATGGGCAATCTTCTGACTATCAATACTGGCGTTACGACTACCAACAATAGCGATTTGTGGTTGATTCAATGTTTCCAGTTGTCCTTCAACAAACAGAACATCTGGTTTTGAGGAGATTTGTTGCAGTAGAGCAGGATACGAATCACACAATGGCGTGATGATATGCCTTCCGGCTTGTGCCTTTAACCACTCGAGAGATTCTTCCACCTCTCGCTGAGCATCATGCATCAAATAGTGAATCTGATCAGAAGCCAACCCTACCGACTGCCACTGGCTGGCTGAATAGCTAAAAAGGTTGGAGAGGGAATCTCGGCTTAATAACTGTTTAACAGACTTTTTGCTCAGTTTTGGCGTAAAGCTTAGCGCCAACCATGCTGATAAATCCCTTTCATTCATGACTGGCTCTATTTAATCGTCAGTATCAGAAGATAGAGGCAGAGCGGCATTAGCCGCGAGCGGAGACAAGGCCATAGCATCTTGATTGAATGCCGTTTGACTGCGGGTGATTAACGCTAAGCTGAATTTGTCATAAGGACGGATGACCATCAACTCGCCGACTTTCTTACTTGGCAGTGGCATCCCTTTATCAAACCATTTCTTTTCATAGCTAAACTGACCTTTCAAACCAAAAACATGGCTACCGGTGTTATAAACTTCGAACATACAGCCTTGTTTTAAGCCATCTTCACCACCTTGGTTCAAAACAACAACCTGCCCTTGAGCATAATATTGACTGCCTTCTAGCGCTCCCAATATACGGGCATTGGCACTTTCCGGAGCAGGATGGGGAAAAAATGTGGTGGTCAGTTTCAAACTTTCGATATTGACTAGGGGTAAAACGATATCGTTTTGCACGACTTCTTGAGATTGCTCTTTAATACGCAATGTTGAAATCGTTTCGTCGGATCGGACAAGTTCGCCCGTCGCGATTAGGCGCAGTGCCACTAATACTTCCTTCTCTCGCTCAAATTCACTGGCTGGACGATAAACACCCCACTGAGCCTGAGTATGATGCCCTGTAAAATAGAGCACATCTTGTTGGGTGATGTACTGATGTCCTTCACTATCCCCTATTACTTTACTGCTGGTCGCCAAAACCTCTTTGTTTATCAATCGGTCAGACTGCAAATAAGGCATCACTAAACCTTGTTCCACAATCGGCACCGGTTGCTTTTTCACTTTACGAACTTTAGGGCTTAGGGTGACTTTAGGTTTGAACTTCAGCTGAGGCTTACCGTTATTCCAGACTAAATAGAGCTGATCACCGGGATAAATTAAATGTGGGTTTTCAATATCAGAGTTGATGTCCCACAGCTGCGGCCACAACCAAGGGTTGTTTAAGTACATGGCCGATATATCCCACAAGGTATCTCCTTTCACGACCGTGTAAGTCGTCGGCGCACCTTGCTTAAGCGTCAATTGGGTAGGTTGTTGGGCGAAAGCCTTTAAAGAAAAGCCATTTAGCGCAATGAACACTAGGAGAAAATAACCTTTCAATCGAGTCATGACCTTATATCCTGCGTTAAATGAATGAGAATGATTTTGATAAATCACGCAGGATGCTGTCATTTGACTCATAAAATGTCTAGAATTGAGCCAACAAGCTTTATCCTGTTTCGGCCTAGTTCAATATTTCGAGTGTATATGTCTGTATTACAAGTATTAACATTCCCAGATGACCGTCTTCGCACCGTTGCCAAGCCGGTTGAAAAAGTCACACCAGAGATCCAAACCATCGTAGATAACATGATTGAAACCATGTACGACGAAGAGGGTATTGGTTTAGCTGCGACGCAAGTCGACATTCACCAACGCATCGTGGTGATTGATATTTCTGACAGCCGTGATCAGCCAATGGTATTGATTAACCCAGAAATTATTGAGAAGCGCGGCGAAGATGGTATTGAAGAGGGCTGTCTATCTGTCCCTGGTGCTCGTGCTCTTGTGCCACGTGCTGCTGAAGTCACCGTTAAAGCTCTTAACCGTGATGGTGAAGAATATACTTTTGAAGCAGATGACCTTCTGGCGATTTGTGTACAACACGAATTAGACCACTTAGAAGGCAAACTATTTGTTGATTATCTTTCACCGCTAAAACGTAAGCGCATCAAAGAGAAGCTAGAGAAAATCAAACGCTTCAACGATAAGAATCAATAAAAATAGAGAGGTTACCTTGAGCCAATCATTACGTATTGTCTTTGCAGGTACTCCGGATTTCGCCGCCCGTCACTTGGCGGCGTTGTTGTCTTCGGAGCACGAAGTTATTGCAGTTTATACTCAGCCGGACCGTCCTGCGGGCCGAGGTAAAAAACTGACTGCCAGCCCAGTAAAAACTCTAGCGCTTGAGCATGATATTCCCGTTTATCAACCTGAGAACTTTAAATCAAATGAAGCCAAACAAGAGTTGGCTGATCTAAATGCTGATTTAATGGTCGTGGTTGCTTACGGCCTACTATTACCGCAAGCGGTTTTAGATACACCAAAACTGGGTTGTATTAATGTGCATGGTTCAATCCTGCCACGCTGGCGTGGTGCCGCACCGATTCAGCGCTCTATCTGGGCGGGTGATGCGGAAACAGGTGTAACCATCATGCAAATGGACATCGGTTTAGATACAGGCGATATGCTGAAAATTGCTACGCTGCCAATCGAAGCAACGGATACCAGCGCGTCCATGTACGAGAAACTTGCAGATCTAGGCCCACAAGCTTTGGTTGAATGTTTAGTCGATATTGCGAACGGCAATGCGAAAGCTGAAAAACAAGACGATGAGCTTGCCAATTACGCCAAGAAACTGAGCAAAGAAGAAGCTCGTATCAACTGGAGTGATGATGCAGCACACATCGAACGATGCGTTCGTGCATTTAACCCATGGCCAATGAGTCACTTTGAGGTTGCAGAAAATAGCATCAAAGTTTGGCAAAGCCGTGTTGTGGATCAAAGCTCAGACCAACCTACTGGTACCATAATACAAACCGACAAAACTGGTATTTATGTGGCAACAGGCAAGGGTGTATTGGTGCTAGAACAGCTTCAAGTTCCGGGTAAAAAAGCAATGCCTGTACAAGACATCCTCAATGCACGCGCTAGTTGGTTTGAAGTTGGCACACAACTGAGCTAAGCAGTTTTAACCACCTTATCGATGGGTGGAGATATAACCCAGACTTGATATTACACAGGATGGGCAAAGTACATTAATCACAGGGGCAGAGATGTCCCTATTGAATTTTAAGGGTTTCACCATGAATGTTCGCGCAGCAGCTGCTAACGTCCTTTTCCAAGTGGTCGACAAAGGTCATTCACTTTCTCACGCTCTTCCAGCAGCTCAAAAAACCATTCGCCCGAGAGATCATGCTCTGTTGCAAGAGATTTGCTACGGCGCTCTACGTTATCTTCCTCGTTTAGAGTCTATTGCCAATGAGCTGATGGATAATCCTCTCAAGGGTAAAAAGCGCGTTTTTCACCACCTGATTCTGGTAGGGCTTTACCAATTAGGTTTCATGCGCATTCCTTCTCACGCAGCAGTAGCTGATACAGTGGAAGGCACAAAAACTCTGCGTGGTGAAAACCTGAGTGGGCTCATTAACGCTGTATTACGTAATTATCTGCGCAATCAAGAAGAGCTGGACCAATTCGCCGTTAGTCACAACGCGGGTAAATATGGTCACCCAAATTGGATTCTTAAAATGCTGCAAGAGAGCTACCCAGAGCAATGGGAAGCGATCGTAGAAGCGAACAACAGCAAAGCACCAATGTGGTTGCGTGTGAACCGCCAGCATCATACTCGAGATAAATACCAAATCCTTCTGGATGAGGCAGAGATTGAATACACTCTTCACCCAGAAGCGGCAGATGCGGTCAAACTGACCACACCGTGTGATGTCACCTTGCTTCCGGGCTTTGAAAAAGGCTGGGTATCGGTGCAAGATGCAGCAGCTCAGTTGGCGATTGATTACCTTCAACCAAAAAAAGGTGAACTCATTCTTGATTGCTGTGCGGCGCCGGGTGGTAAAACTGCACATATTCTGGAACATACCGAAGATACAGAAGTGGTTGCGCTTGATAGCGATGCCACACGACTGAATCGAGTGCACGACAACCTAGAACGTTTAAACCTGAAGGCCGATGTTATTTGTGGTGATGCACGTTATCCGCAACAGTGGTGGCAAGGCGGACAATTTGATCGTATTTTGCTCGATGCGCCATGTTCTGCGACAGGTGTCATTCGTCGTCATCCGGACATCAAATGGTTACGCCGCGCGAATGATATTGATGCATTAGCCGAGCTACAGCGTGAAATATTGCAGGTAATGTGGCAACAATTGAAGCCTGGTGGTACGTTAGTTTACGCAACATGCTCAATTACCCCTCAGGAAAACGTCCTGCAGGTTAAAGACTTTTTAGCGCGTACAGCTGACGCGCAACTGATTGGTTCAGATCCAGAGCAACCAGGTCGTCAAATTCTTCCTGGTGAGCAAGATATGGATGGCTTCTACTACGCTGTCATGGTTAAAAACGCGTAAGTTATTGAATCAAAGGCAGCCTCAGGCTGCCTTTGATATTAGTAGAGAATAAGAGAACAGGTATGAAAATCATCATTCTTGGTGCAGGGCAAGTTGGCGGAACACTCGCCGAAAACTTAGTGGGCGAAAACAACGATATTACTGTTGTTGATAAAAACGGTGACCGCCTCAGAGAACTGCAAGATAAATATGATTTACGCGTTGTGAATGGCCATGCCAGCCACCCTGACGTACTGAGAGAAGCGGGCGCACAAGATGCAGACATGCTGGTTGCGGTAACCAATACCGATGAAACCAATATGGCAGCCTGCCAAGTCGCTTTTACTCTGTTTAACACCCCGAACCGAATTGCCCGTATTCGTTCACCTCAATATCTTGCTGAAAAAGAAGCGCTATTCCAGTCAGGCGCAGTACCCGTTGATCACCTAATCGCACCTGAAGAACTGGTGACAAGCTATATCGAACGCTTAGTTCAATATCCAGGCGCTCTACAAGTGGTTAGCTTTGCAGACGAGAAAGTCAGCCTCGTAGCGGTAAAAGCCTATTACGGTGGTCCACTGGTGGGTAATGCGTTATCAGCACTACGCGAACACATGCCTCACATCGATACCCGCGTTGCAGCTATCTTCCGTCAAGGTCGACCAATCCGCCCTCAAGGTACAACCATCATTGAAGCGGATGACGAAGTGTTCTTCGTCGCAGCAAGTAACCATATTCGCTCTGTCATGAGTGAATTGCAGCGTTTAGAAAAGCCTTATCGCCGAATTATGATTGTTGGTGGCGGTAACATAGGTTCAAGCCTAGCAAAACGTCTTGAACACACTTACAGCGTTAAGCTGATTGAACGTAACTACAGCCGCGCGGAACAACTTTCCGAAGAGCTGGAGAACAGTATCGTTTTCTGTGGCGACGCCGCAGACCAAGAACTGCTAACTGAAGAGAACATCGACCAAGTTGATGTGTTCATTGCCTTAACCAACGAAGATGAAACCAACATCATGTCAGCGATGCTGGCAAAACGCCTTGGTGCGAAAAAAGTAATGGTACTGATCCAGCGTGGCGCATACGTCGATCTGGTTCAGGGTGGTGTAATTGATGTGGCGATTTCGCCGCAACAAGCGACCATTTCAGCGCTGCTTACTCACGTTCGTCGTGCAGATATTGTTAACGTATCTTCCCTTCGTCGAGGTGCAGCTGAAGCGATTGAAGCCATCGCTCATGGTGATGAAACGACCTCAAAAGTTGTTGGCCGTGCAGTAGGTGATATTAAGCTTCCGCCGGGTACTACCATTGGTGCTATTGTACGTGGCGAAGAAGTTTTAATTGCCCATGACCGTACGGTTATTGAGCAGGATGATCACGTCGTAATGTTCCTTGTGAACAAGAAATACGTGCCGGACGTCGAAGCTTTGTTCCAGCCAAGTCCTTTCTTCTTATAGGATGCCGGCGTCACTATGCTGAATTTACGCCCCATTTTGTTTGTCGTTGGGTTAGTTCTCTCAAAACTAGCCCTGTTTATGTATGTGCCAACCATAGTCGCATTCATAACGGGTACAGGCGGATTCCTCGATTTCGCACAAGCCGTCATCATCACACACATTGTGGCTTTCATTTGTTTGACCATAGGCCGGACATCCGATTTTCGTCTCAGTGTGCGAGACATGTTCCTTATCACCAGTTTAGTGTGGACGGTTGCCAGTGCGTTCGCCGCACTGCCTTTTGTCTTCATCAACCACATCAGCTTTACCGATGCCTACTTTGAAACCATGTCTGGCTTAACGACGACAGGTTCAACGGTGTTGAGTGGGCTTGATGATATGGCGCTAAGCATTCTGTTATGGCGTTCTATTTTGCAATGGCTCGGTGGTGTAGGCTTTATCGTAATGGCCGTAGCTGTACTACCAATGCTCAACGTAGGTGGTATGAAGCTGTTCCAAACGGAATCTTCAGATTGGTCTGATAAAAGCAGCCCGCGAGCCAAAACGGTCGCGAAGAACATAGTGGCGGTCTACTTAGTGCTGACCCTGCTGTGTATTATGGGCTACATGCTGACTGGAATGGGCTTATTTGATGCCATTAACCATGCGTTCACCACGCTGTCTACTGGTGGTTACTCAACTTCTGACAGCTCAATGAATCACTTCTCTAATGGTGCTCATTGGATTGCTACTCTGTTTATGTTCCTTGGTGGATTGCCATTCCTGCTGTTTGTGGCTACGTTGAGAAAACGTAGCCCTATGGTGCTATTAAAGGATGCACAGGTACAAGGGTTCTTCCTGCTGTTCATTGTTGCAAGCCTAGTGGTTGCAGCATGGCTCAACCTTAACAATGGCTACTCAGTACTGGACGCTCTGCGCATATCCATGTTCAACATTGTTTCCGTGGTCACCACCACAGGTTACGGGCTTGATGACTTTACGGCTTGGGGAGCACTTCCAACCACGCTATTTGGTTTTATTATGATGGTGGGAGCCTGTTCCGGTTCGACGGCGGGTGGTATTAAAATCTTCCGTTTCCAAATCTGCTTTGCCTTACTAAAAAACCAGATGATGAGGCTGATTCACCCAAATGGCGTTTTCGTTCAGCGTTATAATCAACGCCCTGTGAATGAAGATATTGTCCGCTCAGTGGTTGCTTTCGGTCTTACCTTCGCCATCACCATTATTTTAATTGCGGGTTGTTTATCCGCGATGGGACTGGATCCTGTGACCAGTATTTCAGGGTCGATCACCGCAGTAGCAAACGTTGGACCGGGAATGGGCACTGTTATTGGCCCAACAGGTAACTTTGCCCCACTGCCGGATGCAGCAAAGTGGGTGTTAAGTTTTGGCATGCTGATGGGGCGTTTAGAGATTTTGACGATACTGGTGTTATTCTTCCCAGCGTTCTGGAGACGCTAATCATGAAATGTATCCCTACTTCAGTGGCAATCACTTTAATTGCCATCACTTCTAATGCAGCGGCTAGCCAAGTCATCGAACTACAGGATGGACGTAAAGTTCAGCTCAATGATGATTTTACTTGGCAATATATTCAGCCTGAAAACACTCATCAAGCAACAGCCCTTGCTGTAGCTACGCCCATTATCTCTTCACAACGCGGGACAACTCTCGTACTTGAAAGCGGCAAACCAAGTCTGCAACTGTCTGACTCAGGTGTGGATATTGTTATTGGTGCCGCAAGTTACCAAAATGGTAAGGTCGTTTTACCAACCGCTATCACCAACCAAAGTTCGCTATCGGTGATCAATGTTCAACTCAAGATAGAGCTTTTGGACAACCAGGGGAAAAAGCTCACAGAGCAAGAAACGGTGGTTTGGCAATCAATAAAACGGCTGGCGGAAACCTATCTGCGACCAAAGACAGCCGCAGAAGGCAAAGTGATAGAAATTGAAGTGCCGAGAGCGGAGAGCTATCAGCTTATTGCGACGGTTTCAAACCTAGAAACCCGCTAAATCGGATTCACGTACAGGTAAATCGCCAAGAAGTGGCAAGCGCAACCCGCAAGAACAAATCCGTGCCAAATCGCATGGTTATATGGGATGCGCTTCGCTACGTAGAAAATCACACCCAGTGAATAAACCACGCCACCCGCCGCCAGTAGTGTTAATCCGCCCACATCCAGATTCAAAGCGAGTTGGTAAATCACCACCAGAGATAGCCAACCCATTGCGAGATAGGAGAACAGTGAAAAACGCTTAAATCGATACACAAAAGCGATTTTCATGACGATACCCAACAGAGCAATCGACCAGATTACTATCATCAAACCAAAAGCAAGCGGAGTGCGTAAGCCAACGAGCAGGAAAGGGGTATAGCTACCCGCGATCAATAAGTAAATGGCACAGTGGTCGAAGATTTTTAACCAATGTTTCGCTCTTTGATGGGGAACGGCGTGGTAAAGCGTCGAAGCAAGAAACAGTGCGATCATACTGCCACCATATACGCTCATGCTGGCAATAGTCAGGGCATCTGCACTATGGTTTACCGCTTTTACCAGCAATAAAACCAAGCCAACAATACCCAATATCAAGCCAATACCATGACTGATCGCATTGGCTATTTCTTCTTTCACACTGTATTCACTCACTGACATACCACACCCACATAGAACAGGACAGTAGGCAGATTATGACACATTCAGCTTACAACTGTAAGCTAGAAGTGTTAATTTTTAGTTAAGCTACTATGAGTGAGAATCCAGATATTCAAGCACTCTTGTCCCAGCAGCTTGTGGTGATTCACCGCTAGTAATCGTCATTTGACGTTTTAGTTCTCCTAAACCCAAAAGACTCGCTAACATACCTGTCGCACCACTTTGGTAGCGATCAATTTCAAACCACATTTGCAAAGAATCCTTGTCGCGATAAGCCACAATTTCCAACTCACGCCAGCGACCATGAAAAGGCCCAGTGGTCGGAACAAACTCGAACTCTTGCACAAATGGCAGTGCAAAGCCTTTTGCAGCTTCACACTCAACTTGGCGTAAGCGCAACCCGTGCTCTTCCAGCTCAGAAAAAATACCATCCATCAAAGGATCTGGCCGAACGGTCAAAATATCTTTATCGGTCGGATCAAGCGCCATCGCAATATCGAGACCAGTCTCCAACCAAACTTTGGCATCGCCAATAGTCACCGGAGTGTTCCAAGGCACATCCATCTCAACATCAAAATCGCGCGTCTCGCCAGGCTGAATAGTAAAAGAATACGGTAGCGACCAATCCGCTAGAACGTAAGTGCGATGTTCTTTACGCTTACGTGAACCTTGCTGTTTGGAACTGTCTTCGAATACTTCTTCTACATAGCGGCAGCAAAGTTTTAATTCAATATTATCAATATCCTGCGCACTCGAACCGCCATAAACATGGACGGTAAATTTCACCGATTGGCCAGGATAAAGTACTTCTTGTTGAAGAACGGAGTCCACCTTTGCGGAACCTATTCCAAAACTTGCGAGGGTTTTCTTGAGAAACGACATACACACCTCCTTCTATCGCTATTCATAGTAAAACGTATGAATAAAAAAACTCAATTGCAGTTCTCACACAATCAATTCATTTTTTTTTAACATATTGACTGGTTAACTATCGACCAATTGAAAACTTGGTGCTAATCTAACTTCGATATTATTTATATCGTTATTCCTAGACAATTTAAGTGGATTGGCGATTGCCAGAAGGAGCCATCCTTCAAACACCTCGGTGCCAGAAGAGCAGCTCATAGTTGCCTAGGTCCATTACATCGGCAATGGATATGCCTGACTGTTAGGTAAATGAATGCGCCCAACAACTGTCAGGTTTTCGCACACAAACCGTAGTGCAATGCGTCGTCGTAGTGGCTTCGTTGCTGCGCCGGTTGCGAAAAAGCTCGCACCTGCAAAAACTCTTGTTGAAACCAATGCACTTACTGCATCGCCAGAGACAAAAGTCGAACAGGCTGCTTAATAAAGAAAAGCGCAGATTGCTTATAAATAGCAATATGCGCTTTTTTCTTTTCTACTTTTTCCTACATTTGATACCTTTAGCTTAAAACCATTAAAAGAATGTGGAGAAAGCTATGAAGTGTCACCGTATTGAAGAATTGCTGGAGTTACTTGAGCCTGAATGGCAAAAAGATTCTGAATGCAACTTACTACAATTCATCATGAAATTAGCAGGCGAAGCGGGTTACAAAGGTCAGTTGGAAGAACTCACTGACGATGTTCTCATTTATCACCTTAAAATGCGTAACAGCGCTAAAGATGAAGTCATTCCCGGATTGAAAAAAGATTACGAAGATGATTTTAAAACCGCACTGCTTCGTGCTCGTGGTGTCATCAAAGATTAAGAAACTCATCGAACGGAGCGACTTTCATGTCGCTCTTTTTTGTTATCACCGTTTTTTTAGCAACGAGTTTGTGTTGATAACTGAGCAGAAATACACATTTTGTTGTTAAAGATTGATTGCCTTAAAGAAATAAAAATGTTGATGGCGTTATAATCGCCCACTTATTAAAACAATACTCATCCTTCTCACTGAGTGCGGAAGGGGAAAGCAATGTCAGAGAGTGCCGTCATTTTGAAACGGCACCAAAAAGCCCAAAGGAATATTCCATGAGTCAGGACAAAATAGACATTAAAGATGTGACTCCCAAAGTCTTTAATCCCAAAACCCACAAAGGTCAGGAAGGAGACAGATTCAACCCGAGCAAAGGGATATACGTTCGAGAAAGTAAAGGCACTTACCAGAAACTGCGTCGCTATGGTGGCTGGTTCTTATTATTACTTTTTGGATTGGTACCTTGGATCTCTTACGGCGATCGCCAAGCTATCCTATTGGATATGGGTAACCAACAGTTCAACTTTTTCGGCACCACACTTTATCCGCAAGATTTAACCTTGCTTGCACTCCTGTTTATGATTGCCGCATTCGGACTGTTCTTCCTGACCACATTCTTAGGACGAGTATGGTGTGGCTACCTCTGCCCACAAACCGTATGGACCTTTATGTACATATGGTTTGAAGAAAAGCTCGAAGGCAGCGCCAATAAACGTCGTAAGCAAGATGAAGGCAAAATGACGGCTAAACTTGCGATGCGTAAAACGCTCAAGCATATTGCTTGGTTTGCGATTGCGTTAATCACCGGTTTCACTTTTGTTGGCTATTTCGTGCCTATTCGCGACCTAGTTATCGACTTTTTCACTATAAATGCAACTTTCTGGCCGGTGTTCTGGGTTCTGTTCTTTGCCATCTGTACTTATGGTAATGCGGGTTGGATGCGTTCAATCATGTGCATTCACATGTGTCCTTACGCTCGTTTCCAATCTGCCATGTTTGATAAAGACACCTTCATTGTTGGCTACAACACCGATCGCGGTGAACAACGTGGACCTCGTTCACGCAAAGCCGATCCTAAAGCACTAGGTTTGGGTGACTGTATTGACTGCGACTTGTGTGTTCAGGTGTGCCCTACTGGTATCGATATTCGTGACGGCTTGCAGTATGAGTGTATCAACTGTGGTGCCTGTATCGATGCTTGTGATACTACGATGGAACGTATGGGCTATGAGAAAGGTTTGATTAGCTACACCACTGAGCATCGTCTATCCGGTAAACACACCAAAGTTATGCGTCCAAAGCTGATTGGCTATGGAGCAGTGTTACTGGTTATGTGCGGGCTGTTTGTCGCTCAAATTGCCGCGGTCGACCCTGCTGGTCTAAGCGTGATTCGCGATCGTAACCAGTTATTTAGAACCAACAGCGCAGGTGAAGTAGAAAATACCTACACGCTAAAAGTCATCAACAAAACACAACAGACCCAAGATTATCAACTTGATGTCTCAGGGCTCACTGATGTGACTTGGTATGGTAAACAAACAGTACAGGTGAAACCGGGCGAAGTGGTCAACCTACCAATGAGTTTAGGAGTCAAACCGGATAGCTTAAGTTCTCCTGTTGCGACAATTCAGTTTATACTCAGCGACGATACCAACCAATTCACGATAGAAGTTGAAAGCCGCTTTATTAAGAAGCTATAGACTTCATCATTATCAAAGGAAAAGGGCTCAGTAATGAGCCCTTTTTAATCAATGACTCAAGCAACGTTTCACTTTGACGCATTAACTCCCGATCTCATGTGGTACGCACTAGAGAGCATCGGTATTCGTGCAGAATCCGGCTTTCTTGCTCTTAATAGCTATGAAAACCGTGTGTATCAGTTTGTGGATGAAGACAAACGACGCTTCGTCGTAAAGTTCTATCGACCAGAACGCTGGACAGCCGACCAAATTCGCGAAGAACATGAATTTGCACTCGAATTGGCAGAAGCGGAGATCCCTCTAGTCCCACCACTGGTCATCAACGGCGCTAGCCTTCATCACTATCAAGGCTATGACTTTGCACTGTTCAATAGTGTCGGTGGTCGTCAATTTGAAGTCGATAACGAAGAGCAATTGGAGTGGGTGGGTCGCTTTTTAGGCCGAATTCATAAAATCGGTTCTGAGAAAACTTTCCAACATAGACCAACTTTGAGCTTGGAAGAATACCTATATCAGCCTCGAGAGCTGCTACAAAACTCTCAGTGCATTCCAATGCATTTAGAGAATGTATTCTTTAATGACCTAGACTATCTGATCAAGAAAATCGAGCAGCAATGGTCAAGTAAACATGCAAACATTCGCCTCCATGGCGACTGCCATCCCGGTAATATTTTATGGCGTGACGGCCCTATGTTCGTCGATCTCGATGACGCTCGTAATGGCCCTGCCGTGCAAGATCTGTGGATGCTACTCAACGGTGAAAGACAAGATAAGCTCGTTCAACTGGATATTTTGCTTGAAGGCTACCAAGAGTTTTGCGATTTTAACGTCTCGGAATTGAAACTAATTGAGCCACTTCGTGGTCTACGAATGGTGCACTACATGGCTTGGTTGGCAAAACGTTGGGATGACCCAGCATTCCCAATCGCCTTTCCTTGGTTTAACGATCCTAAATATTGGGAAAGCCAAGTGCTGTCATTCAAAGAACAAATCTCAGCATTAGACGAGCCTGCGCTCTCACTGATGCCACAATGGTAATTTATTGCCTTTAAAAGGAAAAATGGAGTCCGTAATGAAAAAATTGTTTGCACTGGTTGCAACCCTGATGTTCAGCCTTTCGGCTTACGCAACAGACTTTCAGGAAGGAGTGCACTACAAAGAGCTCGACCTAACCCCTTCTTCAAAACCTAACGTAGTAGAGTATTTCTCTTTTTACTGCCCGCACTGTAATTCGTTTGAGCCGATCATTGCCCAACTAAAAGACAAACTGCCAGAAGGCGTGAAACTGCAAAAGAATCACGTATCTTTCATGGGCGGTAACATGGGTAAATCAATGAGCAAAGCTTACGCAACTATGATTGCACTAGGCGTTGAAGATAAAATGATACCTGTCATGTTCAATCGTATTCACAACTTGCGTAAGCCACCAAAAGACGATCAAGAGCTTCGTCAGATCTTTACTGATGAAGGTATTGATGGCGGCAAGTTCGACGCTGCATTTAACGGCTTTGCGGTAGATTCTATGGTTCGTCGTTTTGACAAACAGTTCCAAGAAAGTGGCCTAAGCGGTGTACCTTCCGTAATAGTGAACAACCACTACTTGGTTCAGGCTCAAGGCATCAAAACATTGGATGAATACTTCGAGTTGGTGAACTTCTTAGTCAATAAGAAATAAACACAAGAAAGGGAGCTCAAGCTTCCTTTTGTTTTTGATTAAGATTTATAAATCTCTTCCAACATCTTATCTTTGTCTTGCCACACATCCCCCAGCCACTGCTGAAACTGACGTTTATATGGCTTGTCATTGAAATAATCGCCAGAGACATTCTCATCAACAGGCAATACTCGAACACGCACGACAACTCTTTTCATACGCCCCATCAACATGTCTCGGAATGGTTTTTCTAAATTGTCTGGATACGCCAGAGTGACATCTATAATGTTTTCAAACTGCTCACCCATCGCCGCTAAGGTATAAGCCATACCACCGGATTTCGGCGGCAGAAGGTGCTGATAAGAAGAACGTACCGCTTGCTGCTTGTGGGTATCAAAACGAGTACCTTCAACATAGTTAACCACTGTGGTCGGATGGAACTTAAACTTCTCGCATGAGCGGCGAGTCGTTTGCAAATCCTGACCACGTTTTTCCGGATGACGAAGCAAATATTCACGGGAATAACGACGCATAAAAGGCATATCAAGCGCCCAACAACCCATTCCAACAAAAGGCACATACAGGAGCTGATGCTTTAAGAAAAACTTCGGCATAGGTATACGATCCTTAAATACCGAGCACAGCACAACAATATCCGTCCAGCTCAAATGATTGCTGATAAGCAAGTACCAGCCATCTTTCTTTAAGTCTTCACCCCCTTCAATATCCCACTGCACAGGATTTGAAACAGCAAGCAATCTAGTATTCACCGTCGCCCACATCCACATCGCTTTATCTGCCATCTGAGTGGCTCGCGCTTTCAGTTTTGGAGTTGGCAACAGCACTTTAATGACAGCAATTGCACAGATGATCAGAGAGCTTATCGCCGTATTAACGATAACCAGTAATGCATTAATAATGAGCAGAAAATAAGACAACGCAGAGCCTTCAATTCAATGAACAAAAAATAAGCGCCCAATTATACAAGTTTGTTCTTTTTTTAAAATATCGTTCAGCAATGGTCAGAGTACTCATAGCCAGTGCTTATCAGTAAACGTCAACTAAGCATCCGTTTCTATTAACCAATCGACTGTGAAGTAAGTTGTTTGAGTAGCCTATCCATCGCTCGGTAACCCAATGCTTCCGCTAGGTGAGAACGATTTATCTGTATCTCGCCCTGTAAATCAGCAATCGTACGCGCGACTTTGATGATGCGATGATACGCCCGAACGGATAACCCCAAACGGTGCAGAGCATTTTCTAGAAATTCCGCATCCGGCTTAGTTAAAGGGCAAACTTGCTCTATCTCTCGGCTCTGCAGCAAGGCATTCACTTTTCCGCTTCGCTCTAACATTTTTTCCCGCGCTTGCAGCACTCGCTCTTTGACAAGCGCCGTAGGCTCTCCTCTGTCACCACCATTAGACAGTGTGCCTTTCGGTAAAGAGGGGATCTCTATCGACATATCAAACCTGTCGAGCAATGGGCCTGACAGGCGACTCAAATAACGCAAAATCACCTGAGGATTGACTCGAGCTTGTTCCCCCTCGTGATACCCAGTCGGACTTGGGTTTAATGCACCCACCAGCTGAAAACGAGCGGGGAAACGCGTCTTACCTTGCACGCGAGAAATAATGATTTCGCCAGATTCCAAAGGTTCACGTAGTGAGTCTAAGACTTTTCGTTCGAACTCGGGCATCTCGTCGAGAAACAGCAATCCATTGTGAGCGAGAGAAATTTCTCCCGGACGAGGAATAGAACCTCCGCCCACTAACGCCGCCATCGAGCTGGAGTGATGAGGCGAACGAAACGGCCTTTGCTTCCAGTTGTGAATATTAATCTCTTGCTGAGTGAGAGAAGCGACAGAGGCGGTTTCCATCGCCTCAACGTCGCTCATTGGCGGCAATAAATCACATAAGCGCGAAGCCAGCATGGTTTTGCCTGTTCCGGGTGGCCCCAAAAACAGCAGATTATGGTTACCCGCCGCTGCAATTTCTAAAGCTCGCTTGCCCTGTTGTTGACCGATAATATCTTGCAAGTCTCTTTGAGTGCGTACGCTTGGTGCGATATTTGAACTCTCAAACAAGCTCAGTGTTTTCTGTCCACAAAGGTCTGCACACACTTCCAGTAAAGTTTGCGCCGATTTATGTAGCTTTCTGTCTACGAGAGCAGCCTGATCGCCATTCCAATGCGGAACAACCAAACAACGACTCTTTTTAGACGCCGCTAACGCCGCTGGTAGCACACCTTTCACACGACGAAGTTCACCAGACAGCGCAAGTTCACCGATAAATTCGTGTTTATTCAAACTGGTTTGAGAAATTTGGTTCGATGCAGCCAAGATGCCTAATGCAATAGGCAAATCAAATCTGCCACCCTCCTTGGGAAGATCAGCCGGAGCTAAGTTGACCGTGATTTTTTTGGCAGGAAACACAAACTGAGAATTGATAATGGCACTGCGTACTCTGTCTCTTGATTCCTTTACGGTGGTTTCAGGTAACCCCACCAGAGTGAACCCCGGCATGCCGTTACTAATATGAACTTCCACTGTCACTGAAGGTGCTTCCACACCCACACTTGCCCGGCTATGAATAATCGCGAGTCCCATTTTTTCCCTTATTCTTTGATTAACAATCACTCAGCAGCCAATCGAGTCTCCAATCGGCTAGTGGCAATTGTTATATATCGTGGCAGTTCAAAACGAGAATGTGAAAAAAGAATGAGTTTTTGCTTGTCATGTAACGGAGATGTGTGTTACCACTAGAGACGCAAACAATTGCGCATACTATTAAAACGATTTTTTAGAGCAAATAATGAATTTAAACGCCCGCTTTAACTCTCTGATTACCCTGATTATCGTGGTCATTATTAAGACCGCGCGGGGACTTGCAGGCGTAAAATAATTGCCAAGATTCAAAAAGCCCCCGCACTGAAAAGTCCGGGGGCTTTTTTACAGCCTTTGTGCTGAAACAAAAACAATAAGACTATACCCAAACTACTTGAAGTTGCAGGTAGGCGGCAAGTGAGTGAATCCCCATGAGCATAGATAACTATGTGATTGGGGTGAACGAACGAAGACAACACCGCTGCAGATTCAAGTAGGAAGGGGATAAATAAAAAGCACATACTGATTAATACCTAGTCGGATATGTCAGGAAGAATGGGAGCGCACATGACGTGCAAACACAACACAACAAACAATCACAGCGATTCAAATCGCAATAACGGAGGCATACGATGACGGGAGCGCAACTAGTCGTAGCCGCTTTAAAACAGCAGGGTATCAAGACCGTTTTTGGTTATCCGGGTGGCGCAATCATGCCCATCTATGATGCTTTGTATGATGGCGGAGTAGAACACATACTGTGTCGCCACGAACAAGGTGCTGCAATGGCTGCCATCGGTATGGCCAGAGCAACTCAAGACGTAGCAGTATGTATGGCAACATCAGGCCCTGGAGCCACTAACCTTGTAACCGGCCTTGCCGATGCCTTTCTAGATTCCGTTCCACTCGTTGCTATCACAGGTCAGGTCGCCAGCTCTCACATTGGTACTGACGCTTTCCAAGAGATGGATGTGATAGGTATGTCTCTCTCTTGTACCAAGCACAGCTACCTCGTTACCGATATTAATGAGCTTGCTCCAACACTTGCAGAAGCATTTGAAGTTGCTAAAACTGGCCGTCCAGGTCCGGTTATCGTTGATATCGCTAAAGATGTGCAACTTGGTCAAGCACCTGTGACTTCGCTACCGAGTTTTACCCCACCAGCGATTCCTCAAGTTGACCCTCAGCAGTTAGTCAAAGCTCAACAGCTGATGACAGAAAGCAAACGTCCTGTTTTGTATGTCGGCGGTGGGGTTCAACTGGCTCATGCTACCGACTGCGTGCGCAACTTCTTACGTTTGAACCCAATGCCTTCAGTGAGCACACTGAAAGGTTTGGGAACCATCGAGCGCCACGACCCACATTACCTTGGTATGTTGGGTATGCACGGTACCAAAGCCGCTAACCTAGTCGTTCAGGAAAGCGATTTGTTGATCGTTGTCGGTGCTCGTTTTGATGACCGTGTGACCGGCAAGCTGGATACTTTTGCGCCGCACGCGAAAGTCATTCACATTGATATTGATGCAGCGGAATTCAACAAACTGCGTAAAGCAAATGCTGCGCTGCGTGGTGACATCAACAGTATCTTGCCTCAGCTAGAACTGAGCCACGACATTGCTCCTTGGGTTCACCACAGTGAAAGCTTACGTAGTGGCTTTAAATGGCGCTATGACCATCCGGGTGATCTTATTTATGCCCCACTGCTATTGAAGCAACTGTCTGACATGATGCCGGATAGCTCAATTGTTTCTACCGACGTAGGCCAACACCAGATGTGGGCTGCACAGCATATCCAACCTCGTATGCCACAAAACTTCATCTCGTCAGCGGGTCTAGGCACGATGGGCTTTGGTTTACCTGCGGCGATGGGTGCAGCTGTCGCTCGTCCAGAAGACCAATCGATTCTGGTTTCTGGAGACGGTTCGTTCATGATGAACGTCCAAGAACTTGGCACTCTGAAACGCCGTAAAATTCCGGTGAAGATGGTTCTGTTGAACAACCAACGCTTGGGTATGGTTCGTCAGTGGCAATCACTATTCTTCGATGGTCGCCACAGTGAAACTATCCTAGATGACAACCCAGATTTCGTCATGCTGGCAAAAGCCTTCGATATTCCGGGCAAAACCATCACTAAGAAAGAAGAAGTTGAACCCGCATTAAAAGAAATGCTTGAAAGCAAAACCGCTTATCTGCTTCATGTCTTAATTGATGAAGAAGAAAACGTATGGCCGCTGGTACCACCGGGCGCATCCAACAATGACATGCTAGAGAACACTTAAGAGAGGCTCACCATGCAAAGATATCTGTTAGACATCAAAGCAGACGATAAACCAGTACTACTTGAGCGTGTTCTGCGTGTTATTCGCCACCGCGGTTTTATCATTAGACAAGTAGCGGCAACTCAAAACCATGAAAGCAAGGTTGCAAGTGTAGAGATTATTGTCGACAGCGACAGACCAATCACAACTTTGACCAACCAGATTGAAAAATTATGGGATGTTCGCACTGTTGATGTGACCAACATCAGAAACGACGAGCTGCCAAATAACAATTTACAACAACAAATTTGCGCTTAAAGCATTAGTTCTTAAAGCCACTAATTTATAAAGAAATAAGGTAAGGAAACACAACATGCCTAAATACCGTTCGGCCACCACAACACATGGACGCAATATGGCTGGAGCACGCGCACTATGGCGTGCCACTGGCGTCAAAGAAGAAGATTTCGGTAAACCGATTATCGCAGTCGTGAACTCGTTCACTCAGTTCGTTCCGGGTCACGTTCACCTTAAAGATTTAGGTCAGCTAGTTGCTGCTGAAATTGAAGCGGCAGGCGGCATCGCCAAAGAATTCAATACCATCGCGGTTGACGATGGTATCGCAATGGGTCACGGCGGCATGCTTTACTCACTGCCTTCTCGTGAGCTGATTGCAGACTCAGTAGAGTACATGGTGAATGCACACTGTGCAGACGCTATGGTGTGTATATCCAACTGTGACAAAATCACTCCGGGGATGCTAATGGCGTCAATGCGCCTGAACATTCCAGTGATCTTTGTTTCTGGTGGTCCAATGGAAGCGGGTAAAACCAAGCTTTCTGACCAGATCATCAAGCTAGACCTTGTTGATGCCATGATGCAAGGTGCTGACCCTAAAGTCTCTGACGCGCAAAGTGAGCAAATAGAACGTTCTGCATGTCCAACATGTGGTTCTTGTTCAGGTATGTTCACCGCAAACTCAATGAACTGTCTGACAGAAGCTCTCGGTCTTTCTCAACCGGGTAACGGTTCTATGCTGGCAACACATGCTGACCGTAAAGAGCTGTTCCTCAATGCAGGCCGTCGTATCGTTGAACTGACAAAGCGTTACTACGAGCAAGATGATGTAACCGCTCTGCCACGCAATATCGCGAACAAAGATGCGTTCGAAAACGCAATGGCGTTAGATATCGCAATGGGAGGTTCAACTAACACGGTTCTTCACTTGCTTGCTGCGGCTCAAGAAGGCGAAGTGGATTTCGATATGACCGATATCGACCGCATGTCTCGCTTAATTCCGCATCTGTGTAAAGTGGCGCCATCAACTCAGAAATACCACATGGAAGACGTTCACCGCGCTGGTGGCGTAATGGGTATTTTGGGCGAACTAAACCGTGCAGGCTTGCTACATAGTAAAACCAACACGGTGCTAGGTTTAACGATGGAAGAGCAGCTTAGCCAATACGATGTGATGCAAACCAATTCGGACGCGGTAAAAGACTTTTTCCGCGCAGGCCCTGCGGGTATCCGTACCACTAAAGCCTTCTCGCAAGACTGCCGTTGGGACACGCTGGACGTTGACCGTAAAGAAGGTTGTATCCGTGAGAAACAATACGCTTTCAGCCAAGACGGTGGCCTAGCTGTACTTAGCGGTAACATCGCGTTGGACGGCTGTATCGTTAAAACTGCAGGTGTGGATGAAAGTATCCTCAAGTTCGAAGGCCCAGCAGTGGTATTTGAAAGCCAAGAAGATGCGGTTGAAGGCATTCTTGGTGGCAAAGTGAAATCTGGCGATGTGGTCGTTATCCGTTACGAAGGCCCTAAAGGTGGTCCGGGCATGCAAGAGATGCTGTACCCAACCACTTACCTAAAATCTATGGGTCTAGGTAAAGAGTGTGCGCTATTAACCGATGGCCGCTTCTCTGGCGGTACTTCTGGTCTATCGATTGGTCACGTTTCTCCTGAAGCAGCGAATGGTGGCACGATTGGTCTAGTGAAAGCGGGCGACACTATCTCTATCGATATTCCAAACCGTACTATTTCTCTACAAGTATCAGAGCAGGAGCTTGCTGAGCGCCGCGCTGAACAAGATAAACTCGGTTGGAAGCCGGTTGATCGTCAACGTGAAGTTTCTTTTGCACTAAAAGCTTATGCCAGCATGGCAACCAGTGCTGACAAAGGTGCGGTGCGAGATAAATCTAAGCTAGAGGGCTAGCTTTATGACCTTAACCCAACAAACTGGCGCAGATTATCTGCGCCAAGTCCTCCGCGCTCCTGTCTATGAGGTGGCAAATGTCACGCCACTTCAAGATATGCCTCGTCTGTCTGCTCGTATCGGTAACCAAGTGCAGATCAAGCGAGAAGACCGCCAGCCAGTGCACTCGTTTAAATTACGTGGTGCTTACAACATGGTGGCGAACCTGACCGAAGAGCAGAAAGCAGCCGGTGTTATTGCAGCCTCTGCGGGCAACCATGCTCAAGGTATGGCGTTGTCAGGGACCAAGCTAGGTATTAAAACCACCATAGTTATGCCTCGCACCACACCGGATATCAAAGTTGAAGCAGTTCGCGGTTTTGGCGGCAACGTCATTCTTCACGGCAGCAATTTTGACGAAGCGAAAGCAGAAGCTGAGCGTCTGTCGGTAGAAAACGGTTATACCTTTGTGCCACCTTTTGACCACCCACTGGTCATCGCAGGTCAAGGCACTATCGGTATGGAGATGCTGCAACAAAACGGCCATCTCGATTACATTTTTGTCCCAGTTGGCGGCGGCGGTTTAGCGGCGGGTGTCGCGGTACTGGTTAAACAGTTGATGCCGGAAATCAAAGTCATTGCGGTAGAACCTGAAGATTCAGCCTGTTTAAAAGCAGCGCTGGATGCTGGTGAACCTGTGGTGCTTGACCAAGTCAGCATGTTTGCCGACGGCGTGGCAGTAAAACGCATCGGTGATGAAACCTTCCGCTTATGTCAGCAATATCTGGACGGTCATATCACGGTATCGAGTGATGAAATCTGCGCTGCAGTAAAAGACATCTTTGAAGATACTCGCGCGATTGCCGAGCCTTCAGGAGCTTTAGCTCTGGCGGGATTGAAAAAATTCGCTGAGAAAAACCAACTGAAAGATAAAAAGCTGGCAACCGTGCTATCGGGTGCGAACACCAACTTCCACGGTCTGCGTTATGTTTCTGAGCGCTGTGAATTGGGTGAAAAACGCGAAGGCTTACTTGCGGTCACCATTCCAGAGCAGAAAGGTGCGTTCTTTAAGTTCTGCCAAATCATTGGCAACCGTGCAGTGACAGAGTTCAACTACCGTTATAGCGATGACGAACTAGCAAACATCTTTGTCGGTGTTCGTCTGGTAGGTGGTCAGGAAGAGCTGCAATCCATCATCAAAGAATTGCATAACTCTGGTTATCCAGTTCAGGATCTCTCTGACGATGAAATGGCGAAACTGCACACCCGCTATATGATTGGTGGTAAGCCATCTAAGCCATTGAAAGAGCGTTTATACAGCTTCGAATTCCCAGAATATCCGGGCGCACTGCTTAAGTTCTTAAGCACCCTCGGTACTCACTGGAACATCAGTCTGTTCAACTACCGTAACCACGGTGCTGACTATGGTCGCGTACTTTGTGGCTTTGAACTTGAACAATCTGATTTAGAACGTTTCTCTGCTCATCTTGTTGAGCTGGGCTATCGCTGTAAAGATGAAACCGACAACCCGTCTTACCGTTTCTTCTTAGCTAAATAGCAACTTCAGTACGAAAGCCATCGAAAGTCGATGGCTTTTCTTTTTCTGCTTGTTTTGGCTTTGGCGCAAAAGAAAAGCTCCCACCGATGGCAGGAGCTTTAATGACACTTAGATTTCTAAGTCTTACTTGTTCAGATCAAAACGGTCTGCATTCATCACTTTAGTCCAAGCGGCGATGAAGTCTTTTACGAACTTCTCTTGGTTGTCATCTTGAGCATACACTTCCGCGTATGAGCGCAAGACAGAGTTTGAACCAAACACTAGGTCAGCACGAGTTGCCGTGAACTTAGCTTCGCCAGTCTTACGGTCACAGATGTCGTAAGAGTTACGACCCGTTGGTTTCCAAGTAAATGCCATGTCGGTTAGGTTAACGAAGAAATCGTTAGTCAAAGTACCAACGCGGTCAGTAAACACACCGTGTTTGCTGTCACCATGGTTAGTACCTAGAACACGCATACCACCGATAAGCACTGTCATCTCTGGCGCTGTCAAACCAAGCAGTTGAGCACGGTCTAGCAACATCTCTTCAGGAGTCACTGTGTAATGTTTCTTCTGCCAGTTACGGAAACCGTCTGCGACAGGCTCAAGTACATCAAATGATTCGGCATCGGTTTGTTCTGCTGTCGCATCACCACGACCCGCTGCAAATGGTACTTTAAAGTCGTAACCGGCTGCTTTAACCGCTTTCTCGATACCAACGTTACCTGCAAGAACAATCGTATCTGCAATGCTGATACCAAACTCTTGTGCAATCTTAGTTAATTCAGCAAGCACTCGAGCTAGACGCTCAGGTTCGTTACCTTCCCATGCGTTTTGTGGAGCAAGGCGAATACGAGCGCCGTTTGCACCACCGCGTAAGTCTGAATTACGGAAGGTACGCGCACTATCCCATGCCGTTGAAACCAATTCAGATACAGTTAAACCCGTCGCTGCGATTTTGGCTTTAACCGCTTCAACATCGTAACCAGTAACGCCTGCTGGGATAGGGTCTTGCCAAATCAAATCTTCTGCAGGTACATCTGGACCAACATAGTTTGTTTTCGGACCTAAATCGCGGTGCGTCAGTTTGAACCAAGCACGCGCAAACACTTCGTTAAAGTACGCTGGATCTTGGTGGAAGCGCTCAGAAATCTTACGGTATTCTGGGTCAACTTTAAGTGCCATGTCGGCATCCGTCATCATTGGGTTGTAACGGATTGATGGGTCTTCAACGTCTACTGGTTTGTCTTGTTCAGCGATGTCTACTGGCTCATATTGCCATGCACCTGCTGGGCTCTTAGTCAATTTCCACTCGTGTTCTAGAAGCATCTTGAAGAAGCCGTTGTCCCACTGTGTTGGATGAGTTGTCCATGCGCCTTCGATACCACTTGTCACTGTGTCGCGACCGATACCGCGAGATTTATGGTTGTTCCAGCCCAGACCTTGCTCTTCAACGTCAGCGCCTTCTGGATCTGGACCTAGGTTTTCAGCTTTGCCGTTACCGTGAGCTTTACCCACAGTATGACCCCCAGCCGTTAGCGCTACGGTTTCTTCATCGTTCATTGCCATGCGAGCGAACGTCACACGCATGTCAGCCGCAGTTTTTAGTGGGTCAGGTTTTCCGTCCACACCTTCTGGGTTTACGTAAATTAAGCCCATCATTACGGCTGCTAGAGGGTTTTCTAGGTCACGTTCACCGGAGTAACGGCTACCTTCGCCACCACTCTTCGCTAACCACTCTTTTTCAGAACCCCAGTAAATGTCTTTTTCTGGATGCCAGATATCTTCACGGCCGAACGCAAAACCAAAGGTTTTCAGACCCATTGATTCATAAGCAATATTACCTGCAAGAATCATCAAGTCAGCCCAGCTGATTTTGTTGCCGTATTTTTTCTTGATTGGCCATAGTAGGCGACGCGCTTTATCTAAGTTCGCGTTATCTGGCCATGAGTTGAGAGGAGCAAAGCGCTGGTTACCGGTAGAAGCACCACCGCGACCATCCGCAGTACGGTAGCTACCTGCTGAGTGCCAAGCCATACGAATCATCAAACCGCCGTAGTGACCCCAGTCTGCTGGCCACCATTCTTGGCTATCTGTCATTAATGCTGTTAGGTCTTTTTTCAAAGCTTCTACATCAAGCTTTTTAAGTTCTTCTCGGTAACTAAAGTCTTCACCAAGTGGGTTGGTTTTCTTATCGTGTTGATGAAGGATGTCCAAGTTTAGAGCATTCGGCCACCAAGCCATTACCGAAGATCCCGTTGATGTCATGCCACCATGCATCACCGGGCACTTTCCTGCAGAGTTGTGATCTTTCTTATCCATTGAGCATGCTCCTTTCAAAGCGAAGTTCTGTCTGTCGTTCTTACACCCAAAACCTATTATCTAGACGCTAATTGTTCTCTATTTCGAAATAGGTTTTATGTCTCTTTGTTATTTCAACAATGAGTATATGAGTAGCCTGAAATATGATCACATTCTTTAAACCGATTTAATCAATAAGAGAAATCTATTAAACAACTCAAAAAATAAAATCAGTCATGAACTTCAAACCAACACTTAAAAATCAAAAAGTTAAAATAACGAAGAAATTAACGCCAAACATAAAGGATAGTTGTTAATGGTATTTAAACCATTTAAAAGGAAATAAATTTAGTCAGCATAAAGTAAAAACAAAACATGCCGCTGTCTCATGGGATAAAACGCTTGGTCTATACTCTGTGTTTAAAAACATTTACATAGACTATGACTAAAATGCATAGATCTAATGCTAAAGTTTCATTTAATTCATTAGTCTTTCAGCGCTAGACTGTCCTCAATAACCCGATAACCTTTGTGGAGAAACTGTATGTTTCAGGCTTTAACTCTAAACCAAGAAGAAAAACAAACTATTGCGACTATTGAACAGCTTGATGAATCACAACTTCCGGAAGGTGATGTACTTGTTGCTGTTGATTACTCATCTCTGAACTACAAAGACGGTCTTGCCATTACAGGTAAAGGAAAAATAATCCGCAATTTCCCTATGGTTCCGGGTATTGATCTCGCGGGCAAAGTCATCAGCTCTGAAGACTCTCGCTATAAAGAAGGTGACGCTGTTGTTCTGACTGGTTGGGGTGTTGGTGAGAATCATTGGGGCGGCATGGCAGAAAAAGCTCGTCTTAAAGCAGACTGGTTAGTACCTCTTCCTCAAGGTTTTTCGGCAAAACAAGCCATGATGGTAGGTACTGCTGGCTTTACCGCAATGCTTTGTGTTCAAGCTCTCATCGACGCAGAAATCAAACCAGAACATGGCCCCATTTTGGTGACTGGTGCAAGCGGTGGTGTTGGCTCTGTTGCGGTTACCCTACTGGCACAACTAGGCTACAAAGTTGCCGCAGTTACTGGCCGAGTTGAAACTAACGGTCCGTTACTTGAAAAGTTAGGTGCTAGCCAAATTATCGACCGCAGTGAGTTTGAAGAACCTGCACGCCCACTAGAGAAGCAAGTTTGGGCTGGTGCCGTTGATACTGTGGGTAGCAAGGTATTAGCAAAAGTGTTAGCGCAAATGGATTACAACAGTGCTGTTGCTGCTTGTGGGCTTGCTGGTGGCTTTGATCTTCCAACCACTGTAATGCCCTTTATTCTGCGTAACATTCGTTTGCAAGGTGTGGATTCAGTAAGCTGCCCGTTTGAAAAACGTGTTGCTGCATGGGAAAAATTGGCTGAACTATTACCAGCAAGTTACTTCGAACAAGCGTGCACAGAGATTACGCTTGAGAAAGCAGCACAATACGCTGAAGACATTACCAATGGCCAAGTGACTGGTCGTGTTGTGATTAAGCTGTAAAAGATGGAAAGATAAGGCTCATTGAGCCTTATCTTTTTTATTCCAATCCCATATCTTCCACACGCTTAGCGATCAACTTTCCACACTCTTCTTTCACTATACTTCTAAGCCACTCCTGAGCTGGCGAATGTTCGCATCTTGGATGCCAAATCATTGAGTAGTCAAAAGGTGTGAACTGAAATGGCAAAGGTTTAACAACCAAGTCATACCGCTCAGCAACCAGATAAGCTAAATCCGCCGGCACCGTCATAATCAGAGGCATCATATCAATGATGGCTAGTGCGGCTTCTAAATGATAAGCCCGCAACACCATATGACGAGGAGGGCAACCTTCAAGAGCCTGATCGATCAGCGCCTTCACGCCATCACTGATTGCTATCATTGCATGAGGATACTGCAGATAATCTTGCAAACTCATCGTGCTGTTCGCCAACGGATGTTGTTTGGATAGCAAACATAGAACCCCTACTCTTCCTAGTATCTCGTGTCGCAAAGGTTCAATCGAACGAATAGGTCGGCAAATAGCGAGATCAGCACCATCATAAGTGAGCTGATCCATCAATCGCTCATGTTGAAGAGGCAAAAATTCAAAAGCGACATTCGGCGCTTCTTTATAAATTCGAGGCAGAGCGAATGGCAAAATGGTTTGCATTGCGTAATCAGTAGTTGCAATCGTGAAGGTGTGATCGCAGGAGGTTGGATTGAAATCCAAAGGGGAAAGTACCTGACGCAGAGATTCTAAAGGTTCACCTAGCGCTAAGTTAATCGCTAAAGCCCTTTCTGTCGGGATAAGACTTTGACCTTGACGGGTAAAAAGCGGATCAGCCAATAAACTACGCAGCCGCCCTAACACTCGGCTCATTGCTGACTGGCTTAAATTGAGGCGTTCAGCAGCTCGACTGACACTGCACTCTTCGACCAGAACTCGTAAAGCAATAAGTAAGTTTAAATCCCGACGATAAACATCTTCTAATTCCACAATAACACTCTGGTTTATAACGATACTCTGAGTGTAACCAATAAATAAAAAAAATCCCGCCTTTCAGCGGGGAAGCCCAAGAAAACTGGGGATAGTGTCGGAATATCGTAGAGCATAGTATGACAATTAATGTTTCTGTTCTTCAGATGAGCCTTGCCACAGGTGCATCTCAAGCCAGATACCACTGATTGAAGCAATCACGCCAAGTAGTGGCATGAGTGATGGTTCAGCAGGTGTCCTAATAACTAATGAGCAGAAAGAGATAAAACACAGAACCGAATAGATGGTCAGTCTATCTAACGCTGTTAACATACAACCTCCAGCTCACTTGTTACCAACTTGTTAATTAAATTAAACCAAATTGTTTCATTTGCCAAGAGTTTATTGAATAATTTTTCCCCAACAGTATTATCAACGCCCTAAATGTGACATCCGTTAGGTTTGCTATGAGTATCAATCCAGAAATCACCGATAACATCAGTGTCAATCAAGTATTGGAAGCTGAAGGATTACGCTGCCCTGAGCCTGTAATGATGGTCAGAAAGACAATTCGTACTATGCAGGATGGTGAAGTGCTGCTGGTAAAAGCGGATGACCCGTCAACCACTCGGGATATCCCAAGTTTCTGTCGCTTTATGGACCACCAGTTATTGTCATCAAAAACAGACGAGCTGCCTTACCAGTACCTGATTAAGAAAGGTTTGGAATAAAAAGCGAGAATGGAAACAAACAAAGGCTGCCACAACACATTCATCTTTATGAATGGATGTCGTGGCAGCCTTTTGCTTAATCTTGATTTTCTACAGAACGTAACTCCGCTTGCAGTTTGTTGACCTGTTTTTGTAACGCTCGAATTTCGTTATGCAGTGGAATGATGTGGGATACCCGAATCCAAGACTCGACGCTTAAAGCCGCCATAATGATTGCACCAGCAACCATTGGTAGCCACATTTCAGTTAACGACATTCCAAGCAAAGTTAAACCAAAGCCAAACGTAAACAAATAAGCCTGACTCTTAACGCTCATCCCCATGTATCGTGACAACATAAACGAGCCCTCTTTTTTAGAAAACCATCGCCTATTACATTAGCATGACAAGCATGACACAAATATGTCAGCCCGCGCATTATTGATTGTTATTCAAACAATATTTGCAACCGAAAATGACAGACTGACATGTGAGATTTATAAGAAAGCAGTGCCCGCAGCTAAGGCCAAAAACAGCAGTGCGGTGACTTTTCGAATCATAGCTAAAGGAAGTTTGTCAGCAGACAATTTGCCAATCAGAACAACCGGAACGTTGGCTAGCAGCATACCAATTGTCGTACCCAACACCACCATGGTTAACGCGTCTGCGAACTGAGCACCAAGAATAGAAGTCGCAATCTGAGTTTTGTCACCAATTTCAGCGACAAAGAACGCGATAAAACTTGCAATAAAAGGTCCGCGATTCGAGATTTCCTCGTCATCATCCAATTTATCTGGAATCAACACCCAGCCAGCCATGGCTAAGAAACTGACCACCACGACCCATTTAAGGATTTCCGGAGATAAATAATCGGCAACGACAACACCTAACCAAGCAGCTAATGCGTGGTTCACAACGGTTGCAAGGAAAATAGCAGCAATGATTGGTACCGGTTTACGGTAACGGCTGGCTAACAGAAGAGATAATAATTGGGTTTTGTCACCAATTTCGGCTAAGGCGACAGTTGTAATTGAAATAGCTAAAACGCTCACGACCTACTCATTAGGGTAGGGATTATTATATAAACCATAGACAAACCCCACGCCCTACCCAAGTTCGCGGTGTTTGTCTAAGGTCTTGCTAAACTCGAAGGGCTTCGAGTCTCGGACGCCATGGTGATTTTGCACCAATTATGTTGACGAACGAATCGGTACTGTTTGCCACAGCGCCCGATAAGCTACTCCCCAAAGACAGGCCGAATTCTATACAGCATCGTTATTAATCTCAACCCCAAATTCACCATACACTTCCATTTCAGCCTTTCTCTTATCAAAGAAGAAAGACTAATAAACGACAAAAACTCTCCTAAAAGAAAGTTTAAGCCAATAATTAAGCAATATTGGCACTACTTTGTCAGGGAATAACTGGGTATACTTGATCGTTATTTTTTATCAATTCAGACAGAAGAATCGCGCGAACCTGACTATGCAAAAATACGATATCAAAACCTTTCAGGGTATGATCCTCGCGCTGCAGGATTATTGGGCCCAACAAGGCTGTACCATTGTTCAGCCATTAGATATGGAAGTGGGCGCTGGTACGTCTCACCCAATGACGTGCTTACGAGCTCTTGGTCCAGAGCCAATCGCTACAGCGTACGTTCAACCTTCACGCCGTCCAACTGATGGTCGTTACGGTGAAAACCCTAACCGTCTTCAGCACTATTACCAGTTCCAGGTGATCATTAAACCGTCACCAGACAACATTCAAGAACTGTACTTAGGTTCTCTGAAAGTGCTAGGTGTTGACCCACAAGTACACGATATCCGTTTCGTGGAAGATAACTGGGAAAACCCAACGCTAGGTGCATGGGGTCTTGGCTGGGAAGTTTGGCTAAACGGTATGGAAGTAACTCAGTTTACTTACTTCCAACAAGTTGGTGGTCTAGAGTGTAAACCTGTTACAGGTGAAATCACTTACGGTATCGAACGTCTGGCGATGTACATTCAGGGCGTGGATTCTGTGTATGACTTGGTATGGACAGATGGCCCACTAGGCAAAGTAACCTATGGTGACATTTTCCATCAAAACGAAGTTGAGCAATCAACTTACAACTTCGAACACGCAGATGTGGATTTCCTATTCACCTTCTTCGACCAGTGCGAAAAAGAGTGTAAACACCTGCTTGAGCTTGAAAAACCTCTCCCGCTACCAGCTTACGAACGTATTTTGAAAGCTGGCCACGCGTTCAACCTACTGGATGCGCGTAAAGCAATATCAGTAACAGAGCGTCAGCGTTACATCCTACGTATTCGTAACCTAACTAAATCGGTTGCAGAAGCGTACTACGCATCTCGTGAAGCTTTGGGCTTCCCTATGTGTAAAAAGGGTGAGGACAAATAAGATGGCAAAAGAATTTCTAATTGAACTCGGTACTGAAGAGTTACCACCAAAGCAACTTCGCACGCTAGCGGAAGCATTTGCTGCAAACTTTGAAGCTGAATTAAAAGCCGCAGACCTTGCTCATGAAGGCATCAAGTGGTTTGCAACGCCACGTCGTTTGGCTCTTAAAGTCGCTAACCTTGCTGAAGGCCAAGCGGATAAAGTAGTTGAAAAACGTGGTCCTGCGATTGCGGTTGCTTTTGATGCAGATGGTAAACCAACCAAAGCTGCTGAAGGCTGGGCTCGTGGTAACGGCATCACTGTTGAACAAGCAGATCGCCTAAAGACAGACCAAGGTGAATGGCTGCTTTACAAACAAGAAGTGAAAGGCCAAGAAGCAAAAGCGGTTGTTGTTGAACTTGCAGCAAAAGCACTGGCTAACCTGCCTATCGCGAAACCAATGCGTTGGGGTGATAAAGAAACTCAATTTATCCGTCCAGTAAAAACGCTAACCATTCTGTTCGGTGATGAACTTATCGAAGGTGAAATCCTTGGTGTGAGTTCTTCTCGTACTATCCGTGGTCACCGTTTCATGGGTGAAGCAGAATTTACTATCGATTCTGCATCTCAATACCCAGCGATTCTGGAAGAGCGTGGCAAAGTCATCGCTGATTACGATGCTCGTAAAGCTACTATCATCGCTGATGCACAAAAAGCAGCACAACAAGTTGGCGGTGTTGCTGACCTAGAAGATGACCTAGTAGAAGAAGTAACTTCACTGGTTGAATGGCCTGTTGTGCTTACTGCTAAGTTTGAAGAAAAGTTCCTCAAAGTACCTTCAGAAGCTTTGGTTTACACCATGAAAGGCGACCAGAAGTACTTCCCAGTGTATGACGCAGATAAGAAACTGCTGCCTAACTTTATCTTCGTATCAAACATCGAGTCTAAAGAGCCTCGCCATGTTATCGAAGGTAACGAGAAAGTAGTTCGTCCACGTCTTGCTGATGCAGAGTTCTTCTTCAACACTGACCTGAAGAGCAAACTGGTTGATCGCCTTCCTCAGCTAGAAACGGCAATCTTCCAGCAAAAACTGGGCACCATCAAAGACAAAACAGACCGTATTACTGAACTTGCAGGCTACATTGCTGAGCAAATCGGTGCGGATGTTGAGAAATCAAAACGTGCTGGCTTGCTAGCAAAATGTGACCTAATGACATCAATGGTATTCGAGTTTACCGATACTCAAGGTGTTATGGGCATGCACTACGCACGCCACGACGGTGAAGCAGAAGAAGTTGCGGTAGCACTTAACGAGCAATACATGCCTCGTTTCGCTGGCGACAGCCTGCCAACCAACGGTGTATCAGCAGCGGTTGCTATGGCGGATAAGTTGGACACTATCGTAGGTATCTTCGGTATTGGCCAAGCACCAAAAGGCAGTGATCCATTTGCACTACGCCGCGCATCACTGGGTGTTCTGCGTATCATTGTTGAATACGGTTACAACCTAGATTTAGTAGACTTAGTCGCGAAAGCGAAATCACTGTTCGGTGATCGTTTAACCAACGAAAGCGTAGAGCAAGATGTGATTGAATTTATGCTAGGTCGTTTCCGTGCATGGTACCAAGATGAAGGTTTCAGCGTAGACATCATCCAAGCGGTACTGGCTCGTCGCCCAACTAAACCAGCAGACTTTGACCAACGTGTTAAAGCGGTTTCTCACTTCCGCGAGTTGGATGCAGCAGAATCACTTGCAGCAGCAAACAAACGCGTGGGTAACATTCTGGCGAAATTCGAAGGCGAACTGCCAGCAGAGATCGAACTGTCTCTTCTTCAGGAAGATGCAGAGAAAGCTCTGGCTGAAAACGTTGAAGTTCTCACTGAAGCGTTAGAGCCTGCATTTGCAACGGGTAACTATCAACAAGCATTGAGCCAACTTGCTGCACTACGCGAGCCAGTAGATGCGTTCTTTGATAACGTAATGGTAATGGCAGATGATGAAGCGTTGAAGAAAAACCGCTTAACTCTGCTTAACAACCTACGTAACTTGTTCCTGCAAATTGCGGATATCTCATTACTACAAAAGTAATGGAGTAACTCAGTTTATAACACTGAGATTATCCCACTAAAGCTTGAAAAAGCGGCCTGACTCCTCCGAGTTGCGCCGCTTTTTTTACATCATAAGAAATAGTGCTTTGCCTCACAAAAGCATTACGGTATGTTCAGGAACTATTCTAAACGGCTGAGAATCTATCCGCCGGCAATACTCAAATAAACACAACCCCAGGTAGTCAGTAATGCAGTTTTCAACTTTTGGCGAGAAATTTAATCGATATTCTGGAATAACCCAATTAATGGACGATTTGAATGATGGTTTACGCACACCGGGTGCCATCATGCTTGGTGGAGGTAACCCTGCCGCCATTCCTGAAATGCTCGATTATTTCCGACTGACAACCGAAGAAATGCTGGCCGATGGCTCTTTACTGGCTGGAATGACCAACTACGACGGCCCTCAAGGCAAAGATGTGTTTATCAGCGCGTTGGCAAAACTGCTGCGTGATACCTATGGCTGGGACATTACAGAAAAGAACATCAGCTTAACCAACGGCAGCCAAAGTGGTTTCTTCTACCTGTTCAACCTGTTTGCTGGTAAGCAACCAGATGGCAGCTTTAAGAAGATTTTATTGCCTCTAGCACCGGAATACATTGGTTATGGTGATGCGGGTATCGACGAAGATATTTTCGTTTCATACCACCCAGAGATCGAACTACTGGATAACGGTCTGTTCAAATACCATGTCGATTTTGAGCAGCTAAAAATCGACGATTCTGTTGCCGCTATCTGCGCCTCTCGTCCAACCAACCCAACAGGTAACGTGTTAACCGAGGAAGAGATCCACAAGCTCGACCAATTGGCTCGTGAGAACAATATCCCGCTACTGGTGGATAACGCTTATGGTGTACCGTTCCCAAACATCATCTTTGAAGATGTAGAACCGTTCTGGAATGAAAACACCATTCTTTGCATGAGCTTATCAAAACTCGGTCTACCGGGCGTACGCTGCGGTATCGTGATTGCCAATGAACAGGTAACGGAAGCGCTAAGCAATATGAATGGCATCATCAGCTTAGCGCCGGGCAGTATTGGCCCAGCTTTGGCACACCGCATCATTGAAAAGAATGACTTATTGCGTCTGAGTGAAGAGGTGATTAAGCCTTTCTATAAACAGAAGTCTCAACGTGCAGTAGAACTTCTACAACAGGCTATCGATGATAAGCGTTTCCGCATTCATAAACCTGAAGGCGCGATTTTCCTTTGGCTATGGTTTGATGAACTGCCAATCACCACTATGGAGCTCTACAAACGCCTGAAAGATCGCGGTGTTCTGATTGTTCCGGGTGAGTATTTCTTTATTGGTCAGAAAGAAGATTGGGCTCATGCACATCAGTGTCTGCGCATGAACTACGTTCAGGACGATGAAGCGATGCAAAAAGGCATTGCAGTGATCGCTGAAGAAGTGAAGAAAGCGTATCAGGAAGCATAAAACAGACACAAAAAAGCCCGCTTTCGCGGGCTCTTTCATATTAATTCTCTAGTAAGTGCTTGCCGTTAATGGCTATTTTTCGTGGTTGCATCACTTCTGGAATTTCACGTTCCAAATCAATGTGTAGCAAACCATTCTCCATATTGGCACCAATCACTTTTACGTAGTCAGCTAATTGGAACTTACGCTCGAAATCACGCTCGGCAATGCCCTGATAAACGTATTTTTTTTCTTCTGTTGGTTTACGCTCACCACGAACAATCAAGGTGTTTTCTTGTTGAGTGATATCTAGCTCTTCGTCAGCAAATCCAGCCACCGCCATAGTAATGCGGAACTTATTCTCTTCTTGCTGCTCGATATTGTATGGAGGAAAACCGCCTTGGCTATTTTTTGCTGCGTTCGCTTCCATCATATTAAGAAGACGATCAAAACCAATTGCGTTGCGGTATAGAGGAGTAAAATCTACAGTTCTCATAATAAGTATCCTTCTGTGAAGCAATATTTTTAAATGATGCATTGATTAGATGCTAAATAATGAAGCGGACTCTCCTTTTGGACGAGTCAGTGGAAACCCACCAGCTGCGGCATTTCCTGCTTCGTAAATAGATATAAGGCCACCTTTTACTCTTTCAAGTCTCACTTAAAAAATTTTTTGTTTTTTATAGAGGCAACTCGTCTGGCATCTGATTGCATAAAAAATGATAAAAGTATCAAGAGTATTGGATGCCTATCACAAATTAGTGCCAATCCGCACAATATACCGTTCAGGACTATAGCCAAAAAATTTGGGTCAGTTAGACTCGCTTATTGTTAATGCAATGTTAAAAGAATATTGAGTCATCATTCTCCCACAATTGCATATCTAATAAGCCTGATGACGGTGCTAAACCAAGATAGACTCCTACACCGTATCTGCCGTCATGCATAAAAGGAATGAATAGAACATGATTAAAGATGCTTACCACTACACAAATAAATTCAATAACCTAGCTCAACTACTTGAAGATGGATTTTCTCGCTATAGCGATAAGCCTGCGTTTCATTGTTTAGGTCAAACATTGACTTATGAGGATATTGAGCAAAAATCACGCTACTTATCACAGTGGTTGCGCCATGAATGCGGACTAGAAGCCGGTGACCGAATCGCCATTCAGCTACCGAACTTAACTCAGTACCCTATTGCCGCTTATGCCGCACTACGAGCAGGGCTGATTATTGTTAATACCAATCCTCTCTACACCTCTAGAGAGATGAAACATCAGTTTAGTGATTCCGGCGCAAAAGCACTGATCATTCTGGAAGACTTAGTACCAAAATACCAAGCAATAGAATCTGAGCTGAATATCAAGCATGTGATCGTTACTGCCGCACCAGATCTGCTAACCCAACAAGAACAAGATCGCGGCACTTATAGCGACTTTAATAGCGCCATATCCGCAGGTAAACACCTACCTGTCGTCGACGAAAACAGTGCAATTGCAGATGATATTGCCGTTATTCAGTACACGGGTGGCACAACAGGTGTATCTAAAGGAGCTTGCCTGACACATAGCAACCTTATGACCAATGCAGCTCAGATGAACATTCGTCTCACACAGAAGATGATTGAAGGTGAAGACAGCTTTGTTTGCCCGCTACCGCTTTATCACATCTACGCGTTTACCGTGAATATGATCAGCCTGTTCAGCGTTGGGGTTCAAAATATTCTCATCCCTAATCCACGTGATATGGATGGTTTCGTTAATACGTTGAAAAACGTTCGTTTCTCTGGCTTATCCGGCATCAATACGCTGTTTATGGGGCTCTGCCAGCATCCAGAGATTTCATCTGTCGATTTTAGTCACCTGAAAGTCACGGTTTCCGGCGGTTCTATGCTGACCAGCAAAGCGTTTCATGTCTGGTACCAAACAACAGGGTGCACCATCACGGAAGGTTGGGGATTATCTGAAACGTCACCAGTGATTACCCTTAACGAATTTGGTAAAGAACAAGTTGGTTGTGTCGGTATTCCACTACTTGAAACCGAAGTCCAAGTTTGGGACATCAATAATCAACCTCTCGCGCAAGGAGAAGTTGGAGAATTGGTGGTGAAAGGGCCACAGGTCATGCCGGGCTACTGGCAACGACCAGATGAAACCAACAACTCAATTATTAATGGTTTCTTTAAAACGGGTGATGTCGGCTTGATTAAAACCGACGGCCAAGTGCAAATAGTCGATCGCCTGAAGGATATGATTATCGTCTCTGGCTTCAATGTTTATCCAAATGAAGTAGAAGATATTCTATGTAGCCACCAACACATCTTTGAAGCCGCGGTTGTCGGCGATCATGACGAACATACTGGTGAGTTAGTACATGCTCATGTCGCAACACTAGAGCCATTAGACGAAGGCGATATTATCCACTTCTGTCGACAGCACCTCACCAACTATAAAGTGCCAAAACGAATTACTTTCCATGAGCAACTACCAAAATCTGCGGTTGGGAAAGTACTGCGTCGAGAGCTACGTAATGCTCAATAGCTAAAGGCTAAAGTAAAACGGCAAGCATAAAAAAGGCGCACTTTAAAGTGCGCCTTTTACTATTTCGAATAACTCAGACTATACGTCCAAGCTAACTACACGTCTAAGTTAGCTACTTTCAGTGCGTTGTTTTCAATAAACGCACGACGAGGTTCAACTTGGTCACCCATTAGAGTAGTAAACAGCTCATCAGCACCGACCGCATCTTCAATGGTTACTTGCATCATACGACGAGTTTCTGGGTCCATCGTGGTTTCCCAAAGCTGATCAGGGTTCATCTCACCAAGACCTTTGTATCGTTGTAAAGAAAGACCACGACGAGACTCTTTAATTAACCAATCAAGCGCAGAAGCAAAGCTATCTACTGGTTGAGTACGTTCACCACGTTTGATAAATGCACCCTCTTCAATCAAACCACGTAGTGCTTCTGAAGCGTCAGCCAGCTTGCTGTACTCTCTTGAGTTAAGCAGGTCTACACTGATCAAGTATTCGTAAGTCACACCATGAGTACGAACGACAATCTTAGGCGCATAAACATTTTGCTCTTCATTGTGTTCTACTTGGTAGCTGTATTGGCTCGCACCAGACTCTTTTGCGTTAAGCTGATCAACTAAAACTGCCGTCCAAGCATCTACTGCCGCCTGATCTTGGCATTGTTCAGCCGTCAATCGAGGCACATACATGAATTCCTGAACCATCGCGTATGGGTAACGACGACTCATACGACCAACTAGCTTAACCGCAGCATTGTACTGGTGTACAAGCTGCTCAAGTGGAGCACCAGCCAATGCCGGAGCATCCGCATTGACATGCAGTGCTGCGCCATCTAACGCGAGAGAAACTTGGTATTGTTCCATAGCTTCTTCATCTTTGATGTATTGCTCTTGTTTACCTTTCTTCACTTTGTAAAGCGGTGGCTGTGCAATGTAGATGTAGCCACGCTCAATAAGCTCAGGCATTTGACGGTAGAAGAAGGTCAACAGTAGCGTACGAATGTGCGAACCATCGACGTCCGCATCGGTCATGATGATGATGTTGTGGTAGCGCAGTTTATCTGGGTTGTATTCATCGCGACCGATACCACAACCTAATGCAGTAATCAGTGTTGCCACTTCCTGAGAAGAAAGCATTTTATCAAAACGTGCTTTTTCAACGTTTAGAATCTTACCTTTCAGCGGAAGAATTGCTTGGTTCTTACGGTTACGTCCCTGCTTAGCTGAACCGCCAGCAGAGTCACCCTCCACTATGTACAGTTCAGACAGTGCAGGATCTTTTTCCTGACAGTCAGCAAGTTTACCTGGAAGACCAGCAAGGTCCAACGCGCCTTTACGACGAGTCATCTCACGAGCTTTACGCGCTGCTTCACGTGCACGTGCCGCATCGATAATTTTGCTACACACCATTTTTGCTTCAGAAGGATGCTCAGCTAGGAACTCGTTAAGTTTCTCGCCCATTGCAGATTCAACTGCAGATTTCACTTCAGAAGAAACCAGTTTGTCTTTGGTTTGGCTTGAGAATTTTGGATCTGGAACTTTAACCGAGACAACCGCAGTCAAACCTTCACGCGCATCGTCACCAGATGTCGCTGTTTTGGCTTTCTTGCTGTAGCCTTCTTTATCCATGTAGGTGTTTAACGTACGAGTTAACGCTGCACGGAAACCGGCTAAGTGAGTACCACCATCACGCTGTGGGATGTTGTTGGTAAAGCAGTAAATACCTTCTTGGAAACCGTCGTTCCACTGCATCGCCACTTCAACGCTAATACCGTCTTCACGTTCTGAGTTAAAGTGGAAAACTTTCTCATGAATCGGAGTTTTGTTGCGGTTAAGGTGAGTAACAAACGCTTGGATACCACCTTCATACATAAAGTGGTCTTGTTTATCTTCTTCACGCTCATCAATCAGTTTGATTGATACGCCTGAGTTTAGGAATGAAAGCTCACGTAGACGTTTCGCAAGAATATCGTAATGAAATTCGATATTGGTAAAGGTGTCAGCACTTGGCCAGAAACGAACCGTTGTACCTGTTTTTTCAGTATCACCAACAACGCTTAGTGGCGCTTGAGGCACACCATGGCGATAGGTTTGAGTATGGATGTGACCACCGCGGTAAATAGTCAGAAGCACTTTTTCTGATAGTGCGTTAACCACTGACACACCTACGCCATGCAGACCACCTGATACTTTGTAAGAGTTATCATCGAACTTACCACCAGCGTGCAGTACTGTCATGATAACTTCTGCCGCAGAAACATTTTCTTCTTCGTGCAGTTCAGTTGGGATACCACGGCCGTCATCGCTAACCGATACTGAGTTATCTTCGTGAATAGTAACGATGATGTCTTTACAGTGACCTGCTAACGCTTCATCTATTGAGTTATCCACCACCTCAAAAACCATGTGGTGTAGACCGGTGCCATCATCAGTGTCCCCGATGTACATACCTGGACGTTTACGTACTGCGTCCAGACCCTTTAGTACCTTAATACTCGATGAATCGTAATTATTCGACATGAGTTACTCTCTGACTAAATTATCCTTGCTCTATTGTGCCATGTTCCACATGAAACATCTTGCTGTTTGGCTCGACCATGTCGGCAACTTGGCTTTGTGTAATAGAACTTACAAAAACTTGAGCCTGCGTCGCCTTCAAGCAGTCTGCAAGACGCTTACGACGCTGGCTATCGAGTTCGGAAGCAAAATCATCAATTAAGTAGATGCATTGCTTCCCGGTCAACTCAGTTAAGTGTTGGCCCTGTGCGACACGTAGTGCACACACCATTAATTTCAGTTGCCCCCGTGAAAGCACATCTTCCACCGGAGTACCGTTAACTTTTATCTTCAAATCAGCTTTATTTGGGCCACTGAAGGTGTAGCCAAGCTGTTGATCGCGTTCGAAGTTCTTTTCTAATATCTGCTGGTATGGGGTCTCTTTATCCCAACCGCGGTAGTACTTTACCGCAATATCAAACTCGGGTAAAAACGTGCGGCATAACTCTTCTGCGACAACTTTCATTTGTTCGACGTAAGTTCTGCGCCATTGGTCAATATTTTCAGCCAACAAGGCTAATTCTTGATCCCAATAACTCAGCTCACGATAGCTGGTTGCTGTTTTGAGTAATGCATTACGCTGTTTACTTAAACGCTTAAATCTTCCCCATGCATCATAGAATGCAGGTTCAGAATGAAACACACCCCAATCAATAAATGATCGACGCTGTTTCGGTCCATCCGTTAATAAATCAAAGCCTTCAGGATGAATCAACTGCAATGGTAAAACTTGTGCCAACTGTGCCAATTTTTGCCCAGATTGACCGCCTATTTTAACCTCAGTTGAACCGTCGCGCTGCTTATTAATACCAATAGGTAACTCAAATTGATCCGATGTCAAAAAACGCCCGTGAACAAACAGTTCAGAGCACTCATTTTGAATCACTCGACCAGTGAGCGAACTTTTAAAAGAGCGACCATGCCCAAGCAGATAAATTGCTTCTAAGACGCTGGTTTTGCCACTTCCGTTGACACCAATAAGAAAGTTAAAGCCTGATGATAATGAAATATCACAGGCTCTAATATTACGAAATTGCTGAATAACCAGACGGGTTAGCGGCATAGCGCGTAGTTAACTCTTGGTTACAGGCGAATTGGCATCACGACGTACATCGCGCTGTCATCTTCCGCATTTTCCACCAGCGCACTGGCATTAGCATCTGACATAGAGATACGTACGTTATCACAACGAAGGGTATTCAACACATCGAGGATATAGCTTACGTTGAAGCCGATCTCAATGGCGTCTCCTTCGAAGGTAACATCTAACACCTCTTCCGCTTCTTCCTGTTCCGGGTTGTTTGCTGTGATGCGCATTTCGTTTTCATCAAGATTCACTCGCACACCACGGAATTTTTCATTCGATAAAATCGCAGCGCGTGAAAAACACTGACGCAACTCATCACAGTTAGCAAGCAATACTTTGTTGGTACTTTGCGGCATTACGCGTCGATAATCAGGGAAACGACCATCAACCAGCTTAGAAGTGAAAACAAAATTGTTCACATCTGCACGCAGATTTGAGCTACCAATTTGCAGTACCACAGATTGTTCTGGAGCATCCAGCAGCTTCACTAATTCCAATACACCTTTACGCGGTAGGATGATTTGCTTATGAGCAAAATCTGCACCTAATTCGGTTTGAGAAACCGCCATACGGTGACCATCAGTTGCTACTGAACGAAGCGTGCTGCCATCAATTTCAAACAGCATACCGTTTAGGTAGTAACGCACGTCTTGGTTTGCCATCGAAAATTGCGTTTTCTCTATCAAACCACGAAGCTCTGCCTGAGTGAGTGAAATTTCAACTTCACTTTGCCAATCTTCGATATTTGGGAAATCGTTCGCTGGCAGAGTCGCTAATGAGAATCGGCTTCGCCCAGAACGAACTTGAATGCGATCACCTTCTAAAAGCACAGTGATCACCGCTGAGTCTGGAAGACCTCGGCAAATATCGAGAAATTTACGCGCCGGAACGGTAATGCTGCCTGCTTCAAAATCCCCTTCCAACGTCACTCGGCTGATCAGTTCAACTTCTAAATCCGTTGCCGTCATCGACAATTGATTGTCTTCAACTTTAATCAGCAAATTACCTAATATAGGCAGTGACGCTCGGCCACCTAAAGTGCCGGAAACTTGTTGTAGAGGTTTAATGAAGTGGCTACGTTCGATAGTAAATTTCATAGTGTGCTCTTAAACGATAGACGGATTAACGACGCAAAATCAGCGCAAACTATAGCGCAATTATGATGAAAGCGTGCGAATCAAATTCGAATAGTCTTCTTTTATGTCGTGGCTCTCTTCGCGCAGTTGCTCAATTTTACGACATGCGTGAAGCACAGTGGTATGGTCGCGACCACCAAAAGCATCACCAATTTCTGGTAAGCTGTGGTTGGTGAGTTCTTTCGCTAGCGCCATTGCTAATTGACGAGGACGCGCAACAGAACGTGAACGGCGTTTTGAAAGTAAATCCGCCATTTTAATTTTGTAGTACTCTGCGACTGTCTTTTGAATATTATCAATGGTGACCAGCTTTTCTTGCAGAGCTAATAAGTCACGCAGCGCTTCACGAACAAAATCAATGGTAATTGGACGACCGGTAAAGTTCGCATTGGCGATAACACGGTTAAGTGCCCCTTCCAACTCACGAACGTTTGAACGCAGACGTTTCGCAATAAAGAACGCCACTTCATCTGGCAGATGAATTTGGTGATCTTCCGCTTTCTTCATCAAAATCGCCACGCGAGTTTCTAGCTCTGGTGGTTCAATCGCCACCGTCAAACCCCAACCGAAGCGAGATTTAAGGCGATCTTCTACGCCATTTATCTCTTTAGGATAACGGTCAGAAGTTAAGATGATTTGCTGGTTACCTTCCAACAAAGCGTTGAAAGTATGGAAGAACTCTTCTTGAGAGCGCTCTTTATTGGCAAAGAATTGAATATCATCGATCAATAACGCATCAACGCTACGGTAGTAACGTTTAAATTCTTCAATCGCGTTATTTTGCAGTGCTTTAACCATGTCCTGAACGAAACGCTCAGAGTGCATGTAAACCACTTTAGCATTCGGTTTGTTATCGACAATCGCATTACCCACAGCGTGTAAAAGGTGAGTTTTACCTAAGCCCGTGCCACCGTATAAGAATAGAGGGTTATACGCAGCACCCGGATTGTCCGCCACCTGACGAGCAGCAGCCAAACCTAACTGGTTCGATTTACCTTCAACGAAGTTATTGAACTTATGCTTAGGGTTGACGTTAGAACGATAAGTAATATCCGCTTCAACGGATTCATCATCCCATGTTTTATGAACAGGACGACGCTGAGCTAGTTGAGCTGGCGCAGATGATTCTGCTGCCACGTCTGCAGCTGAGCGCTTTGGCGCTGGCTTCACAGCCGCTACAGGTTTACTACCCACTTCAAAACGCAGGCTTGGTACATCGTTGCCGCAATACTCTCTCAACAATAAGTTAATGTTGTTGATGTACTTATCGCGAACCCAATCAAGCACAAAACGGTTAGGGGCAAACAAAGTGAGAGTATTATCATTGAGCTCCGCTTGTAGCGGACGAACCCACATGCTGAATTCTGCGGCTGGTAATTCTTCTTGAAGCTGTTGCAAACATTGCAACCAAAGCGAAGATGACACTGTGCTCTCACTCTAATCTGATGATCGATAAAGGTTGATAATTCTACCTGTTGATAACTAAGATCGCCAGCGATTGATCGAAGATCCAGTGAATAAGATCAAAGTTATTCACAATATTTCCGTCTCAATTATGAAGATCTACATAAACATCCCCATTTTTACCCACATATCCCAGAAAATTAGTGAGTTATCCCAAAATAAAAACTTATTATGGTTATTGTTAATAACATAAGGTTATTTGTTCTGTACTAACATTTACCAGTAACATTCTGCCCTATATTCATTCGGAGTTAGAAAATGAAAAACTGGATTAAACTCGCAGTAGCCTCTCTTGTATTGGCAGCTTCAGCAGCTCAAGCAACAACAGATATTAAAGTCGGCATGTCTGGCCGTTACTTCCCATTCACATTTGTTAAGCAAGACCAACTTCAAGGTTTTGAAGTCGATGTATGGAATGAAATTGCTAAACGCAATGATTACAAGGTTGAGTTTGTTACTTCAAACTTCTCTGGTCTATTTGGTCTACTAGAAACAGGTCGTATCGATACGATTTCTAACCAAATTACGATTACCGACGCACGTAAAGCGAAATACCTGTTTGCAGACCCATATGTTATTGACGGTGCACAGATCGCGGTTCGTAAAGGTAACAGCAGCATCAAAGGTATTGAAGACCTTGCAGGCAAAACAGTTGCCGTTAACCTAGGTTCAAACTTTGAACAGCTACTACGTGACTACGACAAAGACGGTAAAATCAACATTAAGACGTACGACACTGGTATTGAACATGATGTTGCTCTTGGCCGTGCTGACGCATTCGTAATGGACCGTCTATCAGTGCTAGAGACTATCGAGAAAACAGGTCTACCACTGCAACTTGCAGGTAAGCCTTTCGAAACCATTGAAAATGCTTGGCCATTCCTGAACAACGAAAAAGGTCAGAAACTACAAGCTGAAGTTAACAAAGCGCTTGCAGCAATCCGTGCAGACGGTACGCTAAGCGCGATCTCTAACAAGTGGTTTGGCACTGATATTACTAATTAATAAGCTAGACTGTACTTTTAAAGAGGTGGGATTGTATGATCCCGCCTTTTGTTGTCTTTAAGGGGAAGTAAATGGGTTTTGACTTTCAATACATGCTGGATCTGATGCCGATACTGCTCAAGTATCTTGGCACCACCATGGAAATGGCGACATGGGGAATGTTTTTCTCTCTGATTCTTTCTGTAATCTTGGCCAATATTCGGGTGTTCAAAGTTCCGGTTCTTGATCAGCTTAGTCAGCTCTACATCAGCTTCTTCCGTGGAACACCACTATTAGTACAGCTGTTCCTTCTTTATTATGGTTTGCCACAGATATTCCCGATCCTAGTCGGTATTGATGCTTTCAGTGCCGCGGTTATTGGTATCACGTTGCATTTCTCCGCCTACATGGCAGAAAGTATTCGTGCGGCGATTATTGGTATTGACCGTAGCCAGATGGAAGCCAGCCTCTCTGTGGGAATGACCACTAGTCAGGCTATGCGTCGCATTATATTACCGCAAGCAACACGTGTGGCTTTGCCGTCACTGATGAACTACTTCATTGATATGATTAAGTCGACCTCCCTCGCCTTTACTTTGGGTGTTGCGGAAATTATGGCTAAAGCTCAGATGGAAGCATCATCCAGTTTTCGCTTTTTTGAAGCATTCCTAGCAGTAGCATTGATTTACTGGGCTGTGGTTGTGGTTCTGACACGAGTACAGATGTGGGCTGAAAATAAACTCAACAAGGCGTATGTAAGATGATCAACTTAACTAACATTCACAAACGCTTTGGCGATAGCGAAGTTCTTAAAGGCATCGATCTCTCTATTAATAAAGGAGAGATCATCGTTATTATCGGTTCAAGTGGTACAGGTAAATCAACGCTGTTGCGTTGTGTTAACTTCCTAGAGCAAGCAGACCAAGGCACGATCACTATTGATAACGTGGCCGTTGATTGCCAATCACACAGCAAATCGGAAGTGTTAGCGCTTAGACGCAAAACGGGGTTTGTCTTTCAGAACTACGCCTTGTTCTCTCATATGACAGCAAGACAGAACATCGCTGAAGGTCTAATTACAGTGAAAGGCTGGAAAAAGAGCGATGCTTTAGCACGAGCTCAACAGATACTTGATGACATTGGACTTGGCGACAAGGGAGACAGTTACCCTTCTGCGCTTTCTGGTGGCCAGCAGCAACGAGTGGGTATTGGCAGAGCAATGGCACAGCAACCTGAACTACTGCTGTTTGATGAGCCAACATCTGCACTGGATCCAGAATGGGTCGGTGAAGTTCTTGCGCTGATGAAAAAACTCGCCACGCAACATCAAACGATGTTAGTGGTTACTCACGAGATGCAGTTTGCCAGAGAAGTCGCGGATAGAGTGATCTTCATGGCTGAAGGCAATATCGTCGAACAAGGTTCTCCACAGGATATATTTGGTAATCCACAGGATCCTCGTTTAAAGAAATTCTTAAATATGGTTGGGATCGAATAAGGATCCTTGAGATTTTACCGAGACTCCGTATAATCGCCCGACCGGAAAAACCGAAGCCTCGATTTCTTAGTAATTTGAGAAACTGAACAGGACTTCGGCAAACCCAATCATTGACACCTTTTGTGACAGTGATTACAATTCCGCCTCTTTGTTGAGAGGCGTCGGATAGTCCTTTCTTTATATAAAGAGAAGACACAAAGCCCACGCCGGGTTTAACAAACCTAAAAACTACTGATCAGTAAGGTATTTACAATGAGCAAACGCACTTTTCAACCTACAGTTCTAAAGCGCAAGCGTACTCACGGTTTCCGTGCTCGCATGGCGACAGCGAACGGTCGTAAAGTAATTAATGCACGTCGTGCAAAAGGCCGTAAGCGCCTTTCAAAATAATCCATAAATTATTTTGAGTACGTACGCATTCAATCGGGAGTTACGCTTGTTAACTCCCGAGCATTATAAAAATGTCTTTCAGCAAGCTCATCGAGCTGGCTCTCCTCATTTCACAATCATTGCCCGCAACAATAATCTTTCTCACCCTCGTTTAGGTTTAGCTGTTCCAAAAAAACAAATTAAAACTGCCGTTGGTCGTAACCGCTTTAAGCGTTTATCTAGAGAAAGTTTTCGTCTACAACAGCACAAACTTCCTAATAAAGATTTTGTTGTAATAGCGAAAAATAGCGCGCAGTATTTGAGCAATGAAGAACTATTTACTTTGTTCGAAAAGTTATGGCAACGCCTATCTCGCCCTTCACGTGGATAGCCATTGGTTTAGTAAAACTTTACCAATGGACTATTAGTCCGCTTATCGGCCCTCGCTGCCGGTTTACTCCAACCTGTTCCTCATATGCGATAGAAGCTCTGAGAGTTCACGGTTTTGTAAAAGGGTGTTGGTTATCTGGCAAACGTCTATTAAAATGCCACCCTTTGAATGAAGGCGGGTTTGACCCCGTTCCACCGATCCAAAAACACGACAGAGATAATTAACGATGGATTCTCAACGTAATATCCTGTTAATCGCTTTGGCTCTGGTTTCTTTTTTACTCTTCCAACAATGGCAAGTAGCTAAGAATCCAGCTCCGCAAGCGGTTGAACAGGCTCAATCAGGCAATACAGTACCTGCACCATCATTTGCAGATGAGTTTGACCCAGCACCATCTCAAACTAGTGCTGTTGCAAAAACGATTACCGTTACTTCAGATGTACTAACTCTGTCGATTGACACAGTTGGCGGTGATGTTGTTTCTGCAAAACTTAATCAGTATGCAGAAGAACTAGATTCAGAGACTCCATTCCAACTACTTAAAAATGAGCAAGGACACCAGTTTATTGCTCAAAGTGGCTTGATCGGTCCTCAAGGTATCGACCTAAGCAGCACTACACGTCCAAATTATCATGTTGACGCTGACAGCTACACGCTAGCAGACGGTCAGGACGAACTTCGTGTTCCGATGACTTATTCAGCAAACGGTATTGAGTACACCAAAACCTTCATCATCAAGCGTGACAGCTATGCTATCGACGTTGAATTCAACGTTGTTAACCACTCTGGCAGCAACGCAACTATGGGTATGTACGCGCACCTACGTCAAAATCTACAAGATTCTGGCGGTAGCTTAGCAATGCCAACTTATCGTGGCGGCGCATACTCAAGTGAAGATACTCGTTACAAAAAGTACAGCTTCGACGATATGCAAGATCGTAACCTGTCTATCAACCTACCAAGCGGTACTGGTTGGGCAGCAATGATCCAACACTACTTCGCAACAGCGTGGATTCCACGTAACGAACCGGGCACTAATATCTACTCTCGTATTATCGGTAACTTAGGTGATATCGGTATTCGTATGCCAAACAAAACCTTGGCTGATGGTACTCAAGAAACCTTCACATCTACGCTATGGGTTGGTCCAAAACTGCAAGATGAAATGGCTGCGGTTGCACCAAGCCTAGACCTTGTAGTGGATTACGGTTGGTTATGGTTCATCGCAAAACCTCTACACTCACTGCTTTCTTTCATTCAAGGCATTGTAGTGAACTGGGGTCTAGCAATTATGTGTCTGACCTTCATCGTTCGTGGTGCTATGTACCCACTAACTAAAGCTCAATACACATCTATGGCGAAAATGCGCATGCTGCAACCTAAACTGCAAGCAATGCGTGAGCGTATTGGCGACGACCGTCAACGCATGAGCCAAGAGATGATGGAACTGTACAAGACAGAGAAAGTAAACCCACTTGGTGGCTGTTTACCAATCTTCCTACAGATGCCAATTTTCATCTCGCTATACTGGGCACTAATGGAATCTGTTGAACTACGTCACTCACCATTCTTTGGTTGGATTCATGACTTGTCAGCACAAGACCCATACTACATCTTGCCACTATTAATGGGTGCAAGTATGTTCATGATTCAGAAGATGAGCCCAACGACAGTTACTGATCCAATGCAACAAAAGATCATGACTTTCATGCCGGTGATGTTCACATTCTTCTTCTTGTTCTTCCCTTCAGGTCTGGTTCTTTACTGGTTGGTATCGAACGTCGTGACTCTGATTCAGCAGACTTTGATTTACAAAGCGCTAGAGAAGAAAGGCTTACACTCTAAGTAAGTTAATGATGAATCAGCAAAGGCGGCCAAAAGGTCGCCTTTTTGTTTTTTGCTGATTACAATGACGCTAATTCGAAATGTATTTAGGTAACAACCTTTATGACAACTGATACCATCGTTGCTCAAGCAACAGCCCCTGGACGAGGCGGTGTAGGCATTATCCGTGTCTCTGGTCCAAAGGCGGCTCAGGTTGCTTTAGAAGTAACGGGACGAACGTTAAAACCGCGCTATGCGGAGTACTTGCCTTTCAAAGATGAAAGCGGTCTAGAGCTGGACCAAGGCATTGCGCTTTACTTCCCTAACCCGAACTCATTTACTGGCGAAGACGTATTAGAGCTGCAAGGCCATGGTGGTCCGGTAGTAATGGATATGCTGATTAAGCGTATTTTGAAAATTTCAGGCGTTCGCCCAGCACGACCAGGTGAGTTTTCAGAGCGCGCGTTCCTCAATGACAAAATGGACTTAACCCAAGCGGAAGCCATTGCGGATTTGATCGACGCCAGCTCTGAACAAGCGGCGAAATCAGCACTGCAATCTTTGCAAGGACAGTTTTCACAACGTATCAACACGCTGGTGGAGTCACTTATTTACCTGCGTATCTATGTGGAAGCTGCGATTGACTTTCCAGAAGAAGAAATTGATTTCTTGGCCGATGGTAAAGTCGCCGCTGATCTGCAAGCAATTATTGATAACCTGAATGCTGTACGTAAAGAAGCCAACCAAGGTGCCATTTTACGTGAAGGCATGAAAGTCGTAATCGCTGGCCGACCAAATGCCGGTAAGTCCAGTCTACTGAATGCTTTGTCAGGTAAAGAGTCCGCTATCGTAACGGATATCGCAGGTACCACTCGTGACGTTCTGCGTGAGCATATCCATATAGACGGTATGCCGCTGCACATTATTGATACAGCGGGCCTTCGTGATGCTTCAGATGAAGTAGAAAAAATCGGTATTGAGCGCGCTTGGGACGAAATAAAGCAAGCTGACCGAGTACTGTTCATGGTTGATGGCACCACAACAGATGCCACTAACCCTGAAGATATTTGGCCAGACTTCGTTGATCGTCTACCAGACAACATGGGTATGACGGTTATTCGTAATAAAGTGGATCAAACAGGTGAAACGCTGGGCATTTGCCATGTGAGCACACCAACATTAATCCGTCTTTCAGCGAAGACTGGCGAAGGTGTAGAAGCTCTGAGAACACACTTAAAAGAGTGTATGGGCTTCTCTGGTAACCAAGAAGGTGGCTTTATGGCGCGTCGTCGCCACTTAGAAGCTCTGGAACGTGCCGCAGAGCACCTAGACATAGGTCAGCAACAACTTGAAGGCTACATGGCTGGTGAAATATTAGCGGAAGAGCTGCGTATTACTCAGCAACACTTAAACGAAATTACCGGTGAATTCAGCTCAGACGACCTATTGGGCCGAATCTTCTCATCTTTCTGTATTGGTAAATAAAGCGGAGCACTATGATCCATATAATTACGGGTAGCACCCTTGGCGGTGCTGAATACGTGGGCGATCATCTCAGTGATTTACTTCAAGAGCAGTCATTGGAAACGACGATCCACAACCAACCTGCATTTGAAGAAATTCCAGCAGACGGTACTTGGCTAATCGTCACCTCGACTCATGGTGCTGGAGATTATCCTGATAACATTCAGCCTTTTATAGCAGCATTGCAAAATACACCACCGAGAACCAGCAACTTAAAATTTGCGGTTGTTGCGATTGGTGATTCAAGCTATGACACCTTTTGTGCCGCAGGCAAGCATGCTCATGCACTGCTTGAGGATATCGGTGCAACTCCGCTATCTGAGTGTTTTACTATCGATATTCAAGAGCATCCAGTTCCTGAAGATGCCGCAGAAGAGTGGCTGAAAAGCATCATCCACCAGCTTAAATAAGCACAAAATTGATAAGAACAGCAGCGGAAACGCTGCTTTTTTTATACTTGAAAGAAAATAAACTTAAAATTGAACTGTAAACTTATTCAATATTGATGCTATTTCAAACAAATCACTTGTGGATAACTACACCTTTATCCGGTGATCAACCTATAGTTATCCCAATAACAACTTTGATCAGTTTAGGGGGTTGTGCATAACTGGCAATTTTGATCCCAGCTAATACGCAATAAGATCATGTGTAGATCACAAGTTCTGATCCATTAAAGAACCATGATCTTGTTGATCATTTTCCACTTATCCACAGAGATCGTCGATCCTAATAGTAAGAGTAATAAAAGATCTCTATATAAAGATCTTATATATATTAAGTTATCGGTAGTGAGAGGAAAATATAGAAAAGCGATTTTCTAGACTTAGGAAAGAGGGTAGAATACGTCTCTTTTGTTTAATCTTAATCTCATTGAATACCTGAGGTCGTTCATGCTTTATCACGAAACATTTGACGTCATTGTGGTTGGTGGCGGTCACGCAGGAACGGAAGCCGCTCTCGCAGCCGCACGTACAGGACAAAGTACGTTACTTCTAACGCATAATATTGACACGCTAGGACAGATGTCTTGTAACCCAGCGATCGGTGGCATTGGTAAAGGCCACTTAGTTAAAGAAGTAGATGCTATGGGTGGTTTAATGGCGCAAGCTATTGACCATGCAGGTATTCAGTTCAGAACACTGAATGCTTCTAAAGGTCCAGCAGTTCGTGCAACTCGCGCGCAAGCTGACCGAGCTTTATACAAAGCCTACGTACGCAGCACACTGGAAAACACACCAAATCTGACGCTTTTCCAACAAGCAGCAGATGATCTTATCGTCGAGAACGATCAAGTGCTGGGTGTGGTGACTCAGATGGGCGTTAAATTCCGCTCCAAAGCGGTTGTGTTGACCGTTGGTACCTTCCTTGGTGGAAAGATCCACATTGGTATGGAAAACTTCTCTGGCGGTCGTGCAGGCGATCCACCATCGATCGCTTTAGCGGATCGATTACGTGAATTGCCATTCCGAGTTGATCGACTTAAAACAGGTACGCCACCACGTATTGACGCAAACAGTGTCGATTTTTCCGTGCTGGAAGCTCAGCATGGTGACAATCCAACGCCTGTTTTCTCATTTATGGGCAAACGTGAGCAACATCCGCGTCAGATTCCTTGTTACATCACTCATACAAACGAGCAGACACATGATGTGATTCGTTCTAATCTGGACCGCAGCCCTATGTATGCTGGCGTGATTGAAGGAATTGGTCCACGTTACTGTCCGTCTATCGAAGACAAAGTGATGCGTTTTGCTGATAAAAACAGCCATCAAATCTTTATCGAACCAGAAGGTTTGAACACGACTGAACTTTATCCAAACGGTATATCCACCAGCTTACCTTTTGATGTTCAAGTTCAAATTGTTCGTTCAATGAAAGGTTTTGAAAACGCACACATCGTTCGTCCTGGTTATGCAATCGAATACGATTTCTTCGATCCTCGTGATTTGAAGCAGACTTATGAAACTAAGTTTATTCAAGGTTTGTTCTTCGCAGGACAAATTAACGGTACCACGGGTTACGAAGAGGCTGCCGCACAAGGTCTGATGGCAGGTTTAAACGCAAGTTTGTACAGCCAAGGCAAAGAAGGCTGGAGCCCACGCCGTGATCAAGCCTACATGGGCGTGTTGATCGACGATCTATCGACCATGGGTACGAAAGAACCGTACCGCATGTTCACATCACGTGCTGAATACCGTTTGTTACTTCGTGAAGACAACGCTGATCTTCGGTTAACAGAAAAAGCGCGCGAGCTTGGTTTAGTGTCTGATGAGCGTTGGGCTCGTTTCAACCAGAAAATCGACAATATGGAAAAAGAACGTCAGCGCCTAAAAGAGACTTGGATGAACCCGAACTCGAAAGGCATTGATGCTCTGAACGCACTGCTCAAAACGCCAATGTCGCGTGAAGCGAGTGGTGAAGATTTACTTCGTCGTCCAGAAGTGGATTACGATGCGCTTGTTTCTCTCCCTGAGTTTGGTCCTGCGCTTGACGATGCAGAAGCTGCTGAACAAGTGGAGATTCAGGTTAAGTACGAAGGTTATATCGAGCGTCAAAAAGACGAGATCGAGAAGTCTTTGCGTCACGAAAATACTAAATTGCCAGCGGATCTTGATTACAAGCAAGTTAAAGGTCTATCGAACGAGGTAGTCTTGAAGCTCAACGCAGCTAAACCTGAAACGGTTGGTATTGCGTCACGTATCTCTGGTATTACTCCTGCAGCGATCTCTATCTTGTTGGTTCACCTGAAAAAACAAGGCATGCTCAAGAAAGGAGAGGCTGCTTAATGGATTTACGCGCTAAATTAGATTCGTTAATCGCCAAAACTGACTTAGACGTATCAGATAAGCAACGTGAGCAACTACTAGGTTATGTTGGACTGCTGAATAAGTGGAACAAAGCGTACAATCTTACATCAGTAAGAGACCCTGCAGATATGTTAGTGAAACATATCCTTGATAGCATAGTTGTAAGCCCTTACCTTGATGGTGAGCGCTTTATTGACGTTGGAACAGGGCCAGGTTTACCTGGCATTCCTCTGGCTATCATGAATCCAGAAAAGGAATTTGTCTTACTGGATAGCTTAGGTAAACGCATTCGCTTTATTAAGCAAGTTCTTCATGAGCTTGGTATTGTTAACGTTGTTGCTGTTCAGAGCCGTGTTGAAGAGTTCGATCCGGAAGGCGGATTTGACGCAGTTCTGAGCCGAGCTTTTGCTTCTATGTCCGATATGGTTGAGTGGTGCCAGCACTTACCGCGAGCTAATTCAGGTGTGTTTTTTGCCCTTAAAGGACAATTGCCGCAGGAAGAGATAAGCCTGTTACCTGAATGGTGTTCTGTGACCGATGTCAAAGCTTTGAAAGTTCCAGAGTTAGAAGGCGAGCGTCATCTTGTAATCTTATCCCGAAAGGGATAACAGCGAGGCATACCGTGGGTAAAATCGTAGCGATCGCCAACCAGAAAGGTGGCGTAGGAAAAACAACAACTTGTGTTAATTTAGCTGCTTCTATGGCAGCCACTAAACGTAAAGTTCTGGTAATAGATCTTGACCCTCAGGGCAACGCCACAATGGCAAGTGGTGTAGACAAATACCAAGTCGATGCTACGGTTTACGAATTCTTAGTGGAAGATGCACCATTTGAAGACGTGGTATGCCGCAACACTGCCGGACATTATGACTTGATCGCTGCCAATGGCGATGTCACTGCTGCAGAAATCAAATTGATGGAAGTTTTCGCTCGCGAAGTCCGTCTAAAGAACGCTTTAGCAGCAGTTCGTGATAACTATGATTTCATCTTTATTGATTGTCCTCCTTCTTTAAACCTCCTTACAATCAACGCGATGGCAGCTGCAGACTCTGTGTTAGTGCCAATGCAATGTGAGTATTTCGCATTAGAAGGTTTAACTGCGTTAATGGATACCATCAGCAAACTTGCTGCGGTAGTGAACGATAAATTGAAAATCGAAGGCTTACTTCGAACCATGTATGATCCTCGTAACCGATTGGCCAATGAAGTTTCCGATCAGTTGAAGAAGCATTTTGGTAACAAAGTCTATCGTACCGTTATTCCTCGTAATGTCCGTCTCGCTGAAGCGCCTAGTCATGGTAAACCAGCCATGTACTACGATAAGTATTCCGCGGGTTCTAAAGCTTATTTAGCTTTGGCTGGAGAAATGCTTCGTCGCGAAGAAGTTATCGCTTAACACAGAATAAAGGAATTCGTTTACATGTCGTCTAAACGTGGTTTAGGAAAAGGACTGGATGCGTTATTGGCAACCAGTTCTCTTGCTCGTGAAAAGCAACAAGTCGCAACACACAGTCAAGAGCTGTCTTCTGACGGTGAGCTGCAGGATATCGCGATTGCGAGCTTGAAACCGGGTATTTACCAGCCCCGTAAAGATATGTCTCCTGAAGCTTTGGAAGAGCTGTCTGCATCCATTCAATCTCAAGGTATTATTCAGCCGATTGTCGTTCGTCCATTAAATACTGGTGGCTACGAAATCATTGCGGGTGAGCGTCGTTGGAGAGCTGCAAGGCAGGCGGGTTTGAAGCAAGTACCGTGCTTGATCAAGCCTGTAGATGATCGTGCGGCGATCGCGATGGCGTTGATCGAAAATATTCAGCGTGAAGATCTTAATGCGATTGAAGAAGCACAAGCTTTAGAGCGTCTACAAGATGAATTTAAACTGACTCACCAACAAGTCGCAGATGTGATAGGTAAGTCGAGAACAACGGTCAGCAACCTACTTCGTCTTAACCAGTTAGCTGATGCTGTTAAGCGTTTAGTTGAAACCAAACAGTTAGAGATGGGGCATGCTCGTGCTCTGTTAATGCTGGAAGGTGAACAACAAGAAGAGATTGCAGAGCGAGTTGCTAAAAAGCAATTAACAGTGCGTCAGACTGAGCAATTAGTGAAAAAATGTCTCTCAGACACAACTGAAGAAAAAAATGTCTCTGAAGACGTAGAAATACAACAAATATCACAAAAACTTAGTGAAAACTTAGGTGCAAAAGTGTCAATTGTCCGTTCCAAAAATGGTAAATCTAAGGTAACGATTAGCCTTGACGAACCCCAGAAACTAGAGCAATTGGTTGCAAAGCTGCAAGCCTAAGTGACATAATCGGCCTGCGTCACATTTTTGAGAAAAAAGAATTTTGTGTGAAAAATGTTGGTTAGCGAACAAAAATGTAACATAAGATTGTATTTACGTTGCATTAGTTTTGCGCCTTCGTATAATTTTCGCGAATTTCTCAACATTACGTTTTTGAGTGTTGGGAATGTAACTAGAGGTACGAATACATGGTAGCTGCGTTGGCTAGGCCAGGACGAGAGCTTGCAAAGCAATTGTTAATGATCCAGTCTGGCGCGGTTATGGTTGTGGCAGCAGGGATGACTATTGCTGTAAATGCTGATTGGGGATTTTCAGCGCTGGTTGGGGGAGGCATCTGTGTCTTTGCCAATGCAGTTTTTGCGCTGTGTGCTTTTATGTTTAGTGGAGCTCGCGCTGCAAAGCGTATCGCGGTCTCTTTTTACACTGGTGAAGCACTTAAAATTCTTATTACAGTCGTTTTATTCTCTGTTGCTTACATGTATATGCAGGTGGAACTTGTTCCCCTGAAACTAACCTATTTGCTGGCTCTAGGTATTAATATCTGTGCGCCAGTGCTATTCATTAACAACAAAAAATAGGATGAGTTATGGCTGCGCCAGGTGAAGCGCTAACATCGTCCGGATACATTGAACACCACCTAACCAACCTGTCTTTATACAAGCTGGGTTTAGTTGGGTCGGAAACAAGTTTCTGGAACGTACATATCGATAGCCTGTTTTTTTCTTTGTTTACTGGACTGATTTTCCTTTGGGTTTTCCGTTCTGTAGCGAAGAAGGCAACAGCGGGTGTACCAGGCAAGCTACAGTGTTTTGTTGAAATAGTGGTTGAATTTGTCGATACCAACGTCAAAGACACCTTCCATGGACGCAATCCACTAATAGCACCGCTGGCACTGACTATCTTTTGTTGGGTATTGCTAATGAACATCATGGACTTAGTGCCAATTGATTTCTTGCCGTATCCAGCAGAGCATTGGCTAGGTATCCCTTACTTGAAAGTGGTTCCTTCTGCTGATGTGAACATCACCATGGCTATGGCACTAGGTGTATTTGCTCTGATGATTTATTACAGCATCAAAGTGAAAGGCCTAGGCGGTTTTGCGAAAGAATTAGCATTACATCCATTTAACCACTGGACCATGATTCCGTTTAACCTACTAATTGAAGTGGTATCGCTACTAGCTAAACCTCTTTCACTTGGTATGCGTCTATTCGGTAACATGTTCGCAGGTGAGGTTGTATTTATTCTTATCGCAGCGATGCTACCATGGTATTTACAATGGATGGGTTCACTACCGTGGGCTATTTTCCATATTCTTGTAATTCTGATTCAGTCCTTTGTGTTTATGATGTTGACTATCGTTTATCTGTCAATGGCACACGAAGACAGTGATCATTAATATATAGCTTTTATTTGGGCACAATTAGCCAACAACTATAATTGGAGATAGTAATGGAAACTTTACTGAGCTTTTCTGCAATCGCCGTAGGTATCATCGTCGGTCTTGCTTCTCTTGGTACAGCGATTGGTTTCGCACTTCTAGGTGGTAAATTCCTTGAAGGTGCAGCTCGTCAACCAGAAATGGCTCCTATGCTACAAGTTAAGATGTTCATCATCGCGGGTCTACTGGATGCGGTACCAATGATCGGTATAGTTATCGCACTTCTATTTACATTCGCGAACCCATTTGTTGGTCAATTAGGTTAATCACGTTTTGCCAGAGGCAAGCTTTTTTAGGTTTGCCATTGATTAATACTAAGTCCATATAGAGGGGTAGCTGTTGTGAATATGAACGCAACTCTGCTAGGTCAAGCTCTGTCTTTCGCACTATTTGTGTGGTTCTGCATGAAGTATGTATGGCCGCCAATCATGCAAGCGATTGAAGAACGTCAGAAGAAAATTGCTGATGGTTTGCAAGCCGCTGAGCGTGCAAAAAAAGACTTAGATCTAGCACAAGCCAACGCTTCCGATTCTTTGAAAGAAGCGAAGCGCACAGCAACAGAGGTCATCGAGCAAGCGAACAAACGCAAAGCTCAAATTCTAGATGAAGCACGTGAGGAAGCTCAGGCAGAGCGCCAGAAAATCCTTGCTCAAGCAGAATCTGAAGTTGAAGCTGAACGTAATCGTGCCCGAGATGAGCTGCGCAAACAAGTTGCAACTCTGGCAATTGCTGGTGCTGAGAAGATTCTTGAGCGTTCTATCGATAAAGATGCGCATAAAGATATTCTCGACAACATTACTGCAAAACTTTAAGTCTGGGGGCGCGAATGTCTAATTTGACTACTATTGCTCGCCCCTACGCTAAAGCAGCTTTTGACTTTGCGGTAGAAAAGCAACAACTAACTCAGTGGAGTGAGATGTTAGCTTTCGCTGCCGAAGTTACAAATAACGAGCAAATACATGAACTGTTAACCAGTTCTGCTTCTGCTGAGAAACTTGCAGAAATTTTTATCGCAATTTGTGGCGAACAGTTTGATGAATTTGGCCAAAACCTAATTAAGGTGATGGCTGAGAATGGCCGTTTAAGAGCTATTCCTGATGTTTTTGAGCAATTCGTTGCTCTTAAGAAAGAGTATGAGAAGAATATCGATGTTGAAGTAATTTCAGCAACCGAACTTTCTGAACAACAACTTTCAGATATCAGTAGCAAACTGGAGCAGCGTCTAGAACGTAAAGTTCAGCTGAATTGCAGTGTAGATGAGACCTTACTTGGTGGGGTCGTAATTCGAGCCGGAGATCTTGTCATCGATAACTCAGCGCGTGGTCGTTTGAACCGCCTGAGCGATGCCTTGCAATCTTGATGGGGATTGGAGCATGCAACTTAATTCCACGGAAATTAGCGATCTAATTAAACAACGTATTGAATCTTTCAACGTTGTTAGTGAAGCTCGCAATGAAGGTACTATCGTATCGGTAAGCGATGGTATTATCCGTATTCATGGCCTTGCGGACGTGATGCAGGGTGAAATGATTGAATTACCGGGTGGCCGTTATGCACTAGCACTTAACCTTGAGCGTGACTCAGTAGGTGCGGTTGTAATGGGACCTTATGCTGACCTTAAGGAAGGCATGAAAGTTACAGGTACTGGTCGTATTCTTGAAGTACCAGTTGGTCCAGAACTTCTAGGTCGCGTAGTGAACACACTAGGTGAGCCTATTGATGGTAAAGGTCCTATCGAAGCAAAATTAACTTCGCCTGTAGAAGTGATTGCACCGGGTGTAATCGATCGTAAATCGGTAGATCAACCTGTACAAACTGGTTATAAGTCAGTTGACGCAATGATCCCGATCGGTCGTGGTCAGCGTGAACTTATCATCGGTGACCGTCAGACTGGTAAAACAGCAATGGCGATCGATGCAATCATTAACCAGAAAAACTCTGGTATTTTCTCAATCTACGTAGCAATCGGTCAGAAAGCATCGACTATCGCTAACGTAGTACGCAAACTAGAAGAGCATGGCGCACTAGCGAACACTATTGTTGTTGTAGCATCTGCTTCTGAATCTGCAGCGCTACAATACCTAGCGCCTTACGCAGGTTGTGCGATGGGTGAATACTTCCGTGATCGCGGTGAAGATGCACTGATTGTTTATGATGATCTATCTAAACAAGCAGTTGCTTACCGTCAGATCTCTCTACTACTAAAACGCCCACCAGGCCGTGAAGCTTTCCCAGGTGACGTATTCTACCTCCACTCTCGTCTACTAGAGCGTGCTGCTCGTGTAAACGAAGTGTATGTAGAACGTTTCACTAATGGTGAAGTGAAAGGTAAGACAGGTTCTTTGACTGCTCTACCTATCATCGAAACGCAAGCTGGTGACGTTTCAGCATTCGTACCGACAAACGTAATCTCGATTACCGACGGTCAGATCTTCCTACAAACTGAGCTATTCAACGCGGGTGTTCGCCCAGCTGTTGACCCAGGTATCTCAGTATCTCGTGTAGGTGGTGCTGCGCAGACGAAAATCATCAAGAAACTATCAGGTGGTATCCGTACAGCACTAGCTGCATACCGCGAACTAGCGGCTTTCGCTCAGTTCTCTTCTGATCTTGATGAAGCGACTAAGCGTCAGTTAGACCACGGTCAAAAAGTTACTGAGCTAATGAAGCAGAAACAATATGCTCCAATGTCAGTATTTGACCAAGCACTAACTATCTATGCTGCAGAGCGTGGTTACCTAAATGATGTAGAACTGTCAAAAGTTCTAGATTTTGAGGCGGCTCTACTATCGTATGCTCGCGCTCAGTACGCAGATTTTGCAGCTGAGATCGACAAGACGGGTGCTTACAACGATGAGATCGAAGCTCAGTTGAAGAAACTGACCGACGATTTTAAAGCAACCCAAACTTGGTAATAAGTCGGTGGCAGATTCTGCCACCAACTAATGGAGAGTAACGATGGCCGGCGCAAAAGAGATACGTAATAAAATCGGTAGTGTTAAAAGCACTCAGAAAATTACGAAAGCGATGGAAATGGTAGCAGCTTCAAAAATGCGTCGCTCTCAAGACGCAATGGAAGCTTCTCGTCCATACGCTGAAACAATGCGTAAAGTGATCGGTCATGTGGCTAACGCAAACCTAGAGTACCGTCATCCGTACCTAGCAGAGCGTGAAGCTAAACGTGTTGGTTATATCATCGTTTCTACAGATCGTGGCTTGTGTGGCGGCTTGAACATTAACGTGTTCAAAAAAGCTGTAACTGATATGCAAGCTTGGAAAGCAAAAGGTGCTGATATTGAGCTAGCGGTAATTGGCTCAAAAGCAACGGCTTTCTTTAACAACAGTGGCGCAAAAGTCGTCGCTCAGGTTTCTGGTCTAGGTGATGCACCTAGCTTGGAAGACCTGATCGGTTCTGTTGGCGTAATGTTGAAAAAATACGATGAAGGTGAATTGGACCGCTTATATGTCGTTTACAACGAGTTTGTAAACACTATGGTTCAGCAACCAACGATCGATCAATTGCTACCTTTGCCTAAATCGGAAAGCGAAGAGATGCAGCGTCCGCATTCATGGGACTACATCTATGAGCCTGAACCAAAGCCTCTACTGGATACGCTTCTTGTGCGTTACGTAGAATCTCAGGTTTATCAAGGTGTAGTTGAGAACCTTGCTTGTGAGCAAGCGGCTCGAATGATCGCGATGAAGGCTGCAACTGATAACGCAACCAACTTGATTGAAGATTTAGAACTTGTGTACAACAAAGCCCGTCAGGCTGCGATTACACAAGAACTATCAGAAATCGTTTCTGGTGCGGCAGCGGTTTAAGCTTAGGTAAAACAAACAGTTTAGAGGATTAACGATGGCTACAGGTAAGATCGTACAGATCATTGGTGCGGTAGTCGACGTAGAGTTCCCACAGAGCGAAGTACCTAGTGTTTACGATGCTCTGAATGTTGTGGATTCTAAAGAGCGTCTAGTTCTTGAAGTTCAACAACAGCTTGGCGGTGGCGTTATTCGCGCAATCGTTATGGGTAGCTCTGATGGTTTACGTCGCGGTTTGGTAGTTGAAAACACTGGCGCTCCAATCTCAGTACCAGTAGGTACTAAGACACTAGGTCGTATCATGAACGTGCTTGGTGATGCGATTGATGAGCGTGGTGAAATCGGTGCGGAAGAGCTTTACTCTATCCACCGTGCAGCGCCAAGCTACGAAGAGCAATCAAACGAGACAGCTCTTCTAGAAACAGGTGTAAAAGTAATCGACTTGATTTGTCCATTCGCTAAGGGTGGTAAAATCGGTCTATTCGGTGGTGCAGGTGTAGGTAAGACCGTTAACATGATGGAGCTTATCAACAACATCGCACTACAACACTCTGGTCTATCAGTATTCGCGGGTGTTGGTGAACGTACTCGTGAAGGTAACGACTTCTACTACGAGATGCAGGAAGCAGGCGTTGTAAACATCGCTGAACCTGAAAAATCTAAAGTAGCAATGGTTTACGGTCAGATGAACGAGCCACCAGGTAACCGTCTACGTGTTGCACTGACTGGTCTAACAATGGCTGAGCGCTTCCGTGATGAAGGCCGTGATGTACTGTTGTTTATCGATAACATCTATCGTTACACACTTGCAGGTACTGAAGTATCAGCACTTCTAGGTCGTATGCCTTCAGCGGTAGGTTACCAGCCAACTCTTGCTGAAGAAATGGGTGTTCTTCAAGAACGTATCACTTCAACTCGTCAAGGTTCTATCACGTCTGTACAGGCGGTATACGTACCTGCGGATGACTTGACTGACCCATCACCAGCAACAACGTTTGCGCACTTAGATGCAACAGTTGTACTTAACCGTAACATCGCAGCTATGGGTCTATACCCAGCGATCGACCCACTAGATTCGACTTCACGTCAGCTAGACCCATTGGTTGTTGGTCAAGAGCACTATGATGTTGCGCGTGGTGTTCAGCAAACGCTTCAGCGTTACAAAGAGCTAAAAGACATCATTGCGATCCTAGGTATGGACGAGCTTTCTGAATCAGATAAGCAAGTTGTATCTCGTGCACGTAAGATTGAGCGTTTCCTAACTCAGCCTTACCACGTAGCGGAAGTATTTACTGGTGACCCTGGTGTATACGTTCCACTTAAAGAAACACTACGTGGCTTTAAAGGTCTACTAGCTGGTGACTACGACGACATTCCAGAGCAAGCGTTTATGTACTGCGGTACTATCGACGAAGCTATCGAGAATGCGAAGAAGCTATAAGGCTAACTAGGAGGCGATATGGCAGCAATAACCTTTCATCTAGACGTTGTGAGCGCAGAGAAGAAAATTTTCTCAGGTCGTGTTGAAACGTTTCAGGTGACCGGTAGCGAAGGTGAACTTGGTATTTTCCATGGTCACACACCGCTGCTGACCGCTATTAAGCCTGGTATGGTGCGTATAGTGAAACAACACGGCCACGAAGAAATTATTTATGTTTCTGGTGGTATTGTTGAAATTCAACCGGGTACAGCTACTGTACTGGCTGACACAGCAATTCGTGGTGAAGATCTAGATACAGCCAAGGCTCAAGAAGCCAAACGTCGCGCTGAGGAGAAAATTCAGAATCAGCATGGCGATATGGACTTCGCGCAAGCGGCCAGTGAACTGGCTAAAGCCATTGCTCAGCTACGAGTAATTGAGCTGACTAAGAAACGTCGTTAATTTTATTAACACGTTTCATGAAAAGGCGACCATTGGTCGCCTTTTTTGCTTTATTTTTAATAGAAATTTACCGCAAAGAATTAACACCCTCTCCGTAAGCCGCTAAAATGCTCTCAGTCGTTACCTCAACAAATAGGTTCAACATGAAATTTAGCGCCGTAATTTTGGCCGCGGGTAAAGGTACTCGCATGAATTCCAACATGCCAAAAGTCCTTCACTCCCTTGCTGGTAAGCCGATGGTCAAACATGTGATCGATACGTGTAATAGCTTAGGCGCTCAGAATATCCACTTGGTTTATGGCCATGGTGGTGATCAAATGCAACATGCGCTGGCTGAAGAAAAGGTTAATTGGGTGCTGCAAGCGGAGCAACTGGGTACTGGTCATGCAGTTGATCAGGCATCAGCGCAATTTCAGGATGATGAGAAGATCCTCGTTTTATACGGTGATGTTCCATTGATCTCTGAGGAAACTCTCGAAAGTTTGTTAGATGCTCAACCAAACGATGGTATTGCGTTATTAACAGTGGTGCTTAAAAACCCGACGGGTTACGGACGTATCGTACGTAAGAACGGCCCTGTAGTGGCGATCGTTGAACAGAAAGACGCAACCGAAGAGCAAAAGCTGATCAAAGAGATTAACACTGGTGTGATGGTTGCGACTGGTCGTGATCTAAAGCGCTGGTTGTCAGGTTTGAACAACAACAATGCTCAGGGTGAATACTACCTTACAGACGTTATTGCTGCTGCACATGAAGAAGGGCGCGCGGTTGAAGCTGTACATCCAGTGAGTTCAATTGAGGTTGAAGGGGTAAATGACCGTATTCAACTGGCTCGTTTAGAGCGTGCATTCCAAGCTCGTCAAGCAAGTAAACTGTTAGAACAAGGCGTAATGCTACGCGACCCAGCTCGTTTTGATCTGCGTGGTGAATTGCAATGCGGTATGGACGTAGAAATTGACGTTAACGTTATTATCGAAGGTACGGTTTCTATCGGTGATAACGTGGTTATCGGTGCGGGCTGTATCCTGAAAGACTGTGAAATCGATGACAATACCGTTATTCGTCCATACAGCGTGATTGAAGGCGCGAGTGTAGGTGAAGACTGTACTGTAGGTCCATTTACTCGTCTTCGTCCAGGTGCAGATCTACGTAATGATGCTCACGTTGGTAACTTCGTGGAAGTTAAGAACGCTCGTATCGGTGAAGGTTCTAAAGCTAACCACTTAACTTACATTGGTGATGCAGAAATTGGTCAGCGTGTAAACGTAGGTGCAGGTGTGATTACTTGTAACTATGACGGTGTGAACAAGCACAAAACCATTATTGGTGATGATGTGTTTGTCGGCTCTGACTGTCAGCTGGTGGCTCCTGTTATTATCGCAAACGGTGCAACAATCGGTGCAGGCACGACATTAACGAAAGATGTCGCAGAAGGTGAGTTAGTAATCACTCGCGCTAAAGAGAAGAAAATTGCTGGCTGGCAACGCCCAGTTAAGAAAAAGTAATCTAAGTGCTCTGTTATAAAATAGCCCCCAATTATGGGGGCTATTTTTTTACGGATTATTCATCACTGACAACACGCGAATTATCAGGTGTTGTGAAATGTTGTGATAGCTGTTTATTGGAAACAACGAATCCGAACCACAATCCTGCCGTACAAATAATAATTGCGATGCCTATGACCATTTGTGCTTGGCTTGCCATTGAGGCAACCAGAGCACTAGAAAGGCTGCTGATACAGATTTGTAGACTGTTTTGTAACCCTGCAGCAGTTGCTGGTGCTTGTTTGGCATTAGCTAAGGCTCGATTGACCACTATTGGGTACAAAGCACCATTGGCAACGGCGATCAAACAGAATGGAGTCAGAATTGGCCAAATGGATCCTAACTGCCATTGTGATGCGATAAAAATCAACAATGACGCGACGCTGAATAAGCCGATCAAATGACGCAGTACTCTCTCATCGCCAAATTTTTTCACTGCTACCTTGCCTAAATAACCCCCTAGCATGAAGGCAACCGTTTGTGGGATGAAGTTTAAACCAATATCTTTTGTGCTATAGCCTAACTGAGCCATGATTTCCGGCATACCTGTTAAGTAAGCGAAGAAAGCCGCTGATGCCGTAGCGTATATCAGCACATTGCCAAGATAAGCTTTTGAAGCGAGCAGTGCTTTTATATCAGCAGCTATGCTGGTCTGTTTTATCTCCGCCTTTTTATTATCTTGTGCCATTGTTGCTGTAATCAGTGCCATGCCGATGACCGTGAGTGCAACGAAGATACTCGGCCAGCCAAAGCTTTCTGCTAGCAAAACCCCTAGTTGAGGTGCTAGAGCAGGAGAGAGCGCGACCAACGGCATAATCGTGGCAAAAATCTGTTGGCTTTGGTTTGAATATCGCTGAATAACCATGGCTTGCCAGATTACTGCTGGAGCACAGACACCGATCGCTTGGATAAAGCGTAGGGTCAACAGTTGCCAAACCTGATCGGCGAACGCGAGCCCTAAGGATGCGATGGTGAAAAGTACTAAGCCTGCCGCAAGCGTATTACGATGGCCAAACTTATCTGAGGCAAGGCCCCATATCAATTGACCGATAGCCATCCCGACCAAGAATATCGTTAGAGACAAGGCTATTTGTTCAGGTCCGGTAGCAAAGTCGATTTCCATCGCTTTAAAGGCCGGTAAGTACATGTCGGTGGCTATAAAGCCGAGCATAGACAGAGTTGCAAGATAGAAGAGTTGTAATTTTGATATTTTCATTTTAACCAATCAAATATTTTAATTAATGTTCCGTGAATATCAGTTGGCGCCAACCCCTATTTATTTACCGTGCTATTCTATTTTTCGTTACTAGGAAAATGAAACGATAAAATTATTAGTTATCGTTCAAAAAATTTGAAAGGTATATGTGTGTACTCTAAATCTTCGTTGGAAATGTTGGATGCGGTCGCTCGATTAGGCAGTTTTACCGCTGCGGCAGAGCTGTTGCACAAAGTTCCTTCAGCCATCAGCTACGGTGTTCGGCAAGTGGAACAAGAACTCGATGTGGTTCTCTTTCGCCGTTTACCTCGTAAAGTAGAACTGACTCCGGCTGGTGAGCTATTTATTGCTCAGGCCCGTTTGCTCTTGAGGCAGATGGAGGAGATCAATGCGCAAACTCGCCGAGCGGCTCATGGCTGGCAATCCACACTCAAGCTGACTTTAGATAATGTGGTGAAACTCGATAAGCTTAAATCTCTGGTGGAAGATTTTTATCAACAGTTTGAGTTTGCAGAGCTACAAATTAACATGGAAGTATTTAACGGTTCATGGGAAGCGATAGCTCAAGAGAGGGCGGATATTGTGATTGGTGCTACCTCGGCAGTTCCTGTTGGCGGAGACTTTGAGGTAAGAGATATGGGCGAGTTGAAATGGACATTTGTGATGTCTCCTGATCATCCGTGTGCACAACAGGAAGATTTGAGTGAAGCCTTTGTGAGCCAGTTTCCAGCGATTTGTCTTGATGATACCTCTAGTGTTTTACCTAAAAGACATACGGGACATTATCCTCAACAGCGTCGATTATTATTGCCTAACTGGTATAGCGCTATAGAGTGCCTGAAAAAGGGAATTGGTGTGGGATATATGCCACGTCATATTGCACTGCCATTGTTCGAACAAGGCTTGTTGGTAGAAAAAACATTACCCGATCAACAACCATTAAGTCAGTGCTGCCTAGTATGGCGTAAAGATGAGAATCACCGTTTGATTGAGTGGATGGTGAATTATTTGGGTTCGAGCGAACAACTTAACCAAGATTGGTTAAAAGCGGATTAAGAAAAATGCCAGCATGAGCTGGCATTATTTTCTGGCTTTAAAACCACCAGAATAGCTGATGGCCTTTTACTTTTAACTAATTTATGGACGTTCGAAAATCGTCGCAATACCTTGGCCTAAACCAATACACATGGTTGCCAAGCCGTATTTTGCTTGTTTTGCTTCCATAAGGTTTATCAACGTCGTTGAGATCCGAGTTCCTGAACAACCTAATGGGTGGCCTAATGCAATTGCACCACCATTTAGGTTTACTTTGTCATCCATCTTATCCAATAAACCTAAGTCTTTTGCACAAGGTAGAGACTGAGCAGCAAAGGCTTCGTTCAGTTCAATCACATCAATGTCTTCCATTGATAGACCAGCGCGTTTCAGTGCTTTGTGAGTAGCAGGAACAGGTCCATAACCCATGATAGAAGGATCGCAACCGGCAATCGCCATCGATTTTACTTTGGCACGGATAGTAAGTCCTAACTCCAGCGCTTTTGCTTCACTCATGATCAGCATGGCAGATGCACCGTCAGACAGCGCAGAAGAAGAACCCGCAGTTACCGTACCATTGACTGGGTCAAAGGCAGGTCGAAGAGCAGATAAGCCTTCAACAGTGGTTTCTGGGCGGATTACTTCGTCGTAATCGAGAGTGAATAGAGTGCCGTCTTCCGCATGAGCTTCTGTTGGAAGAATTTCATTTTTGAATCTTCCTTCAACAGTTGCAGCGTACGCTCTTTGGTGTGAACGTGCGGCAAACGCATCTTGTTGTTCACGGCCAATACCATGTACTTTGCCCAGCATTTCAGCAGTTAAACCCATCATGCCTGCTGCCTTTGCAACGTTCTTTGATAAACCTGGGTGGAAATCCACACCATGGTTCATCGGTACGTGTCCCATGTGCTCAACACCACCTACTAGGCAGATCTCTGCATCACCAACCATGATAGAACGAGTGGCATCGTGAAGAGCCTGCATAGAAGAACCACAGAGACGGTTAACTGTAACAGCACCAATTTCAATTGGCAGGCCTGCCAGTAGCGCTGCGTTACGCGCAACGTTGAAGCCTTGCTCTAAGGTTTGTTGCACACAGCCCCAGTAGATATCTTCAATGTCGTGTGGGTTTACTTGTGGGTTTCTAGCCAGAATCCCTTTCATCAAATGAGCTGACAGATCTTCCGCTCTCTGATGGCGAAACGCCCCGCCTTTGGAACGTCCCATAGGGGTACGAAGGCAATCAACAATCACTACATTATTCATTTTGTTATTCCTTTTCCAAAGTGATTTGCTTTGAGACGGTTTGGTGTGAGCCAGCCTGTTGTGAACCGTAGAAGGTTTCACCTTTCTCAGCCATATCTATCAGGCGTTGAGGTACTTCATAAACCGCACCTAAATGCTGATGTTTTTTCGCCATTTCTAGGTAAGTACTTAGACCAATACTATCTAGGTAACGGAACACACCACCACGGAATGGAGGGAAACCTAAGCCATAAACTAGAGCCATATCAGCTTCCTGAGGTGAAGCAATGATGTTCTCTTCTAAACAAAGCACTACTTCATTGATCATAGGAATCATCATGCGTTCAATAATGGTTTGGTCATCAAACTCGGCAGAAGCACCACACACGGTTTGAAGCAGTGTAAGAACACTGTTATCAAAGGCTTTCTTAGGCTTACCTTTTTTATCAACAGTGTACTGGTAGAAACCACTACCATTTTTCTGACCGTATTTCTGAGCTTCAAACAGGGCGCTGATCGCGTCAGGGCCTTCTTTAGCCATACGAGTAGGGAAGCCTTGTGCCATCACTTCTTGTGCATGGTGAGCAGTATCTAAACCAACCACATCCAACAAGTATGCAGGGCCCATTGGCCAACCGAATTGACGTTCCATCACTTTATCGATGTGAGTGAAATCACCTCCATCACGCATCAACAAGCTAAAGCCCGCAAAGTATGGGAACAAAACACGGTTTACGAAGAATCCTGGGCAGTCATTAACCACGATTGGCGATTTGCCCATTTTCGCAGCGTAAGCGACAACACGATTGATGGTGTCTTCAGAAGTGTGTTCACCACGGATAATTTCAACCAGCGGCATACGGTGTACTGGGTTGAAGAAGTGCATACCACAGAAGTTTTCTGGGCGCTTAAGCGATTTCGCCAGTAAGTTAATTGGAATAGTCGAGGTATTTGACGTGATGACGGTGTCTGCTGAAACTTGTTGTTCCACTTCGCTCAGAACGGCCGCTTTCACTTTTGGATTCTCAACCACAGCTTCAACAATAACGTCGGATTGCTCTATACCTGCATAATGCAGGGTTGGTGAAATAGAAGCGATCACAGACGCCATCTTAAAACCATCGATCTTGCCACGCTCAAGTTGTTTATTTAGCAACTTAGACGCTTCCGTCATCCCCAAATCAAGAGACGACTGAGCGATGTCTTTCATGGTAACCGGAACGCCTTTTGACGCGGATTGGTAAGCAATACCACCACCCATAATACCTGCGCCTAAAACAGCTGCTCGCTGAGTATCTTTCGATGCAGATTTCGCAGATTTTTTTGCAAGCCCTTTAATGTATTGGTCATTCAGGAAGATACCTACAAGCGCTTGCGCCTCTTGAGATTTCGCTAGGGTGATAAAGTGTTTACGCTCAATATCCAAAGCGGCATCGCGCTCGCAGTTTGCTGCTTGTTCGATAGTTTTGACGGCGGTCATTGGCGCTGGGTAATGAGTACCCGCAACCTGAGCGACTAAACCTTTCGCCATGGTAAAGCTCATCATCGCTTCAATCTTGCTTAATGTCAGCGCTGAGGTTTTTTGCTTACGTCGTGCTTGCCAGTCAATCTTCTCATTCATGGCTTGAGTTAGTGTCGCGATAGCAGATTCTTCGAGCTTGTCGCTTTCAACAATGGCATCGAGTAAGCCTAGTTTTAGTGCCTCTTCAGCTTTACACGCTTTACCTTGAGTGATGATTTCCATCGCGCTGTCTGCGCCGATGATTCTTGGCAGGCGAACCGTGCCACCAAAACCGGGCATAATACCGAGTTTAGTTTCTGGTAAACCGATGCTGGTGGTTTTATCACCAATGCGGAAGTCGGTAGCAAGTACACACTCACATCCGCCGCCAAGAGTGAACCCTCTTAACGCAGAGAGTGTTGGTACCGATAAATCTTCCAGCTTGTTAAATATGCTGTTTGCAAAAACGAGCCACGTATTTAGCTCTGCTTCTGGTTTTGCAAATAGTCCTAAAAACTCAGTAATGTCGGCACCGACAATAAATGAGTCTTTATTCGTTGTGAGCACAACACCTTTTAAACCTTGATGAGTTTGGAGAGCATCAAGAGCCTCGTTTAGAGAATTAAGAGTGCTGAGGTCGAGCTTGTTTACAGAGTGCGGTGAGCAGAAGCTTATCTCTGCAATACCGTTCTCTAATTCCTTTACCTGTAGGGTTTCGGCTTGGTAAATCATTGTCTATCTCCTTGACATACAACCGAAGGATTGTGTGTGAGAGTTTTTGTTGTATTTAGTTTCTGGTGTGACCAGTAATTTCAGTTTGAACGGCAGAATGTTTAATTTCAATACATTTTTTAAACAAGTGTTTAACATTGTGTGCTAATACCAATCCTGAGCACATTTTTAGGGCTCGTGATACACTTGGTCATCTTTATGATTTTGTGAAAAATATGAACGTTCGACCCTATTTAATCCCCAATGAGCCGGTTATCTTCGAAGAAGAAATAAAAAAGAGCCTGTTTATTACATATCTTGCACATACGCCTAGTACTGATGCAGCCAAAGCGTTTGTGGAGCAAATAAAGCAGAAACATCCTGATGCGAGACATAACTGCTGGGGATTTGTCGCGGGTAGGCCTGAAGATTCGATGCTTTGGGGATTTAGTGATGACGGCGAGCCGTCAGGAACAGCGGGTAAGCCGATATTGGCTCAGTTATCTGGTTCTGGCGTAGGTGAAATCACGGCTGTAGTCACGCGTTACTATGGCGGTGTTCGTCTTGGAACTGGTGGTTTAGTTAAGGCGTACGGTGGTGGTGTGCAACAAGCTCTTAAGCTGCTTCAAACTATTGAGAAAAAAATCACCACAAATTTGCACCTAAGTTTAGACTACGGCCTAGTTCCGCTGGCGCAGTCTATTATTAAGCAGTTCGACGGAACAGAAGTTGACGCTCAATACGGTTCAAACGTGGAATTGGATGTGGAGCTGGAAGTTCTTCATGTTGAAGATTTCACCCAAACTATCATTAATCGAAGCGGTGCAAAAATTATTGTCACCGATTTAAACAATATATAGGAACTAAGAAGCCCGGCTTCATTTTGTCTATCAATGCAATTTCGTTCAATTATCCGGATTGTCGGGCTGCTGCTCGCGATATTTAGCTCTACAATGCTAGCTCCAGCGCTGGTCGCTTTGATCTATCGCGATGGTGCGGGTGTGCCATTTGTCACTACTTTCTTTGCATTGCTGTTTTTTGGCGCGGTACTTTGGTTTCCTAACCGTCACCATCGGCATGAACTAAAATCCCGAGACGGTTTTCTTATTGTTGTACTTTTTTGGACGGTAATCGGTAGCGCTGGGGCGATGCCTTTTTTGCTATCTGATAACCCGGACCTATCAGTCACTAATGCTTTTTTTGAATCATTCTCTGCATTAACCACCACGGGGGCGACAGTCATAGTTGGCCTTGATGAATTACCTAAGGCGATTCTATTTTATCGTCAGTTCCTACAGTGGTTTGGTGGTATGGGTATCATCGTATTAGCTGTCGCTATCCTACCTGTGTTGGGTATCGGTGGTATGCAGTTGTATCGAGCTGAAGTTCCCGGGCCTGTAAAAGATACGAAAGTAACCCCTCGTATTGCAGAGACGGCAAAAGCGTTATGGTATATCTACCTTAGTTTGACCATTCTATGTGCTACATCGTTCTGGTTGGCTGGCATGACGGTTTTCGATGCGATCTGCCACAGTTTTTCAACTATCGCTATCGGTGGGTTCTCAACCCATGACGCGAGTATGGGATATTTTGATAGCTATGCGATTAACCTGATTACTGTAGTATTCCTGTTAATCTCTGCGTGTAACTACACCTTGCATTATGCTGTTTGGGCAACGGGCGGTGTGCATCCAAAATATTATTGGCGTGACCCTGAGTTTCGAGCATTCGTTGCGATACAAGTCATTCTGTTTGTCGTCTGTTTCTTAATGCTATTGCAGCACCATACCTATGACTCTCTCTATGATGCGTTTGATCAGGCGATATTCCAGACGGTATCAATTTCTACAACGGCGGGATTTACCACAACAGGATTCTCAGAGTGGCCTCTGTTCTTACCTGTGCTTCTACTGTTCTCGTCTTTTATTGGTGGTTGTGCGGGCTCAACCGGTGGCGGTATGAAAGTGATTCGCGTGTTATTGCTTACATTGCAAGGTGCCCGTGAAATGAAACGTCTAGTGCACCCGAGAGCAATCTACCCAATTAAGCTAGGCGACAGTGCGTTATCACAACGTGTTGTCGATGCGGTATGGGGATTCTTCTCTGCTTATGCATTAGTGTTTGTGGTTTGTATGCTTGCAGTGATCGCAACAGGAATGGATGAACTCAGCGCGTTCTCCGCCGTTGCTGCCACTTTAAACAATTTAGGACCTGGGCTCGGAGAGGTTTCTGTCCACTTTGCTGACATTAATGATAGTGCCAAGTGGGTGCTTATTGTCTCCATGTTGTTCGGTCGTCTAGAAATATTTACTTTATTAATTTTGTTAACGCCTACGTTTTGGCGTAGCTAGGGTTACAAAGTAGGGATATAGCGTGAAAGCACTTCTTTTATATTCGACCCGCGAAGGTCAGACAAAAAAAATCATGCACCACATTGCGCAGCAGTTACAAGGTTATGAATGTCAGTTTGTTGACCTGCATGAGTGCCATACAATGGATTTAACGCAATATGACAAAGTGTTGATTGGTGCTTCTATACGCTATGGAAAATTAAATGCGAAGTTGTATCAATTTATCGATGCCCACATAAAACAGTTAGAACAAGTAAAAGCAGGCTTTTATTGTGTCAATCTGACTGCTCGTAAAGTGGAGCAGGGTAAAGATACTCCTGAAGGAAGCGTTTATATAAAAACGTTTCTAAAGAAATCACCTTGGCAGCCTTCATTGATAGGTGTGTTTGCTGGAGCGCTTTATTACCCACGTTATCGCCCAATAGATAGAATGATGATTCGTTTCATTATGAAATTGACCGGTGGTGAAACGGATACAACGAAAGAAGTTGAATATACAGACTGGGAAAAAGTGTCTTTATTCGCCAAAAAGTTTGAACAATTGTAAAGAAAACAGGCAAAAAGGAGCCTTGCTGGCTCTTTTTTGTTCGAACGATAAAAAACTTCAAAAACTTTGCTAAAAAACTATTGCCAATTCCGATCATCTCCCTATAATGCCGCCTCGCTGACACGGGAACAGTTCATAAGAAATGTAACCAGTTAGCCGGTTTATTAACTAGCATCAATTAACGATGAAAAAGTTTTAAAAAAGTGTTTGACACTTAAACTTAACTAGCTAAAATAGCCGTCCGTTTTGAGAGGAATGCCTTTAAAAACGTAGCTCTTTAACAATTTAAACCTATCAATCTGTGTGGGCACTCGTTGATGAAAATCAAAGTTAAGTCTTTGTTCTCGTAACAAAGCAACTTAGGTTTCAATGAACTGAGTGACCAATACAAATAACTTCGGTTATTTGGCACAGTCAATTCATTACCATTCTGTTGGAATGGTAATAGCTTTAAAATTACTTCTTGCTTTCGAGTAAGAGCAGTTTTGAAGTCAGTATTCGTTGAGCCGACAAAATCTTAAATTGAAGAGTTTGATCATGGCTCAGATTGAACGCTGGCGGCAGGCCTAACACATGCAAGTCGAGCGGCAGCA
>NZ_JAKKCI010000016.1:0-73010 GCF_021726015.1 Vibrio sp. A1-b2
TAGCTGATGAGATCGTAGATTGATGATTTAGTTCCATGATTTAGGAAACAAAGCCGCTCTGGGAATGTAGCTTTCTTCCTTAATTAGGGGCTACATTTTTCTTCTTCAAGCTATTGCGTTTGATGATCTGAACTAGAAGTTTGGGGTACAGATTTAAGTGAGCACAATCACTTACGAGGAAAACCATGACAAGCAAGAATAAACCTATTATTCTTTAAACCAAGATACAAGATGATCCACTAGGGCTCTAATTCTCGCTGTTAAATGTCGGTTTTCAGGATATACAACATATAATCCCATTGGTTCCACCTCCATACCTTCGAATAGCAATTCTAGCTCACCCGATTTGACATGAGGTTCTACGGCGTAATACGGTCCAATTCCAATGCCTAAGCCACCACTCGACATATTGGTAATTGCCCGAGGAGAGTCTGTATTAAAAGTTCCGGATACTGGGTAAGAGACGATTTGGCCATCGATATTAAAGTGCCAATTTTTCGAATCATTGGAGCTGCGAAAAAGAAGGCAGTTATGATCGATCAGCTCTCTAGGATGTGAGGGACGGCCATTTAAACTCAAATAATCTGGAGAAGCAAAAAATACTACCCGCATATCCTTTAGTTTACGTGCTATTAAATTCGAGTCCTGTAGTTTACCAAATCTTATCGCAATATCGACGCCCTTTTCCACTACGGCAATATGACTATCTGATAAGAGTAATTCAACTCTTACATCGTTGTGCTGCTTTTGGAAAGCGAGCAACGGCTCTATCAATTCTTTGCTTCCAAACCCCGTAGATGCTGTCAATCGAATCGACCCAGAAAGTTCTTTTTGGCGGTGCTGTATCAAGTCTTCTAGTTCATCAAACTGTTCTAGCATAGGTAAGCAACGCTCATAGTAAGCGCGCCCTGTTTCAGTTAATGTCACGCTGCGTGTAGATCGATAAAAAAGTTGTGCATCCAGTCTGCTTTCAAGTTGTCGGACATACTTACTTGCTAGCTTAGTACTCAGGTTTGATTGCTTTGCCCCTTGAGTAAAGGATTTATGGCGCGCCACATTAACAAATACACGCATTGCTTCAATAGTGTCCATAAAACTTTCCCTTCTGAATCTCAAAGCCGCCATTATCTATAAAATGTACATTATCTTTGTATGAATAGGTAGATTATAACCTAGTAAAAACCTTATATACTCTTTTCATACACAGACAAACAAATCAGTTTAGGAGTCCACAATGTCAAATGGTATTCGTATTCACAGTTTCCCATTGTCGGGGCACGCACACCGCGTGGAATTATTTGCAAGCATAGCCCGTATTAAACACGAAATTATTCATGTTGACCTTCCATCCGGTGAGCACAAAAAGGAGCCATTTTTAAGGCTAAACCCTTTAGGGCAAATTCCAGTCATTGAGGACGGAGAGGTTGTCATTAGCGATTCAAATGCCATTCTTGTTTACTTGGCTCGTCGATATGCACCAGACTTTTTTCCTTCAAACCCAGTGCTAGAAGCAGAAGTGCAAAAGTATTTGACACTGGCTGCTGGTGAGATAGCTTTTGGTCCTGCTGCTGCCCGTCTGATTACAGTTTTTAATGCACCATTGGATGCTCAGTTTTGCCAAGTTATTGCTGAAAGGGCACTTACTAAACTCAATACTCTAATTGGAACTAAAGACTTTTTGGTTGATGGTAGACCAACTATTGCAGATATCGCCGTCTATTCATATGTGGCTCATGCACCTGAAGGAAACATTTCGCTAGACAAGTACCCGAATATACTACGCCTGCTAAGCAACATTGAGAATCTTGATGGTTTCAAAGCGATGCCTCACACCGCGGTTGGGCTTTATGCCTAGTATGAGTGTTTGGCGTTAGAGTCGTTAAGATAAGACAGCTAATACAAAAGCTGAATACGTTCGAGTAGGTAAGCGAAGGGCCATTGAGAGATTTAGTCAGCAGGTAGTGGCACTCGCTTACTTATGTGCCACTACCTGATTTTGAATCAATTTCCATTTCATGGTTGATAATAATAGGATCTTCGCCGCAGAAAATCCTATTAATTTAAAAACTATGAAGCACGCCAATAAACTAACGGAAGACTCAAGAGGTTTTATGTCTGATTCATCTTATCATCCTGGAGAATTAGCCGCCCAAGATAAAGCGGGAACCAGAGGTGTCGCTGCTGAACTTGCGGCGGGTAAGCATAGTGCCCTTAGTTTTGCTTCTGGTCATGACGTGTTTTTAGCTGCTCAGTCATTTGCCGCGCTCGCCAGTGTTGATTTGAAAAATGAGTCTGTATGGGTAACTCCTTTATTTGGCCAATCAGGTGATTTGGTCGCTATATCAGAAAAGGAAATAGCTATCTCTAGAGACTGTATTCCAAATTTAGACATGCTTAATTTTATAGAGCCTGGTACGCCATTGTCCTTGCTAGGTATAGATCTAAACAGAAGAATTAGGCACCGAATTAACGGATATACTATTGCAGGAGAAGACAACGGTAAACATAGTGTTTTTTTGCAAGTTACTGAATACTCGCCTAATTGTCCTAAATACATTAATCGTCGAGATATAATTCCAGCTTCAGACGGCACGCCTTCGTTAAACAAAGATGCTAGGGTTGAAACTCGTACAAGGCTTACAGAGGATGATCAAACATTTGTCCGAAAGATGGATACCTTATGGATAGGTACTTACGCACCAGGCATAGGTACTGACTGCAATCATAGAGGAGGCAAACCTGGTTTAATTCGAGTCATATCGCCCTCCACAATAGAGTGGCCAGAGTATAGAGGGAATGGAACGTTTTTCACCTCTGGCAATCTGGAATCTTATGAGAGGGCTGGGGTGACACTCGTTGATTTTGAGTCTGGTAGCATTATTCAAATGACTGGTCGTGCAACGGTCGATTGGGAGCACGATGGCAGTTACGAGGGAGCTTCAAGAAAAATAGTTTTTCACATTACAAATTTGGTTCGAACGAATGAAGTAACCAATCATCGTTGGAAGCGTTTAGATTATTCGCCATACAATCCTGTAGTGTCAGGTACAGGAAACGTCGACACTGAAAGTGAATACCCACAAGTGGCAACCTTGGCTAAAATCGTTGACGAAACCGAAAATGTTAAAACGTTTCGTTTTGTGATACCCAGACGTATCGCATTTCTTCCGGGACAATATGCAACTTTTGAGTTTAATAATATTCCCGGTGGTGAAGCTATCGAAGTTCGCACTTGGACACTATCGGAAACACCCAATAGTATTAACGGTGATAACACATTAGATATTACCGTAAAGCGTATGCCAAATGGATTGGTAACAAACTGGCTACATGGCTATGCAGAAGTTGGGATGGAGGTAAAGTTACTTGGTATTCAAGGTGAGATGACTGCGGTGTCAGTTGATGAAAATACACAAAAACCTACAGTGCCTAAGCACTTATTGCTTTTGAGTGCAGGTATTGGTATTACACCTAACCTGGCAATGATTCGAGGGATTGGAGCCTTTTCGTTGCAAGACCAAACCGACATTACCATGATTCACATAGAAAGATATGAAAAGGATCTTATTAGTCAATCAGAGCTGCTTCGACGTTCAAAACAGTATCCTCACTTCCAATACATCCATGTTATCAGCAGTAAAGAGGGTCGTTTAACAAAAGAGGCTTTGAAAAAAATGGTGTCAAATACTACTAGCCAGCAAGCGTATGTATGTGGACCAACACAATTTATGAGAGATATGACAGAATACTTGGTATCAATAGGCGTCCCTGCTGGACAGATTCATACTGAGAGTTTTGAGTTCTAGTTTAATAATTACAATTGCTTTTATACATGCTGATCTTATGAACAAATCACGCATCTTTCTGACCATCAACAAGTGATGAACCAGGCGATGATAGCTTTACATTGATTTTCAGGAGAATACAGACGACAGCAGTCGGCGTTTTTCAAGGTAGTTGTCATCATTTGCTGGCTTGTTAAGCAACTTCTCTTTCTGGATGTAGGCGGACTTCATCAACTGGTTTACAGTTTCTGATTTCGCCAGGTCAGCGCTCTGGGTTTAGACGTTTTGCTGAAATTAATACCTCGGCGCGGCGCTATAAGACGTCTTCATCTTTTCCATTGTGACGCAGTGAGCTAACTTAGCTTACTGTGCATGTACTAGGTGTTGTAACAGAGCACGAAGGCTTCAACCTACCTTCGACTGCGGTTGAGAGTTTCAAAATCCTTTTTGTACAAGCTTGGCATGTACTTTTCCTTGCGGATCAACGACTCGACATTCGGGTTGTCATCGCCGACTCTTGGGTGGCTATACGATGACATAATACCTAACTCACCAATTCTCTATCAGAAAAGAACAACTAAAGGTTAACAAACATTATTTCCAGCCAAAAGAAAGCCCTGAACTTTTGATTCAGGGCAAAATGCAGATAGTACCCCCAATGTACATAACCTGCTACAAGGTCCTCTGACTACTGATACGAGTAAATATGTACCACTGTCGTCATTTAAGATAAACCCTTGACATCATTTGGTCAACCATATGAACTAAATGAATTATAATTGGTTGTCCATTTCTTGTTATTTGTCTTATTATTAATGCTAAATTGGTGTTTTTTCTGGTTGTTTGTCAATATTTGTGTCACTTTTTACCGAAAGTGACAAGGAAATGAGATAAATTTATGCATTGATACTGAAACTACTTGTTGACCAGTGGCAATGGATTTAGGGCGATTAGAGTTATGGCAGAGCTAGGAAGTAATAGAAGAAGATATTTTGATGTAGGAACACAAATAGAAGAGTTGCTATATTCCGGCGTATTCAAAGCTGGAGAAAGGCTTCCTTCTGAAAGGGAGCTCAGTGAGAGGTTTGAGACAAGCCGCGCGACCATTCGTGAGGCTATTATCATGTTGGAGCTGAAAGGATTAGTCGACGTCAAACAGGGCGCTGGTATCTACTTTATTGACTCTCCAGATGAAACCCGCCATTCACTTCTGATACCGAAGAGTGACATCGGCCCCTTCGAACTGCTTCAAGCCCGCCAAGTTATAGAAAGTAACATCGCCGCGTTTGCCGCGACACAGATAAAGTTTAACGAGTTACAAGAGTTGAAAAGAGTACTGACTCAGCAGGAAAGTGAGATCGATGGAGATAGTACGAAGTTTGAAGAGCTAGACCAAAAGTTTCATCAAATGATTGCTGAATCAACTCAAAATCGAGTCCTGATTAATCAGGCGACTCAGATGTGGAGTTCGGTTCGAATACAGAACCCGTTGTGGCGAGAGCTTAATTATAAGTACCTTCATGAATCCGCACTAAAAACCGCGTGGATAGAAGACCACAAACGAATATTGATTGCACTGCAAAAACGCTCGTCGGATGAGGCAAAGATGGCGGTGTGGCAACATATTGAGCACAGTCGACAAGAGTTAATGAAACTCGTTAGCACAGAAGGTTCAACAGCAGAGCTTGATGATCTGTTTTTCGCTCAAGAGGTTTAGAGAGCTGACTAGAAAATGAGCTAACCAGCCGATTTAATTGCGGCTAATCTACAAAAGTTAGATTTCGCGCACACTAAACTGGTTGGTTAATACTTAGAATGTGGTAAACCAATTAATGTTTTGGCTGCCCAGTCGTTAGGTGGCAGTTATCACTAGTTTAGAGTAGGAACAGCTATGAAACGTTACCAAATGTATGTCGATGGCCAATGGATCGATGCCGTAAACGGCAAGATAGACCAGGTTATCAATCCATCAACCGAGGAAGTGGTTGCTGAAATTCAAGATGGCGACCAAGCAGATGCAGAGCTTGTTTTGAGTGCAGCGAAACGAGCTCAAGCCGAGTGGAAGCGTCTCCCTGCCCGACAGCGCGCTGAGCTGATGCGTCAGTTTGCTCAAGAAATTAGAAACAATCGTGAGTACTTAGCTGAGCTATTGGTGAGTGAGCAGGGCAAATTGCACCGTGTGGCATTGGGCGAAGTGGATGTGGCTGCATCATTTATCGAGTATGCATGTGATTGGGCTCGCCAAATGGACGGAGACATTGTTCAGTCGGATAACGAAAACGAGCATATTTGGATTCAGAAAATTCCGCGTGGTGTGGTTGTTGCTATCACAGCATGGAACTTCCCATTCGCGCTAGCGGGTCGTAAGATTGGCCCTGCACTGGTTGCCGGTAATGCGATTGTGGTCAAACCAACATCGGAAACTCCACTTGCTACTTTAGAACTTGGTCATATTGCAGATAAAGTCGGAATTCCTGCAGGTGTTCTCAACATCGTAACTGGTGGTGGTGCGAGTCTAGGTGGTGCATTAACAGGACATCGCGACACGAATATGGTGACAATGACGGGCTCGACACCGGTTGGTCAACAGATCATTAAGGCTTCTGCGAATAACATGGCGCACGTGCAGCTAGAGCTGGGTGGTAAAGCACCGTTTATTGTGATGGAAGATGCTGATCTAGAGCAAGCAGCAGCAGCGGCACTTCACTCTCGTTTTGATAACTGTGGTCAGGTATGTACATGTAATGAGCGCATGTATGTGCACAGCAGCGTTTATGATGAGTTTATGGCTATCTTTATGGAGAAGGTTCAAGCTATCAAAGTTGGTAACCCTATGGACCCTAAGTCTGATATGGGGCCAAAAGTTAACAAGCGGGAACTTGACCATATGGAAGAGCTGGTGGCACAAGCATTGAGTGAAGGCGCTAAGCTTCTTCACGGTGGCAAGCGAATCACTGGTGGTGAGTTTGATAAAGGCTTCTGGTTTGAACCAACGATTCTAGGTGATGTACAACAATCAATGACAATTGTACATGAAGAAGCGTTTGGCCCGATCTTACCAGTGATCAAGTTTGATACTTTTGAGGAAGTGATTGGCTACGCAAATGACAGCGAATATGGTCTTGCGACGATGATCTGTACTCAAAATATGAAGTATGTTCACCGTCTAACGCATGAGCTAGAGTGTGGTGAAATTTATGTAAACCGTGGCCACGGAGAGCAGCATCAAGGTTTCCATAATGGCTATAAACTAAGTGGCACTGGCGGTGAAGACGGCAAGTACGGTTTTGAGCAATACCTTGAGAAGAAGACGTTCTACGTTAACTTCGGCTAATCTTTCCATCAATGAATGTCCTATCCTTTTGAGGCAAAGTTCACTTTGCCTCTTTTTTATTTATAACAAAGATTAATACAAGCATCGGTTTAATGTGTATGGAAGTAGGTGTAGTTCAATGAAAACGGATTCGACCAAATATGCGGTCCCAGCACTTGATAAAGGTTTAGACATTCTAGAGTATCTGGCATCTCAAGATGTCCCACGCTCACAAGCAGAGATAGCGATTGCGCTCGAGCGGAGTGCCAATGAGATATATCGAGTGCTGATTGGACTTGAGCATAGAGGCTACCTTCATCGTGATGATGCATCCGGAAAGTATCGTGTGTCGTTGCGTCTCTATCACTTATCAAGGCGTATTGATCCCGTCGATAAGGTTAGGCAGTGTGCTTTACCGCATATGGAAGATCTCGCTTTTTCTACAGGTTACTCGTGTTATCTGACAATGCTTTATCAAAGTCAGACGATGGTCATCATTCGTGCTGCGAGTCACAACTCAGTCTCGGTCAATATGGCTGAAGGCACTCTCATTCCAACACTGTCTTCTTGCCCAGGTAGAATACTATTAGCGAACAGTAACGATGAAGTAAGATGGATGATTTTGGAACGTGACACGTTATTTCAAGCGTTATCTCGAGAAAACCAAGAGCATGCGCTCGACGAAATTGAGCAAGTGGGTGTTTGCGAAGTGCTTAGTGGCGAGAGTCCGTTTATTCCAAACATTGAAGAGAAATCAGTATTGATCGGGCGACGTGAAGGCACTGTCATCGCATCGCTTACTGTCTCTCTACTGGATGTGAAGCCGAAGCTTGTTGAGAACGCGGAGATATCGAACCAATTGCTCTCAACAGCACATAAGATCACAGAACAATTAGGGCTTTAGTTAGCGTCAGAACTCTAAGGGAAACGACATAGGTTAAAATGGAAAATGCCCTCAACTGAGGGCAATAATAGGGTTAGTTTTAAAGGTTATTCTCTGTTGTCCCACATTTCTGGCCAGTAGCGATAGATGCAATGACCATGCTCTTCAAGACGCTCTTTGGCTTGTGCTAAATATGCAAGGCTCTGTTCTTTTGCTTGCTGTTGGTCACCGATAAGAAGGACATACTCGTTTGTTGCTAATACTTTACCGCCGTTATCGACTAGAGTGAGGTTGACGGTAAAACTATCTACTGCATTGCTAGGAACTCTCCAAGCGATCGTACCAACTTCAGTACTTGAATCCGCCAAGCTGTCTAACGATACTTCACCAGACTCAACAGGTGTATGCTTAGGTACCTGTATTTCCCACTTAAGAGTGAGGTTTTTTAGATCTTTGTGGTAATCGTTCACCGTCCACAACTGTGCGGTAAACTCAGTACCCGCTTTCCAACGACGTTGCTTGAACTCAAGGCTTGGTAGCAGTGGCTGATAAGTTCGCTTCAAATAGTCGAAACTGATTTTCTTTTGACCATAGAAGTCGACGACACCCCACTTGATATCAGGGACATGGGTAATGAAGTGGCATAAAGCAACCCCACTCATTTTGGATTTGCGGCGACGGTATGTCTCAAGTGCAAATTGGATAACAGTACCCTGAGCGATTTGAGTGGCTTCTACAAACTCCTCCAGTGATCCCATCTTATAATCATTAAATACTTCAAAATTTAGGTTCTTAAGAATATCAATATCTGCCCAGTGGTATGCCCAACTTGGGCCCATTGGCCAAAGCTCGTTCTCTGGGATGAATTTGCGTAAGCTCTCAATAGAGGGTGCTGAGGCAGCCGTTAGCTCTGGAATGATGCAGCAATCCAGAGCAGGGTAGTACTCTTCCATAAACTCGGCACCACCCTGATAGTAGTGTTCATTGGCATGAATAGACTCGTGGGCTTTGAATCCCATATTTTGAGCTGACTCTGAGCTGAGCGGCGAAGCAAGACCATAAGGGACATTAGTGAGCTCTGCGACACATTCACCAATTCTTTCCATCAGAGCTTTGTTACCACTTTCTTCATGTGCTCCTGAGAAGAACACTTCTTCTCCTCCCATCCAGAAGATGTTTGATGGATGGTTTCGGCGTTGTTTGACGGTTTCCCGACATTCATGCAGCACACCGTTTATGAATGTTTCATCACTTGGGTAGGCTTGTGTTGCCAGTGTAAAGTTCGTCCACACAGTAATACCGAGTTCGTCACACAGGCGATAGAATTCAGGAACTTCCGGCGGGTGCCAGCCAAAAATACGCAGGTTGTTGATATTGGCTTCTTTTACCATATCTAAACGATGCTGATATTTCTCGTTATTATTTTGCCCATAGAGAAAAGAAGGTTGACCTCCCCAGCAGGCAGATCGCAAGAAGTGTCGCTTACCATTGATAAAAAATGTCCATGGATACTCAGCCTCTTCGCGACTGTATCCAGGGTTGAAGTCCATTTTCACTTCTCTTAGACCAATAGACTCCGATTGCTTATCCAATTCACCTTGCTCGTCTTGAAGAGTAATACTTAGGTCATATAGGTTAGGCTCGCCCATGTCCCATGGCCACCAAAGCTTGGCATGGTCAGCATCGATAGTAAAGTCGATATATGACTTTCCTTGCGATATCGAGACTGACTTTTCGAAGCTGTAAGATTTTCCCTCACAGTTTTTGGGCTCAAGCAGCGCAGTAAGAGTGATGGACTTGCTTGAAGGTCCCATGCTGCTTAGCTCTGCACACACATTCAAAGTCGCGAAGTTGTCTTGCTGAACGTTCACATCAGTGCGAATAGCGTCCAATTTTACGCTGTCTGTCGCGACGACTTTCACGGGACGCCAAATACCAAAAGGCACTAGGCCAGAAAAATAGTCGCCAGAGAAGTTTACTTTCTTGCCACCACAGTTGCGGTAGTTTTTAGGGGGAGGGTTAAGCTTGACCATCAACATGTTTGAGCCGTCTCTCCAATCCGCAAAATTGGCAGCCCCTGAGATATCAAACTCAAATTCAGAAAACATTCCTTCATGTGATCCAAGGAAATGACCGTTCAACCATACTTCACAGCTGTAGTCGACTCCTTCAAACAGTAGGGAAATGTTTTTTCCTTGCATCTCCGCTGGTAGGGCAAAGCGGCGGCAGTACCACCATTCGTATTCGGCTGCCCACTTGGCTCGGTGCATGTTTCGACCAAAATACGGGTCATCTATTTCATTTGCACGATGTAAATCTGAATACACATCCCCTGGCACTTTTGCGAAGTTCCAGCTGAAATGCGTGCCTTGATACTCTGCGGGAAGCAGATGAAGTTCTTCAATCACGCCTTGACCTGGGCGCATTCTTTCCATTTGCCAGCGATTTCCGCTGAGGTCTAATTCTATCCTGCTCATAGTGGCTCCTTATTTGTATATAAAGACTATATTTACAAATGAATAAATTGGTCAACTAAATTAACTTTATTGGTTGACTTATTTTGAGGGGGATCTCACTGTAAGTGCTTTGAAAAGTGTGCCCAGGTTTCTACTTACGTTTATAGGATGTGCGTCATAGTGACTCCATCGTCGATGCAAATGGTGATTTGTCCATTTTGATTCGGATAACGTTTTACGATTACGAGAGCCTTTCCTTGATAAGTAGTAAGGTTTTTTTCGGTGTGTGGCGTGATATTGGCCTCGTGTCCATTGTCGCATCCGATCCACTCGCAGCCTTCGACATCAAAGCTTAATTGATGCTCATTGTGTGTGACATTGCGACCTACACGGTCTTTGAGTTGAATGACAAGTTGGCGATATTCAGCTTCTTTATCATCAGTCTCATCAACGATGCTCAGCGTAGAGGCATTTTCTGAAGTATGGATGGTGTGTTGAGTCACGAGTTCTCCCTGATTAAAAGCATTCAGAGTGAGGGCGCCATGCTCAAAGGGGACAACCCAACGAAAAACGCGATCATGTTGCTCCCCGAGCTTGAGCCGCCCAAAACTGAGCCCACTTATGGCAAGTTCTACTTCATCGCAGTTACTGTACGCTTCAACGACAACCCATTCATTTTCCATATAGTTCCAATGAGTGTGGCGTTTGTCCCATACCCAAAGCTTTGTTTGCCACGCCTGTGGGTCTTTTTCAAATGCTGAAAACGCCGTTTTATCGAGAACATAGTCTGTTTCATTCGCTGAAACAGTAAAGCCTCGTACGAACGGCTTGTCATTCCAAAGCGATCGAAATAGCGCGTAGCTTGGCTTTTCAAAGCCAGCAGCATCAAGTAAACCACTGTCCGTTGTTCTTATTGGCCATTTGCCGTGAGATTCACCCATGTAGTTTATGCCTGTCCAAAGAAACAACCCGGCGACATGTTTGCGTTCTAATACGGCTTTCCATTCATGCCATTGAGGTAGGTTTTCGTTACCGATTATAGGCAGGTGAGGGTAGTGTTCGTGGCCATAGTCGTACACCATGCGCCGGTAACTAAAGCCTATGACGTCTAACGCGTCTGCATAACCAGATAGATAACTTGCGGATGGCAAAATGCAGTTGGCTGTGACAGGGCGAGTTGAGTCAAGTTGTTTGACCCATCGAGACAGTTGTTGCGCGGTTTGACCAATATCGGCTCCAATGTTTGGCAGCTCAGTGAGGTACTGTTGGATTTGCTCAGGGCTATGTGGTGGAAGGCTCCAAAAGTAATTTCCATCCCATTTGGCATCAAAGAACCCAGTAGCTTCGACATTACGTGGATAAGTCCACTCTATCTCGTTACCAATACTCCACATAAAAATACAAGGGTGGTTAATATGTGAACTTATTGTGTTTTTAAGATCCCGCTCAGCATCTCGCAGAAAATGTTCTGTATATCCACGACTGATAAAGTCATGGTGCTGTTCATTCATGTTTAGGCGTTTATCTTTCGGGTTGTCCCACTCATCAAAGAACTCATCTTGGACTAGAAATCCGAGTTGGTCACAAAGGTTAAGTAGACGCTTAGAGGCTGGATTGTGTGCGATCCGTATTGCATTAACACCGCAGGCTTTGAGTTTGTTTAAGCGACGAACCCAGATTTCATCGGGTACCGCTGCGCCGACCAAGCCACCGTCATGATGAAGGCAAACCCCTTTAATTTTTGTTGATTGACCATTTAAGTAGAAACCTGATTCGGACTTAAACTCGATACTGCGAAATCCGGTATGCACTTTTAATTCCTCTACCCAGATATCATTAATATAAATTTTGCTCACGACGCGATAAAGATTCGGAGCGCCTGGAGACCAGAGGCGAGGCTGGTTCACATCAATGGATAGGTTAACTAAAGTGCACGCAGAGGGAGTAAAGTCAGTTCGGTTTTCATTCACGACTGTAAGTGACTGCAAATCGATGACTTGTGTGACGAGTCGACCAATTGCTGCATGTTCTGGTTCAGGTGAACAGAGAGTAACAGATTGATTAATCGTCCCAAGACGACGATCTGCGTCTCCGATTTTTGCCTCGATGATGTTAGACCAAAGAGGAGAATAGTGTTCTCCGGTAAGAATAAGTTCAACATCACGATAGATACCGGAACCTGTGTACCAGCGACTATCAACATAACGACGTCGGTCAACTTTGATCACGATTTCATTGGTGTCATTGAGGAACGGCGTAATGTCGAGAACGAACGGAGAGTAGCCATAGTTCTGCTTATGGATTAGATTTCCGTTAAGTATGATCTCTGAGTTATTGTATATTCCATCAAAATGGATGAAACAGCGCTTAAATTTGTCGGAAAGTGGATGGGTAAACGTTTTTCTATACCAACCTACACCACCAGGTAAGTAGCCAGTCGCGCCATCGTATTGTTCGCTAAATGGCAACGATATGCTCCAATCATGAGGAAGAGTGATTGGATTCCAGTCATCGGGTTGAGGGTGCTCTTCGTTGAGTTGAAAGAACCAGTCGTGGTTAAACAGACAAGCATGTCTAGGGGAAGGGTTCATCAGGCTATCCTTAGTTTTAGGTCGATAAACGACATCACCAGTGACCAGCTGGACAGTGGAGAGGAGAACTTGTCACTAGTTTTTGAAAGCACTGGCTCAGGACAGAACCAGTGCACAGTATCAATTAATTACTATTTTGGAAGGTTCCAGCATCTAAGATTTGACGCTTCACTCGGTAACGACAGATGTAGTTCCAGTTCCAGCTTGAGTCATATTTATGGCAAAGACCCCAGTTTAAGCCGGGTGCTTCGAAGCTGTCTTCATCTTTGTCTCGGAAGATACCAAGCGCCTCTGGTGCGCCCTTGATGTGAGACATGATTTCGAAATTAATACCATCTTCTGCCCACTGAATCGTATTTTTCTCTGGGCCGTCAGTAGTAATAAGCGAAGCAATACCACCGTTATGATGCCAAACAGCCACTTCGTGGCCAGAGTTTGAGATCGGGTTGTATTCAGACTTGACGTAAGGCCCAAGAATATTGTCGGCGATTGCTACGCCATGTTTAATCTCTCGACCTCCCATATTCATGCTCTCTCCCATGGTTTCACCTTTGTAGTATAGATAAAACTTATCATTGAAGTGCATCAGGCAAGGGTCGTGCACCTTATGGCTGTCAAAGCTGCCTTTAGAACTGACACGGAAACGATTGTCTTCATCTCCCTCCCATTCGCCATCTTTTTCAGGGCTTAGAATCGGTGCGTTAGATTTTGTCCAAGGGCCAAATGGGCTGTCAGACCAAGCTAGAGCAATTTCTTCAAATTGACGATTGGTATACGGTGATTGGACGGTTTGGTAAACAAGGTAATAAAGTCCTTCGTGGACAAGAACTTCAGGCGTAAACACAGCTCGATCATCATAAGAACCAGGTTTGCCAACTTGAATTGCTGCGCCTTGCTCTTCCCAGGTAATGCCATCAACTGAAGTCGCATGCCAAACTTCAGTCTTATCCCAAGGGAAAACTTTGTCATCTGGGTTGCCAGTAAAACCCTTGGTTTCGCCTTCACCTTTTGTATACCAACAGTGATATAAATCATCGACTTGGATAACCGCAGTAGGGTCACGACGAATAACGCCTTCCTGATAAGCAAAGTCACCTTTTAATTCTTGAACATCAAATTCAATTAACCATTCAGGACCGCGACGGTCGTAGCCGCGCTCGATCGCGCGCAAACTTGCCAAACTGAGTTTTTTCTGAGGTGAATTCATGAGATATCTCTCTAGCATAGTTACAAATTTGGAGTAAAGGTAAACCAATTTTTTGATTGTGTCTATTTCCCGACAATCAAAACAGTGATTGGTTGGTGATAAAGTGATACATAACACAGTTTTAAAAATCACCATATTTGTTGATTTTCTACAACCTGATGTAAACATTGAACTCCGTATTGCTATAACTTATTAATTTATAATGTTTTTATTTGGTGTGTATAGTTTGTGTGGTGGCGTATACATGACTTTAGGTTAATCTTTAGCTGTAAATTGTTAAACCTGTCACTGAATATTGGTTGTCCATTTTGTAATAATGCCTACATTGAGGTCGAATTGGTAAACCGGCTTCAAGACTTCAATTACTACTTACTCAATCTTTAAGGAAAAAAGATGAAACATAAAATCCTAAAGTACTCTGCAGTGTGTTCCAGTCTCATTTTTGCAATGTCTACAAATGCAAATACAGCAGAGGGACTAGCTTTTCATGGTTACGTAATGTACGGAACAGGCTTCACGAATGATGAAGTATTGAATGAACAAGCTTATGACTGGGCCGGGACTGGTGGCAACATTTTCCGTCTTCCAGGTCAATATCACGCAGATTCTTCTGCGGGGCGGTTGGGGAATGATGGAAACTGGCTACAGCTGCAGTCTGATTATGGCTTAAATATGAACGATATGAACTGGGGCGTTCATGTCATGTTCTCATCTAATGGTTACTCTGACAATTTCGTACCAGAATGGATTTATGTTGACGCTGCTGGCGTGTTCCCAGCAATGCCGGACGCTACGGTATGGGCTGGCCAAAAGTATGTTAACCGTGTGTCTACACCATTGGTTGTTAACGAGGCGCTAGCCAGCGATGGCCGTGGCTTTGGTATTGAGAAAATAGACTTAGATTTTGCTGCGCTTGATTTGTCGGTAACTCGAAACCTTTACAACTCTTACACCAATGGTGATATGAACCAAGGTGATACTGTCTTATTTTCATCAGCACTTCGCGGTATGGAAATAACAGATACAGTAAATAGTGAATTATACCTGAACTATGGCACTTACATGGGGCCGGATAGTGATGTTATCAACCCTAATACCAGTGAAAAAAATAAGGATGCTGCGCCTGATTCCTATCAAGTAGGTTTGAAATTTAACCATAACGCGGAAAATATGCATCACCAATTGTTCTTGCGTTATAGCAGTGAAGCTAGACAAGTTGCGACACGTGAATGGTGGCAGCCAGTGCCTAGTGATCTCCTTGGCGGATTCTTTTATGGTAAGTATCAATTAACAGACCGTTATCGTTTGGAGTATACATTTGCTCATGAGACAGAAAAATATGATCAGCAAGCTCGCGAAACAACACATCCAAGACGTATGCCTATAGCGGCGATGCAGAGTGACTGGGATTCATTCATAGTTCGTAATACTTATAACTGGAGCAAGCGCACATCCACCCAATTGGAAGCAGGATATGAGCAGATCAAGTATAAAGCAGTAAACCCAAGTGAAGGTGGTACTAACTCAGGTTACAAAGTTACGCTTGCACAAAATCTTCACATCGGAAATGGTGAGTGGGATCGTCCAGTAATTAATTTTTATGTGACTTATGCTGAGCAGGATGTAGAGACCGACGTTTTTGATACATGGGGCCTTGGTGGTTTTAAAATGGGTAAATCGGATGCGTTGACCGCTGGTGTGATGTTTGAAGCGTGGTGGTAACTCTGACATAAATTTATTTTAAATGCTGTCTCCACGGCTCACGTCGTGGAGCACTTATATCTATATCCACCAACCTACAAAGATAATAACGAGAATGAACAAGACAAAAACTACACTAATTCTATCGAGCGTGCTGTTTAGTGCTTATGGCTGCCAGTTTACTGCTGGTTCACACTCTGAAACTGCTGTAGGACGTGAAGAACAAGCGAGCATTGCCGTTCCTAATTTCGAATCAGATAACTTTTTCAAAATTGTACAAGTATCACATGCAAAAACGGAGAAGGTTTTGGGCGTTGGGGTAACCTCTGGTTACTCGGCTCTAAAAGTAACATTTGATTCCGTCTCTGAAGCAAACAAATTCAAATATTGGCCGAATGTGAAGTTTTTCCCTGAAGGCGGAATGTGGAACTGGAACAATAAGGGCAGTCTCAAGGTTGATGTCACGAACCCAACTGACAAGCCAGCCACTTTCATCTTTAAAATCGTAGATAACGTTGGCCAAATGGGCGCGGCGACGAATCAGTTGAATTACGCTGTAACAATCCCTGCCAATAGCACTGAAAAAGTAGAGATGCTGTTTAACGGTGGAAAACGTGGTCTAGATGGTTACTGGGATGGCCAAAACATCAATTTACGTAAACTAGCCGAGCTGCAAGTATTTGTTCAAGGCCCAATGGATAAGCAGACGATCATTTTGGATAACCTAGAGCTTATCGATGCTACAGGCGATTTCATTTCAGCAGAAGAGCAAATTGTTGAAGCTGGGCCAATCCCAACCTTGAAGTTGATTACTAGCTTTGAGTCTGGAGAAAAGGACTTTGTATCAGACCGAAGTGTATCAACATCTATTAAGAAAGTGGAATTAGACATTGGTTTGGGTTTACAAGTGAAATTTAAAGCTGATAACGCGTACCCCAATGTCACATTTATGCCAAATCGCCCTTGGGATTGGTCAAATGAAGGCAACTTCAACCTCGCTTTCGATATAGAAAACCCAACCGGTGACCCTATTCAGATGTTCGTTCGAGTGGACCAGGCTGAAAATAAAAACTGGGGAGGTACGGCAGATGGCGTACAAGACAGTATGTCGAACTACGTGACCTTACTACCAAACGAGAAAAGTACTTACTACATGACACTGAGTCAGCTTGAGGGGCATATCGTTTCTGGAATGCGCAGTGAGCCACCAAAGAAAGCGTATAGCGCACAAGCGATCAGCTACGGTTGGGGGGAAACAAGCTTAGATTTATCGAACATCGTCTCTATACAACTTTACTTACAGAACCCTACAAAAGACGCAACCATTGTAGTTGATTCAATTCGCTTGGTTCCTAATCTCGATGCTGATGTATCGCGCTATGAGGGTTTGGTCGATCAGTATGGCCAGTTTACTGGCAGTGACTGGAAAGAAAAAATCCATAGCGATGAAGAGTTGCGAGAATCAGGTAAAGCAGAACTGGAACGACTAGGTAATACTAAACCGATGTCAGACCGAAGTAAGTTTGGTGGTTGGAATGCAGGCCCGCGCCTTGAAGCCACGGGTTTCTTCCGCGCAGAAAAGCTCAATGGCAAATGGACTCTAGTTGACCCAGAGGGCTATCCGTTCTTTATGACGGGGCTTGCGAATATTCGTATGGATGACACGGTTACGATTACAGGTACCGATTACAATAAACCAAAAACGAAAGAGGGTCGTTTGATTGCTTCCTCGCTGCGTAAGTCAATGTTTACTTGGCTACCAGACTATGACGATAAGTTAGCTATCAACTATGACTATGCCGGATATGTTCACTCGGGTGCGCTTAAGAAAGGGGAGGTATTTAGCTTCTACCGTGCGAATTTAATGCGTAAATACGATACGAGTCAGCAAGATGCGTTAGAAATCTGGCGAGACGTGACGCTTGATCGTATGCAAGATTGGGGTTTCACCACACTAGGTAACTGGAGTGACCCTATGTTCTTCGGTACAGAACGTGTGGCTTATGAAGTGCATGGTTGGATTACTGGTGATCATAAACGAATTAGTACAGGTAACGATTACTGGGGGCCAATTCATGACCCGTTCGACCCAGAGTTCAAGAAGAGCACTCGTACGATGGCGGAAGGGCTTGCCAAACAGGTAGATAAAAACGACCCGTGGCTACTCGGTATCTTTGTTGATAATGAAATCAGCTGGGGTAACGTCATGAATGAAGCTAATCACTTTGGTTTGATTGTGAATGCCTTGAGCTATGACGCAAAAGAGAGTCCAGCTAAAGCTGCTTTCTCACAACACTTGAAAGAGAAATACACGACAATCAATGCGCTCAACAAAGCGTGGGGTACGACTCAAGTTAGCTCTTGGGAGGAGTTTGACAAGTCATTTGATTATCGAAGCAGTTTGAATCCAGGCATGAAGGACGACTATTCTGATATGCTAACGTTGCTGGCCGATAAATACTTTTCGACAGTCGACGCTGAGCTAGAGCGCGTACTACCAAACCATATGTATCTTGGAGCCCGTTTTGCTGACTGGGGTGTCACGCCAGAGATCGCGAGAGGTGCTGCGAAATATGTGGACGTCATGAGTTACAACTTATATGCGAACGATCTGAACGATTCGAAGAAAGCACACTTTAGAAAGTGGCTAGCGGAGTTAGATAAACCAAGCGTCATTGGTGAGTTCCACTTCGGTTCTACGGATACGGGGCTATTCCATGGTGGTATTGTCAATGTCGCTAATCAAAGTGAGCGTGCGAAGATGTACACCCACTACATGCAAAGCGTCGTAGATAATCCGTATTTTGTCGGCGCACATTGGTTTCAATATCTTGACTCACCAGCAACAGGGCGAGCTTGGGATGGCGAAAACTACAATATCGGTTTTGTCACGATCGCTGATGAACCATACGTTGAGTTGGTTGAGGCGGCAAAACAATTCAACGCAAACCTATATAACAATCGCTTTCAATAATAACCGCTTCAAATAACGTCGAAACTAGGCACGGACGTTCGTTCCGTGCCTGCAAATTTCATTATGGAAAATGAGATCTAATCTATGAACGTGAATAAAACTCTGACAGCTCTCCTGATTGCAGGGATGGCTGTGCCCACGCTCGCTTCAACTCTAATCACATCGTTTGAAAGATAGTGAAATACATGGTTATGAGTATCGGCGTTTTTCAAGATAGTTGTCATCATTTGCTTGCTTATTAAGCAGCTTCTCTTTCTGGATTTAGGTGGACTTCACCAACTGGCTTACAGTTCCTAATATCACTAGGCCAGCATTCAGGTTTTAGCTGTTTTGCAGTGAGTAATACCTCACCTCGGCGCTTCAAGATCTCTTTATCTTTTCCATTGTGACGCTGTGAAGGCGTGACATAATTTAGCTTACTGTGCTTGTGCTCGGTGTTGTACCAGCGCACGAAGGCTTCAACCCAACTGCGGCTGCTGTCGAGAGTTTCAAAGCCCTTTATCGGCCAACTTGGCATGTACTTTACCGTGCGGAACAACGACTCAACATACGGGTTGTCATCACTCACTATTGGGCGGCTATACGATGAGGTTATGCCTAACTCATCCATCTTCGCTTGCTTTTGTCTAGTCCGCTGACGGCCACGATTGTTAAGTTGTCCTTGAGCGCCTAGCACTCGATAATAGCTTGACTCTGAAGCGATATACTCACCTTTATCAAGCAGTGTTGGTACGATTTGAGTCGGAGGTAAGCTCGCAAACTCAGGGCTGTTACACACCTCGATAATTGCATCACGCTCTTGCTGTGAGAGCTTGTTAGCAGGCTCTGGTCTGGCACAGGCCGGTCTTTTATCCGCCTGAACCTCTCCTTGTCGATACCATCGACGATAGGTTCTCACGTAATTTGAACCTCATGACAAGCTCGCTCTAAGCGGCAACCGCTTTGGCCTGCTTTTTTGCTTCCGCTTCTCGCTCTTTACTCGACATGAACCCTTGCATACATTCGCTGCGCCAGATGTGGACTTGCTCAGGAAATAGACCTTTTTCACGGCAATATTGGCTGAGTTTATTCTCGGTCATCGAGTAAGTCTCGGCGACGATGGCAAGTTTAGTCTGAGTATATCACTGCTCTGTTGAAGTATTGCTGTTTGGCACTGCAGCTCCTGAATGTCTGAGTTGCTGCCGCCAATGATACAGGGTCACGGTGCTAATGCCTTCTTCTTTTGATAACTGGCTCACTGACATGGAATACGGAGGCAGTAGCTTCTTCAATATGGCTTCTTTTCTTTCTGCTGGAATACGAGACACAATTCACTCTTTCCGCCCCAAACTGGTTAAATTTTAACAGTGACAACTTATGTGGACTCCCCTTTGTCAACAATAAAAAGTTCAAAACAAGAAATAAATGCGTACTTATGTACGAGTTCTGGTGAGTAGCTAACTCAGACTCAATGATATTTACGCGAGCTAGTGGCAATTCTATCCTGCGAGTTCGAGACTCTTCGCTGTCGGCTGCTTAGACTAGCGGATTTTCGATCTTACTTTATGCATTTTTACTGTTTCGACACTTTTAAAATCAAGCCATGATAGGCTCTGCTTTATATTCTGTACCTTGTGTCAGAATGGCAAAGGCCGTTAGTACATTTTTATTTGCCAATGCAACAGCAGCACATTTTTTGCCACGGCGTTCTATTAGTACTTTTAGCCATAACTCTTGACCTGTTAGATAGATGGCTTACAACTGCCATTGCTCCAGTGATTAACTGACTTACTTCTTAAAATATTGTTCTTCACACGTCTGCCTATAGAGCCCAATTTTGCTTTGCCACCAGTTGAGTGCTGTATAGGATTAAGACCTATGCAAGCCGCAGCATCTTATTCTTTAGTAAATGTACCGATATCCGCACATCCGAGCGCAATGTACAAACTAACAGCATTTAGCATTCCCACTCCTTCAATTTTGAGCAACTTTTTGCAGTCAGGCTGAGACTGTAGGGATTTTTCCAGGCATGAATCATAAGTATCGACAGCATCAACCAACGATAAGTATTGCTCCCACGCATCAGCAAGAGCCATGCGAAACTCACCTGACAATCCATTCTCTGCATCTTCCAGAGTCGACTCAATACTTCCCCTTAACCCACCATGCTTTTGGGATACTTTGATATTGAACTCGGATAACAAGGCTATTAACTGATTCTTTGCTGCTGTTTTTTGTCTGACACTTAGCTCCCTTAGTCGCATGACGGATTGCAACTGTTGCTGCTCCATTGATTTTCCTGAAATAAAGGCAACATCTGGTAGCGAGGAAGCTTGAACTATGGCTAAAGCATCATTTTTGTCTGTTTTCTGGTTTTGCCTCACTGAGGCTACTAATTTAGGGGAAATTAATCGAGCATCATGCCCTAAGGATACTGCAAGCTGTTTCCAGTAGTTCGAAGTCCCACATGCTTCAAATATAACGGTCACTGGTTCTGAATTTGCTAGCCAAGAAGTAAACTCATTCGTTGTCATTTCAGTATTAGAACGCACTTTTTTGTTCGCATAAACGCAAACTTGAATCACTCTTTTGGCTAGATCTACCCCGACAATTGTCTTCATCATGTTGGATTCTGAATATTTTTACCAGCCACTAGAGGCTACGACTTATGAGAAGGGGAGTTCAATTATCTACCCTGCCAGAGGGGTATGGCCATTTTGGTAGCTCTACGCATGTCATTACGTCTGATGTTCAAACTGATGGCGAGAAATCGATGCAAGCCAATATGGGTGCGAGTTACCAAGGTGGCGTAAAAATATACGCACCGAATAGTTGGAATTGGTCGGAGCAGAAGGAGATCGTATTTGATGTTGTTAATAACACCAACGAAGAGATCAATTATGGCGTAAAGATCCTTACCAACTACGTTTGGGATGATGCTAATGCTTTGTCCGAGTACTTTAATGTTCCGGCTAATACGGTACTTGAAAATGTTGTGATGTCGTTAGACTCTACACAATATGGCTCAATTGGTGCTTCATACAACAAAGCAATGGTCATGGAAATCAACTTCTTTGCTGCTGAGCCACCTAACACAACCGTTTACATTGATAATATTCGCGTCTCCGATGGTTCTGCGGAACCACCCCCACCGCTAACAGACCCTGACGAAGCGAGTGGCCGCATCTCATCAGCGCCAGTCAAAACACTGCTACAGCTTGAAACGTTTGATGAAATTACCGACGCCATCGAAGCTTCAGGCGCTGACATAGTGCTAATTGATGAAGGGGGCAGTATTGGTAACACAGCACTGAAAACAACTTTCAATAATAGCTGGAGCTCGGTGAAACTGCACGGGAATTGGGATCTGTCCACACTAGGTGAACATCTAGCAATTGCGGTTGACGTAACCAATCCAACAAATGCGGAACTGTTCTTATCCTCTCGAGTAGAAGATAACAGCGGTAATGACGCTTCGGGAACTGTTCGTGGCAAGTACATCCCAGCAAATAGCACACAGACCGTTTATGTAAGCGTTAAAGATACGCCAGCAATTAGTGATATTGTAAACACACTGGGTATGCGCGAACTACCAGCGAAAGCTTTGAGCGCGGGAAGGGGAGATTGGCAGGAGTTAAATCTAGCAGCAATTCAGGCTGTGACATTCTTCGTTCCTGACTTGGCTGCAGGCACAACTGAGCAGCAGTTTATCTTTGATAATGCCCGTGTGATCAAAGATCTAAATAACGTATCTGCTTACGAAGAGCTAGTGGATGTACTTGGCCAAAACAATCAATACGACTTCTACGCTAAGTTAGAGGGAAGTGAAGATTTGGAGGGGCTGGGTGAGCGTGAAACACAGCTGTTAGGCAGACTACTTAATCGAAACCAATACGGCGGAGCACCGTCTGGTAGTAATATAGTAGCCGACCAAGACTGTAAACTGTCATCTCCCGCGTCATTTAATGCGTGTAAAACTGCGGATGGCAAGTGGTACCTGGTCGATCCTGATGGTCATGCTTTCATTTCGACAGGCTTGGCAAACATACGAATGACGGACACTTACATTTTTACTGGAGAGTCGAGCACAACCCCTTCAGATGTCCGTAAATCTATGTTTACCGAGATTCCTGCGAATCATCGCAAAGAGATGGGACCTGTCCACAGTGGTCCAGTTGAAAAAGGTGAAGGCGTAAGCTTCTATGCCAACAACATCGATACTCGCCACGGCGGTGAGGAAGCATGGCAGAATATGACAATCAAGCGAATGCAGGATTGGGGCTTTACTTCTTTAGGTAATTGGACGGACTCCGCGTTTTATCCGAAGGCGGCCGCAGCAAATATGTCTTATGTGGCAAATGGCTGGGTACTTCACCATGAGACATCAGAAAACCCAATTAACCGTATCGGTTTTGGATATTGCGGACCGATAGCTGATCCATTTTATCCAAACTTTGCATTATCTGCTGAGAAAATGGCGGAGAAAATCAAGCAAGTCGTCACAGGGCATGAAGCCACATTGATGGGAATTTTTGTTGATAACGAAATTAGCTGGGGCAACTGTCTCAATGGGGATGATGCAGAGTGTTATGCGCAAACTCTAGCGGCAATGAATTCAGATGGAAGCACTAGCCCTGTTAAAAACGCCTTTGTTTGGTTCCTTGAAAATGGTTTCGGTGAATCGAAAACAATCGCGTCGTTCAATAGCGCTTGGGGAACATCGCTGGAATCTTGGTCTGATTTAAACGGAGCACAGAACTTTGTGTATGCTGCCAGCATGCTCGGTGATTTGAAGTCGTTGAACTGGCAATTTGCAAACAAATACTTTGAGGTTGTTAATCAAGCCGTCAAAGCTGAGATTCCAAATAACCTATATTTAGGTGCTTGGTTTGCAGATTGGGGTCGCACGCCAGAAACAGTTGATGCCGCGAAAGGTCATGCAGATGTCGTAAGTTTCAACATTTACAAAGACAGCATCACATCGCAACACTGGCAGTCAGACGTTTTAGAGCAAATTGAATCTCTAGATTTCCCAGCGATCATTGGCGAGTTCCATTTTGGTGTTCTAGATAGTGGTAACTTTGCAACTGGAATCGTCTCGGCTAATTCGCAGCAAGATCGCGGAGATAAGTACACTACGTACATGGAATCGGTGCTAGATAACGATAACTTTGTCGGCGCTCATTGGTTTCAATACCTTGATTCACCGATTACAGGTAGAGCGTGGGACGGTGAAAACTACAATGTCGGCTTTGTGAACGTGACAGATACCCCATACAGCCACCTTACAGACGCAGCACGTATTGTTAACTGTGAGCTTTATGGCGATGATTGTTCAGCATTGAAAGGTGATAACGTGATAGTAAACAGCTTTCAACAAGGAATTTAGGAGTACTTTATAATGGTAAGAATATTGGTATTACGTCAGGTCAGCTAAATGGCTTGGAGACCATTGAAGGCATAGACTCGGTAGTGCCGGCTGAACCAGATGAGCCTCAACTACGCACTGGTGGTTCTACTGGTGGGGGCTTTGTCATTTTAATGGTAATTGCGGGTTGGTTCCGTAGGAAGTACGCATCGTAGTCCTAACTGTATGAAATAATTTAAAAAAGCCGTGATGATAGTGTCACGGCTTTTTTTGTTGCCCAGCGCACAATTCAAGTAATTGGTTTATAAGTTGACCAATAATCGATCTTAGATCACTCCAGTTATATCCATTGGTATGTAGTATTGGATATATTGGTCATCCAATGGTTCGTGAAAGAAAGGAGAATCTCAGTGCGTTTCAACAAAAATACTATCGCGGCCGCTATCATTGCCAGTACTCTAGCTACGGCAAGCTTAGCAGCAACCAAAACATCAGAAGCATCGATTAATGAAGCGACTCCACAAGATATGAGTAGCGCGGTGCAACCCGTTGTCATGACAGATGAAGGGTTTCTATCGAAAACAGCAAATACACATACTTCATACCAAGTTGCTGGTGAGAATCTAGAGATTGTATTTGATGCAATATCAGAATCTGAAGCCAACTCTAAATGGCCCAACATGAAGTTCCGTCCAGAGTCAGGCTCTTATGACTGGAATACCAAAGGTGGCTTACAACTGACACTTGAAAACCCAGGCGATAAAGAAGTTCGTATAGAAATGAAAGTGGCTGACAATTTAGGCATCATGGGGGCTGCAACTCATCAACTGGATTTACCAATTTATCTCGCTGCCGGTAAAACAACGACAGTTGATTTCCTGTTTAATGGCGCGGAAATGAACATTGAAGGTTACCGAGGCGGAAGTGAATTGGATCTTCGTAATATCGCAGAGTTTCAGTTCTACTCTGTAGGACCTATCGCTGAGCAAACAGTGGTGGTTCATGGTATCGATTTTATTGAACGTACTGGTGACTTTGTAGTGTCGGAAGCCCGTCAAGGGCAGGTGATTGAGGCTCAAATCCCGACACTGCTAACAGTCACTGATTTTGAACAAGGTTTTGATCAAATCGTTGAACGACATAATGGGTCGGAAGTTGATATAGTCGAAACATCGACAGGCTCTGGTATTAGAGTCCACTACACAACTGAGGAAGACTATCCAACCATCAAGTTCTCCGCGGGCAAAAATGGTGAGGCATGGGATTGGTCAAAGTATGGTGATGTTGCGCTGGCGTTTGACGCACAAAACATCGGTGACTCAGGTATGCAATTGTTTGTGCGTGTTGATGATGCGCTAGATGAAAAGCTGGGCGGTACAGCAACAGGTGCTGTGAATAGTCGTACCGGTTACGTGCAGATTCCAGCCAATTCCGAAGATAAATACTATTTCACTTTTAAAGATTTAGCTGAAGGTCTTGAATCCGGAATGCGTGGTGAGCCACCTAAAAAATCTTACTCTGCAAGTCAAGTTATCTTTGGGTGGGGTGAAGCTCAGCTTGACCTATCAAATATTGTCAGTATTCAGCTCTACATGATGAATCCTCAACAAGAAGCAACTTTGGTGATTGATAACTTATCACTTATTCCAAATCTGAGCACAGATACAACGCGTTATGTAAACCTTCTTGATGAGTTTGGTCAGTATCAAGAAGAGTCATGGCCAGAGAAAGTCACTGATATAGTGCAACTAAAAGAACAGGGCAAAAGCGACAAAGTGCTAGTAAAAAAAGTAGCGTTAATGGGTGATCGTTCAAAATACGGCGGTTGGGCGAAGGGTCCGAAATTGGAAGCAACAGGTTACTTCCGCACTGAAAAAGTGGATGGTAAATGGGCATTGGTTGACCCAGAGGGCTACCTGTATTTTGCTACTGGTGTAGACAATATTCGTATGGATGATACCTATACGGTAACGGGGATAGATTTTGTTGACGCTGTTGAAGCAGATACTAAGGGTATGCGTCCAAGTCAGGTTGCAACAGAACGCTATGTGGATGACAAACGTGAGCGTGTCGAAGCTTCACCATTGCGTCGTGGCATGTTTGATTGGTTGCCTGACTTCAATGATCCGTTGGCAGATAACTACAGTTACACTCAAATGGTACACACTGGGCCGCTTAAACACGGCGAACTCTTTAGTTTTTACTCTGCTAACTTGCAGCGTAAATACGATACGGATACCGCCAAGGAGGCGATTGATATCTGGAAAGATGTCACCCTAGCACGTATGCAAGATTGGGGCTTTACGTCATTAGGTAATTGGACAGACCCAATGTATCGCAAGAATGGCAAGGTGCCTTATACGGCTCATGGTTGGATTACGGGTGATCACCAAAGAGTGAGCACTGGCAATGACTATTGGTGGGCGATGCACGACCCGTTTGACCCTCAATTCCGCGTATCGGTAGCGACTATGGCTAAAGCCTTGGGTGAAGAGGTAGATAACGACCCTTGGTGTATTGGTTACTTCGTTGATAACGAGCTTAGTTGGGGTAATACCGTCAATGACACGAACCATTACGCTTTAGCGGTTTCTGGTTTGCGTGAAAGTGCTGAATCTAGTTCAACTAAAGCAGCTTTTGATGCGTTACTAAAAGATAAGTACGGTTCGGTTGAGAAGTTCAACCAAGCTTGGGGCACGGAAGTTAGCTCTTGGAATGAATTTGGTAAAGGTTTCAACTATCAGGGAGAATATACTGATGCTGTCAAAGTGGATCTGTCACTTCTACTGGATGCATTTGCTGATAAGTTTTTTGCGGTGGTCAGTGAAGAGATGGAGAAAGTGCTACCTAATCACCTTTACATGGGTGTCCGTTTCTCTGATTGGGGAATAACACCTGAAGCCGCAACTGCAGCAGCGCGCTATGTTGATGTGATGAGCTACAACTTGTATGCCACTGACTTAAATGCAAAAGGGGATTGGAGTCGTCTTCCAGAGTTAGACAAACCAAGTATTATAGGTGAGTTCCACTTTGGTTCAACCGACTCAGGTTTGTTCCACCCTGGTATTATCAGTAGTGATGACCAGAAAGGTCGCGCAAAGGCTTATGCGAAGTACATGGAAAGTGTTATCGACAACCCATACTTTGTTGGTGCACACTGGTTCCAATACATGGACTCACCAGTAACAGGTCGCGCATGGGATGGTGAGAACTACAATGTCGGATTTGTAACCGTAACGGACACACCATACGAGCCTTTGGTCGAGTCGGCGAAGGAGATTAACCGAAATCTTTATAATCGTCGCTTTGGTTCGTTGAACTAGTGTATCAATGGCCAAAACTTGTCTTGCTTGCTAGTTAAACTCTACTGAAGTCAGCACAAGCTGATTCTATTCAGGGATGGTTTGTTTAGGCAGACCATCCTTTTTATTTGTGGCAATATATAACGAACTATTGATCCCAGATTCTTCTTTTCCATTTTACAAAGAAGCAAAAGCCTCCAAAAACGTGGAGGCTTTAAATGGAATAGCTGGGATAAGATATATGCTCTAACTATCTGTAGCGGCGCTTATACATTGAGCTATGCAGACGTTTTGCAGCTTCCACCATAGGTGCGTACGGAGTATCTGCAACCGAGACAAACCCAACGTTGTAGTTTTCGCCGTCGTAAGAACGACCAGTAATTGGTGAGTCGATGTATTGGAACCAGTGTGCACCAACAAAGTATGGGTTGTCGATGACAGAGTGCATATACGTTTCATACATTTCACTACGCTCATTTTGATTGCTTGCGGAAACTAGCCCCGGGTGATACAAGCCAGTATCTGTTGAGCCAATATGGAACTCCCCGATAATGCTAGGCATGTCCACTTCAGATAAGAAGCTCCATGCTTGAGGGTGCAGGCCCTCTTTGTAATAGTTATAGCTAATGACATCACAGTATTTAGCCGCAGCGCGCACTACATCCGGAGTCATACCCCAGTCAGCGAAACGGCACCCTAAGTAAAGATGGTTTGGCAGCTCTTTTTTTAGCGCTTCACGAACGATCTTGAAGTACTGAGATGCATACGCCTCCAATAAGGTTCCATAGTCTTCAAGCTGCGCTTCGTTGTTAGCTAAACCTTTGACACCCTGACTTAAAGCATTCCATGAAGCGATATCCGTACCCCAGCGAGCGTTGAGTGAGTCAATATCACCATACTTATCACACAAAATATTTATAAACTCAGCTTTTGTGGGACATTCGCTCGCGTCACGGCTTAGGGTATGGATTGCTATACCGTACTGACCTTCGATGGTGCCCATACGACCCCAACTTTTTTCGTTGTCGATAAAGATACCAACACACCAAGGTGTATCTTTTATCTCTTCGCGAACTTGCTTAATGGTAACCTCTGCACGTTCTTTAAAGAGTGGATCGAACGGGTCTGGAAGAGGAGACCAGAAGTCGTCACCGCTACTAACTGTCTTAAAATCACCAATGATCCATCCATTTGCGAAGAATGGTATCTTTTCATTGGAGTAAAATTCAGGAGCAGTCCAGTTACCTAACGAGGTGAAACCCCAGTTGAGCATGCGATCTATGGTGACTTCTCGCCACTTGTCCATGTATTCTTTGCCATATTTACGTTGTAAGTTGGCGGCATAGAAACTGAAGGTTTCGCCTTGATCGAGGGCGCCTTCAAAGTTCTCACGCATATATGCGTAGTGCTCTCCCAACTTTTCTTCGTAGTCAGGCAACCATTGGAAGCAGCTACGGCGAACGTCGCTACCAACAAATGCAGTTTGCTTGGCTTCCATTGATACTTCGAACTTCTCAATCGAATCCTCAGGCGTCAAGTCATCTGGGGAGCGCTGTTCGACTTTACTATGGTCGTAATCTATGCCAGTTTGGGTGTAGGAGTTCGCAAGGCGTATGATATCAATCCCTGTCGCGAAATATGGGTAACCCTCGGGATCAACTAAAGACCATTTTCCATCGATTTTCTCTGTGCGATAAAAACCAGTCGCTTCGTAACGTTTACCTTCTTTATATCCGCCAAAGCGAGAGCGATCTGGCATCGCACCTTCTTTAAGCACTTGAAGTTCACGCTCAGTAAAATCTGTCAGTTCTTGGTCGTTGTGGACTTTCTCTGGGTATTCAAAACCTGCGTTTTGACCGTAGCAGTCAATGATGTTGGAAAGGTAATTCGGGTTTATCTCCGGGCTGAGCATGAGACGGAAATTGGACAGTTCAAGCTCATGGTCGATAAGTGTGCCGTGAATACTAAGCTCGATTTGTACAATATCAGATAGGTCGATGTTCATTCGTCCCCACATCCAAGTGGCATAAACAAATGGACTATCCCAAGGAGCAGGGTTAGAACGAAAGCCCGAATAGTAGTTGGTGTTGCCTTTTAAACACTCGCCTTTAAGCTCGACTAAGTAACTAGTATCGGAATCTCCTGCGACATTAATGCTGCGACTATGCATTTGTCCTTTAGAGTCAAAAATATTGATAAAAACCTGCGTTGAGCGGGGGCGTAGATTGTGGATATCAAAAGCAAAGCAAAACTCGGGCATTTGGCTCCAGTCCCACTTTTCTCCAGGAGATGGCTCGAGAAATGCAGACGTATACATGTTATTAGCACTATGGCACTTGATTTTGAGCTTTGCCTTTGACGTCATTGATGCATCAATATTGTTAAAACGGAAAACCTTGGGTAGTTGTTCGGGGGAGAAATCAAACAGAGCGACGGAGCTATCATGCTTTGAGTGTTTCACAACATCATTAATGGTTGGTGTCATTGTTGTTACTCTTAATTAAAACAAACTTGGTATATTTTAGAGATATAAAGTTGCATTGTTAACCAATTTTCGTATTGGTAGTGCCAATTGTTGATCGAAATCCCACAATATGTCCCTACATAGGTATATCTTGGGTTCGGATTATATCGGTGGAATCGCGATGTTAGTTCCACGAGTTTCTTGTACTACAATAATTAGTTTTCATAAATGCGACCCATTCTACTTTGCGCACAATTGGTACACTGATACAATGATACCTATAGATGAATAAACGGCTCCTATTAGACCGAAAAGTCAAAGAAATAGGGAGGGGTATAGAGCTATGAAACAAACGACAAAACGCCGTTACTTTGATATCGGTTTACAAATCGAGGAACTACTTTATTCCGGCGTTTTTAAGGCAGGGGAAAGGCTGCCATCGGAGCGTGAACTGAGCGAGCGATTCGAAACCAGTCGAGCCACCATTCGCGAAGCGATTATTATGCTTGAGCTAAAGGGGTTGGTCGTTGTACGTCAAGGTGCTGGTATTTACTTTATTGATTCACCCGAAAAAATCACATCACGCACAATAATTCCTCATAATGATGTTGGTCCATTCGAGCTGCTTCAAGCTCGTCAAATTATAGAAAGCAATATAGCTAGTTTTGCTGCAACCCAGATAAAAATCAATGAGTTAAGAGAGCTTAAACGAGTACTCAAAGAGCAAGAACAAGAACTGGACGGAGATAGTGAGCGCTTTGAAGAGCTCGATCGTCAATTCCATACCTTGATTTCAGAGTCTACTCAGAACCGCGTTCTTATTAATCAGGCTAGCGAGATGTGGCGTAGTGTTCGCACACAAAACCCTCTCTGGAAAGCTTTGAACGATAAGTATCTGCATGAGAAAGAGTTAAAGGCTACGTGGCTACAGGACCATAAAAATATTTTTATGGCGTTGCAAAAACGTGATCCAGAAAGTGCAAAACAAGCTGTTTGGAATCATCTCGAAAACAGTAAGCAAGAGCTGTTGAAGATTGCTAATTCAGACAATATTGAAGCTGATCTTGACGATTACTTCTTTGCGATGGACTTGGAAATCTAGTCTAAATCATCATTTGATATGGGTTTTGCGTGAGTGAAACCCATATTTTATTAACCTAATATCAAGCGAATTTTTGTTCGTTTGTGATACCTGCTTCACATAAATACAAACAAAACCTCAGAATTCTGTCGCCTCAATCACTTTAAATTGGTTAACCATAAGGTAGTATGCACTACATTATGTTGGTTTTTGGTCGACCAATTAATTTTTTTAAGTGTAAGTGGTGAGTAAGCATGAAAACTGACTCTAATCGCATTGCGATGAGCAAAGTTTGCTTAATGTATTTTTTCTACAATTTCTTTTGGTCACTGAGTTCAGGATCACTCTCTTCAGTTTGGCTTAATGACACAGTTGGCATCGGCGGTTCTAAAATCGGTGTTTTGTTCGGTTTCCAAACAGTGAACAACATAACGACTGCAATGGCAGCACCTGTAATGGGTATGCTGTATGACAGCCAAGGTTTCGCTTGGAGTTACATTTATTTTGGCCTATTTGCAGCGGTAGCAACACTCATCGCAATGGTGACTTTGAGTTCCAAGAAGTCTGTGAAAGTTGAAAACGAGTCTGATCTATTGACAGTTTAGTGACTCATTAACCTGAAAGGATAAATATTGTGTTATTTGGAAATGTTGAAAAGTTGGAGTTGGTTGCTTATATCCACCCAACGATGAAAGCACTGATTCAAGAAGCGTGGGCAATAGCCCATGATGAGAGTAAGCAAGATGGAAAATACGAGCTATCTTACTCTGGTTCGTTTGTTGTGTTAGTTAAAGCTAAAACTGAATTAACCGAAGTTAGAAAGGCTGAATATCATAAAGACTATATTGATGTTCAAATCCTCAAGTCAGGCGAAGAGAAGTTGGGATACTCAAATATACTGCCTAAAGAAAGTCTCGAGTTGACAGCATTAGAAAACGATGTGGCATTTCTATCGAAGGTTGAAAATGAGCAGTTTGTAAGTTTAGGTAAGGGGGATTTTGCAGTATTTTACCCCAACCAAGTTCATCGACCCCTATGCGCACTTGGTATGCCAAGAGATGTGAACAAGGCGATAGTGAAAATACCACATACACTACTGGTCTAGTAAGTTAGCTTTCTCTTTCGACAAAATCTCCGCTCCGATGGCGGAGATTTTTTGACACTGAATTCAATTGAAATGAGTCGTAACACCTTCACGAGGAGCTACAAGGGCTAAGGCTGTCCAGCTTTTCTAAAGGTTAAGTATATTGGCGTTGTTTTGGAATGAAAATGAATACTGCAGCACATGATTGTGCTGCAGTAGAAAGTAGAAACTAGCTCAACTTAAATCGAGAAACCAAAGTCGTTAAGGATTGATTCGTGGCAGAAAGCTGTTCCATGTTGTCTGTGGCATGCTGTGTGTTTTGCTCTAGTGTGTGAACCATCTGATTCATCGAGGTCATATTGCTATCTATTTCAATACTGACTTTAGTTTGCTCAGCTGCTGCTTGGGCGATTTGAGCACTTGTTTCACCGATTGCATTAATTGCACTGACAACCTGTTTTAGAGAGTATGTGATCTGGGTTGTCGATGTGGAGGTTTCACCACAACGTTGCTGCGTTTCGTTTAGTGCACTGACAACGGTCGCACTGCTTTTATGCAGAGAATGCAGCATTTCTTTGATCTGGCTTGTACTGTCCTGAGTGCGAGCCGCTAATGCTCTTACCTCGTCGGCCACGACGGCAAAGCCACGCCCTTGTTCACCTGCGCGTGCTGCTTCAATGGCAGCATTAAGGGCAAGCAAGTTCGTTTGTTCTGCAATTCCACCAATAACGCTCAACACAGAATGGATGTTTTCGACATTAGAAACCATAGAGTTAATTGAGCTCGACATGACTTCAAACTCTTTATTGAGGGCATCAACCGTTGCTACAGCTGTTATTACGACGTCATCACTTTGCTCTGCGTGTGAAATTGCCTGTTGAATCAGTTGAGCAGAATGAGAGGCACTTTGTGACACTTGCTCTGCAGTAGCACTCATCTCGGTTACAGCAGTTGCAGCACGCTCCATTTCTTGATTATGCTTTTGCGCCATCTCTTTATTTGAAAGGGTTTGAACATGCAATTGGTTAATCTCCTTGGTGGAGTTTGTGCTTAACCTATGTACTTCACGCAACATGTCGTTGAGTTGGCTGATGAATTTGTTAATGCTATATGCGATTTGACCTAAATCATCCTCACTGTTTACTGAAAGTCGTTGCGTTAAGTCACCTTTTCCATTAGCTAGCTCTCCGACCAAAAAACGTAGTTCAACAATAGGTTTGTAAGCAAAGTGAATGATGGTCATTCCGATAATGACTAACAAACTTGCAGCAATCAAGGTCGTTATTAGTATCTTATGATTCAGTGCAGAGGTGTGCGATTCAATGTAGTCGTTATCTATGTGGCCAATGATTTGCCATTGCTGATTGTTGAAATGGATGGGTAAAGCGGTCGCGGTAGTGTTAGATGAAGTTTTGTTGGAAAACAGGGGTTGATTCTTATCATCGAATAGCTCGATGAAACTGCCTTCTCGATGAAGTTTGGCTAAATTATCGAGCGTAGGCTGAAGATTTATCTCAAAGATATCAATGCCGCCACTGCTGTCTATTGAAGGGTGGGCAAGGGCGATGATAGGAAAATTATCCACATACTCGATTGAACCAATATACTCGCTAGATCCTGCTAGGGTTGCAATGTCACGGTACCTTCTTTCTTGTTTTTCATTCAATTCTAAAAAAGTGGGAGGAGTGTTCGGCACAAAAGAAACAGATGGATCGGGGCTGAACACCGAACCATATAGCACCTTAGTTATCCGGTGAAAACCTGATGAGTCGAGAACTTGTGCTACATTCGATAAGTTGACAGGGATACTTTCAGCCAATTGTATATACCCAGACAATTGATTTTCGAGTTGTTGAGTTATTAGAGATACTTGTGTTTGTATGGCTCTAGTGTCTGAATCTACGAATTCGCTCCGGATAAAATATCTTGAACTAAAGAAAGATACAGCAATCGAAGTAATCAGCAACGTAAGTATGACAGTAAAGATTGTTGTTTTAAAAGATAACCGTTTCATATGTTGTCCTTGAAAGTTTCACGCATTTAAAACTAACTACTGCCTTGTGTGAACTAGATTAGAGGCAATAGTAGAAGGCTTAGATATAAAAAGGGCTGCAGCCCGTGACTATCGACGAACTAGCAGCCAAACATTAATCAACAATGCAGAGTTAGCGAAAAAGTTGAAATTAACTCTAACAGCTTACTTAGCTGATAAGGTATTGATAGACACCATCGGCAACCGGTATACCTTGCTTTTCACACTGCGCCTTGTACTCAACCTGAGGATCATTTGGCGCCCTCACTTTATCAACTCCTGGGACAGGACGAACATCGCGTAGCTCGTGCATCATGGCCGCCATTGTTGCAGCGAAAAGAGGGGTGCCTAGACGAGTTGGATCGATAACTATTACTAAGCTGGCTAACTTACGCATTTTGTCGTAATCACCGTACATTCTAATGATATGATTACCAAAGTTAGCTCCCATTAGCACGCCCGTAAGAGCATCAATCGCGAGTGCAATACCTGAACCTTTATGACCGCCAAACGGTAGTAGGTTTTCTACTTCATGTGGATTGGTGGTTTCATTGCCGTCTTTATCAATCGCAAGTCCCCTACCTATTTCTTGTCCGGTCTCTTTCGCATGCAGTAGCTTACCAAAAGCGGTCGCGCTAGTTGCCATATCAACGATCATCGGATGAGAGCCTTCTACTGGGAAACCAAAAGCAATTGGGTTGGTACCTAAGAAACGTTCAGCTCCCCCATGTGGAGCCACACAGGTATCTGTTTGCGTCATGGCAATCGCAATCATACCTTGTGACGTTGCTTGCTCCATAAAGTAAGATAGCGCGCCACAATGGGAGGTGTTTTTTACACTGACAAACCCAAGGCCTGTCTCCGAAGCCATTTCAATGCCATGTTCAGTTGCTGCGATAAGAGCAGAGTGGCCCATACCATCATCAGAATCGAGTATAGCAACCGATGGCGAGATTTGATCAATTTTGAATTTTGCTTCTTTGTTCAAACCTCCAGCAGCGAGTCGAGTACAGTAGTGCTCAACGCGCATAACACCGTGAGAGTGAACACCCGTTTTATCTGCGTGCACCAACACATCAGTCACTTCGTGTGCAGTACGATGATCAAGCCCGGCTAAAGTTAGCTTATTAAGGGTTAGCTCACGGAGTTTTTTTTCATTAACACGTACAGTCGTCATAGTTTAATCCTTAGTCCCTCAAAAGTTGATAACGCCTTTAACCAAACCGCGGTTCTCGACCACGTCTTCTTTATAGCGTTCACCGAATGTCTGGAAGTCGTAGTCTTTGTTTTTCATAATGTCTTGAGAAATCTTGCCTGTAGCCATTAGTTCAATCACTTTTTCAAAATCTTGACGCGTTGCATTTCGGCTGCTTAATAGCGTGGTTTCTTTTTTGTGGAATGTAGGATCATCTAGCACCAAATCACCGATATAAAGACCGATGAACACGATTTTACCGCCGTGGCGGATGAGCTCTACACTGCGACTCATTGAGCCCTTATTACCTGTAGCGTCGAGTACAATACATGGTAATCGACCGTTAAAAGTGTCCTTAAGCGCTGCTTCGTAGTCATCCTCTAATGGGTTTAACGCAGGAACATTCAAGTGAATTTTAACATGTTCACGGCGACCAGCATCGACGTCTGCAACTGCAACTGTTGCACCTTCTGCTTTGGCAATAGCAGCTGCTGCGAGGCCAATAGGGCCAGAGCCTACCACTAGGACATTGTTGCCCATGCGTACTTCTGCACGGCGCACTGCGTGAGCACTGATCGCAAAGCACTCAACCAATGAACCTTCTGATGCGGATACGTTTTCAGGAAGTTTGACTAGATTCTCTTCATATACAGCGAGGTATTCAGAAAAGCCACCGTCTTGGTGAACACCATATAGTGATACATTTTCGCAGCAGTTAGTTTTTCCTTCTTCACAGGCTGCACAAGTACCACACGGAATGCATGGAATGACTGAAAAACGTTCTCCGGTTTGGACTAGGCTGCATGCTTGGCCCACTTTTTCAGCAGTACCGCAAATCTCATGACCGAGTACTCTAGGGTAAGAGAAAAATGGTTGGCGTCCGGCATAAGCGTGGATGTCAGTACCGCAAATGCCTACAGCATTAATTTTTAGTAAAACTTCGTTGTCTTTGATTTCTGGGATGTCGCGCTCAATATACTCAATAGAGTGTGGTTCATTACAAACAAGCGTTTTCATATAAATGCCTTTATTGTCTAATTAGTGGATAAGCTCAGCGAATATAGCTCTGATGCCGCTCTCTTCGATGCGTTCGAAGGCGCTTAGGATTTGTTGTTTGAATAATTTGTGTTGTTCCGCGTTGTTGCCAAAAACCTTATCTACACCAAGTAGAGTCTCTGCGGCTTTTCGTTTGTTGACGGATCTTGTCACGATGTCTGTAAACTGCTCAGCCAGCGGGTCCGCTAACGTTTCACCCGAGGCGATTGTATTGATGACATAGTGAATCCAGCCAGCAATAAGAACGGGTAGACAGCGTGTAGTGATACCGCGCTCGTGAAGTGTTAAGAATGGGTCGACAGCACGTTGAGGAAGCTTTTGAGAACCGTCCATTGCGATCTGTCCAGTTTTGTGTTTGATGTTTTGATTACTGAAGCGATCGATGAGAAGTTCGGCATACTCATCAAGATTAACGCTTAAGCTTGGACTTAGAGATTTCGCTTGCTCTTCTTTCATCAGGGTGAGTGTGACTTGACGTAATTCTTCATCTTCCATGCATTGATAAATGAATTCGTAGCCTGCTAGTGTCCCATTGTATGCAAGGAATGAGTGACTGCCATTAAGCATACGCAGCTTCATTTCTTCGTAAGGTAGAACGTCCTCTACAAGCATAGCGCCTGCTTTGCTCCAGTCTGGACGACCTGCAACGAAGTTGTCTTCTACAACCCATTGACGGAAATCTTCACAAACGACACCACAAGGGTCACGGTACCCTGTTTCCTGTTCGATGACATCGAACTGATCATCAGTCATTGCTGGTACGATACGGTCAACCATTGTGCTAGGGAATGAGGCATTTTCTTGAATCCATGTGCATAACTCTGGATCGCAAAGTTCGGCAAAGTTCAATACAGCATCACGAGTAAGTTGGCCGTTTTCAGGGATATTGTCACAAGACATTACACTGAATGCCGGCAAGCCAAGTGCTTTACGCTGTCTCAACGCTTCGGTAATCAGACCAATCGCTGACTGCGGTTGAGTAGGTTTTTCAAGATCGTGAGCAATAAGTGGGTTTGAAGTATCAAGAACACGTGACTGCGGGTCGACACAGTAACCTTTTTCAGTGATGGTCAGTGAAACGATTTTAACTTGTGGTTCAACGAGTTTCTCGATAGCAATTGCGATACCAGTATCAGGGGTATGAATACAATCGGTAACTGTACGAACTAAACGAGTCTCTGTTTCAGTTGCCGATTTTTCAACAACTGTAAATAGCCCATCCTGAGATCGTAAGTCATTAATTAGCGCTGAAGAGCCAAACATATTGATCTCGCAAATCCCCCACCGAGATCCTGTGATCTCATTCGTTAAGTCGTTATAAACGGCTTGATGTCCACGGTGAAAAGCACCGAAGCCGATATGCACAATATTTGTTTCTAGTTCTTCACGAGCATACGAAGTCTTCGTTGTGAATCTCGCTTTTTCAATATCTAAACCGTTCATGTTCAACCTTTAAAAGTAATTGATTAACCATTTGGTTATTTATACTGTACCAAAAAGCAATTTTCAGTGACCAAAGTCACGAATGGCAAACCAAGATTCTATAATTGGTAAACCAAATTTGAGTTCAATCCATTTTTTGTGATCAGTGTAACGTTATTTGTCCGTATTTCGGAGCGCTATTTGTATAGGCATACTTTTTATATGGAATAAAAAAGAACTGTGATCTAAGTTGGTAAATTAATGCTTATATTGGTTGACCAGATGTGGCACCTACCTTAGTATTTGATTTATTCCTTTGCTTTAACTTACTGCGGCAACATAAATAAATTGAATAACGAGGTTTTGTGACAATGAGTGTGGAATTAGAACAAAGTCAGGAAGCTGGCTTTAGCGAAATTTTAAGTTTTGGTGAGCCAATGTTTGAATTTAGCCAAGTTGGTCAGGCAGGTTCAGGAGAAGCAGACTTTTTGAGTGGTTTTGGTGGTGATGCATCAAACTTTGCTATAGCAGCAGCACGACAGGGTGCTTCAGTAGGGATGCTGACACAACTTGGTGATGATGAGTTCGGCAAACGTTTCCTCGACCTATGGCAACAGCAAGGTGTAAGCTGTCGTGCTGTTAAGACACTGAGCAGCAAAGCCACTGGCGTTTATTTTATTACACATGATGAAGACGGCCATCATTTCTCATTTCTTCGCAAGAACTCTGCGGCGAGCTTAATCACACCACAAGATCTACCAACACAGGCGATTGCGAATGCAAAACTGCTTCACGTGACGGCAATCACTCAAGCTATCAGCGATTCAAGCTGTGACTCAGTTTTTGCTGCGATTGAGACAGCGAAGGAGAATAATACACAAGTTTCTTACGATACTAACTTACGTCTCAAACTGTGGTCTCTACAGCGCGCTCGCGCCATTATCAACGAGACAGCTTCACTGGTTGATGTGTGTTTCCCTAGCGTCGATGAGGCTCGTTTAGTCACAGGACTAGAGCATGCAGATGACATCATCGATTTCTATCTTAAAGCGGGTGCAAAAGTCGTTGTGCTTAAGCAGGGTGGTGATGGTGCTACCGTCGCTGATGAACATAGCCGCCACTTTATTCGTCCACACCAGGTGACGCTAGTCGACGCGACAGCCGCAGGTGACTCTTTTGCCGGCTCTTTCTGTACTCATTACGTTAAAGGTGAGTCTCTGGAACAGTGTCTAGCTTATGCCAATGCAACGGCTTCAATCACGATCACAGGTTACGGTGCAGTAGCGCCTTTACCGACTTTTGAACAAGTTCTTGCAAGAATTAATGAATCGAAATAAGGAAATGAATTCATGGATCTTAATCAACGCCTAGCGCAGCTTAAGGTTGTGCCTGTTATTGCAATCGACAATGCACACGATATTTTACCGTTAGGCAAAGCACTGTTAGAAAATGGTTTACCAGTTGCGGAAATCACATTTCGATCTGATGCTGCGGTTGAAGCGATTCGTTTATTACGTGATGCATACCCAGATATGTTAATTGGCGCAGGAACAGTGCTGAATGAATCGCAAGTCATCGAAGCAAAAAAAGCAGGTGTAGACTTTATTGTTTCTCCAGGTTTGAACCCGAGCACAGTAAAAGCGTGTCAAAAACATAAAATAACCATCGTTCCAGGCGTTAACAGCCCGTCGTTGGTTGAGCAGGCCTTAGAGCTGGGTGTTGATACAGTGAAATTCTTCCCAGCAGAGGCATCAGGTGGTTTAGCCATGCTCAAGTCTCTGCTTGGCCCTTATCAGCAAATCAAAGTGATGCCAACAGGTGGTATCAATCAAAACAATATTCATGATTATCTAGCACTCCCTGCCGTATTGGCATGTGGCGGCACATGGATGGTCGACAAGTCACTTGTGAACGACGGAGCTTGGGACGAAATTGGCCGTTTGGTCAGAGAGATTGTCGCGGCAGTATAAGATAGGTATTTACAATGAAAACAACAATTAAAGACATTAAAACAAGACTGTTTAAGATCCCGTTAAAGGAAATTTTGTCCGACGCTAAACATGGTGACCATGACCATTTTGAGCTGATCACGACCACAGTGACACTTGGAGATGGTTCTCAAGGTACGGGATATACCTACACTGGTGGTAAAGGTGGATATTCGATTAAAGCCATGCTTGAACACGATATTCAACCGGCGCTAATCGGAAAAGATGCAACTCAGATTGAAGAGATTTATGACTTTATGGAGTGGCATATCCATTATGTGGGGCGCGGTGGTATATCAACTTTTGCGATGTCCTCGGTAGATATCGCCCTTTGGGATTTAAAAGGTAAGCGTGAAGGGTTACCGCTATGGAAAATGGCTGGTGGCAAAAACAACACGTGTAAAGCGTACTGTGGTGGTATCGATCTTCAGTTCCCTCTGGAGAAACTATTGAACAATATCCGTGGTTACCTCGAAAGTGGATTTAATGCTGTTAAGATCAAGATCGGCCGTGATAATATGCAAGAAGACATCGACCGTATTAAGGCGGTTCGTGAACTGATTGGTCCTGACATTACCTTCATGATCGACGCTAATTATTCTCTGACAGTAGAGCAAGCCATCACACTTTCTAAAGCCGTCGAGCAATATGATATTACTTGGTTTGAAGAGCCAACTCTTCCTGATGATTATAAAGGTTTCGCTGAGATTGCTGACAACACTTCTATCCCGTTGGCTATGGGTGAAAATCTTCATACTATCCATGAGTTTGGTTACGCGATGGACCAGGCAAAGCTTGGCTACTGTCAACCAGATGCCTCTAACTGTGGTGGTATTACCGGGTGGTTAAAAGCGGCGCATTTAATCACTGAAAACAATATCCCAGTATGTACACACGGTATGCAAGAGCTTCACGTGAGTTTGGTATCAGCGTTTGATACAGGTTGGCTAGAGGTGCATAGCTTTCCGATCGATGAATACACCAAGCGTCCATTGGTGGTTGAGAATTTCCGTGCTGTTGCTTCAGATGAACCAGGAATCGGGGTTGAGTTTGATTGGGATAAGATCGCACAATATGAGGTCTAGAGTGTGTGAATTGCTTAGATAGTGATTTTCACATTACTGGTATTATAAACTCCCATTGTAGTGAGACTGCGATGGGAGTTTTTTATTTTCTACCCCTAAACCACCTTCTATGAAGGTGGTGATCGTTCCTTTGGGCTATGCCCGAAGAACGCTCATGTTCAATATATCCAGTGTTTGTAACCAGCAAATCAAGGAGATAAAGAACATGAGCAGATATGATTCAAGCTCACACGTTTACTATAGATGTCAGTATCAAATAGTTTGGACGCCCAAATTCAGGCTGAAAATCATTTCTGGCAGCGAGGTTACTTTGTTGATTCGGTAGGAATGAACGAGGAAATTATTCGAAGATATGTCAGGTACCAAGATCGTGTGGGAAAGGAAGAAGAAGCGCGCCAAATGCTTTTAGGGTCAGAGAACTAACAGTGAGCCCCCTTATAGGGGGCCATTCAAAGCCACCTGCTATGCAGGTGGATTTTTACTGAGGTTTAAGACCAAGCAAAACTCTGAAATTTGCTTAGCTAGAATGGATTTCTATTGGCTAGAAACGAGAGAGTAGCGTTTCCAGTGCATCGAACGCCAGCGAACAAACATGATTGAACTTCGTACCCACTCATCGGCAGCGATGGCTAACCATACGCCCAGAACACCTAATCCCCAATGCAAACCAAGCAAGTAGCCCAGCGTTACCGACACTCCCCACATGATCAAAATACCCATTTTGACGGTGTAGTTAACATCACCGGCACCTTTTAAGGCTGAGATAAATATCAAGTTACCAACCCGTCCAGACTCAATCAGTAGAGAGGCAATTAACAAGGTAGCCAGCAGTGAAGCAATGTGGGGGTCTTCAGTGAAGAGACGAATGATAGGCTCGCGGACCAGAATTACGACACCGATGGCTGTAATCGAAGTAACCACTCCAATGAAATAGTATTTGTACACTCGCGCAGATATGTCATCTAACCACTGCTTGCCAACGAAATAACTTGTTTGAATCTGAGTCGCTTGCCCCAGCGCTAAAGCAAAAGTAAATGTGACCCTAGTGATGTTTTGTGCATAGGTGTACGCGGCTAGTGAGGCCGTACCAAGTTGAACAACGATATACACCAATGCAATTTGAGAGAGGTTATAGGATAGTATTTCACCACCATTCATCACGCCAATTTTTAATAACTTTCGGTAGATAGAGGAAGGAATCGTGCGCCATGCTTTGAATGGAAACTGAATATCAGTACTACTTAATACGATAATCAATAGTACCGTAGTCACAACCTGGCTGAACACGGTAGCGATAGCTACACCAGTAATGCCGTAAACGGGTAGCCCGAATGGTTGATAGAGAGCAATGTAATTACCAATGATATTTAGGATACCAGCGATGAGGTTGATGACCATAGGGGAGCGCGAGTAACCGTGACTGCGCAATATGGTGGTCAAGATAACGCTGAACGTTAAATTGAAGGTAAAAACACCGCTGATGACGAAGTAGTCGACACCCATTTTTGCAACGTCGGGTTCAAGACCAAAGACACCGACGATGCTTTCAGCGCCCACAAACATGAGAAAGCTGAGTAAGATGCCGACGGTCAGACCCAATATCATACTGGCTAACACAACTTGCCCAGACTGTTCAGTTTGTTGTGCCCCGTTGTATTGAGCAATGAGAATACCGGTACCACTGCTGACCATGATAGAGATAACAATTAGAAAGAAAACGATCTGTGAAACGACACCGACAGCCGATACGGCAAGGTCAGAATAACCAGAGAGCATGAAAACATCGGTAACACCTAACGCACTTCTAAGCAGTGTTTCAATGAATATTGGCCAAGTTAAACCAACTATATTCATTCTATTTTCGAGGGAGTGATATTTTGAGGACATGAGAGATTTTCAGTTGATCGACTTGTGTTGGCTAAATTTACAAGATATTACAGGTCAACCAATATTGTCTACAGTCATAGTGTGAAAGTTAGATGAAGACTTTACATTTGAGTATGAAACATAAACTATTAACAACAGACTGGTAGTTAAAAGTAAGGGGAACCCCATGAGTTATACAAGGTTGCAATCAAAGGAAACTGAAATAAAACAATTGGTTATGGTAGATTCTCAAGGGGTGGGGAGGAAACTATCAGTCATTTAACAGAAGCCTTGAATTATTGAGTATGAGATTTGCAATCTTAGATTAAATATCAAAAATTGATAAGCCAATCCCAATGTTTTGGTGTTTACTATGTGAAAATGTCATCAACAGGAATGGAGGAGTTCAAACTAGTGATAAAGAACGTAGTGACGGCCGGACTGATTGTAGGGTGTTTGAGTGGTTGCCAAACAGCTGCTTACAATTTTGCTGGAGATGGGCCGGTAGAACAGTTGAGCAGCGTAAAGTTCAGTTCTTTGAACGAACTCGATGCGCTATACGTAGTTAAAGGCAACTTATCTGAGATTAATATTCAACAGAACACCCAAAGGTTAATGGCATATGGTATCGATAGCCCTGTTGCCTCGTATGAGTTACCGTCAGGATCTCAGATATTGGATTTAAAGGTACAGGCTTTCTACGATGCGAAGATATTTGCGCCGTCAGTATTAGTCATCGATAGTCTAGGTAATATTATATCTAGAATTCCCAATTCCGAATTTGTGTATAAGCCTGGCGATTTATTTGAAACATATCGTCAAGAAGCAACTGTACGTTTCACTCCACTAGTCAAAGATATTCCTTTGTATGTTATCGTTTATACAACAGACGAAGATGCGAATAGTAGCAGTAAGATATGGATTAAGAGAGACAGAACAATTGAAGAAGAGGAGATAGTGATCCCACATAGTTATACAGGTAGGGTAGCTATAGAGTTTGATGCTTTTGGTCAAACGGATACGCTAATTTTTTCAAATGAAGATGGCCTAGATCTCAAGGCATTGGAATACAACACTGAGAAGGTGAAAAATTTATTTCATGAACTCCGTCAAGCCATAAAACAAGGAAACCCTAAAAAAGCACTTGATTTAGTTGATAAAATCCAACAACTATAATCTTTAGTTACGTAGAAAATATAGATAACGGCCAATGGTGCTTTCTATTGGTCGGGGAGGTGTTGTACCCACAGTTTGTGGATTCAAAATATGTCGCAATCAAAACATATTGCTGCTTGCATATTGTCGGGAATAGCTGAGGAAACGCTCGATTCATCATACTGACAACCTAGCACTTACCCGATAAGACCTCACCTCGTACGCCCCAAAATGATCTATACAACTCTCTTATTGCCTGTCTTTGAAGATGGCAATAGTAAAACAAAGTGTTGACACCGTAGGCTAATCCTTGGAAAGTCTTGTCTCGAAAATGTAAACGTAACCACAGAAATGTTCGCTAATAAAAGCCTGTTATTCATTATTTGTCGAATTCATTTAGTCACTTTAAGTTACTTTTAGTGGAAGCGTTTACACAATTAGACTTTGATCACGGAAAGAAGTTCTTCGCCGTTGTTAGAATGCCCCCAGTTGATGAAGTTGCCTAAATTTGGAGAAGTAAAATGAAAGTTCTTGTTACTGGAGGCATGGGGTACATCGGGAGTCACACTTGTGTTCAGATGATTGAAGCAGGTATTGAACCGGTGATTATTGATAATCTATGTAATGCAAAAGAAGAAGTGCTTAACCGCATAGAAGCACTAACCGGTAGCAAGCCTGCATTTTATTTCGGCGATGTACGAGACGAAGCTTTTCTCGACTCCGTGTTTGCTAAACACGATATTGCTGCTGTGATTCATTTCGCTGGGCTTAAGGCTGTAGGCGAGTCAGTTGCTAAGCCACTTGAGTATTACGACAACAATGTGAATGGAACTTTGGTGTTGGCGCGCTCAATGCGAAAAGCCGATGTTAAGAGCATAGTGTTTAGTTCGTCAGCGACCGTTTATGGTGACCCAGAGGTAGTACCAATCACAGAAGATTCACCAACTGGCGCAACAACCAATCCATATGGGCGTAGTAAATACATGGTCGAACAGTGTCTGTCTGATCTCTTTAATGCGGAAGACGGTTGGAGTATTACTCTGCTTCGCTACTTCAATCCTGTTGGGGCACATCCGTCGGGAACGATGGGAGAAGACCCGCAAGGTATTCCTAACAATTTGATGCCATTCATTGCTCAAGTCGCGGTCGGTCGTCGCGAAAAACTGTCTATTTTTGGTGACGACTACAACACACCAGATGGCACTGGTGTTCGTGATTATATTCACGTGATGGATTTGGCCGATGGTCATATCGCAGCATTGAAATCCGTTGGCGAAAAATCAGGTTTGCACATTTATAACTTAGGCACGGGCAATGGTTCGAGTGTGCTTGAAATGGTGGATGCGTTTGGGAAAGCATGTGGCAAGCCTGTCTCATATGAAGTTTGTGCACGTCGTCCTGGTGACATCGCTGAGTGCTGGGCTAGCACTGATAAAGCTGAGCGAGACTTAGGTTGGAAAGCCACTCGTACGGTTGAAGAAATGACGGTTGATACTTGGAAGTGGCAGTCTGAAAACCCGCAGGGCTATAGCCAATAACCCTATCTAATTCGCTCTTTCCTGCTGCTCCTTAGTGGGAGAGAGCCCCCAAATTAAATCGAGAAATAGAACATGTCTAACATTGAGTTCAATCCTGTGGATCATCCACATCGTCGTTATAACCCATTGACTGGTCAATGGATTCTAGTTTCGCCTCACCGAGCAAAGCGTCCTTGGAGTGGTCAAGATGAAAAGCCTTCAATCGAGCAACTTCCTAGTTATGATAAGGGTTGTTTCTTGTGCCCTTCCAATTCCCGAATTTCTGGTGATGAGAACCCAGACTATGAAGGCACTTATGTGTTTTCAAATGATTTTGCTGCACTGATGCCAGATTCGCCTGATGCGCCAAAATCAGACAATCCACTGTTTAAAACTCAGGGAGTACGTGGACTTAGTCGAGTGATCTGTTTTTCTCCGGATCATAGTAAAACTCTGCCTGAGCTTCCTGTGAGCAAAATTCGAGGTGTGATTGACACATGGAATGAACAGATTGAAAAGTTAGGTAAAGATTACGTCTGGGTTCAAGCATTCGAAAATAAAGGTGAGACGATGGGGTGCTCTCAGCCACACCCTCATGGTCAGATCTGGGCAAACAGCTTCCTTCCAAATGAAATAGAGCGTAAAGAGCAGCACTTAAAAGAGTACTACGAGCAGCAAGGCTCGAACCTCCTTGTGGATTACGCACAAGCTGAAGTGAAAGATGGTTCGCGTACGGTTGTCGAAACTGAGCATTGGATTGCCGTTGTTCCTTATTGGGCTGCGTGGCCGTTTGAAACTATGTTACTTCCTAAGACGCACATTCGCCGTATGAGTGAACTGTCCAATGATCAGCGCGATGATCTTGCTCTCGCTATCAAAAAACTCACTAGCCGCTATGACAATTTATTCCAATGTTCATTCCCTTATTCGATGGGATGGCATTACGCGCCATTCTTTGAACAAGGCACTGATATTGACCACTGGCAGTTGCATGCGCTGTTCTACCCGCCACTACTTCGTAGCGCGAGCGTGCGTAAATTTATGGTTGGTTACGAGTTGCTAGCAGAAAGTCAGCGTGATTTAACTGCCGAGCAAGCGGCTCAACGTCTGCGTGATCTCAGCGATATCCATTACAAAGAACAGTAATTGTAACGCGGCTATTGGGTGATGCGCCTCTAGTCGCTATTGAACAAATAAGAATTAGAGAGCCCACTATGCCTGACTTAATACAAGCGGTTAAAACCTCATTTAAAGAAGTTTTAAACTATCAACCAAGCCATATTATTCAAGCGCCTGGTCGCGTGAACTTAATTGGCGAGCACACTGACTACAATGACGGCTTCGTATTGCCTTGCGCAATCAACTATCAAACAGTTGTAGCAGCAGCTAAACGTGATGACAACATCGTGCGTGTGGTATCGGTTGACTACGGCAATGCAACTGACGAGTTTGATATCACGAAAGATATTGAATTTCAGCAAGACAAAATGTGGTCAAACTATATTCGCGGTGTAGTGAAATGCTTGCGTGATCGTGGTTATCAGTTTAGAGGGGCGGATATTTCTGTTAGTGGTAATGTCCCACAAGGTGCTGGCTTGAGTTCGTCTGCAGCGTTAGAGGTGGTCATCGGGCAAACCTTTAAGGTGCTCTACAACTTGGAAATAAGCCAAGCAGAGATTGCCCTTAACGGCCAACAAGCTGAAAATGAGTTTGTTGGTTGCAACTGCGGCATTATGGATCAAATGATCTCGGCGAAAGGTCTTGAAAACCACGCTATGTTACTGGATTGTCGTAGCTTAGAAACAACCTCAGTCTCCATGCCTAAAGAAATGTCAGTGGTTATCATTAATTCGAATAAAAAGCGTGGTTTGGTGGATAGCGAATATAATACTCGTCGCAAACAGTGTGAAGAAGCGGCGCGTATTATGGGAGTGACAGCACTGCGTGATGCGAGTATAGAGATGCTAGAAAGTACTCTGAGCGAGTTAGATGATGTGGTAGCCAAGCGTGCTCGGCACGTAATCACTGAAAACGACCGAACGGAACAAGCTGCAAAAGCTTTAGCTTGCGGGGATATGGTGCGTATGGGCCAGTTGATGGCTGAATCTCATGCTTCTATGCGTGATGATTTCGAAATCACAGTCAAAGAAATTGATACTCTTGTAGACATGGTCAAACAAGTCATCGGTGACAAAGGAGGCGTGCGGATGACAGGTGGTGGCTTCGGCGGCTGCGTTGTTGCATTAGTGCCGCCTATGCTAGTCGATGAAGTTAAAGCCGTCGTGGAAGCGAACTACCTAGCGGCTACTGGCCTTAAAGAATCTATCTATGTGTGTCAGGCCAAACCAGGGGCAGGCGTGTTAGAATCGCTGTCTAATTAAACGTGATTTCAATTCATCTAATTGATTAAGGTAGAAGCGATTCTACCTTTTTTAATAACTTTTGAATTTCATGCTTGTTGTAGTGATTTTGTGTTTTTTGCTCACTACTCTTGCGGATGATTAACTCCACAGGTATACGAGTTTGTTTGAATGAATCGGTATCTTGCGGAGTGTGATTCTTTAGCTCAATTGCTTGTATCATTGCTTGTTCACCAATCAGTGTGAAATCTTGCTTCACTGTCGTTAGCGGTGGGGCTGGAGCAGATCAGTTTGGTAAACTGCAAGATTCGAACTTAATGGCGCGAAAACTAAAGGATATGAGAGTGGTAATTTTTGCTTCCCCAGAGTATCTAAGTGCCAATGGTCGGCCTTTTCATCCGGAAGAGCTTGTCGGTTATAACTGCCTACTTTTTCGTAGTTCCACTGATTCGAAAAACTGGCATTTTAATATCAATGGTCAAATCGTCTCTTACCCAGTATCCGGAACTTTTAATGCAGACTCGCCAAGGGCAATAACCAATATGTCGTGTGGTGGTTTAGGCATTGGAATTGGACCGTATTACGCTGTCGAAACCCATGTAAAATCGGGTGAGCTAGAGCTGCTTTTTGAAGATATGGAGATGGACCCAATGGGCTTATATGCAGTTTATCCTGAGAACCGGCATTTGACTGCACGAGTTAGAGCCTTAATTGAATATCTTGTGGCTTGGTTTAACGAAAAGCGCTAGCTATAAATTCTGGGTAGAAGAGGCATTTTTGCGCAAATCGAAGGAACTAAAGCAGGAACTTATGAGCTGTTCGGTCAAAGCAGCTAATCTTCAGTAGTGTTATGTCAAAATCTCGTTATAAAAAACTAGCTTGAAACACTACAATGACGCCCTTATCAGCTGCGATTTACTTATTTTATGGATCGGTGAAGATACAATAAGAGAGTGAAAGCAAAGTAAACAGAATAAGTGCAGTAGGCCACGTTAAATTAGCTAGCTAGTTAGCTAGTACTACAACACTCATGGTGAAACACGTTTTCTCTATGATATTGAGAGTGCTGAAAGGTTTTCTAGACTCATTACTCAAGCTGGCTAACATCCCAATTGTTTGTCCCCACTACAACATAAGCCGTTGATCTAATAAAGTTGATGTCTCATTTAAATCCAAAACTAGGGAAGCAATACAGCATTTAGCCTCTGATGCCACTGGTCTCGAGGTCTATGACGAAGGTAAATGGAAAGTCAAGAAGCATGGTGCTGACTTAAAGTGCAAAATATGGTGTAAGCAGCATATTGCAGTAAATACAAGCATCCACGAAATCGTTGCAGCGGAGCTGAGTTTATCTAATGTGACCAATACAGAATCTCCCGAAATGGCTAAAGTAGACCTATCGTTAACTCATTGAGATATCTGATGAAGATGTTCATGGCACAAGGAGCTGAAACTCAGTATATTGTATAAAAGCGGCTCAACTGTAGGGTGTTTGGTTTTTCGTATGAAATACGCAACAAAGCCAGCCCAATTTTAACTTAGTTTCTCTAAAGTAACTGAATAACACGATGCAGTTTGTTCGACTCTACTGCATCGTCACTCTATTTGAAGATATGTGTCAAACACAATCATTGATTCATTCAGTTATGGTTATGGTCAAACCAATAATATGTATCTATTTTCATTAAAACAACTCGGCAATCATGCAACGTATAGAACCTCCGGCTTGTTCGATAGTCGGGATATGGATTGGCTGCAAAAAGGCATGTTGGCTTAAACGATACTTCTGAAGTTCACTTAATGCCGCATAGGCTGTGGTTGATAATGCGAGAATTTTACTACGTTTGCCCTGCAATTCGAGTACATTTCCACAAAACTGCTTTGCCTGCTGCCATGAAATGTTAATCACTTCCTTATTAGAGTTCTTAAACGAATCTAATAAGCGCTCTCGGGCTGTTGCATCTTTGATAACCTCTAAGCATATAACGACAAAATTTGTTCCTAGAGCCATAATTACATTGGTGTGATATATTGGGGTTCCGTATTCGTCTTCGCTATCAAAGACGATGGGAGACATTCCCAATGTTGTAGCTATTTTTTCTATTAAAGTATCTGAAGTACGGCGTGAACGAGCAACGTAAAAACAATCGTTCATATGATCAAAAATCATAACACCTGTTCCTTCCAGAATGTGGCCTTCAGTTTCATTGTAGCTAAGGTCTATAGTGCGATGGTATTGTTGACGATTTTCAAGGTACTTAATAATGGAACGTTTTCTTTCCAGTCGTCTATTTTGCGTAAGCATCGGGTACAGGACTAACGACCCGTCATGGTGTGTAGTAAACCAGTTGTTAGGAAATACCGAATCTGGTGTTTTGAGGCTTGTATCTTCAAACAATTTCACATGAATACCGTGAGAACGCAGGACAGCTGCGGCTTGTGTTACCTCCATATAAGCACAGTTTCGGATGGTCTTTTCATCCAATTGGCTACTTTTTTGAAACGCATTGTCTACCAAAGTTTGCTGGTTTACCTGAAACTTATGAGGACGAACCATTATTACTTGATCAGTACTTTGATAGCAGCTGTCTTCTAGTAGCTGAGAACGTTTCAAACCACATTGTAGTTTAGTCATTATTGATACGGACTCCACGAATTTCTGCTTATTGGAATAAAGAGAACAGGTTTTTCGGGTCAATTTGATTCGACACGATATCAAGGGTTTGTAACTCAGATTTTTTTACATACTGCTCACTGGTTAAGATATTGCGTATAAAGCGCAAAACAGATAAGTCTTCACTGGCAAAGCCCACTCCATCAAATAAAGTAATTTCTTCTTCACTTCGTCGGCCCATTTGATTGCCGGTAAAGAGGTCGTGCAGTTCTGTAACTGCAAAATCATCAGGCATTTGTTGAATTTCGCCCTCAATTCGGGTTTGAGGTGTGTACTCAACAAAGACAGTAGAGCGTGTAAGTATGTTTTTGTTCAACTCCGTTTTCCCAGGACAATCTCCGCCAATAGCGTTGATATGGATTCCTGGTTTTACAGCCGAATCATCGAGAATTTGTGCGTATTTTTTATCGGCGGTACATGTGGTTATAATTTGAGAATTAGCAACAGCCGCGTTGACTGAGTTATGAATGACGACATCGAAGCCTCGAGAACGTAAGTTGTTATAGGCTTTCACTGATGCTTGATGATCAATATCGTATAAACAAACTCGATTGATTCCCAATAATGCCCTAAAAGCCAGGGCTTGAAATTCAGACTGAGCGCCATTACCAATGAGAGTCATTTGTTCTCTGTGCTTTGGTGCAAGGTAAGTTGCGACTAAAGCTGAAGTGGCTGCTGTGCGTAATGCAGTCAACAAGCACATTTCGCTGATTAAGATAGGATAGCCACTAGCCACATCACTTAAAACTCCAAAAGCGGCAACAGTTTGTAATCCATTAAGGTAATTATTAGGATGGCCATTCACTGTTTTACAACTGAAGTAAGTGCCATCACTAATTGGCATTAATTCGATGACGCCGTCCGCCGAGTGTGATGCATAGCGATTTGATTTATCCAGATGCTCCCAATGAATAAAATCCTGTTCAATTTCTTGAGCAAGATCTTTTAAAAATGCTTCTATGCCGTAAGCGGAAATAAGCTTACATACGTCTTTAACGCCTAGAAACGGTACTTGCTCTTTAGCGGATAAGATAAAAGTTGACACAAATTTCTCCTGATATTTTAAACCAACGTTTATATGATAGGGGTGCGGTCCGCTATAAAAAATGTTAATAATCCATAATTTTTGATTAAAAATTTGTCAGAATGTAAGGTCTTAATAGCAAATTGCTAAGTTAGGGTGAGAAATGCCATATTTGCAAGATGAACTAGACAGAAAGCTGATTGCTGAACTACGTAGTGATGCAAGAGCATCAATTTCCACTCTGGCCAATAGTTTGAAAGTATCACGAGGTACAGTGCAAAATCGGATCGATCGCTTAGTATCCACTGGCGCGATTCTTGGCTTTACTATTCGTACGGATGATTCTCTTGAAAAAAATGTAGTCAGAGCAGTAATGATGGTAGAGGTTGTCGGTAAGTCAACCAGTCAGGTTATTCAAAAAATGAAAGGTATACGTGAACTGACTAAAATTCATACTACGAATGGTGCTTGGGACTTGGTGGTTGAAATTCGTGCGAATGATCTACAGGCCTTTGATTCAGTGCTTAAAGTGGTTCGTGAACTTGATGGGGTACTGAATAGCGAGACCAGTATCTTGTTGACAAGCCGTTAGTTATTTTTGCTATTGAACATTTATTATATTTCTTAGTTCAACGAGTGACTAAATTGTACCTTCTTGCTTGATATACATACTGCATTGTTTTACCACTGAGTTTGGCTTTGTTGCAGAAATCGAATTAATTAAATCATAATCTTACGAACAGATCAGGGACATTCATTCTCCGACTTTAATTTCATGCCGAAGCCTCGCTACAAAACCAATAATTGGCGCAAGTACAATAACTCATTAATCAACCGAGGTTCACTCACGTTTTGGATTGACGAAGAAGCGATAACTGAATGGAAACAACTTAAGCAGGATAGGCGTGGTAGACCACGATTGTTTAGTGACTTAGCTATCACAACTGCTCTCATGGTAAAGCGCATTTTTTTCCTTGCCTTTAAGGGCGTTTCAAGGCTTTATCGACTCCGTTTTTAGATTGGCGAATGTTCCATTGGTTTGTCCCCACTATACCTGTATAAGTCGCCGAGCAAAGGGTGTCTAGGTTAGCTTTAAAACCTCTTCACGAGGCTCTATTCAGAACCTAGCCATTGATGCAACTGGACTTAAGGTATACGGTGAGGGCGAATGGAAAGTAAAAAGGCATGGAACCGATGGTAAGCCTCGAGTCTGGCGTAAACCCCATCTTGTCGTTGATACCGATACTCATGAAATTATCGCAGTTGAGCTGACACTATCAGGCGTGACAGATTCGGAAGTACTCCCCAATCTACTCAAACAAACACGCCGATTCATCAAGGAGATTTCGGGAAATGGAGCATACGATACAAGGGAGTGCCACAGGGCCATTAGGGTTAAGAAAGCGATACCTCTAATCCCTCCGCGTGAGGGAGCAGCCTTCTGGGAGTAGGGGCATTCACGCAATTTGGCGGTTGGGTGCCAGAAGCTCTATGGGCCGAACAAAAAGCGGAAACAGAAGTATGGTTATCACAGACGTTCACTGTCTCAAACCGCTATGTATCGAGTGAAACAATTACTTGGAGCCTCACTCCATGATCAAAGCCCTTAATAAGTTAACTGGGATAGGTATGCCCGAAACTCAGTATATCGTTTAAAAGGTGTACGATTTAGCTAGCGTCCGCTCGTAAGCTGAATTCAGCAACAAAGCTAGGATTTGTTTTCGAAAACATAGTGCGATACCATTTGACGTATTTATACCCAATACTGGGGGATTTCTGATGGGAAACTATCAGCAATAAGGATGTTTATATGGCTATTACCTTTAAAGATGTCGCTCGTTTAGCTGGTGTTTCAACGCAGACTGTTTCTCGCGTTACAAATGGATCTGATAATGTTGCGGAAGCTACACGCAAAAGAGTTAATGATGCAATTAAAACTCTGGGGTACATACCCAACAAAGGGGCACAAATGCTCAGTCGAGCAAAGTCTCGCATTATTGGTTTAGTATCCTTAGATATTTCTTTACACGGTGTGGCTCTTATTGCCAAAGGAGTTCGCAGTCAGGCGCACGAGATGAACTTTGCAACAGCACTTTCTGTTATAAAAAACAATTCTGCCGAAGATCTCCGCCTGGCTATTAGAGAATTGATTGCCCAACAGGTCGATGCCGTTATTATTAATGTACCAGTTGAACGAAATATTGCTGAAAATTTAGTAGAGCAGTTTAGTCAACTGACAATAGTTTTTATCGATGTCCCAGAAGGTACTCATGTAAACTATATTTGCTGCGATCATAGAGCAGGAGCTTCTGCAGCAGTTCTACATCTAGTAGAACAAGGACGCAAGGAATTTGTATGTATCACTGGTCCCGCAGAATCAACGGCATCTGCTATACGATACGACGAATGGAAAAATAAACTAAATTATTTTGCTCTTAAAGAAGTGGCTTACTATGAGGGCAACTGGCAGGCTAACAGTGGTTACAAAGCCATAAAAGAAGTTGTAGTTGAGGGAAAGATTTTTGATGCAGTGCTGGTTGCGAACGATCAAATGGCTTTAGGTGTACTTTGCGCATTAGCAGAAGTTGGTATAAAAGTGCCTCAGGTAGTTTCAATCGTCGGGTTTGATGGCATAGAAGATAGTCAGTTTTTTTCGCCACCGTTAACTACCATAAAACAAGACTTTGATGAGTTAGGCAGGCAGGCTGTTAAACTTGTATTGAATAGTATTGACAAACAGGGTACAACTTCTATAGCTTTACCCGTGAATTTGTTGATTAGATCAAGCACTACTCAAAAAAGCGATGGTAAATATAACAAAGAAGAAGTGCTTGAACATTTAGAATTTATCAGACGTTTGTTACCTTAAACTTAAACCATGAATCAAATTAAATTTCTGTACAGTTCTCTTAAGTAAACATTCATTCCTGAACTTACCATTAAAACTTTCAATATAAGCATTCTGTGTCGGTTTTCCTGCTTGGATTAATTTTAAAATCACATCATGCTGATAAGCCTATTGGTCGAGGGCTTTCCCCGTAAGCTCTGGCTCTTGATCAGTTCGTATCGCTGTTGGATAAACTCGAAATGCAGCGATAGACTCTAGTGTGATCACTACTTCATCACCCGAGGTCACGTAGCGACAGGAATATCTAGACACTCTTTTGTGTAATCATCCACAATCGTCAGGCATTTAATTAATCCGTCGGCCGTTATTCAGAGCATCCAGCACGAAGTCCATAGACCACGTGTGATTCGGTACGGAAGGAAGTAAGATAGTCTCTCGCTCAACCCACTGTGATTTTCTGCGTCTCCGCGTACTGACCATTAAGCTCAACTCACAGTAAAAGCGATAAACTTGCTTATGATTAACATCAACCCCTTCTCGCTTCAAAAGACGATGAATACGACGATAACCAAATCGACGTCGTTCCAATGCCAGCTCTTTTATCCGAGCCTGAAGCCTATCATCCTCCCGGTTAGCTTGAGGTTGATATTTCATTGACGCGCGTTGAATACCGACGAGTAAACAGGCTCTGCGTTCTGAAAGCTGAGTGCCTTCCTGAATCACTTAACAGCCTTGCGCTTGTCCTCGACGGTCAGTACTTTTGGCTGAGAGCAATTTTCAGGGCTTCTGCATCCAGTAACGTTTTAGCCAACAACTTTTTGAGTCGAGCGTTTTCGTCTTCCAGAGCATTAAGCCGACGAGCTTCAGAGACATCCAGGCCTGCGTATTTTTTGCGCCATGTATAGAATGTTACATCTGAGATCCTATGCTTGCGGCAAAGTTCTTTTGCAGGGATACCCGCTTCCGCTTATTTTAAAATGGCAATGATTTGCTGTTCACTGAATCGCTTTTTCATGTTCATCATCTCCTGGGTTGGATGAACATTACTAAGTGTAGACTGGACTAGATTATGGGGAGCAGGTCAAATTCCATTTTTAGGAAATATTTTCGAATAGTGACTGGTTTGGATTTGAAGGTAAACGGTGTAGGTTGTTAATGATTGTCGATACTTCCGTTACACCTTATTTAGGTGTATGTAAAAACCAAGGTGCACATAATCAAACTCATAATTTTGCTTTAGAGCCATGTTCGGGAATTTACGATAGTGCGGAGCAGGCGCAAGCCAATGGTACTGGTGCTTATGTGTGTGGGAATAGCCCCAAAAGGGGGTATCTGCTTATATGCCTTACAGCATATACCGAAGATTAAACTCTCTAATGTAGTAATTAACTGTACTAATTCAGACCTGAACTGACCGGTACCCATATTTGACTCGGTGCCTGTTAGATTATGTCTGGGCTAGATTCTTTTCAGTCCAGATTGATTTTTCATCTTCTAATGTCTCTAATGTCTCTAATGGCATTCTGCCACAGCGCATTTTTCCCTGATAAGTACGATGATTGTTGTAGTGTATACAATCGTCCAGATCTTTCTGAATTTCTTCCATCGAGCTGTAACATCCGCTAATTAGATGACACCGTACTTAGCTTTTCAGTTGTAATAGCTCAAGTCTGAAATGCAGTATTCACGGCACACTTCATTGACCTTGCTGCCAGCTTCCATTTACTTAAAAATTTTGACGATTTGTGTTTCTGAGTAACGTGATTTTTCATCGCGAACTCTCCTTTTGTTCTCAGCCTAAATCGGAGGGCTTAGAAATGACATGTAGCTAGTTATGAGATTTACAGAACGAGTTGGTAAGTAAATATGTCATAAATAACACGGCTTAATGTTTTCGATAACAAGATGTCTATGTCAAAAATTGTGGTTATTTATGGTGGTTTATATCACATATAGATGCATTTTTTTTGATATTTATAGAGGAAGATATCAGTATCTAATTAAGTTGTGTTTTCGAAAACATTAATCAAGAAACAAAAGGTCAAACCAATTATGAGTGAATTTATCCACCTAAAGAGTATTAGTCATAGCTTGATTATTAAGATAGATAGAGTTCCAGAGATCCTTCATTGGGGTGCGAAAATTGCGCAAATTGATGAAGACCTCCTTTTATCTACAGAACGTCCCATATCTCAGGCTAGGCTTGATGTTGATGTACCATTGTCCCTTTGTCCAGAGCTGGGATGTGGTCATTTCAATGCACCCGGTATTGAAGGCCATCGTGATGGTTATGACTGGGCTCCCGTTTTTAAGCTGACCTCCTCCTTGGTACAAGATAGTCAAGTGACATTTCTGATGGAAGATGAAGTTGCTAAATTGCAACTCTCTGTAGAACTCGCTCTGGACTTCAATACAGATGTTGTGCAAAAACGAGTCACAGTAAGGAATACTGGTAACAGCAGATACTATTTAGGCAAATTGTCTTCAACACTTCCTCTGCCTAATCATGCAAATGAATTAATGACTTTCCATGGTCGTTGGTGTCATGAGTTCCAAACTCAGCGTCAACGATTTGAACATGGTGGGTTTATGCAAGAAAACCGTCGTGGACGTACGTCTCATGAAAACTTCCCAGGTCTGTTTGTTGGAACTAATGGTTTCAATGAACAGACTGGTCAAGTGTGGGGTTTTCATCTTGGTTGGAGTGGTAACCACCAAATACGCGCCGATGTTCGGAGTGATGGTCGTCGTTTTGTCCAAGCTGGGGAGCTTCTACTATCGGGTGAATCTATTCTAGAGGCTGGTGAAGAGTATCAAACACCGTGGCTTTACGGTTGTTACAGCCGCACTGGTCTAAACGGCATTTCACAACGATTCCAACAATATGTTCGTGAAAACATTGTTAAGTTTCCGGTGAACAAACCTCGCCCAGTTCATTTGAACACTTGGGAAGGTATCTATTTCGATCACAAACCAGAATACATCATGCAAATGGCGACTGAAGCGGCGGAAATGGGAGTTGAGCGGTTCATTATTGATGATGGTTGGTTTATTGGGCGAGATGGTGAGCGGGCAGCTCTAGGTGATTGGTATTTGGATGAGCAAAAGTACCCAAATGGCCTAGAGCCGGTTATTGCGCATGTCAATAAAGAAGGTATGGAGTTTGGTCTTTGGGTTGAGCCTGAAATGGTAAGTCAGGATTCCAATCTATATCGTAAACATCCTGATTGGGTGCTCGGTCTACAAGGTTATCATCAACCGTCTGGTCGCTGGCAGTATGTACTCGACCTACAGAATAAAGAATGTTTTGACTACCTGTTTGAACGCCTCAATGACCTCCTTACTCGATACAATATTACGTATCTCAAGTGGGATATGAACCGAGAGCTTGTTCAACCTGGTCACCATGGCAGGCCAGCAGTTCACGGTCAAACACAAGCATTGTACCGTTTGGTTGATGAGCTAAATATCGCTCACCCTGAAGTGGAAATTGAATCTTGCTCTTCGGGTGGTGGCCGCATAGATTTTGAAATCCTAAAACGTACACAGCGTTTCTGGGCGTCAGACTGCAACGATGCGTTAGAGCGTCAATCGATTCAAAAAGGTATGAGCTACTTTTTTCCTCCTGAGGTCATGGGAGCTCATATTGGTCCTGCTGAATGCCACTCAACAAACCGACGCCATGGCATCAATATGCGTGGAGTCACGGCATTAAGCGGCCATATGGGCGTCGAGCTAGACCCAGTTAAAGAATCTAAGCAAGAGAAAGCCGCTTTTTCACGTTACATTGCACTGCACAAGGAATATCGCGACTTGCTCCACAGTGGTCGTAGTTTCCGAATTGACCCTGCAGATAAGAATCAGAACATTTATGGCGTTGAAAATGGCAACGAAATGTTGATTACCGTTTGTCAACTGGCGATGCCAGATCACGCCCTTCCTTCTCCTCTTCGCATTAGCTGCGTTGATGTAGACGCCAAATACCATGTGAAGTTGGTTGATATGCCACAAACCAGTTTCCAACTGATGAAACAAAGACCTAAGTGGCTGGATAAGACTCTAACGTTAAGTGGCGACAATCTCAAAGAGATAGGTTTATACCTGCCAATTCTGGATCCTGAATCGGCGCTGATTGTTCATCTAGAGAAATTGTAAGGAGTAAAAACGCCATTCCAATATCTGGGGTAGAGCTGCAGTAATGACTGAATCTGCGCCTTTGCCCCATAAACAATAACATCTAATATTTTAATATATTAAGGACACAATTATGCCAATGACAATTCTACTGTCATTCTTTTTTTTCACGGGCTTTGTGGTGTTTTTCACTTGGTCACGTGTTAAGAATCAAAAAAATGACTCAAAAGATGGCTTTTTCCTAGGAGGACGAAGCCTTACGGGTGGACTTATCGCAAGTTCACTTATCCTGACTAACCTTTCAGCAACCAGTTTTGTAGGGATGAGTGCTCTATCATTTAAGGGAAATATGTCAGTGATGGGCTATGAGGTTGCATCCGGTATTACACTTATCATCATCGCGCTTTTCCTTGTGCCTCGTTATCTTAAACAAGGTATTACGACAATTCCGGATTTCTTAGAATCTCGCTATGACCTGTCAGTAAAGCAGTTTGTGACGGTGTTATTCCTACTGAGCTATATCATTAACTTATTACCAAACACACTCTACGCAGGAGCGATGGTTATTGGTGGTATCTTTGATGTAGAAACCATGCTGGGTATCAGTCGATTCCAAACGGTATTATTGATTGCGTCTATTATCGGTATTTTAGGTCTGTTTTATGCCATCTATGGTGGTCTGAAAGCGGTTGTTATCGCCGATACTTTAAATGGTGTTGGATTGATTGTGGGTGGCTTGATGATCCCAATTTTTGGTCTGATTGTGCTTGGGGATGGAAGTTTTTCAGAAGGTCTGACCGTTATTACGACAAATGCAACAGACAAGTTGCAGGCTGTGGGAGCAGAAAACGATCCAAACGTGCCTTTCTCAACCATGTTTACTGGTCTACTGCTTGTTAACCTTTATTACTGGGGGACTGATCAAGCCATTATACAACGAGCTTTGGGGGCTAAGAACTTAAAAGAAGGCCAAAAAGGCGTAATCTTAGCTGGTGCAATAAAAGTACTTACACCACTGTTTCTTATTATCCCAGGGATTATCGCTTACCACATGTTTGGGACTTCAGATGCTTCTGGTCAAAGCTATGAAGCGGATACGATGTACACTCGCTTGGTAAATGAAGTGCTACCAAAACCTCTCGTCGGTTTCTTTTTAGCGGCGATGTTTGGCGCGATTCTATCGACTTTCAACGGTGTATTAAATTCATCAACAACGCTATTTACACTGAATGTGTATAAGCCGATGTTTGATAAAGAAAATAAGCTTACTGACGAACAATTGGTAAACAAAGGCCGTTCATTTGGTTTGTTTATCGCAATCTTATCCGTTGGTATTGCACCGTTTATTATGTTCGCACCAAATGGTCTGTTCGATTTGCTACAACGTTTGGCAGGCTTATTCAGTGTTCCCATTTTCACGATCGTATTCATGGGATATGTGACTAAACGTGTTCCAGCAATAGCTGCGAAGGCTTCTTTAGCTATTTTTGTCATGACTTACGGTATTATTCAGTTTACTCCTGCTACCATGCACGATTATCTTGGACCGCTTAAGCCATTGGCAGAGTTGCATTTCTTCCACCAACTTGCTGTACTATTTGTTGTATGCTGTGCTGTTATGTTCATCATAGGTAAAGTACATCCTCGCGATACAGATTACGTGCTTCCAGTGAACGAAGCTATGGATATAAAACCGTGGGAGTTCCGATTTGAAGCATCTGCAGTCATCCTTTACATGGTTCTCGGCGCTTATATTATTTTCTCTGATTTGGGACTGGTTTCCGGTGATAAATCTTTCATGGCGACTTACGCACTTTGTGGCATCGTTATTCTTGGTGGAATTTTCACTCGCATAAAGAGGAAGCAAGCTAAATTAAGTAGCTTAAAAGTAGAGTAAATTTAAGTATGGTTTATTGAACTATACAGATTTAAAGCAGTGTAGTGGATATTGCTACGCTGCTTTATTTTTTCATTAATGAATGCCACATAGTGGGATTTTTGCTTTTGTGATACTAATTGGCTACGAAAAGTGTCTTCAGATATATATACAATAGTTTAAATGCTTACTTGGTTTCGATATTTTTTCTGGATCACTTAATTTTAAGGAAATCGGTTGTGAGTGCTAAAATAAAACTGCTTAGTTTTACTGGAGTTCTTTTTCTAGGAGTGATTTTTTTGTGTCACTCTAGCTAGTTATATTAATTTTAAATCAGCATCAGTAGATGGGTATACAAATACTCTAAATAATCAAGCATTTTTAATGTCAAATTCGGTAGAGCAAAAAATAAAAAGATACTTCGATAGTTTAAATGTTATCACCAGCAGTTTACCAATAGACGAAAGTGGTAACATAAATATAGAGGAAACAACCAAAAAGCTTGCACATTTAGAAAATAGTTTACAAGTACTAGCTTCCTACGTAGGTATGAAAGACGGCTCTACTTATTTATCTTCGGGTGAAATACCAAATTTTAATGCAAAAAATCTTAACCGTGAATGGTATACAAGGGTTTTTTCAGGTGAGAAAAATATAATTACCAGACCTTATGCCAGTAGTGCAGGTAATTTGGTTATGGCATTAGGGGTGCCAATTGTTCGAAATGGGAAAACTGTTGGTGCCTTATGTATTAATATTTCTGTCAATTCTATATCTGAATTTATATATACCTTAACGGAACAAAATCAAATTTTTGTCGCTAGAGAAGATGGTTTTATACTAGCAGCTAAGTATCCTGAATACATTGGCAAAAATTTATTTGAAGAACGCCCGCCATATGGACGATACAAAGATAACCCCGGTACCAGTTATTACTACCACCCAACACCAAACCCAATGAAAGTGGCTTTATTTTTAGCCGAAGCTGATATTCCGTTTGAACTGGTACCAGTGGACACGCTAAAAGGCGAGCAACACAGCGTGGAGTTTCGTCAGGTAAACCCGAACGGCAAACTGCCTGCTATCGACGATAACGGCACCACAGTATTTGATTCGACGGCTATCCTACTCTACTTAGCGGAAAAGCATCAAACTTTGCTAGGTAAGCCGCAAGATAAAGCTCAATTTTTATCATGGTTGATGTTTATTGGAACGGGATTAGGTCCATTCTCAGGTCAATCTGTACACTTCCATTATGCCGCTCCAGAATCACTGGATTATGCTAAAAACCGTTACATGAGTGAAACTGAGCGTCATTATTTGGTGCTAGACCAACATTTAGCAGACAGAAAATATATCGTGGGTGAAGAGCTTACTATCGCCGATATCTCAGCGTGGGGCTGGATAGACAAAGTTGAACACGTTTTAGGAAAAGGGCGCTTGAACGATTATCCAAACATCAAAGCATGGTTTGAGCAAGTCAACTCACGTCCATCGGTAAAAGTGGCTCGAGGTCTTGGCAGTGAACACAATTTTAAGAGCATCATGGACGATGAAGCAAAAAAAGCGTTATTCCCTTCGAATAATAACCTTATTGAAGATTTAAAAAGGTAATTGTTCAGCCACATAGCTTTCTTTTTATTCAAGGTTAGTATGATGAGTAAAAAGAAAGTAAATCATGTTTAAACGTGGATAAAGGTCTGCAGTCAAATTTTTTTGTGTCATAGTCCCAAAGTGAATTCAGATATCTGGTTCCGTTTTTAAACCTCTTGAAAACATAAAGTCGATTTCTAATGGTTAAATTAATAACGTATTCCTTTCATTATTTGTATTAAAGTTTGTCCCTTAAATGTAAAAGGTGGGTTAGGTATGGTAAGCCTATGTAAATGAGCTTTTATGGGACAATCAAAGAATAGAATTCGGAGTAAAAGATTTGGGCGACTACACCCATAAACTACACCCATAAGATGGTTAATAGTCTTAAAGTCGGCCAAAAGGTCACAGTCGAAGGAGGTTACTGTGCGTTTCAAATTCCTAGATATGGGAAGCAAGTATAGATTGGTGCAGGAATCGGTATAGTGCCTTTTGTTTCTAGACTTTATTGGCTAACGAGAGAGGACAACAAACGGCAGTACAAGTTCGAAAAAGTGCACTTATTTTATAGTGTTAACTCAGAGAAAGAAGCTTTCATTTCACAATGAAATTTTGTCTCTTTTGCAACGTCTCGATTTTGTTGAACTGCACATGGTAATTTCGGATTTAGGTGAGTTTTTGGATAGTAATCTGATTCTAGAAAAAATGAAGAGTAATAACTTTGAGACTTGTTTGTGTGGGTCACAACAATTTGGAAGTATGTTAAAAACAGAACTTAGTTCTGCCGGAGTTTCGCATGAACGTTTCCACACAGAGCTTTTCATGATGCGTTAATCTCGCTTCTCACGCTTGGCAATCAAAGTAAACTTATAATTGCTTGATTTGAAGTAATTGCGACTGTATTCAAACACGGTGTCATCCTGTAAATAACTACGAGTTCTCTTTTCGATTATTGGTTCGGCTGGAGCAATACCCAGCAAATCTGCAATATCCTGAGGTGGAAGTATAGGAATTATCTCTTGCTCGCTGCGATCAATTATTAAGCCTTTTTGTTTTTCAATGTACTCATATTTTGAACCCTGCATAACCTGATAGGTCAAATCAGGGAACATTGCAGTAGGCATCCAAGTTTCTTCTACTGTAATTGGATTGTCGTCAACGTACCTTACCCGTTTGATATAAAAAATGCGCTCGCCCTCTTTAACGTCTAAGTGTTCGGCCATTGTAAGAGATGCACATCGTATCTCAAAAGAGAGAACGTCACTGTGTGTTACACCATCCAGGTGGGCCCATTTTTCAGCAAAGCTACTCTGTTGATACATGTCGTAGTTCACCTTACTTTCTTTTACGTAGGTCCCACTGCCTTGAATACTTTTAAGTTCTTCGTTTTCAATTAAGAGTTTAAGCGCTTGTCTAACGGTTACTCTACTTACCGAAAATTCTTCACGTAGCTGAGCCTCTGTAGGGAGAGCTTCACCTACTCTGTACTCTCCAGTACCAATTTTATTTCGTATTTCATCGGCTATTTTGCGATACATGGGAAGTCTTGTCATGGATACCTCGACAGATTGACAAATGAACTAACGGTATTCAGTTGTACGTTAGGATGATTGTGATTGAACTAGATATTAAGTCACAACATGATACGAATTCAAAATAGATAATACAAATTGTATTCAATTTACGTCACTTCATATTTGAATATATAAATCATCCATGTTGCAGAGTTGAGGCAAAAAAACAAAGGCTCTAGGTAAACCGAGAGCCTTTGTAAGGGATAAGACAATTCTATGCTTTTGTTGTGGTTAGTCGTTTGTCTTTACCAACTGCTTTAAGCGCAATTGTTAGTGCAATAGACACAGCAATACCGACTAAAAAGTATAGTAACCATGACATTGGATCCCCTATGACTGGGAGCATAAATACAGCACCGCCAGCAACAGTCCCGATAGTAATTTTGGACGATAAAATCAGTGCAGCAGCAACACCTCCACCGACCATATGAGCTGGAATGATACGCATCGGATCCTTAACTGCGTAAGGGATTGCTCCTTCCGTAATACCACAGAAGCCCAAAATAGCTGTCGAAGGGCCCGCCAAACGGTCTTCTTCATCGAAGTAGCGCTTAAACAGGACTGACATGATGCCTAAAGACATTCCAGGAATACATTTTGCTGCTGTGAACGCCGCGTAGAAGATGGAAGCATCGCCTGCAAAGTCACCACTAGTGCCGACACCGATACAGAACATATAAGCGGCCTTGTTTACTGGCCCCCCCATATCGAAACATGCCATTGCACCAAGGATAAAACCAAGGATCATAAGGTTACTGGTTCCCATTGACGTTAACCATTCTACAAGACCTGAATTCAACTCAGCGAACAGTTTACCAGGGCCTACATACATGAATAGCAGAGTACAGATACCAGCAAGCAGAGGTGTGATTATTATCATCTTAACGGATTCAAGTACTGCAGGCACTTTGATTTGGCGGATCAGCATAACAAATACAGCGGCAGCAGCACCAGCGACTAGTCCTCCAAGGAATCCACCTGTCATAACAGAGATGCTCCCGAATCCGCCACCCATAGCAACATAACCGCCGACAAAACCAGGTGCAAGTCCAGGCTTACCTACCATACCGTAAGCTGTAAAGGCGGCAAGAACACAGACAAGTAGAGGGTTGAATGCCTTGAGCGTACTGTAATACAAAAAGTGAATGATACCTTGAAGAGAAGATTCAAACTGTGCTTTTGCTTCTGGCTGAGCAATAGCGGCGGTAACTTCTTTCTTTATTGCACTAATATCATTGTTTGCAAGGCCTTCAGACGCATTAATTATACCCAGGTCTGCATACGTTTTGCCTGTGTACTCGGTCAGAATTGCCTCATCATAAAGGTGAGTATAATCGTAGCCAAAGAATAGGTTTAAAAGACCTACGCAGAGACCACCGATTATAACTAAAGGGATGATGTGAGAGACACCTGATAATGCGCCTTTATACCAGTCTTTGAGAAATTTAACGACAATGTTGTCATTACTAACTTCTTCTCGCTCTTCTGAAAAAGAGCTGGTCGTTTTTTTCTGAGTAACACCATCTGCTTTGACTTTTTGTTCGAGAGCATCAAGCATTTCATCCGCTTTTTTTATTCCGTCTTTCACTTTACCGTGGACTGCTGGAAGACCTTCAAAGCGCTCTGCTTCTGCAACGCCAACATCCGTCGCGAATATGATGCCGTCAGCTTCAGCGACATCTTGCGGAGTGATCCGGCCGTCAAGACCATTGGCACCTTGTTTTTCAACTTTTATTTGCCAGCCTCGGGCTGCAGCTCTCTTTTCCAAATTTTTGGCAGCCATGTAGGTGTGAGCCACACCGGCGGTACATGCTGTAATCGCTAAGATTTTCATCTGTAGTCCCTTATGTTTCGTTTCTACAACTATTGAATTAATAAATGTTTTAGCTTACCCAGAGCAATCATGTATTTGCTCGATGACTTATTATTGCTCACATTCCACCCTTCATCTGTGATGTTATTCACATTTGTATTATAAGTGTATTATTGTTGTTCCTACAAATTTCAATAAATGTTTTTCTGTTTCTTTGTTTTTTATTCAAAAAAACAGTGTGTTATATTGATATTTCAATTTTTGTGGTTGAAAATTCAGGCGGTGTAATCTTTTCTTTCTTTTATGAGATATGGATCAAAAAAACAATTGTATTGTAGTTGTATTATATTTGAATTGTTTGGTCGAGAAGAGACCAATGGACCTGATGACAGGAAAATGACTATGAACTTAACTACATTGACTAATCCATCGCTAATTAACCTTCAAATCGCTTTTGAGAGTCGTGATCAAGCGATAGAAGTGCTCGCTGAACAACTAAACCAGCAGGGCAAGCTCCATGATAAAGATGAATATCTTAAAGCCGTATTTGAGCGTGAAGCACACGGTGCAACAGCACTCGGTGAAGGCCTAGCTGTGCCTCATGGAAAGACCGATGCGGTAAAAGAAGCGGCTTTCGCCGTTGCGACCCTTAAACAAGAATTGAAGTGGCAAGGTATTGATGACGAAGAAGATGTAAACCTCATTTTCCTTATAGCTATTCCAAACGCAGAGGCGGGATCAACTCATATGCAGTTGCTTACTGAGTTAACTAGTACGCTGGTCGATGATGACGTGAGAGAAGCAGTACTAGCGGCTACTACTGTCGAAGAAATTATGAGCTTGCTTCGAGATGAAGAACCCCAGCCAGTGGTTGATGAGGTGGTTGGCTCAGAGCTTGTCGTTGAGACGCCAAACCAAGATGAGCAAAAAGGCTTTTCTAAGTTTGTATCAAAACTATTTGGACGCTCTTGAGAGCAACTCATCACTCTTCGTATATCGTAAATGCATTAACTAAGGTATTCCCCAAATGATTAAATCACGTGTTCACATTACTCCTCATATGCACTGGGATCGCGAATGGTATTTCACAACTGAAGAATCTCGTATTCTTTTGGTCAACAATATGGAAGAAATCATGCAGCGTTTGGAGTGTGACCCGCAGTACAAATATTACGTACTTGATGGTCAGACTGCTGTGCTGGAAGACTATTTCGCGATCAAACCAGAGAACAAGCAACGTGTTCAATCTTTAGTTGAAGCGGGTAGATTGATCATTGGTCCTTGGTATTCGCAAACCGATACGATGCAGGTCTCTGGGGAGTCGATTGTTCGTAATATGCTATACGGAATTCGAGATTGTATGGCACTCGGTGAGCCGATGAAAATTGGCTATTTGCCAGATTCCTTCTCAATGAGTTCGCAATTACCGATGATTTATAATGGGTTTGGTATTGATACTGCGATGTTTTGGCGTGGTTGTTCAGAGCGTCATGGCACTAACAAAACCGAATTTTTATGGCAATCTAATGACGGCTCAGAAGTCATGACGCAAGTGCTACCATTGGGTTACGCAATTGGTAAATACCTGCCACAAGATGAAGCCAGCTTGCGTGCACGTTTAGATAAATACTTTCCTGTGTTGGAGAAACCTTCGGTCACAAAAGATATTTTACTACCGAATGGTCATGACCAAATGCCAATCCAAAAAGATATCTTCGAAGTAATGGATAAGCTTCGCGAGATCTACCCAGAACGTGAGTTTGTTATGAGCCGTTTTGAGGAGGTGTTTGATCGTATTCGTGATGAGCGCGATAAGCTTGATACCATCAAGGGTGAGTTTAATGACGGCAAGTATATGCGTGTTCACCGAACCATCTCGTCGACACGTATGGATATCAAGTTGATCCATGCAGAAGTAGAAAACAAGATCGTCAATATTCTAGAGCCGCTTGCTTCAATTGCCTGGACGCTAGGTTTTGAATATCACCACGGACTTATTGAGAAAATGTGGAAAGAGAGCATGAAAAACCATGCCCATGACTCGATTGGGTGCTGTTGTTCAGACAAAGTTCATGCTGAAATCTTGAATCGATACATTCTAGCTGACGACATGGCGACGAACCTCATCAACTTCTACAAGCGTAAGATTGTCGACCACATGCCTGCGCGCGAAGGTTGCGACAAGCTAGTGCTATTTAATTTGTCGCCGTATGAGCGTGATGAAGTGATCAATACTACGATTACCATTCGTGCAGAGTCCTTCAATCTGTTTGATGACCAAGGCAATTCTGTTGAGTACTACATTCAAGATCAGCGCGTAATTGATCCCGGTAAAATTGACCGACAAATTGTACACTACGGCAACTACGATCCATTCATTGAATACGACATTCAAATTAAATACGCCGTACCTGCGATGGGGTATACAACATTGCACATCGAAGCGAACCAAACTGGAGTACAAAGAGAAATTGATTCTGGTGGTGACGCAGCCATGATGGAAAATGAATTCTATCGTATCAACGTCAACTCCAACGGCACATTGACTATTTTCGACAAAGAAACGCAGATGACTTTTGATCAAGTCCTGCGCCTTGAAGATGGTTCGGATGATGGGGATGAATACGACTACTCACCGTCACGTAAGGAGTGGATACTGTACTCGGATGAGTATGATGCACAAATCTCAGTAAAACATGAGGGTTTCCAGTCGGTGGCTACTATCGAAACTCATATGGAGGTGCCTGAGGATTTAATAGAACGGGAAGCTCGTAGCGGCTTAAGTGGGTATGTCCATATTGAATGTCAAGTAATCCTTAAGCAAGGCTCACGTCGAATTGACGTTTGCATGGTTGTTGACAACCAAGCGGATGATCACCGCGTGCGTGTCCTGATACCAACACCGTTTGTCTCTGAGCGTGTGGTTGCAGACAACCAGTTTGGTTTGATTACTCGTCCAACCAACGATCCTGCTATGCAAGTATGGGAGCAAGAAGGTTGGAAAGAAGCTCCAGTACCTGTGTATCAGCTTATTAACTTTGCTGCAGTGGAAAATCAAGTGGGAGGCTTGGCGCTCATGACTAACGGCTTGCGCGAGTTTGAAGTGATCGCAAGTCAAGGCGACGAGCAGCGTGATACCTTTGCTCTAACATTACTTCGTGGTGTTGGTGTGTTAGGTAAAGAAGAGCTGTTGCTTCGCCCTGGTCGTCCGTCAGGTATTAAAATACCTACTCCGGATTCACAAACTCGCGGTAAGTTGGAGTGCAATTTTGCGCTATTTGGCTTCGCAGGCAATCATATTGACGCTAACGTTATGGCTCATGCTCGAGATAACGTGACACCAATAGAGTGTTACAACAAGATCCCATATAACGCTATGAAACTCAATGTTGGCAAGCAAGATATTCCGTTAACTTATAGTTTATTCAATAAATCAATCGATGGTGCGGTATTAAGTGCGGTGAAAAAAGCTGAAGACGCTGAAGCCTTAATTATTCGAGTTTTCAATCCATCAGAAAATAAAGAGATAGTCGACGAAGTGACTTTCGAAGATGGAATCACGTCTTGGAACGAAACATTGTTGGATGAATCAATCATTTCGACAGCAACGCGCAATACATCATTTGGCCTTATTAAACCGTGTCAGGTTAAGTCTTTCCTAGTGAAGTTCTAATGGAGTAGGTCGTTTTTGACGACCAACTTCAAGAGTATCAATAAGAAATAAGGTTAATTGAATGAAGATCGTAATTGCTCCAGATTCGTATAAAGAATCTATGAATGCTAAGCAGGCTTGTTGTGCTATTGAAGAAGGCTTTAGAGAAGTGTTCCCTAATGCCGAATACCAGCATCTTCCATTGGCTGATGGAGGAGAAGGAACTGTTGAAGTATTAACACAAGGCTTGAAAGGAGAACACCGAGTTTCTCTTGTTGAAGGCCCAATGGGAACCCCTGTTCATGCTAATTGGGCGTTGTTAGATAATGGGACAACCGCACTGATAGAAGTAGCAGCCGCTTCAGGTTTAGACCTGCTAAAACCAAGTGAGCGAAATCCGATGGTGGCATCTACTTATGGTACTGGCGAAATAATTAAAGAAGCGTTGGATATTGGTGTAAAGAAAATACTATTAGGACTCGGCGGAAGTGCGACCAATGATGGCGGGGCCGGAATCGTACAAGCGCTTGGTGGCAAATTATTGGACAGTGATGGAAACGAATTGTCTAAAGGTGGTGCCGCATTAGAGCAGATTTATTCCATAAATTTAGCTAACGCTCATCCTCGATGTAAATATGTTGAATTGCAGGTCGCATGTGATGTGTCTAATCCATTATGTGGGGAGTTTGGTGCAAGTCATATTTACGGCCCTCAAAAAGGTGCCTCTGAAGAGATGATAACCAAACTCGATAAAGCATTAGGGCAATTCTCAATGGTTGCAGCCCCAATTAATGGGGCAGATCATCGTCATAGTGCGGGCTTTGGAGCTGCTGGTGGGGTTCCTTTAGGTTTATCGATTTTGTTTGATATTCATCTTCAGCCAGGAATAGAAATGGTAATGGATGCCTTGAATGTTGATGAGCTTCTTAAAAACACAGACTTGGTTATTACTGGTGAAGGTCAGATGGACAACCAAACTCTGCAGGGGAAAGTACCATTTGGTATAGCAAAACGCGCAAAATTTAGAGGTATTCCCGTTATTGGTATTGCAGGCTCTTTAGGTGAAAATATTGATGAGCTATACGGATATATAGATACGCTATTTGGTACTGTGCGTGCTCCACAACCTTTAGAAACAGTTCTCGCTGAAGCAAAATCCAATTTAACTAGGACTTCTAGAAATCTAGCATCCGCACTTTGGTTAGGTATGAGTTTGGCAGATAAGGGGACGAACAATGGATAACTCTATATTCAAGCTTGACAATGTTGTTCAACATTACCCTTGGGGCAGCTCAACTGCTCTATCAGAACTCTTTGGTATTGATAATCCAGATCACGTACCACAAGCGGAAATATGGATGGGCTCACATCCCAATGGATGTTCAAAAATACTAACAAGTGGCAAGACTCTAGCAGAACTCATTCTTGAAGACCCTAACCAAGTGCTAGGGAATTATACAGCAGATCGATTTGGTGATTTACCATTTCTGTTTAAGGTACTGGCAGCAGAAAAGCCTCTTTCAGTTCAAGTGCATCCAAGCAAAAAGAAAGCAGAAGAAGGTTTCGAGAAAGAAAATTCTCTGGGTATCGCATTGGGTGCTAGCAACCGCAATTTCAAGGATGGCAATCATAAGCCTGAGTTGGTGTACGCATTGACCTTCTATAAAGCAATGAACGGATTTAGGCCAATATCAGACATTGTCAGTTTATTTAATCAGGCAAAAATAGAGTCATTGCGTAATGACATTGATACCTTACAGGCCAATCAACATGAGAAAGGTTTAAAGGTTTTTTTTTCAGTTGTCATGAATCTTTCCGGTGAACGCAAACAACAGGCTTTATCTGAGTTATTTCGAGCGTTAGCTGATGGGGCAAAAACACTAAAAGCACGAGAAGCATTTTCACTTATCTCTGAATTTAAACGCGATTATGATGACGACATAGGACTTTTTTCACCATTATTGTTAAATGTGATTGAACTAGAGCCTGGTGATGCAATGTTTTTACATGCGGAAACACCTCATGCATACGTACGAGGTGTGGGTTTGGAGATTATGGCTAATTCAGACAATGTCCTTCGTGCGGGATTAACGCCCAAATACATGGATGTTTCGGAGTTGATTGAAAATACTAAATTCATACCGACTCCGTCAGAGCGTATCAAATTACGGCCTTATCAAATGGAAAATAAGTTAGGTTATCCAATTCCTGTAGATGACTTTGGCTTTGAGATTATTAATGTAGATTCGACCAGCAGAAAGCAGTACGTGCGTAGTGCGGAAATTTTGTTTTGTATTGAGGGCAAAGTCGATATCACTGTACTGAATACAACCGTTACATTAGTCGCTGGTGAATCTGCGTTTGTGAGCTGTAACTCAAGAGGATACAACTATCGTGGTTCAGGCGTATTGGCGAGAGCTTTTAATTGATGCTTCCCCCTTAATAGGCATCCTTGAGTCTTAAAGACTATTTGCTCCTTAGCTCCCGCCTACTTGGCGGGTTTTTTGTATTAAGAGTTAGTGCACTTACCGTGTTCCGTATGTCGCGCAATATCAGTTTAGATGCCCGCTATAGGTGCGGAGAGTTCAACGATCACGAAAGAGCATGGGGCACTTTCCGACTCTCGTGCCTTTTGGCTACTGCGTATTAACCACGTCCGCTGTTTCGAAGGATAACGCACCTTACACGGATTCACATGCGTTCCTCATGCTGACTACCTAGCTCACCCGACTTGTGTTTATCAGGAGGAGCGTCCTCTAACGATTTAGATCCCGATTGACAAATACCAATCTTCGTTACATTGTCAGAGCCGTTACTTTATTCAAGCTCCTAGGTTCATCTGGTGATACAGATGGTTCACTCGTTTAGCGGTGAACAGCGTTTCATACGACCTCACGTCGCACGCCCCGTTCCTTGTTTCAGCGCTGACTTTCATGATCTTTATCTACTCATTATGCTATGATTAATCTAATGTCATTTACGAGTCGAGATGTGAGCATTAATCGTACTCAAATAGCGTTGTACGAAATTTTCCAACAAGTCGAGCATTAAGATTTGCTACAATATTATCTAGGCATGGAATCAGAATAGGTTACGTATGAGTACTGAATTTATAATAGCAATGGGGATTCTTTTAGGTGGTTCGTTCGCGGTGGCTACGTTTGCTGTAATATATGATAAGAATCGAAGCAACAAATAGAAAAACATTAGGTTAGCTCTATAGCTTGTGTCTCTGAAAGTAACTCTGTTTGCAACGACTACATAGAGTTACTATAGACAGTGTTCAAATTGTATTAATACATACACCACTAAATCGCGTAAATTTCATGTCAAACATGTCAAACATGTCAAACATGTCAAACATGTCAAACATGTCAAACATGTCAAACATGACTGATATGGCTTCTTTGTATTCGCTAAATTCCACCAGATAGTCAAAAATCTCCGTTAGAATCTTCGCTTATCCTTTTAGCCCTTAGTATCAATTGGTGATGTTTATATCGTATTCGGATGTTTAATACGTAGTCTTTGTGCTAGAGAGGATATAGTATTCACAAGTGATTATCGGATTAGATTTTAAAGTCATATAAATCAACTGGTTAATGTTTTTCGGGGTCCCGTAAGTGCTGATGATTATCCAAAGATTTACATGAGGCCTACAAGATAGGAAAAATATATCATTCATACTCTATTTACAGACTTGATTATATTACAGAAAAATCAATTAGTTATGATTTTTCTGTAATATCACATAGAACACTTTCATCCGTGAATTCCTTGTTATAATCGAACGATATGGATGTCTAATACTAAATTGATAAATGGAAAGAATTAATCTTCAGCAATAAAGAACGATTCATTTAAAAAGCTGCAGTATCTACTTCAAAAACAACACATGTCTCGGGCTCTGTTTCCTAAATCATGGAACTAAATCATCAATCTACGATCTGATCAGCTC
>NZ_JAKKCI010000017.1:0-49126 GCF_021726015.1 Vibrio sp. A1-b2
TGGCCGTCATACTCCATTCTTCAAAGGCTACCGTCCACAGTTCTACTTCCGTACAACTGACGTAACTGGTGATATCTCTCTACCAGAAGGCGTAGAAATGGTAATGCCTGGCGACAACATCCAAATGATTGTAGAGCTAATCGCTCCAATCGCAATGGATGAAGGTCTACGTTTCGCGATCCGTGAAGGTGGCCGTACAGTTGGTGCTGGTGTTGTAGCTAAAATCTTTGAATAAGATTTGACGTGACACTAGTAAAAAGGGCATCATTTGATGCCCTTTTTATGCGCTGTATTAAGCATTAGCTAGTTTTTTATACAAGCAAGTGTGAAAACAGGACTATTTGTTAAAGAATTTAGCTCTTTAACAAATAAAAAAGAGAGTGCATCGAGGTATTTTACCTTGATGTTATGGATTTGCCCTGCAGCAGCGGGGTTGTTGTCGTCTATAGTAAGACTTGTGTGACAGGTTGGTTTATGAAAGCAAATGCTGAAGCTCCTGATAGCTCAAATGCAGCAGATACATTTAAGTGGATTGTCACTTTCGTTCTGCTAGCTGCCGCTGTTGTGGGTAATTACCTGTATGGTGAATTGTCTGTAGTGATTCGCGCTGCAGGTGTAATTGTGTTAATTGCTGCTGCGCTAGGCGTCGCTGCAACAACATCAAAAGGCAAAGCCGCAATTAGTTTTGCACGTGAATCACGAATGGAAGTTCGTAAAGTTGTTTGGCCTACACGCCAAGAAACGATGCAAACAACACTAATTGTGTTAGCGGTAAGTATTGTAATGGCTCTAGTACTTTGGGGCATTGACGGAATTATGGTTCGTCTAGTGGCCTTTGCTACTGGGGTATAGAGGGTTTAATACATGAGTGAAGCTCCAAAAAAACGCTGGTATGTAGTTCAAGCCTTCTCTGGCTTTGAAGGTCGCGTAGCACAATCTCTACGTGAACATATCAAGATGCACAGCATGGAAGATCTATTCGGTGAAGTGCTTGTCCCAACTGAAGAAGTTGTTGAGATGCGCGCGGGTCAACGCCGTAAAAGTGAACGTAAATTCTTCCCTGGTTACGTGCTTGTGCAAATGATTATGAATGATGAATCTTGGCACTTAGTACGTAGCGTCCCTCGTGTAATGGGCTTCATTGGTGGTACTTCTGATCGTCCAGCGCCAATTACTGATAAAGAAGCAGACGCGATTCTGAACCGTCTAGAGAAGGCGAGCGAAGCTCCACGTCCTAAGACTATGTTCGAAGCGGGTGAAGTGGTTCGTGTTAACGAAGGTCCATTTGCTGACTTTAACGGTACGGTTGAAGAAGTGGATTATGAGAAGAGCCGCCTGAAAGTGTCTGTATCGATCTTTGGTCGTGCGACACCAGTTGAGCTTGAATTTGGACAAGTTGAAAAGGTTGACTAAAAAAACACCTTTTAGGCTTGTTTAAGGCGCGAATGCTAGCTATAATTTCGCGCCTTTTTACAGGTATTAATACCATTTTTGAGTGTTACCACTTGAGAATCAGGTTTTCTAAACCTTTAATTGGTTTTGTTACTTCGGGGAGCTGATTGTTAATTAGCGTTTGAACCCAAAATTTAGGAAATATCATGGCTAAGAAAGTTGAAGCTTATATCAAGCTGCAAGTTGCAGCGGGTATGGCTAACCCAAGTCCACCAGTTGGTCCTGCTCTAGGTCAACGTGGTGTGAACATCATGGAATTCTGTAAAGCGTTCAACGCACGTACAGAATCTATCGAGAAAGGTCTACCTACTCCAGTTGTAATCACTGTATACAGCGACCGTTCTTTCACATTCGAAACTAAGACTCCACCTGCAGCAGTTCTTCTTAAGAAAGCAGCTGGTATCAAGTCTGGTTCTGGTCGTCCAAACACTGAAAAAGTGGGTACTATCACTGACGCTCAAATCCAAGAAATCGCAGAAACTAAAGCTGCTGATATGACTGGTGCTGACATCGAAGCGATGAAGCGTTCTATCGCTGGTACTGCTCGTTCAATGGGCCTAGTGGTAGAGGGTTAATATAATGGCAAAACTAACTAAGCGTATGCGTACAATCCGCGAGAAAGTGGATGTAACTAAAGAGTACGAAATCAACGAAGCTGTTGCTCTTCTTAAAGAACTAGCAACTGCAAAATTCGTAGAGTCTGTTGACGTTGCTGTTAACCTAGGTATCGACGCTCGTAAATCTGACCAAAACGTACGTGGTGCAACTGTACTACCACACGGTACTGGTCGTGATATCCGTGTTGCTGTATTCACTCAAGGTGCAAACGCTGAAGCTGCTAAAGCTGCAGGCGCTGACCTAGTGGGTATGGAAGACCTAGCTGATCAAGTTAAGAAAGGTGTTATGGACTTCGACGTAGTTATCGCATCTCCAGATGCAATGCGCGTTGTAGGTCAACTTGGTACCATCCTTGGTCCACGAGGTCTAATGCCAAACCCTAAAGTTGGTACTGTAACTCCTAACGTTGCTGAAGCGGTTAAGAACGCTAAAGCTGGTCAGGTTCGTTACCGTAACGACAAGAACGGTATCATCCACACTACTATTGGTAAGGTGTCTTTCGAAGCTAACCAACTACAAGAGAACTTAGAAGCTCTACTAGTTGCGCTTAAGAAAGCAAAACCATCTTCAGCGAAAGGTACTTTCCTGAAGAAGGTAAGCATCTCTACTACTATGGGTGCTGGTGTTGCTGTTGATCAGAATACTCTGAACACTCAAGCATAATGCATTTGCTTAGGCGCAAAATTTGTGTATAATTTTGCGCCTAATATTTGTGGTTGGGGCTGAAGCCCGATTCTCTGAATCCGAATTCAGTCTCCGTCCAAGACCGTAGGCGTTATCATTCGATAACTTAATACAACCTACGTAGATGGTGCCCGAACCTGACAGAAAGATTTCATTTTTTATTTTAAAGAATGGGTTACCTTTCTTCTGGAACTGCACCTAATAATCTCTCACTGTTGTGACAATAGTGAGTGGTGTAATATCAACCAGGAGTAATCCAAGATGGCTTTAAACCTTCAAGACAAACAAGCAATTGTTGCTGAAGTCAACGAAGCGGCCAGTGGTGCACTTTCTGCAGTTGTAGCTGACTCTCGTGGTGTACAAGTTGCTGCTATGACAACTCTACGTAAACAAGCTCGTGAAGCTGGTGTTTACCTAAAAGTTGTTCGTAACACACTTGCACGTCGCGCTGTAGAAGGCACAGCTTACGAATGTCTACAAGACGTATTCGTAGGTCCAACTTTGATCGGCTTCTCTAATGAGCACCCAGGTGCTGCAGCGCGTCTTTTTAAAGACTTCGCTAAAGAGAACAAAGCATTCGAAATCAAAGCTGCTGCATTCGAAGGTTCTATCACTGACGTTGAAGTACTAGCGACACTACCAACTTACGACGAAGCAATCGCACGCCTAATGATGTGCATGAAAGAAGCTTCTGCTGGCAAATTGGTACGTACTATCGCTGCTATCCGTGATCAAAAAGAAGCTGCTTAATTGCCTTGCTTTTTACTGGTTGCAAAATAAACTTATTGTTGACTTAAAAGAGAATTGTTATGTCTATTACTAACGAGCAAATCCTAGACGCAGTTGCAGAAATGTCTGTAATGCAAGTTGTTGAACTAATCACTGCAATGGAAGAAAAATTCGGTGTTTCTGCTGCTGCTGCAGTTGTAGCTGGCGGCGCTGCTGCTGGTGCAGCTGTTGAAGAGCAAACTGAATTCAACGTAATCCTAACTGCTGCTGGTGCGAACAAAGTTTCTGTAATCAAAGCAGTACGTGGCGCAACTGGCCTAGGTCTTAAAGAAGCTAAAGCTCTAGTTGACGGCGCTCCAGCTCCTCTGAAAGAAGCTGTTTCTAAAGAAGAAGCAGAAGCACTGAAGAAAGAGCTTGAAGAAGCTGGTGCAACTGTTGAAGTTAAGTAATAATTACTTAATTTCTTAGCCGAAAGGCTAATGGCTGGTGGTTTAATAACCACCGGCCTTTTTGCGCTGTAGGGTATGGGCGAATTTTCCCGCTGTTTAAGCGTCCCATATTCATGCAAAAAGCGGAAGTCGAACTGACAAACCGTCACTACAGTAAACAGCGATTTAGTCACTGTCCTAAACCTTCAAGGTGGACAGTTTGGGTCACTTATCAGCGAGCTGAGGAACCCCATGGTTTACTCTTATACCGAGAAAAAGCGCATCCGTAAGGACTTTGGTACTCGTCCACAAGTACTGGACATTCCATACCTGCTATCGATCCAGCTCGATTCATTCGATAAATTTATCGAACAGGATCCTGAGGGACAATACGGTCTTGAAGCTGCTTTTCGTTCTGTATTTCCAATTCAGAGCTACAACGGCAATTCAGAGCTGCAATACGTTAGCTACCGTCTTGGTGAGCCAGTTTTTGACGTTAAAGAATGTCAAATCCGTGGTGTAACTTATTCAAAACCACTGCGCGTAAAACTACGCCTTGTGATTTTTGATAAAGACGCGCCAGCAGGTACTGTCAAAGATATTAAAGAACAAGAAGTCTACATGGGTGAAATTCCACTCATGACAGATAATGGTACCTTTGTAATTAATGGTACCGAGAGGGTTATCGTATCCCAGCTGCACAGAAGCCCAGGCGTATTCTTCGACAGCGATAAGGGTAAGACCCACTCTTCAGGTAAAGTTCTATATAACGCGCGTATCATTCCTTACCGTGGTTCATGGTTGGATTTCGAATTCGATCCAAAGGATAACCTATACGTACGTATTGACCGCCGTCGTAAACTACCAGCATCGATCATTCTTCGTGCTCTAGGTAAGACGACTGAAGAGATCCTTGATATCTTCTTCGAAAAAGTAAACTTCGAAGTGAAAGACCAAACTCTAATGATGGAGTTGGTGCCTGAGCGTCTACGTGGTGAAACGGCTACGTTTGACATCGAAGCTGATGGCAAGGTCTATGTAGAGAAAGGTCGTCGCGTTACGGCTCGTCACATCCGTCAACTTGAAAAAGATGGCGTTGAATTCATTGAAGTACCAGTTGAATACACAGTTGGTAAAGTATCTTCTAAAGATTACATCAATGAAGCGACTGGCGAAGTAATCATCGCGGCTAACCAAGAGATTAGCCTAGAAGCACTAGCGAACTTATCTCAAGCGGGATACAAAAAACTAGAAGTTCTATTTACGAACGATCTAGACCACGGTCCATTCATGTCTGACACTGTCCGTGTTGACAGCACAACTGACCGTATTTCTGCGCTTGTAGAAATCTACCGCATGATGCGCCCTGGCGAGCCGCCAACGAAAGAAGCGGCTGAAACGCTATTTAATAGCCTATTCTTCTCTGAAGAACGTTACGATCTATCAACTGTAGGTCGTATGAAGTTCAACAGCTCAATCGGTCGTGAAGACGCTGGTGAGCAAGGCACTCTTGATGAAACTGATATCATCGAAGTGATGAAGAAGCTTATCGCGATCCGTAACGGTATTGGCGAAGTGGACGATATCGACCACCTTGGCAACCGTCGTATCCGTAGCGTAGGCGAAATGGCAGAAAACCAATTCCGTGTTGGTCTTGTACGTGTTGAACGCGCAGTTAAAGAACGTCTAAGCCTAGGCGATCTAGACAACGTGATGCCACAAGATCTGATCAACGCGAAACCGATTTCTGCTGCTGTAAAAGAATTCTTTGGTTCTTCACAGCTTTCACAATTTATGGACCAAAACAACCCGCTTTCAGAAGTTACGCACAAACGTCGTATTTCTGCATTGGGTCCTGGCGGTCTTACTCGTGAACGTGCTGGCTTCGAAGTACGTGACGTACACGTAACTCACTACGGTCGTCTATGTCCTATCGAAACGCCTGAAGGTCCAAACATCGGTTTGATCAACTCTCTATCTGCATTTGCACGTTGTAACGAGTACGGTTTCCTAGAAACTCCGTACCGTCGTGTAGTAGATGGTGTTGTTACTGATGAAGTTGATTACCTATCAGCTATCGAGGAAGGTCAATTCGTTATCGCTCAGGCGAACGCGAAGCTGACAGAAGAAAGCACTTTTGCTGACGAACTGATCACAGCACGTCAAAAAGGTGAATCTGGTCTTCACCCTCGTGAACACGTTGACTACATGGACGTTGCTACAAACCAAGTAGTATCTATCGCAGCTTCGCTTATCCCGTTCCTAGAACACGATGACGCGAACCGTGCATTGATGGGTGCGAACATGCAACGTCAGGCAGTTCCAACTCTAAGAGCAGACAAGCCTCTAGTTGGTACTGGTATTGAACGTAACGTAGCTGTTGACTCAGGTGTAACTGCTGTTGCTAAACGTGGTGGTGTTGTTCAGTCTGTGGACGCATCTCGTATCGTTGTTAAGGTTAATGAAGAAGAGTTGGTACCAGGTGAAGCGGGTATCGATATCTACAACCTAACTAAGTACACACGTTCAAACCAAAACACATGTATCAACCAGCGTCCTTGTGTGATGCCAGGTGAACTTGTTGCTCGTGGTGACGTAGTTGCAGATGGTCCTTCAACTGACCTAGGCGAATTGGCTCTTGGCCAAAACATGCGTATCGCATTTATGCCTTGGAACGGTTACAACTTCGAAGACTCGATCTTAGTTTCTGAGCGTGTTGTTCAAGAAGACCGCTTTACCACTATCCACATTCAAGAACTATCTTGTGTGGCTCGTGATACTAAGCTTGGTGCTGAAGAGATCACTGCGGATATTCCAAACGTAGGTGAAGCGGCTCTATCTAAATTGGATGAGTCAGGTATCGTTTACATTGGTGCAGAAGTTAAGGGTGGCGACATCCTAGTTGGTAAAGTAACACCTAAAGGTGAAACTCAGCTAACTCCAGAAGAGAAGCTACTACGCGCTATCTTCGGTGAAAAAGCTTCTGACGTTAAAGATACTTCACTACGTGTGCCTAACTCTGTTGCAGGTACGGTTATCGATGTACAAGTCTTCACTCGCGATGGCGTAGAGAAAGACAAGCGTGCACTTGAAATCGAACAAATGCAGCTGAAAGAAGCGAAGAAAGACCTGACTGAAGAGTTCCAAATTCTTGAAGGCGGTCTATTTGCACGTGTTCGTTCTCTGCTACTTACTGCAGGCTACAGCGAAGCTAAAGTTGAATCTATCGACCGTAAGCAGTTGCTAGAACAAACGCTAGAAGACGACGAACTACAAACTCAGCTAGAACAGCTAGCAGAGCAGTACGACGAACTGAAAGCTGACTTCGATAAGAAATTCGAAGCTAAGCGTCGCAAGATCACTCAAGGTGATGATCTAGCACCAGGCGTACTGAAGATCGTTAAAGTTTACCTAGCGGTGAAACGTCGCATCCAACCGGGTGATAAGATGGCGGGTCGTCACGGTAACAAGGGTGTAATCTCTAAGATCAACCCTGTTGAAGACATGCCTTACGATGAAACTGGTCAGCCAGTCGATATCGTACTTAACCCACTGGGTGTACCTTCGCGTATGAACATCGGTCAGATCCTAGAAGTTCACTTAGGTCTGGCGGCTAAAGGTATTGGTGACAAGATCAACCAAATGATTAAGGAACAGCAAGAGCTTGCTAAGCTGCGCGAATTCCTACAGAAGGTTTACGATCTTGGTGAAACTCGTCAGAGCGTCGACATTGCTTCTATGAGCGATGAAGAAGTACGCGTACTGGCTGGTAACTTACGCAACGGTCTACCGATTGCAACACCAGTATTTGATGGCGCGAACGAAGCTTCAATCAAAGAACTATTGTCACTAGCAGACCTTCCAACGTCTGGTCAGTTGACATTGTTCGATGGTCGTACAGGTGATGCGTTTGAGCGTCCTGTAACTGTTGGTTACATGTACATGCTGAAACTGAACCACCTTGTTGATGACAAGATGCACGCTCGTTCTACGGGTTCTTACAGCCTTGTTACTCAGCAACCACTTGGTGGTAAAGCTCAGTTCGGTGGTCAGCGTTTCGGTGAGATGGAAGTATGGGCACTTGAAGCTTACGGTGCTGCTTACACGCTACAAGAAATGCTAACAGTTAAGTCGGATGACGTTAACGGCCGTACTAAGATGTATAAGAACATCGTAGATGGCAACCACAGCATGGAACCTGGCATGCCAGAATCGTTCAACGTATTGTTGAAAGAGATTCGCTCGCTAGGTATCAACATCGAGCTAGAAGACGAAGAGTAATTCGTTTCTCGTCAGAGAAATGTGATTATCTGGTAGAAAGCAGCTGGCGTTTGGCTGGCTGCTTTTAACTCCTTACAGGAGCTGATTGTGAAAGACTTATTAAACTTTCTAAAAGCACAGCATAAGACCGAAGAATTTGATGCAATCAAAATCGGTCTGTCTTCACCAGACATGATTCGTTCATGGTCTTTTGGTGAAGTTAAAAAACCTGAGACGATTAACTATCGTACGTTCAAACCTGAACGTGATGGTCTGTTTTGTGCGCGTATTTTTGGCCCAGTAAAAGACTACGAATGTCTTTGTGGTAAATATAAGCGTCTAAAACACCGTGGTGTTATCTGTGAGAAGTGTGGCGTTGAAGTTACACAGACTAAAGTTCGTCGTGACCGTATGGGCCACATCGAGCTTGCATCTCCAGTTGCTCACATCTGGTTCCTAAAATCTCTACCATCTCGTATCGGTCTATTAATGGATATGCCGCTACGTGATATCGAGCGCGTTCTTTACTTCGAAATGTACGTAGTAACAGAACCAGGCATGACTGATCTTGAAAAAGGTCAAATGCTGACTGAGGAAGAGTACCTAGACCGCCTAGAAGAGTGGGGTGATGAATTCTCCGCTAAGATGGGTGCTGAAGCGATCAAAGATCTATTAAGCTCAATGGACCTTCATGCAGAAATCGAACAGATGCGTGAAGAGCTAGATACGACTAACTCAGAAACTAAGCGTAAGAAAGTAACGAAGCGTTTGAAGCTAGTTGAAGCATTCGTAAGTTCAGGTAACAAACCTGAGTGGATGATTCTGACTGTTCTTCCAGTGCTTCCGCCAGATCTGCGTCCTCTAGTACCACTAGATGGCGGTCGCTTTGCGACTTCTGATCTGAACGATCTATACCGTCGTGTGATTAACCGTAACAACCGTTTGAAACGTCTTCTTGAGCTTGCTGCTCCAGACATCATCGTACGCAACGAAAAACGTATGCTACAAGAGTCTGTTGATGCGCTTCTAGACAACGGTCGTCGCGGTCGCGCGATCACAGGTTCGAACAAGCGTCCTCTGAAATCTCTTGCTGATATGATCAAGGGTAAACAAGGTCGTTTCCGTCAGAACCTTCTAGGTAAACGTGTAGACTACTCTGGCCGTTCTGTAATCACAGTAGGTCCATACCTTCGTCTGCACCAGTGTGGTCTTCCTAAGAAGATGGCACTTGAGCTATTCAAACCATTTATCTACAGCAAGCTAGAGACTCGTGGTCTTGCGACTACAATCAAAGCAGCTAAGAAAATGGTAGAGCGTGAAGAAGCTGTTGTATGGGATATCTTGGATGAAGTAATCCGCGAACACCCAGTGCTACTTAACCGTGCACCAACACTTCACCGTCTAGGTATCCAGGCATTTGAACCTGTACTTATCGAAGGTAAAGCGATTCAGCTACACCCACTAGTGTGTGCGGCGTATAACGCGGACTTCGATGGTGACCAAATGGCGGTGCACGTGCCTCTAACTCTAGAAGCACAGCTAGAAGCTCGTACTCTGATGATGTCGACAAACAACATTCTGTCGCCAGCGTCAGGTGATCCGATCATCGTACCTTCTCAGGACGTTGTATTGGGTCTGTACTACATGACTCGTGAGAAGATCAACGCGAAAGGTGAAGGCATGTACCTTGCTGGCCCAGAAGAGGCTGAAAAGGCATACCGCACTAAGAGCGCAGAGCTACACGCACGCGTTAAAGTACGTATTACAGAAACCGTTGTTGACGAAGATGGTAACAGCACAACAGAAACTAAGATGGTAGACACTACTGTCGGCCGTGCAATGTTGTGGCAAATCGTACCGTCAGGTCTTCCTTACAGCATCGTTAACCAAAAGCTAGGTAAGAAACAAATTTCTAACCTACTTAACGAGGCATACCGTAAGCTAGGTCTGAAAGATACTGTAATCTTCGCTGACCAAATCATGTACGCTGGTTTCGCTTATGCGGCACTTTCAGGTGTATCTGTTGGTATCGACGATATGGTTGTACCACCTGCGAAATACACTGAAATCGCAGAAGCGGAAGAAGAAGTACGCGAAATTCAAGAACAGTTCCAGTCTGGTCTTGTAACTGCGGGCGAACGCTACAACAAAGTGATCGATATTTGGGCATCGACCAACGATCGCGTAGCAAAAGCGATGATGGAGAACCTTTCATCTGAAATGGTTATTAACCGTGACGGTGAAGAAGAGAAGCAAGAGTCATTCAACAGCATCTATATGATGGCTGACTCAGGTGCTCGTGGTTCTGCAGCTCAGATTCGTCAGCTAGCAGGTATGCGTGGTCTGATGGCTCGTCCAGATGGTTCAATCATCGAGACGCCAATCACTGCGAACTTTAAAGAAGGTCTAAACGTACTTCAGTACTTTATCTCAACGCACGGTGCTCGTAAGGGTCTTGCGGATACAGCATTGAAGACAGCGAACTCTGGTTACCTAACACGTCGTCTAGTAGACGTTGCTCAAGACGTAGTAGTTTATGAGCACGACTGTGGCACCCACGAGGGTGTAGACATGATGCCTCACATCGAGGGTGGTGACGTTAAAGTTCCGCTAACTGAACTTGCGCTTGGTCGTGTGGTTGCAGAAGACATTCTGAAACCAGGTACAGAAGAAGTTCTAGTTCCTCGTAACACTCTTCTTGATGAGAAATGGTGTCAGGTTCTAAACGACAACTCTGTTGACCGTATTAAAGTACGTTCAGTAGTAACCTGTGACGCAGACTTCGGTTGTTGTGCACTATGTTACGGTCGTGACCTAGCTCGTGGTCACCTAGTGAACCAAGGTGAAGCAGTAGGTGTTATCGCTGCTCAGTCTATCGGTGAACCGGGTACACAGTTAACGATGCGTACGTTCCACATCGGTGGTGCGGCATCTACGGCAGCAGCAGAGAACAGCATCCAAGCTAAGAACACTGGTTCTGTTAAGCTACACAATGCTAAGTTCGTAATTAACAAAGATGGCAAGCTAGTAATCACATCTCGTGCGTCTGAGCTAACTATCATTGACGAATTTGGTCGTACCAAAGAGAAGCACAAACTTCCTTACGGTTCATTGCTAAGCAAAGCAGATAACGACGCAGTTGATGCTGGTGAAACAGTAGCAAACTGGGAAGCGCACACATTGCCAATCATCACTGAAGTGGCAGGTCGCATCCAGTTCGTAGACATGATCGATGGCGTAACCGTTTCTCGTCAAACAGATGACCTAACAGGTCTATCTTCAAGCGAAGTAACGGATGCAGCAGCTCGTCCAGCAGCAGGTAAAGATATGCGTCCAGCTATCAAACTTGTGGATGAGAAAGGTAACGATGTAGTGATCCCTGGTACAGATATGCCAGCTCAATACTTCCTACCTGGTAAAGCTATCGTGAACATCGAAGATGGCGCTGAAGTGAATGTGGGTGATACTCTTGCTCGTATTCCTCAGAAATCTGGCGGTAACCGAGACATCACGGGTGGTCTACCTCGCGTAGCAGACCTATTTGAAGCTCGTAAGCCGAAAGAGCCTGCAATCCTTGCTGAGTACACAGGTACTGTGTCGTTCGGTAAAGAGACTAAGGGTAAACGTCGTCTAGTTATCACTCGCGACAGCGGTGAAGTTTACGAAGAGATGATTCCTAAGCATCGTCAGTTGAACGTGTTTGAAGGTGAGCGTATCGAACGTGGTGACGTGATCGCAGATGGTCCAGAGTCTCCACATGACATCCTACGTCTGCGTGGTATCCATGCTGTAACTTCTTACATTGCTAACGAAGTTCAGGAAGTTTACCGTCTGCAAGGCGTTAAGATTAACGATAAGCACATCGAAACCATCGTTCGTCAGATGCTACGTAAGTGTACAATTACTTTCGCAGGTGACTCTGAGTTCCTACCTGGTGAGCAAGTTGAATACTCACAAGTTAAGATTGCTAACCGTGCTTTAGAAGCAGAAGGCAAAGAGCCAGCACGTTTCGAACGTGAACTTCTAGGTATCACGAAAGCGTCTCTAGCGACAGAATCGTTCATCTCTGCGGCATCGTTCCAAGAAACGACGCGCGTACTGACTGAAGCTGCGGTATCTGGTAAGCGTGATGACCTACGTGGTCTGAAAGAGAACGTTATCGTTGGTCGCTTGATTCCTGCTGGTACTGGTTTTGCGTACCACCAAGAGCGTCAATCTAAGCGTGAAGCTCAGAAAGAAGGCCCTTCAGCAGAGCAAGCTACGGATAACCTAGCTGCACTACTGAACGCAGGTTTCTCTTCAGAAGAGTAATCGAACTATCGATATGAAAAAAGGCACCGAAAGGTGCCTTTTTTATTGGAAAAAATTTGTAATCAAATAAAGCAGTTAGCTACTGAATCTAAGTTAATTTATGCGCCTGGTGGAATCGAAAGGCTATCAATGATTAATTGGATCAGATGATCTTCCAACTCAAATCGGGATTCTAAAATTTGCCCAACTTTAGATAGATCTTCATCGAAAGTTTCCAACTCATCTTCTTCACTTACAGCAGCATACTTATCGGTAAAGTTCAGTAGAGGATCGGTGGTTAAGATGATCTCTGAATAAGCTCGATTAATCTCGTCAGTGGCTTTAAAACCAGTCGATTGCCATTTATTCATCACCATATCGTAGACCTTAAAATGGCCTTCAGAAATATAGTCGACGATTTCCTGACAGAAATACTGAAGTTCTTGAGGTGAAGGGAGTTCTGAAACCGAGGCTTTAGAAGCACAAGGTTGAAGTGCAGCAATTTTGCAATATTCAACAACTACATGCTGTCTCTTCTCTAACCAATGATCGATAACGTCACTGGCTCCGCCCCATTGCTCTTGTGTTTGTTTGAATTTTTTTAGCATGGCCACGCCCTCAAGATAGAGCTATCGTAGGATAGACTGTCCTTTGCACATTTCGCTGTATGAGTAGGATACAGCCTGTTGTTTTCACGAGAGTTTATGTGTGGTAAACAAATAGAGACAAACTCTGGTATGAAATTAGATTGCCAGTAAAATGAACGAACTGCAAGCAACAGGAGTTTGTATGTTAAAAAATAGTGACCTCAAATCAGCTTATTGGTGTGTTGTTTCAGGAAGTGAACTTTGGACCATTGACGGAACAGTACCATTCGGAACGGCAAAGGATCTTGAACTGCCGATCGAAACTGCAATCGAAGTTGAACAATACAAAGGACATCCGGTTTACTGGCTGAATCACGCCGATCTCGATAAAGACTTTGAGATGACCTCATTGCGTGAATTATTGGTTGTTGATGAAGCATTATTTCTCGCCGCCAGCCGAGCAGTTCAGTATGGACACATGAGCCAAACGTTACGTTTTTGCCCACAGTGTGGTGGACGTAACCATCTCAACCATCGTGATCTGGCGATGCAATGTCAGGACTGCCGAACTCTTCATTATCCACGGATTTTCCCATGCATCATCGTTGCGGTGAGAAAAGAGAATCAGATTCTTCTGGCACAGCATCCTCGTCATCAAACAGGTATGTATACGGTGATTGCTGGGTTCTTGGAAGTTGGGGAAACCCTAGAACAGTGTGTGGCTCGCGAAGTGTTGGAAGAAACAGGTATTAGCGTTAAGAACATCCGATACTTTGGTAGTCAGCCTTGGGCTTTTCCTTCCAGTATGATGATGGCATTTTTGGCTGATTTCGCTGGTGGTGATATTCGCCCTGATTATTCAGAGTTGAGTGATGCCCAGTGGTTTACCCCAAGTGAAATGCCGCCGGTCGCACCAAAAGGTACGATTGCCAGAGCGCTGATAGAACACACAGTTAACGCTATCAAAGATGAATATTCGACGTCGATATAATTAAAAAGCGAGAGAAAACAGGCAAAAAAAACCCTCCGGTGAGGGAGGGGGTAAGTAAGATGTCGTTATGAGATGTCGAGTACTGAGTACCCGTATATTATTGTAGTTTTCGCTAGCACCGAGATTTTAAACACTGTTTCAGTTTGCACGCAAATTAACCATTGATTTAAAAGTTAATAACATGATCTAGGTTGCAAAGCTCTGTTCTACAAACCGTAAATCTATGGTTAGTTGCAGGGAAATAAGTGATAGAATACGCGCCTAATTAACAAAGAAACTAAAGAAATAAGCCTAGAAGTTGGAAGCCAGAATGACAGAATTAAAGAACGACCGTTATCTTCGTGCTTTGTTGAAGCAGCCCGTTGACTGCACTCCTGTGTGGATGATGCGCCAAGCAGGGCGTTATTTGCCAGAGTATCGTGCGACACGCGCGCAAGCGGGAGACTTTATGTCCCTGTGCAAAAACGCAGAGCTTGCTTCTGAAGTGACATTACAGCCACTACGTCGTTTTCCTCTAGATGCTGCGATTCTGTTTTCAGATATTCTGACTATTCCAGATGCTATGGGTCTAGGGCTACGTTTTGCAGCTGGTGAAGGCCCGGTATTCGACCGTCCTATTACTTGTAAAGCTGACGTGGATAAAATCGGTTTACCCGATCCAGAAGGTGAGCTTCAGTATGTGATGAATGCTGTGCGCCAAATCCGCAAAGACCTCAAAGGTGAAGTACCTTTGATTGGTTTCTCTGGTAGCCCATGGACATTAGCGACTTACATGGTAGAAGGCGGCAGCTCAAAAGCTTTCACTAAGATTAAGCAGATGATGTATGCAGAACCAGCGACGCTACATGCCTTGTTGGACAAGCTTGCAGACAGTGTTATTGAGTACCTAAATGCTCAGATTAAAGCGGGTGCGCAATCTGTAATGGTATTTGACACTTGGGGTGGCGTATTGACTCCTCGTGATTACAACCTGTTCTCACTGCAATACATGCATAAGATTGTTGATGGTTTGATTCGTGAAAATGAAGGTCGCCGAGTTCCTGTTACTCTGTTCACTAAGAACGGTGGTATGTGGTTGGAAAGCATTGCGGCAACTGGTTGTGATGCCGTTGGTCTTGACTGGACAATCAACATTGCTGATGCCAAAGCTCGTATTGGGGATAAAGTTGCGCTGCAAGGCAACATGGACCCATCGATTTTATACGCTCAGCCAGAACGCATTCGCCAAGAAGTTGCCTCTATTCTAGAAGGCTTTGGTCATGAAGGCACAGGTCATGTCTTTAATCTTGGTCATGGCATTCACTTGGACGTTCCGCCTGAGAACGCCGGAGTGTTTGTTGAAGCGGTACATGAACTATCCAAGCCTTACCACAATCAGTCTTATAACAAATAAATGAATGACATACGAAGCGCTCATAATCGAGCGCTTTTTTTTTAATTTAGCTATCACTGATTTATACTGCGATAGAGTCAATTACAATCTGGCGAGCCAATGAAGACAAGAGACAGAATCGTTCACGCAGCTTTGGAGCTGTTTAATGAAAACGGTGAGCGCGCTATGACCACCAACCATATTGCTGCCCATCTGGAGATTAGCCCGGGTAATCTCTATTACCACTTCCGCAATAAACAAGAGATTGTACGAGAGATCTTTGCACTTTATTCGAAAGAGCTGATTGAAAGATTTACACCGCTTCAAGGGCAATATGAAAGCTTAACTCTGTTAAAGCACTATCTCGATTCAATGTTCAACTTGATGTGGAAATATCGTTTCTTCTATTCAAACTTGCCTGAAATCTTACAGCGTGATGAGGAACTGCACGTTGAATACATCGCTTCTCAAGAGAAGTTGCATGTAAACTTAATCAATATCATGCAAAACTTCGTCGATATGGAGCTTCTTGATGTTGAAAAAGAAGATTTGGAAACCTTGGTAACCTCATTGCATATGGTCTATTCAGGTTGGCTGGCGTATCAATCCGCAATGTCATTGAAAACCGAAATTACCGAGCAAGTGATTTATAAAGGCATGTTGCAAATGATCTCACTCGTTAAACCTTGTACCACTCCGCAAGGTTATGAACAGTTGCAACTTTTGGAAGATGGTATTCTGGCACTTCATGTTTAGAAGAGTGACCACTAAGCATAGGGTTGAAAGGTGATGAGTTATAACCTTTCAATCTTGTCTCTGAACAACAAACGCTGATAGTTTATTGATTAACCCCACTTTTAACGAATTATCAGCCATGCACTACGATGTTTTTAATGGTGATGCCGATGGTATCATCTCTCTTCTTCAGCTCAGGCTTGCTCAGCCTAAAGAAGCTCAGCTTGTTACGGGTGTTAAAAGGGATATTCAGTTGCTTGATAAACTGAACGTCAAAGCGGGCGATTCTCTCACTGTGCTTGATATCTCTATGCAGAAAAACCATGCAGGGTTACTTGCGGCTCTTGAAGTCGGTGCCGATGTGTTTTATGCGGATCATCATCAAGCCGGTGATATTCCTTCTCATAGTCAGTTATCTGCTCATATTCATTTAGAACCCGATATGTGCACTGCTGTGATTGTCGACAGATTGTTAGAAGGGCGATTCCGTGAATGGGCGATTACTGCCGCTTACGGCGATAACTTGAATAGAGTTGCTGATGAATTATGTAAAGAGTTGGGGCTAACACAGCAAGAGTCAGAGCAGCTTAAAGAGCTCGGCACCCTTATCAATTACAACGGTTATGGAAAAAGTACTGATCAGCTGCATTTTCACCCTGAAAAGCTCTATCAAATACTGTTGGCTTATCCTTCGCCATTCGAGGTGATAAAAGATAAATCATCGCCTTTTTATCAGCTAAAAGCGGCTTATGAAGCGGATGTTGCACAAGCTATCTCTGTCCCTAGTTTCTATGAGAGTGAAACTTTAAGAGCATTTGAACTGCCAGATGAGGATTTCTCTCATCGTGTCAGTGGTGTATATGGCAACTTAATTGCCAATCAATCGCCTTCTCAAGCTCACCTTGTATTGACCAAAATTGACGATAACAGCTTCGCTGTTTCTCTTCGCGCGCCATTAAACAATAAGCAAGGTGCAGGGCAGTTGTGCTCGCAGTTTGTGACTGGTGGAGGACGGGAAGCGGCTGGTGGTATAAACCGTTTACTCAAGCAAGAGCTATTTAGGCTAATTAACACGCTAGAAAGCTATTACGGAAATTAAAACAGGAAAGCGATATCGCTTTCCTGTTTGAGAGTTACTTGTTCAAGAATCTATTGAGCAAACGCTTAAGCGGCGTAGTTAATGGCATGCAACTGGTGAATTTGCGGCAAATTAAACTCGTTAGCCTCTTTATGTAAATGTGCAAGTTCTTCAAAGTTATCGATAAGTAACTGAGTTAACTCTGGGTCAAAGTGCTTACCTTTTTGGTCAATAAATTCTTGTAGAACTTCTTCTTTCGCCCAAGCATTCTTGTATGGACGCTTGCTCAGTAGGGCGTCAAATACATCTGCAATCGCCACAATGCGGGCAAAAATATGGATCTCTTCTCCTGCTTTTCCGCATGGGTAGCCGTTACCATCCCACTTCTCATGATGTTCATGCGCGATGATACAAGCCATTTGCATTAGGTGAGAATCGCTCCCTTGTAGCAAGTTTCGGCCAACTTCGGAATGTTTTTTAACCACCTCAAACTCTTCTTTGGTGAGTCTGCCCGCTTTGTTTAGTATCGCATCAGGAACTGCGATTTTGCCCACATCGTGAAGCGGACTTGCGGTATAAATAGTGGTCACCTCTTCATGGCTGAGACCATAAAGCATACCTAATTTGCTTGCAACGCAGGCAACACGTCGAACGTGCAACCCCGTTTCATCTGAACGGTTTTCAAGTATGTCGCCCAAAACTTGGATGATTTCTTGTTTTTCTGCAAATCGTTTTTGACGTTCTGATTCCAGTTGATTTTCATAGGCCACTAAACTGGAGATCTCACGCAGCATCACTATGATGGAATCATGTTCATCGCGATAACGTACCATGCCTTTGTATTTGTAGAAATACAACTCATAAGGAGTACCGTGGATATTGACGATGTTGTACAGGTGCTTGTTGGTTTTATCCGAATCACTGATGGTATTGAAATCAGGGATGAGTTTGTTAACGTTAAATTCTTTATCGTCTAGGTTCACATCCCAATAATTTTGATTATCACCTTCGAGGGATTGTAGTGAGAGTATCTTGTGACCTAAACCATTGGCGTGGCGGATATAGCCTTGGTTATCAACACCAAACAGAGGCTGGTCAATACTTTCGATAATCGACAGCAACTGGTTCTTGTTGTTGAGCACTTCTCTGTGGCTCCGTTTGATCTCTTCCAGTTCTTGGTTTGAGTTAGACGATAATTTTTGGTACTCGTAACAGGTGATAGCCTCTCCACGGTCAAAGTAACCGTGAATTAATGAAATCACCCAGTTAATATCATCATGGCTGGCATCCAGCGATTGAATTAAAGTGATGTAAGCCTGACGATAATGTTTTAGTAACCCCGTGTACATATAGAGCTCTATGGCTCTTTTTTGATGCACGATGGCACGATCACTGAAATAAGCTGTGATTTCTTCATCCCAATCATTAAGTTCTATACGGATATTCGGATCAAGGGTGTGTACTTTGTCGTTAGATAGCAAAGTATTTAAACCTTTGGAAACGCCAACAATGGACTCTCTCCAAGCCGCACTGGTGTTTGATGTATAGGCAATATAGCCGTACTGGTTCCCTAATGTAATGACATTGTCCGTTAGAATGTCAGTGCTATCTGTGATGAGCTTTTTCGCTTTTTCAGTAATAGACATAATGATTATGGGTTTGGTGAATAGACGGTTTAATTTTAACCTGTTTTGCTGAGGGAATTACGGCGTGGAGTGAGAGATAAGGGTTATCTGACAACGCTTTGGCTTTGTACCTATTCGAAAAATGGCACAAGTAAAGATGGGGTTAATTAATATAGATTACCAATAGATTTGGCTTATAAATCGAGGCTAAATCAATGTCGAGATATCAATGGATACTGACGTTACAGAGTGGTCGGTTTCAGTAATAGGTTATCGAGTCAGCCAAGTGCGAGGATTTTCAGCACGGCTATTACGTCGCACCTCGAAGTATAGGCTAGGTCGGGATTGACCGCCGGTATCGCCAGCCAACGCAATGGTTTCACCAGCGGTAACCTTATCGCCCTCTTTTTTCATCAAAGACTGATTGAAACCATATAAGGTCATGTCACCTTTACCATGATCTAACAGGACGACTAAACCATAACCTCGAAGATATTCCGCAAATACAACCGTGCCCGGATAGACCGCAGTGACGGCTTGGCCATAATTGGCAGATATCACGATGCCTTTCCAATCCACCTGACCGGTTTGACGCTCGCCAAAATTATGCAAAACGGAGCCCTTAATTGGCCAAGCGAGTTTGCCGCGTTGCTGGCTTATACCATCCATAGGGATGGCATTACGTTTCGCTGCTTTGGCTATTTCAGCTTTCAGACGTGTTTCATTACGTTGCAGTTCTGCAAGATACACTTTGTCGCCTGAGATGCTCTTCTGAATCTTGTTTACCGTGCCTTTACGCTGAGACTGGGTCTTTGCTAGCTGATCACGTTTTTGGGTTTGTTCTTCTAACAACGAGGCAATTTGGTCTCGTTCTAGCTGTATCTGTTTCTGGCTTTCTTCGAGCTGTTCTCTAGTCTGTTTCAGCGCTTGAATGGTCTCACTACGTGCTTTGGCTAAATGTTGGAAGTATTGACTGATGCGGTCTTCTTCCACGTTGTTGTTGAGTAAGTTGCCGTTTGCGGTTGAGTTTTTAGTGATGTAATAAGTCTGAAGCAGTTGTTCTAACTTATCAGCTTGCTGTGTGCGCTTTGCTTCGAGTTCTTTTATTTTCGCTTGAAGTTTACTGATGTTTTTATTTGCAGATGTGAGCTCTCTTTTGCTGTCTTTGATCTGCTTTTCAAGATTCGAAATATTAATCTCTTGTTGTTTCAGAGATTGTTGTAATTGATCAAGCTGGCTCTGTTGTTTGGTCAACTCTTGTTTCTGGCGAGATATTTCTCCAGTCACGCCTTTCAGTTCTTGCTGCGAAGCTGCAAAAACATTGGACACAGACAAAACAGAAAAACAGAAAAACAACGTCACTGTTATGTGGACGAGGTTGTGCTTTAGGTAGTGTCGTAACGTGATTGTCATGTAGGGAGTATGTTCGCCAATAGATTCAATGAGTAACCAGTATACTCAAAGAGTGGAATGAGGCGAGTGCCGGATGCAAAAACTTTGTCATAGTATTTGCCTTATAGCGAAATTTGGCGATAAAAAAGCCCTAACTGAGTTAGGGCTTCCACAATCACTTCGCAAGTTCTACTTATTTGTAAATAACTTGACCAGACATTTCTGCTGGAATTTCAGTATCAGTCAAAGCAAGCATCGTTGGTGCTAGGTCTGACAGTTTACCGCCTTCGATAAACTCGATGTCTTTGCTACCAACATACACTAGAGGTACTGGAAGGCTAGTGTGTGCAGTATGTACGCCACCCGTTTCTGGGTTGATCATCATTTCTGCGTTACCGTGGTCAGCCGTGATAAGTAGTTGACCATCCACTTCTTTGATTGCTTCAACAACACGACCGATACATTCGTCAACCGCTTCACAAGCTTTAACTGCCGCTTCGTACACACCTGTGTGACCAACCATGTCGCCGTTCGGGTAGTTACAGATGATAGCGTCGTATTTGCCAGATTTGATAGCCGCTACAAGTTTATCCGTTAGCTCAGCAGAGCTCATTTCTGGTTGAAGGTCGTAAGTTGCCACTTTTGGTGAAGCAACAAGTTGACGCTCTTCACCAGCAAATTCATTCTCAACGCCACCGTTGAAGAAGAAAGTTACGTGTGCGTATTTCTCAGTTTCAGAGATACGTAGCTGAGTTTTACCTGCTTTCGATAACCATTCACCGTAAGTGTTTTCTAGTGATGCTGGTGGGAAAGCGGCTGGTAGTGGAATGTCTGCAGCGTATTGAGTCAGCATCACAAAGTTAAGAGCAGGGAATACTTTACGCTCGAAACCAGCAAAATCAGTAACGAAAGTGCGAGTGATTTGACGCGCACGGTCAGCACGGTAGTTCATGAATAGAACCGCGTCACCGTCTTGCATTGCAGCAGACTCTTGGCCTTCTGCGCGGAGTTCTGTAGCTTTAACGAACTCATCGTTTTCATCACGAGCGTATGCCGCTTCTAGAGCTGCTAGAGCAGAGTCGAAAGTGAAATCACCTTTAGCTGCAGTTAATAGGTCGTAAGCTTTTTCTACACGTTCCCAGTTGTTGTCGCGGTCCATAGCGTAGTAACGACCAACTAAAGATGCGATACGGCCTTTACCTAGTTTTGCGAACAGTTCATCAAAACGTTGTAGAGAACCTTCAGCGCTACGTGGCGGTGTATCACGACCATCTAGGAAGCAGTGTAGGTAAATCTTCTCTGCGCCACGAGCTGCTGCTAATTCGATAGCTGCGTAGATGTGATCTTCGTGAGAGTGAACACCACCTGGAGACATAAGACCCATTAGGTGAACCGCTTTACCAGCAGTAACGGCGTTATCAATTGCTGTTACTAGTGCTTCGTTTGTTTGGAAATCACCGTCAGCGATAGATTTAGTGATGCGAGTTAGGTCTTGATAAACAATACGACCTGCGCCGATGTTAGTGTGGCCTACTTCAGAGTTACCCATTTGACCGTCAGGCAGACCTACATCCATACCAGAAGCCGAAATCAGAGTATTTGGGTTGTTTGCCATCAATGCATCCATCACAGGAGTGTTCGCATTGTTGATAGCATTGTTGCTGCTGTCTTCACGGTAACCCCAACCGTCAAGAATCACTAGAGCCATTGGCTTCTTAGCTGACATACTTATAACCTCGTCAAATTCAAAGTAACTAAAAACTGAAATTAGCGTAATTTTACTACACTTTATAGCCGTTACTGTAGGGCAAGATCAATGATTCTCCCTATCGTTGCAATAAAATGTAGCCAATTGATCAAAAAAATTGTCTCAAATTGCTAGTTTATTCTTATAGTTAGTAAACTAAAAATAGTTCGTTAGTAGACCAAAATACTTGTTCCAGCGACGGCGACAATGGCGCCTAGCCAAGCAAAACGGTTCGGCCTTTGCTTGGTATAGATCCAAAGTATAGGCAATAGCATGATAGGTGTAGTGGAAGAAAGCAGAGCAACCATACCTACATTACCCTCCCGCAGGGCATACAAGATCAGCGTCATGCCCAGCGCCATACCGATAAAACCGTTGATGGTAGTAATACCAAAAATTTTCCAATTCATTTTCTGAGTCGGGCGTGCAACGCGAGTTCCTGTCGCTCGTAGCATGCAGTGGGCGACAAACGCCGTCAGCATTCGGATTGAGGATGCAGCTACAGGATCAATATCTGTCTGCATAATTGGTTTTGCAATCACACCACCCAAAGCTTGGCATAGCGCTGCGGTTAATCCTAAGCCTAGCCCTATCCAAACGTTGCCATGCACCATTTCTAAATGGTTGCTGGCTTGTCCTCTTCTGCCGAAAAAGATGGCAGTCAATACACCAGAGAAAACCAGCGTTGAACCTAAGAGTTCAAGAGGCGTCATGCTTTCGCTAAAGAGAAAGTATCCCAGCACCGTTGAAAAAACGGCATGACAAGAGAAAAGTAGTCCAGACTGGCGAGGCCCCATACGGTTCAAGCAGGCAAAGAGTGCGGTATCACCGATGAATATGCCGATAAGTCCCGACAGCATCATTGGTGGAACGGCTGATGCTTCTACCGTTGACCATCCACCAGTAATCAGTGCCATTGTGGCTAAAATGGTAAACGTTGATCCCATTCTCCATCGGCTATAGGCAAAGGTTCCAAGATGTCTGGCGGGAGTAACAGAAAGTAAACTGGCAATAGCCCACAGAAACGCCGCAGCAAGCGCCAGCCATTCATAGCCCATGATTGATCCTTGAGAGGGAGAGAAAAGGGTACTCAATATGCCATCAAGATTTGGGAAAACAAAGTAAATTCATATCATTTACGATGGAAGCAACAGCAGCGTTATTGGTGCTTTTTATGGGTAGTGCAGCGACAGGAAAACTTTTTATAGCTGAAAACAAAAATCTCCCTTGTACAAGGGAGATTTTGAGAGAGGGAAAGTCGGCTAGGTGAGTATCCAGGTAGCGATATACACAATCAACAAGCCCACCACACCAATGATGACACCTGCTTTTGCCATGTCTCTGCTTTCGATTAATCCTGTTGAATACGCCAGTGAATTTGGCGGTGTAGAGACGGGCAAAATCATCCCTAAAGAAGCTGAAAACGCGACAACAACCAGCAGCCCTTGAATACCGCCAACTTCGGATAAGCTTTGCATTGATGTGCCAATTGCGGCTGCTATTGGCATCAACAAGTTCGCGGTTGCGGTATTTGACATAAAGTTCGCCATTAACCAGCAGATGATTGAGAGCGTAATAACAACGGACATTGGTGACAGAGACTCATAATCAATCGCGTGCGCGAGAGCTTTTGCTAAACCGGTTTGTTCTAAGCCAATGCCAATGGCGATACCACCGGCAACCAGCCAGAGTACGTCCCAGTTGATTTGTTTGAGCTCTTCTTTGCCCATAATGCCAGTTAAGGTAAATATCGCTAGCGGGATTACTGCTACAACATAGGTGTTCATACCGTGTAGCGAGGTTGTCATCCATAGAAGTATGGTTGCAGCAAAAGTGATGTACACCACGATAGCTCGCCAACTGCGCATAAACGTTCCTTCAAGTTTAAGCGTCATAGATGGTTGAGAAGAGGGAAATAACTTTTGTAATAAGAACCATGCGAAGGTGAGCTGGATAAAGACAAAGGGCAGACCCATCTTCATCCAAGATAAGAAACTAATACTGTGTTCACCCGTTAGGTACTGTAAAGCAATAGCATTGGGCGGTGTACCTATTGGGGTGGCAATACCACCGGTGTTTGCTGCAATAGGTATACACAACACTAAAGCTTTAATACCTAAATCGCCCTTGGGTGCCGATGCCACAATAGGCCCCAATAATGCCAGCATCATTACCGTGGTTGCGGTATTGGACATAAACATTGAAAACACAGAGGTAATCAGCATCAGACCAAGCATGATAAATCTCGGTTGAGTACCAAAAGGTTTGAGCAGTACTCGGGCTAAGTTGTTGTCCAACTCATATTTTGATGCCGCGATTGCCAGTGCAAAGCCACCCATAAATAAAATGATGATGGGAGAGGAGAATGCACTAAATATTTCAGTGTAAGGAATGAGTACACCTAACTCATGACCTTCGGAAGGTGCACGAAACCAATGCAATCCTTTATTTGAGATCATAATGAGCTCAAGAGTGATGATGAATATCGAAGTTGCAAACACAGGTACAGGCTCCAATACCCATAAGAGCGCTGCAAGTAAGAAGATCGCCAGCAATCGATGCTGTATCAGAGTGAGGTTATCAATGGGAATTGCATCTATTGGCATCATCAGGACACCAAGAGGAATCAAAAGACACACTAACAGTTTTATGAGCAACATGGGTTGCAAAGTCGGCATGGGTATATCCTCACTCCAAGAAGAATGGCTAAATCTTAACCCATTGAAATAATAGGGTCTTAGAGCGGGGTTAAAGTTTTGTTTTTTTGCTGAGATAAAAGGCGGATGTGTGGGTTAGGTCAAAAACAAAATGCCCAGACTTAGCTGGGCATTTTAAAAGATGAAGACACGCTTATTTGTTGATGTGAGCGTATGGTGTACCTAGTTGAGTCGGTACATTATTTTTCATGCTCTCATCAAAGCGGATTGCGTCTTTAGCAAACAGGTTGATGACCGTTGAACCAAGTTTAAAGCGACCCATTTCTTCGCCTTTCTTGAATGAAACTGCTTTGTTACCTGTTGCCGGATAATCCCAACGATAAACCGTGTTACCACGAGGAGGCGTTACCGTTCCTGCCCAAGTTAGTTCAATACTACCAACGATGGTTGCACCTACTAATACCTGAGCCATTGGACCGAACTCGGTATCAAAGATACAAACTACGCGTTCATTGCGTGCAAAAAGGTTTGGTACGTTTTCAGCCGTTAGTGGGTTAACTGAAAACAAATCACCCGGTACGTAAATCATCTGGCGTAAAGTGCCATCACATGGCATGTGCACTCGGTGGTAGTCGCGAGGAGATAAGTACAGTGTTGCGAATTCGCCATCACGGAACTCTTCAGCCAATTTAGCATCGCCACCTAACAGCTCTTGTGCTGAGAAGTCATGGCCTTTTGCCTGAATTAACTGCCCATTGTTGATAGAGCCAAATTGACTCACGCAAGCATCCGCTGGGTGAGTAATCACTAATTCATCTTCAACAATAGTGCGAGCGCCAGGCTTTAGTTCACGCACAAAGAATTCGTTAAATGATTTAAAATGCTTTGGATCTGAATGCAGAGCTTCATCCATGTTCACGTTATATTGTTTGATGAACCAGCGGATAACGGCTGTAGTTAGACCACCCGCCTTAGCTGAGGCTAACTTACCGACTAAGCGAGTTAAACCGTGTTGTGGAATCCAATACTGCAGTCCAACTTTAATTTTATCCATTGTCTGTCATTCCAATGTGTTTAGGTCAATAAACCAAATTGTTTGTTCTGTTCAAAAGGTCAGCAAACCTTATGCTTTGGGCGCGAGATGTTACTGAAATTCACCACAGGTGTCAGCAACTTGGTTATAAATGGCAACAAAATATCGCTACAGATCCGCTTTCTTATTACGCGAGTACTGACGATTGGCTTTGTTTTCATCCATACTTTCGATGATTCTGTGATAGTTCTCGTATCGAGTTCGGCTCACTTCACCTTTCTCAACGGCTTCTCGTAATATGCATCCAGGATCATCACCGTGTTTACAGTCTCTGAATTTACAACCGCCTAAATAAGAACGAAATTCCACATAAGCTTTTGTGATGTCATCTGCTTCTAAATGCCATAAACCAAACTCACGAACTCCCGGAGAGTCTATCAAGTCACCGCCAGATGGAATGTGGTAGAGACGAGCCGCAGTAGTTGTGTGTTGACCTAAACCTGAAGCTTCAGAGATAGCCCCTTCTTCTACCGACTCGGCTAATTCTGGCATTAGTGCATTGACTAAGCTGGATTTGCCCACGCCTGACTGACCCACGAAGATATTGATCTTATCGCGCAGTTTCTCTTCCAAAGCCTTAATGCCTTCGCCAGTTTGCTTACTGACGTAAAGCACCTCGTAACCGATGCGCTCATACTCAGCCAGAGACTCTTGATACTGCAAGCGCTGAGCGTCAGTTAATAAATCAATCTTATTGAGGACAATCAGTGGCGCAATTTCCAGTGTTTCTGAAGCGATTAGGTATCGGTCAATGATGTTGAGCGATAATTCAGGCAATACAGAAGAGACGATGATCATCTGATTAACGTTGGCAGCAACTGGTTTTAAACCGTCATAATAATCAGGGCGAGTTAATACTGAGGTTCGAGGTTCTACAGCCTCAACTACGCCGGATATTCCCGCCAGAATTTCATTGCCCGGTCGCCAAATCACTTTGTCACCAGAGACGAGACTTTCAATGCCGCGTCGTAAGTTGCAGCGATGAATCGTTCCTGTTTCCGGATCTTCAATGTCAGCATGTTGACCAAAACGAGTAATAACCAAGCCTAATTTTGCGCTTTCAAGCATCGACTCTTCCCATTGCACGGAGTCTTCTTGCTTAAGTTTGCGATGTTGGTTGTTTCTTACTCGCCTCACTTGGCCTTTAGTCAGCTTTTTTTTCTTTGCCACTATGATCTACTTTTATGAATTCGATGGTACTGATGAATTTGATTGAGTTTGGTGCCAAATTTGAAGCTCTACACATTTGAGTAAATGCGGTGAGCTAGGTTTCTTGGCTATCTGAATTTGGGTATAGTACCTCTTTTATCGACAAACCCATATAGGCACTCACTTATGTCTTATAGCGATCAAAATCTTATTTGGATCGATTTAGAGATGACTGGCTTAGACCCTGAAGCTCACAAAATCATCGAAATTGCCACTATTGTCACCGATAGTCAGTTAAATATTCTAGCGGAAGGACCTGTGTTGGCGATTCACCAACCAGAGTCAGAGTTAGACAAAATGGATGATTGGTGTACCAACACGCACACAGGTAGCGGTCTGGTAGAGCGTATTCGCCAAAGTTCAGTGACAGAAGAACAAGCCGTTGCACAAACTATTGAGTTTCTAGAAAAATGGGTTCCTCGCGGAAAATCACCGATTTGCGGTAACAGTATTGGACAAGATCGCCGTTTTCTCTATAAACATATGCCGGAATTAGAAGAGTATTTCCATTACCGCTATATCGACGTTAGTACTTTGAAAGAGCTGACTCGTCGTTGGAAACCTGAAGTGTTGGACGGTTTCTCTAAGAAGGGGAGTCACTTGGCGTTGGATGATATTCGCGAATCAATCGCAGAGCTTAAGTATTATCGTCAAACCATCATGTCGATTTAAGCGTATATACATGAATCAAACCGCGGCAATCGCTGCGGTTTTTTTATGGAACGGGTAGAAAGGCAAGTTGAGCAACACTTTGAACCACTTTGGTAATACCACGATTAGTTTTATCGGCCACGATCAAGGCCATCATGTCCTGAACCATAACCATTTTGGAAAACAACCGATCAAAGCTGATGTCGTAATCTGATTCACCCATGCGGTTTGATAACAGAAATAACTCACCTTTACTGTCTCTGCGTTGATAGAGGCGCCAGACAAAAATTTCAATGTTACGAGCGCTGTTATAAAGGGATTGCTCATTTAATGAATCGATAATGAAAAATTCCTGCTGGTGGTTGTAAGATCGCCTGAGCATCTCCGTTAACCCAACCATAGCGGCGAAAACCCGATCTCCCTGAAAGCTTTCATCGAAACTAAGAAGAATCGCATCAATACCAGTGACACCGTTTAGTTCATCAAAAATCAAAGAGGGAATTTCAATCGTATTGTAGGTGCCGAATATCTGTGCCATACGAGCGTCCACACTCATGCCGGAACTTTTTCTGAGTTGCCAAGGATTTCGAACGTAAAGTTTTCGAGTCAATTCCATCAGCATTTGTTTTTGCTGTTTGGCGTGAACATCCATAACAAAATCAACATCACTTTTCCCTAAATTGCGCATGGGTTTTGGCATTGAGCCACAACCAGATAGGAAGAAAAAAGTGGTGATCAGCACCAGCAGTAGTGAAATTTCACGCTTGAGTGGCTGAGGGATTAGTTTTCTCAATCCATTTTCCTTTTTACTTTCCTTGTCAGAAGCTTTCAAAGATGGAAGCTTTTACGAATGTCAGTTTACGCAGATTTTAGTGCTGTACGGTTAAAAATACGTCGGTCGCAAAATAAGTTGCAAATAATTCTGTCAGAATAACGGTTTATCTCGCATAATGCGTGGGCTCGAATTTAAGTGAAACCTTAAATGACTAACCGAGACTGGTGGTCTTTTAAGCAAAATGCGCTGTTTGCGGATGCTTTTTAGTCAAGCGATAAAAAAAAGAATTTTTTTTTCGATAAGGGCTTGCATCACACAAAAATGCTCTTATAATTCGCAGCCCTGAACAACGGAAACGTTGTTGATGCGACACTAGCTCAGTTGGTAGAGCGCAACCTTGCCAAGGTTGAGGTCACGAGTTCGAACCTCGTGTGTCGCTCCACTTTCTCTAGTTAGAAAGCGAAAGCTCTCATTGTGCTTAACAATGATTACGGACGCGGGATGGAGCAGCTTGGTAGCTCGTCGGGCTCATAACCCGAAGGTCGTTGGTTCAAATCCAGCTCCCGCAACCAAATTTAGATTAAACGCAAAATGCGGTTAATCATGCGACACTAGCTCAGTTGGTAGAGCGCAACCTTGCCAAGGTTGAGGTCACGAGTTCGAACCTCGTGTGTCGCTCCACTTTCTTTAGTTAGAAAGCGAAAGCTCTTATTGTGCTGAACAATGACATGCGACACTAGCTCAGTTGGTAGAGCGCAACCTTGCCAAGGTTGAGGTCACGAGTTCGAACCTCGTGTGTCGCTCCAGTTTGAAGAGTTGCACACCCTTTAGAGCGCAAGCTTGCCAAGGTTGAGGTCACGCCTTTTTGTTAAGAAATGGAAACCTCGTGTGTCACTACAAATTCCTTTCTTTAAGTAGAAAGTAAAGCTCTCATTGTGCTTAACAATGATACGGACGCGGGATGGAGCAGCTTGGTAGCTCGTCGGGCTCATAACCCGAAGGTCGTTGGTTCAAATCCAGCTCCCGCAACCAAATTTAGATTAAACGCAAAATGCGGTTAATCGTGCGACACTAGCTCAGTTGGTAGAGCGCAACCTTGCCAAGGTTGAGGTCACGAGTTCGAACCTCGTGTGTCGCTCCAGTTTGAAGAGTTGCACACCCTTTAGAGCGCAAGCTTGCCAAGGTTGAGGTCACGCCTTTTTGTTAAGAAATGGAAACCTCGTGTGTCACTACAAATTCCTTTCTTTAAGTAGAAAGTAAAGCTCTCATTGTGCTTAACAATGATACGGACGCGGGATGGAGCAGCTTGGTAGCTCGTCGGGCTCATAACCCGAAGGTCGTTGGTTCAAATCCAGCTCCCGCAACCAAATTTAGATTAAACGCAAAATGCGGTTAATCGTGCGACACTAGCTCAGTTGGTAGAGCGCAACCTTGCCAAGGTTGAGGTCACGAGTTCGAACCTCGTGTGTCGCTCCAGTTTCTTTCTTTCATTAGAAAGTAAAAGCCTTCATCGTGCTTAACGGTGATACAATACGGACGCGGGGTGGAGCAGCTTGGTAGCTCGTCGGGCTCATAACCCGAAGGTCGTCGGTTCAAATCCGGCCCCCGCAACCAATTTCAAAATATTAAAAGTAAACTGCGCTCGTTCGCAGATTTTTTTTCTTTTAATACTGCAATTATTTGGCAATCTGCCAATGCTCTTTCTATAATGCTGTGAAGCATAAGCCCCCTAATAAGAAATTCTCCTATTCCCATAGGCAGAATACCCCCAGATAAACGCAAATCATAAACTTGCCTCTTTATCCCTTTGATACTGTGTGTTCAGGCATTCTTTGTACTGTTCATTAACAGACTTATCCACAAATTTTGCATGTGGATAACTCAGTGAATAATTTGTTTTTTACAAGAAAAAATGCTTGAGTCAGTAGGATCTTTTGCGGTAATAGAGATTGAGTGAATAGTTGAATCTTTATTTAACTGTATGATTTTAATGACAATGTAATGTTCATGATGTTAATGTGGATAGTCAAAAAACGATCATTAACTGTATTTTCATTGATCCTAATCATTTCCTGCTAATGTGACTAACTTTTCTCAAATATAAAAATAGACGCGTCTTTGAAATTTTTTCCACATTGGTGCATTTTGAGAAGCGTATCAAAGAATATGCTTATTAATTGTGCGTAATCAGTCGTTATATTGGTTCACTACGCGTCTCTCGGAAGCCCTTTCTGCACTATACGAATGAGCCTTTGATGGCTCGTGACGGAGCTTGGCAGATTCGCCAATTGTTTTTCTATAGCCCAATTTAAGTGCACGTCTAAAGTCTCTGATTGGCCTTTAGCCTTTTCTAAAGCAGAAACAATTTGTTCCGAATAGGGTGCATTGCCTAGTGCAATGACTATATTTCTCTGCCATTGCAGATGGCCAATTCTTCGAATGGCAGAGCCTTCCATTTTTTGCAGAAAGGTTTTTTCATCCCATGCGAACAAACTCAATAAGTCTGGTGATTCAAAAGACTCCCTACGATGAAAGTCTTTTTGCTGTGTGAGATCGGAAAACCGATTCCAAGGACAAACGAGCTGACAGTCGTCACACCCATAAATACGATTTCCCATCGCTGTACGAAATTCTTCAGGAATGATGCCATCGAACTCTATGGTGAGATAGGAGATGCACTTCCTTGCGTCGACAATACCATCAGCGACAATCGCACCCGTTGGGCAAGAGGTGATGCAGGCTTTGCATTTGCCACATTCATTTTCCGAAGGTGTATCCACCGGCAGAGGAATATCTACCAATAGTTCACCAAGGAAAAACCAAGACCCCGCTTCTTTATCGAGAATAAGCGAATGCTTACCTGTCCAACCCAATCCTGCTTTTTGGGCAAGCGGGCGCTCCAGGATTGGTGCTGAGTCGACAAAAGGACGATAACTTAACTTTTCGACTTCCTTTTCTATCTTTTCACCGAGTTTTTTCAATTGGTTGCGAACTAATTTGTGATAGTCACGTCCAAGAGCATATCGGCTTATATAGGCTTGAGTCGGATCGGATAAGTTCGACGCGAATTGGGCTTTCGGAGGCAGATAGTTCATCCGTGCACTGATGACTCGGATTGTGCCGGGCAGAAGTTCTGCTGGACGAGCACGCATCATCCCGTGCCTTGCCATCCAATCCATCTCGCCATGATATCCGGCATCTAACCATTTTTGCAGAGCCGCTTCATGCTCATGAAGATCAATATCGCAGATGCCTACTTTCTCGAAGCCGAGTTCAGTAGCCCATTGTTTTATTTGATCAGTGAGTGCTTGATAGTTCATGGCGTAGTATGTACTAGGATTGTTAGCCTAAAAGGGAGCGGATCTTAACGGATCTCACCAAGTGGATCTAGCTCAAACTCGAACCACTCAAGGTAAAAAGATAGGATCTTCACGTTATTTAGCGAGTTCATACAGACATTTTTCTGTTTGCTTACACAAGAGATCTTGTCTCTCAATTCGATACCAGTTTACTATTCGGTTTCTATTGGTTTTTATATAGTCATTGGGATCAAACGATCCTGAGATGAATTTGAGAAAGTATTGAATGAGCACTAAGACGTTTATTTTAAAAGATGAGCAAGAGACGGTAAAACTTGGCACAGCCCTATCAAAGTTGTGTTCTCAGCAAACGACCCTCTATTTGCACGGAGATCTTGGTGCTGGAAAAACAACTTTTAGCCGTGGTTTTATTCGTGCTCTAGGCCATCAAGGTAATGTGAAAAGCCCAACCTATACACTGGTTGAGCCTTACCAATTGGCTGACTGGCAGGTTTATCACTTTGATCTTTACCGTTTAGCTGATCCTGAAGAATTAGAATTCATGGGGATCCGCGACTATTTTACTGCCGACGCTATTTGTTTGGTGGAGTGGCCAGAGAAAGGCCAAGGGCTATTGCCTACATCGGATATAGATATTGAAATTCGTTACGATGGTGAACAACGCCAAGCGTTGCTGACAGCCAATAATGATTATGGACGTACGTTACTGAGTCAGTTGGAGTTATGTTGATAGGATCGCGCCTGCGCCTTTTTGTAGTTTTTTTCACTTTAGCGATAGCATTCATCACTTCTAATGCGAGTGCCAATGTTCTAGAGGGGGTTCGTGTTTGGCCCTCTCCAGACGAAACTCGAGTGGTGATAGATGTTCAATCGGAAGTTAGTTTTACCTATTTCACTCTGACTAGCCCCGAAAGGCTAGTGATTGATCTTAAAAATACTTCATCAAAATCCAAGTTACCGATGAAGGTAACGGACAGTGATGTATTGACGAAGATTCGTGCCAGTTCTCCTCCAGATAAGGGCACTTATCGTCTGGTGTTTGAGTTAAAGAAAAAATCCCCAGCCAAACTATTCACATTAGCGCCGACTCCCGGCGGACAATATGGGCACCGTCTGGTCGTTGACCTACCTCATGATGATGCCTCTTCACAAGGCGGTTCGAGCTCTGGCTCTCCAACTCAGGTGAGCAGAGACGCCTCTCAGTTTTATGGCAATGCCAATATTGTCGTTGCTATTGACGCTGGACATGGTGGCGAAGACCCAGGTTCCATTGGTCCAACTCGCAAATACGAAAAGAATGCAACGCTGAGTATCTCAAAGAAGTTAGTTGACCAGTTGGATGCAGTTCCGGGAATTAAAGGTGTTCTCACTCGTCGCGGAGATTACTTCGTTAACCTCAATAAACGTTCAGAAATTGCTCGTAAGAATAAAGCCCATTTGTTGGTTTCGATTCACGCTGACGCATTTAGCTCGCCGAAACCGAGGGGAGCTTCTGTGTTTGTTCTCAATACACGTCGTGCGAATACGGAAATTGCCCGTTGGGTTGAGAATCATGAGCAGCAATCCGAGTTGCTTGGTGGTGCTGGGCAGGTATTAGCCAAGAACAACAGTGACCGAAACGTAAGCCAAACCTTATTGGATTTACAGTTTAGCCATTCGCAAAAAGAAGGCTACAAGGTGGCTACCAACATCCTGAGCGAAATGGGTAAAGTGGCACACTTGCACAAAGCGGATCCGGTCAATGCCAGTCTTGCTGTTCTGAAATCACCGGATATTCCTTCAGTTCTTGTGGAAACTGGGTTTATCTCTAACCCTACTGAAGAGCAGTTACTCTTCCAACGTAGCCATCAAGACAAACTGGCTCGTGCGCTAGCAAAGGCGATAACTCAATATTTTGAAGAGAACCCTCCAGAAGGGACACTTTTCGCGAATCGCAATAAGACTCAGAAATACAAAGTGCAGCGAGGCGACTCACTCTCTGCTATTGCCCACAAATACGGCACGAGCATTGAAGCGATTAAACGAACCAATAAATTAACCAGTAACAGTTTATCGGTTGGTCAGGTCATCACTATTCCGGGGGGTATTTCAAGCCCGATTCCGGTTCCTGTCGTGAGTAATCCGGTAGAAACCGAAACGATTACCCATACGGTCGCGAAAGGTGATTATTTGGGTAAGATCGCCAGTACTTACAAAGTTTCTGTGGCTGAGATTAAGCGTGAGAACAGTTTAAAATCTGACACTCTTAAACTAGGACAGAAATTGAGAATTACGGTGAGCCTGAAAGATAAGCCTTTACGCAAACATACAGTGAAAAGAGGCGAATACTTAGGCAAGATATCTAGCCAGTATGGCGTCGATGTTGATAGTGTCAGAAAAGCGAACAATTTACGCTCCGATCAGCTCGCCGTCGGACAAGTGCTCATTATTCCAAACAAGTAATCAAGATTATGACCATCCAAATATTACCCGCCCGTTTAGCAAACCAAATCGCTGCGGGCGAGGTAGTGGAAAGACCTGCATCAGTAGTGAAAGAGCTGGTGGAAAACAGTTTAGACTCTGGCGCTACACGTATCGATATCGATATCGAGAAGGGTGGCGCTAAGCTTATTCGTATCCGCGATAACGGTTGTGGAATAGCAAAAGAGGAACTTGGTTTGGCGTTGAGTCGCCATGCGACGTCAAAAATCCATACTTTGGATGATCTTGAAGCGATTATCAGCCTCGGGTTCCGAGGCGAAGCGCTGGCTAGTATCAGCTCTGTTTCTCGTTTAACGCTGACTTCGCGTCCTGCTACTCAAGAAGAAGCTTGGTCCGCTTATAGCGAAGGGCGCGAGATGGAAGTTAAGCTTCAACCAGCAGCGCATCCCATTGGTTCCACGGTTGAAGTTCTGGATTTGTTTTTCAACACTCCTGCTCGCCGAAAATTTCTGCGTACCGAGAAAACCGAATTTACTCACATTGATGAACTTCTGAAGCGCATTGCATTAAGTCGTTTTGATGTGACATTCAACCTGCGACACAACGGGAAAATGGTGCGTCAGTACCGAGCCGCCAAAACAGAAATTCAGGCGGAAAAACGCATCGCCGCAGTGTGTGGTAGCGCCTTTGTTCGTTCAATGCTGAAGATTGAGCTTGAGCATCAGGGCTTGCGTTTGCATGGTTGGATTACGACGCCTGAAGGTGCCCGTCAGCAAAGCGATATTCAGTATTGCTACGTCAACGGTCGCATGATGCGCGATAAGTTGATCAATCATGCTATTCGTCAAAGCTATGAAAGTAGTCTGCGTGCAGATCAATTCGCTACTTATGTGCTTTATATCGAAATCGATCCTCATCAGGTGGATGTCAATGTCCATCCAGCCAAACACGAAGTGCGATTCCATCAAGCTCGTTTAGTACATGATTTTATTTATCAAGCGTTAAGCAGCGCGTTGGCTGAGAGCCAGCATATTGATGCTCCAAGCATTAATGAGGGAGCGTTCCACTCTCCAGACGAATGGAATCATACGCAAGATAATCAAGAACCCGTCAAGCGGTCTGAAGAGGCTGCGGAAAGAGCTAGGCAAGCGGTCGAGAATTCACCGGCCTATCCAAGAAAGGCGAGTTCAGAACGGAGTTATTCACCACAGAATGATTCCTATCAGGTGCGAGAAAATGCGCAACGCAGTGAGTGGATGGTATCCGACAGAGCGAAGAGTAAATCGCCTCAGGAGAGAGTGGTTTCTAAATCGCCGAGCAAAGCTGAGGTTTATGCCTATCAGGAATTAATGAAAACACCTGAGCATACTGAAAAGCCAGCAACTGCACTGGTAAACAACGTGGATAACCACGAGCTTGAAATAACAGGTTCTTCACAATCTTCTCTCGAACCTGTGCTTATTGAGCAACTGGGCAAAGCGATCTCTATTGTTCAAGAACGATATTTGCTGATGAACTCCCCTAGTGGTTGTGTTCTGCTCTCACTGCACAAAGCTGAATGGTTCAAAGTGCTTGGACAACTGAGTGTTGAGCAAGGGGCGTTAAAAAGTCAGCCGCTGCTCGTCCCGTTATCACTGAAAATATCGTCACAAGAAGTTTCAGCCTTAGAGCATTATCAGGCGGTATTTGCTAGGTTTGGCATTGAGTTTCAGCGTCGCTCAGCACAAAGCGTCATGTTGATGGGAGTGCCTCAACCATTGCGTCAGCAAAACTTACAAAATTTAGTTCAAGATCTGTTATCTTACGCCGCTTCGAACTTAGCGCAGGCTGAAAGTGAGCTTGATACTCAAGTGCTCGCTCAGTGGTTAAGTGACCATGTGACAGTGAACAAATCCAGCTACACTTTGTCTGAAGCGATTCAGTTGATTGCTGAATTAGAGCAGTTATGGCAAGGCAAGTTGCCTTTGCATGATGCACATTTTGTTAAGCCTGTCGATTTTACAGCGACTATCCAAGCATTAAACATTTAAGCAAAACTCATGACCAAACAATTACCTTTAGCTCTGTTTCTTATGGGGCCAACCGCATCGGGCAAAACAGAGCTGGCAATACGCCTGCGCCAAAAGTACCCGATTGAAATCATCAGTGTCGATTCGGCTTTGATTTATAAAGGTATGGATATTGGTACAGCGAAGCCTGACGCTCGGGAGCAAGAACTTGCTCCGCATCGCTTAATTGATATTTTGGATCCGAGTGAATCTTATTCTGCTGCGGATTTTAGACGCGATGCACTAAAAGAAATGAACGACATCGTTGCAGAGGGCAAGATCCCACTGCTGGTGGGCGGCACAATGCTTTACTACAAAGCGCTGTTGGAAGGGTTATCGCCACTTCCGGCGGCGGATCCAGAAATTCGGCAACAGATTGAAAAAGAAGCGATCGAACTGGGTTGGGATGCTTTGCATGACCAGTTAAAAGCGATCGATCCGGTTTCTGCTGAGAGAATCCACCCAAATGATCCACAAAGATTGTCACGGGCATTGGAAGTTTATCGAATTTCAGGTAAAACTCTAACTGAGCTGACTAAAACGAAAGGAGAACCACTTCCATTTCGAGTTAAGCAGTTTGCAATAGCGCCCAAGGAAAGGGCAGAGCTCCATCGTCGAATTGAGCTAAGATTCGAAAAAATGGTTGAGAATGGATTTGAAGATGAAATGAAAGCACTCTATGCTCGAAAAGATCTTCATCCTGATCTGCCGTCGATTCGATGTGTTGGCTACAGACAGATGTGGGACTATTTAGATGGGAACTGTACTTTAGATGAAGCGATCTTTCGTGGAGTCTGTGCAACCCGTCAATTGGCCAAGCGCCAGATCACTTGGTTGCGCAGCTGGGATGATCTAACTTGGTTAGATAGTGAAAACATTGATCTTGCATTCGAAACAGTTTCAAATGCCATAGCGTTAGATTGATTTCGCTGTGTATAATGTGATCGCTTTTGCGTAATTTACCCTGTCAGGGATCGTTACTTGTTTTTGGTGTTTTTATCACCATATCTAGTAACAACGGGGTTTTATTCATTTAGCTCATAGGCATGGTCTGCACAGACTTTTAGTGCACCGCTAGCTAAATAACTACAACAAAATACAAATAAGGAAAATAAAATGGCTAAGGGGCAATCTCTACAAGACCCATTCTTAAATGCATTACGTCGCGAGCGTATTCCAGTGTCTATCTATCTGGTTAACGGCATTAAGCTACAAGGCCAAATTGAGTCTTTCGATCAATTTGTGATCCTACTGAAGAACACTGTTAACCAAATGGTTTACAAGCACGCAATTTCTACTGTGGTACCTGCTCGTCCAGTAAGTCACCACACTGCAGAGCGTTCTCCTTCAGATCGTCCTTCAGAGAAATCAGAAGATTAATAGTAACATAAAGCTATATTTATTAAGGAGTTGATAGCTTGTTTGACCGTTATGAAGCCGGTGAGCGAGCCGTACTTGTTCATATCAACTTCACGCAACAGGGTGAATGGGAAGATCTCAGCGAGTGTCAAATGCTGGTATCTTCTGCAGGAGTAGAGACACTTCAAGTTGTAACAGGAAGCCGTCAATCTCCTCACCCTAAATATTATGTTGGTGAAGGTAAAGCCCAAGAGATCGCACAAGCGGTTCAAGCGACAGAAGCAGATGTCGTGATCTTTAACCATTCTCTTTCTCCTGCCCAAGAACGTAACCTCGAACATCTTTGCCAGTGTCGTGTCATAGACAGAACGGGTTTGATCCTCGATATCTTTGCTCAACGCGCTCGTACCCACGAAGGTAAGTTGCAAGTTGAGTTAGCTCAGTTACGTCACATCTCGACTCGTTTGATTCGTGGTTGGACTCACTTGGAGCGTCAGAAAGGGGGTATCGGTTTACGTGGACCGGGTGAAACTCAGTTAGAGACCGACAGACGTTTACTGCGTGAACGTATTAAAGCGATTTTGCGCCGTTTAGATCGAGTAGCTAAGCAGCGTGAGCAAGGTAGGCGTGCTAGAACCCGTGCAGAGATACCTACGGTGTCATTGGTTGGTTATACCAACGCGGGTAAATCGACCCTATTTAACCGAATCACTGAAGCTGGGGTATATGCTGCAGACCAATTGTTTGCAACGCTGGACCCTACGCTTAGAAAAATTGAACTCAAGGATGTCGGCCCTGCAATCTTGGCTGATACTGTAGGGTTTATTCGTCATCTACCGCATGATTTGGTAGCGGCATTTAAGGCGACGTTACAAGAAACGCAAGAAGCTGACATTTTGTTACATGTTGTTGATGCCAGCGATGACCGTTTTCGTGAGAATATTCAAGCTGTAAATGATGTGTTACAGGAGATTGACGCTAACGAAGTGCCAACCCTGCTAGTCATGAACAAGATTGACAATCTAGACGTTCAAGAACCTCGCATTGAAAGAGATGATGAAGGTTTGCCGAGAACCGTATGGATTTCGGCGATGGATGGTTTAGGCATTGATCTGCTATTCCAAGCTCTGACAGAGCGTCTGGCTAGCCAAATAGTTGAATACAGATTGTGTGTTCCACCACAACATCAAGGTAGAATTCGCAGTACGTTCTTCCAAATGAAGTGCATTCAAGACGAAGAGTATGATTCTGATGGCAATTTGCTGATATCAATTCGTATGCAGCAAGTAGATTGGTCTAGACTAGAAAAAAGAGAAGAGGCAGTTTTACGTGACTTTATAGTTACTTAAAGGACTGCTAAAGTATAACGTCATATCAAATGATGGAGCTTTCTAATGGCGTGGAATGAGCCCGGAAATAACAACGGCAACAATGGCCGCGATAATGACCCTTGGGGTAATAACAATAATCGTGGTGACAAAGGCGGCCGTGAGCAAGGTCCGCCAGATTTGGACGAAGTATTTAACAAGCTAAGTCAAAAACTGGGCGGAAAATTTGGTAACAAAGGTGGAAGCGGTAAAGGACCTTCTTTCCCTGGTGGTGGTGCCATTGGTTTTGGTGTTATCGCAGTTATCGCTATTGCTATCTGGTTCTTTGCTGGTTTCTATACCATCAGCGAAGCTGAGCGCGGCGTGGTTTTACGACTAGGTAAATACGACCGTATTGTTGACCCAGGTCTGAACTGGCGTCCTCGCTTTATTGATGAAGTTACACCAGTAAACATTCAGGCAATCCGTTCAATGCGTGCATCAGGTCTTATGTTGACTAAAGATGAGAACGTTGTGACGGTAGCAATGGATGTTCAATACCGTGTTGCTGATCCGTTCAAGTATTTATACCGTGTGACCAATGCTGACGACAGCTTACGCCAAGCGACAGATTCAGCGCTACGTGCGGTTATTGGTGACTCATTGATGGATAGCATCCTGACAAGTGGCCGCCAACAGATTCGTCAAAGCACTCAAGAGACGCTAAATCAAGTCATTGATAGCTACGATATGGGCTTAATGATTGTTGACGTAAACTTCCAGTCTGCGCGTCCGCCAGAGCAAGTTAAAGATGCCTTTGACGATGCGATTGCGGCGCGTGAGGATGAAGAGCGTTTCATTCGTGAAGCCGAAGCTTACAAAAACGAAATTCTTCCTAAAGCGACTGGTCGTGCAGAACGTCTGAAAAAAGAAGCGTTGGGTTATAGTGAGCGAGTAGTTAACGAATCATTAGGTCAAGTTGCTCAGTTTGAAAAACTGTTACCTGAATACCAAGCGGCACCTGAAGTTACACGTAACCGTATGTATCTAGACACGATGGAAGAAGTGTACAGCAATACTTCTAAAGTGCTGATTGACTCTGAATCAAGCGGTAATCTGCTTTACTTGCCAATGGATAAGTTAGTAGGTCAACAAACAACGCCGACCAAACGTTCAGACAAGTCTTCAGCGACTTATGACCACATTGAGTTAGAGTCTCAACGTACAGCTACAGATAACGAGACCGATACTCAAAATCGTTCAACTACTTCACGTCAAGGGAGATACTAATTATGCGTAAGTTAATGATCCCTGTAGTGGTTGTTGTTCTTGCTTTGTTGTTGATGTCAGTATTCGTCATCCCGGAAGGTGAGCGTGGCTTTGTTATTCGCTTTGGCCGAGTAATGAAAGATGCTAACGATGCGGCGAAAATTTACGAACCTGGCCTACACATGAAAATGCCTTTGTTTGACCGTGTGAAATCTTTAGACGCACGTATTCAAACGATGGATGGCCGTTCTGACCGTTTCGTAACGTCAGAGAAAAAAGACGTAATTATCGATACTTATGTTAAGTGGCGTATCAAAGACTTCGGTCAATACTACTTAGCAACGGGTGGTGGTAATGCCCTGACTGCTGAAGCGTTACTTGAGCGTAAAGTGACTGACGTACTACGTTCTGAAATCGGTTCGCGCGAAATCAAGCAGATCGTTTCTGGTCCTCGCAACAAAGATGTATTACCAGACAGTGCAGATGCGGAAGTTGTAACAACTGAAGCGGCGAAGCAAGCGTTAGAAATTGATGGTCAGCGTGATCAGATCATGGAAAACGTGCTTAACGACACTCGTAAGAGTGCGATGAAAGACTTAGGTGTTGAAGTGGTTGACTTCCGTATGAAGAAAATCAACTTACCTGACGAAATCAGTGAGTCTATCTATCGTCGTATGCGTGCAGAACGTGAATCTGTTGCTCGTAAACACCGTTCTCAAGGTCGTGAGAAAGCGGAAGTTATCCGTGCTCAAGCAGAACTTGAAGTGGCGACTATTCTAGCCGAAGCAGATAAAACAGCGCGTGTTACTCGCGGTGAAGCTGACGCAAAAGCGGCGAAAATTTACTCTGAAGCGTATAACAAAGATCCTGAGTTCTTCAGTTTCGTACGTTCGTTAAAAGCTTATGAGAAATCGTTCAGCAATAAAGGCGACATTCTAGTGTTGGATCCGAAGAGTGACTTCTTCCAGTATATGAATAATGCAAAAGGCGCTGTTGCGAAATAACGCATTTAAAACTGACTAAAAAGGCTCCTTTGGGAGCCTTTCTTTATGGGAACAAATAATGTCGAATTCTCTTTGGATGGCACTGGGACTTGTGCTGGTGGTAGAAGGACTTGGCCCTTTAATTGCCCCCAACGGCTGGCGGCAAATGGTCGCTCAACTTAGTGAACAACCGGATAATCAACTTCGTCGCCTTGGTGGGTGCCTAGTGGTAGCGGGTGCCGTTATCGCGTATTACTTTGCTTAAAACCCATGATTTACCAGAGAGCGCTAGTAATGTGGAGGTGGTGGCTCTTTACTTGGATCCGCCATATTTGACGTTTCCATATTTTTCATTTTCCCAACGACATATTTCATTTGATCTTTCATTTTGTTGATCAATAACTGCTGCTGAGCAAGAGCTTCGTTTAACTCATCAATCGTCTGTTCTTGAAACGCGACTTTGCATTCCAAATCATCAATACGTTGCTGTAACTGTACTGTGTGTTGTTCTGTCATCGTAATACCCATATCGTCATGGTCTACAGTTGTTCGTTCTACAGGTTTAATTACTCATCTGCCAAGCTTGTGCTATGCCTGCGGAGGTACCTGATATGATTCGCTGCTTTGAATCGAAAGCGGCATCATACACTACTGCTCGCGGAGGGCGCGCATCTTTTCTCGGCTCAGCTTCAAAGCTATCCAGTTTATCGCCGGTTTTACTGTCCCAAACTTCTATTCGGCTTGATGGGGTTCCTGTGACTAACAAAGTTCCGTCATCAGAAAAGCGGGCAGTAGAAAATATTAATTGGCGAGAAAAGCTGTGTAACTGTGCTTGCTGAGCTCCACTTGGTAGTTGCCAGATAAAAGATTCATCTCCACCATCAGAAGTAAAAGCGAATTTACCATCACGTTGCAGAGCGACTCGATTGACTCTTTGTTGATGTTCAAAGGTGTGGATGATTTGTCCTGTTTTCGTGTCCCAAAAGTAAGCCTTATAGTCATTACCACCGGTGAGGGCATAGCGTCCGTTCGGTGAAAGAGCGACAGAATTGACTTTTTCTTGGTGTGCGAGGAACTCCATCCGTCTTCCGCTGACTAAATCGACGTAGATGGCTTTGCCATTAGACAGACCGAGTAAGACTTGTTGACCATCGCTGCTGATATCAATATCACGGATTAATCCATCGGATATGGACCACAGCCCTTTTGCTTGTGACCAAGCGAGATTCCAAACGGCAAAGTTAATTTGGCTAGCTGTAACGGCAAATTGTCCGTTATCCGAAATTCGAATACGTGATACGGTGTTTTGCTGAGGATCCTGAGCGCCGAGCTCCGCGAGTTGCTCGCGAGAGTTTAAATCCCAGAGAACCAATTGGTGTTCTTGAGAATAGATAAGAGCAAATCGGCCATCACGACTTAAGCCGAAGCTGGCAGAACCATTAGGTTCTAAATCCCAGCGCTCTAGCTCTTTTCCAGAGAAAAAGCAGCCGTTTAACGCAACGATGACAGTAAAACAGAGTGTGAGATGGTAAATTATCCGCATTAGGTCTAATTATCCGTAGAGACAATCTCAAAACATACCGCTATATTGGTACAACTTTTTGTTATGCACCAGTTAGATAACTGATTTTGTGCATGATACTGAAGCTTTACCAATAAAATAAGCTTTGCCAACAATTTGGAGAATTCAATGAAATCACTATTTAAAGTGTCACTGCTAGCTGCAACAGTCATTCTTGCAGTCGGCTGCCAGAAAGATGAAGCACCGAAAGCGGAAGCGACCCCGGCAGCACAAGAGCAAGCTCAGGCAGTCACTTTTAAAACGGACGATGATAAAGCGGCATACGCTATTGGTGTTTCTTTCGCTAACTACCTAAACACCAGCTTAGACAAGCCTCGTGAAATTGGTATCGAACTAAACAAAGATCTTGTACTTCAGGGTATTGAACACGTTTTTGCTGGCAAAGCAGAACTTACTGAAGAAGATACTCGCGCAGCACTAGAAGCGTTGGACAAACGTGTGGCTGAAACCATGCAAGCGAAAGCGGCTGAGAAAGCAGCAGCAAGCAAAGAAGCGGGCGATAAGTTCCGCTCTGAGTTTGAAGCGCAAGAAGGTGTGAAGAAAACTGAATCTGGGCTACTTTACCAAGTGATCACACCAGCAGAAGGTGAACAGCCAAAAGAAACCGATACTGTTCAAGTGCACTACAAAGGTACTTTGACGGACGGTACTCAGTTCGACAGTTCATACGATCGTGGTGAGCCAGCAACATTCCCTCTAAACCGAGTTATTCCGGGTTGGACAGAAGGTGTTCAGTTGATGCCTGTTGGGTCAAAATTCAAGTTCGTTATTCCGCCTGAGCTGGCATATGGCGAACAAGACACGCCAACAATTCCAGCGAACTCAACACTTGTATTTGAAGTTGAGTTACTGAAAATTGATAACGGTGACGCTGCGGCTCAATAAGTTATCTTTAATCGTTGATAAAGGCCTGACTTGTTCAGGTCTTTTTTCTTTCAGTGAGTTTGAGCACATAATTTGTCTCAAATCACTTGTTAGTGATATAGCTAAGCATTCAAATAAAATTTTCTGATAGACTTACAACAATTTGTTGATTTTGCGTTTTAAGGTCAAAGTACAGTGACAACAACAGAAACATTTAATAATGCAGACATGCTGCTCGAAATGGAATCCGTGCACGTGAAACCATTCACTGAGCACGACAAGGTGATTTTGCGCTCTTATGAAGCTGTTGTAGATGGTATCGCCAGCTTGATTGGTCCTTTTTGTGAGATTGTTTTGCACTCATTAGAAGATTTAAATACCTCTGCAATTAAAATCGCCAATGGTGAAAACACAGGTCGACAAGTCGGCTCACCGATCACCGACCTTGCGCTTAAGATGCTGAGAGATATTGAAGGTTCAGAACGCAACTTTTCTCGTTCTTACTTTACCCGCGCTAAGGGTGGCGTATTGATGAAATCCATTACGGTTGCGATTCGTAATGGTGAGAATCGTGTTATTGGTTTGCTGTGTATTAACGTCAACCTTGATGCTCCATTCTCTCAAGTTCTTCAATCGTTTATGCCAACTCAAGAAGCGCAAGATGCTGCATCTTCAGTTAACTTCGCTAGCGATGTCGAAGAGCTGGTAGACCAAACGGTTGAACGCACGATTGAAGAAATCAACACGGATAAAACCGTGTCGAATAACACTAAGAACCGTCAGATCGTTATGGCGCTGTTCGATAAAGGTATCTTCGATATTAAAGATGCGATTAACCGCGTTGCGGACCGTCTGAATATTTCTAAGCACACTGTTTATTTGTATATCCGTCAGCGTAAAACAGAGGATGATGAAGCGTGAGTTCGAACCACACTTCGTTAACTTATACCTTAGTGGTCAACGGGTCTGTATACGGAACTCAATCGGCGCGTAACGCTTATTTGTTTGCCGAGGCATTGATAGAAAAAGGGCACCAGCTAAAAAGTGTCTTTTTCTATCAAGACGGTGTATTTAATGCTTCATCGCTGACAGTTCCCGCCAACGATGAGTTTGACCTGGTGAAAGCTTGGCAATCGCTGGCGACTAAACATCAGGTTCGTTTGGAAACGTGTGTGGCTGCAGCGTTGCGTCGTGGTGTGATTGGCAAAGATGAAGCGAGTCAGCATCAATTACCTTCGGATAACCTTGCAGAGCACTTTGAGCAATCTGGGCTGGGTAGTCTAGCCGAAGCGTTGCTTAGTCAGGATAGAGTGATTCAGTTTTGAAAAAAATCGCCTTTATTTTCCATACTCCTCCTCATGCTACATCTTCCGCACGTGAAGGGTTAGACGCTATTTTAGCTGCGTCTGCCTATTCAGAAGATCTGGCCATTTTTTTCGTCGGAGAAGGGGTACTGCAACTCCTCAAGGCTCAGGAACCGTCTCAAGTATTGAGTCGCGATTACATTAGCGCTTATAAACTGCTTGATTTATATGATATTGAGCAGCGTTATATTTGCTCTCAAAGCCTACAAGACTGGGGGCTTGAACTGAGCGACTTAGTTATCGAGGGAGAAGTTCTTTCCCCACAGCAAATCGCAGCTCATTGGAATGAGTTCGACCAACTTTTAACTTTCTGAGGGGCTCACGTGCTACACATCGTAAAATCTTTGGAAAAACTGAAGCTTGTGTCTCGTTATCTGCAACAAGAAGATGCTTTATTGCTGGTGGAAAATGCCGTTTACGCAACCAGTGGGCATTGTGAGTATTTCAAGCAAATTGCACAGGCAAATCTGGTATTTGTTTTGGAAGAGGATCTTCTGGCGAGAGGGTGGTCGAAAAAAACGGCGGAAAACATTCAAATTATCAATAAATTCGAGTTTGTTGAGCTGACGATAAGTCACGCAAAATCAATATCTTGGTAGCTACTCATCTCTTTATCAATTTTCTCTCATTTTTATCCTCAGCAATGGGCTAAAAAAAGATCTGTATATTTCTTGACACACATCCCACTGCTGCATAGAATTTTGCGTCCCTATTTACGCATTGTGAGTAGGGATAGATTTTTCACAAAGCTAATTTCAGCAAATCAGGAGCTAGTTAATGGCAACTATTAACCAGTTGGTACGTAAGCCTCGTGTAAAGCAAGTTGTTAAAAGCAACGTGCCTGCACTAGAAGCGTGCCCACAAAAACGTGGTGTATGTACTCGTGTTTACACTACTACACCTAAAAAACCTAACTCAGCACTTCGTAAAGTTTGTCGTGTACGTCTAACAAACGGCTTCGAAGTGACTTCGTACATCGGCGGTGAAGGCCACAACCTTCAAGAGCACTCAGTTGTTCTAATCCGTGGTGGTCGTGTTAAAGACCTTCCAGGTGTGCGTTACCACACTGTTCGCGGTGCACTTGACTGTGCTGGCGTGAACGACCGTAAACAGGCTCGTTCTAAGTACGGTGTGAAGCGTCCTAAGTCTTAATGGATCCCCGTTAAGTAAGGCCAAACACTAAATTATTTTTAATTTTTGAAGAAACTGAAAAGTTTTGGATAACCTGAAAAAGACAACGGAGAAAATCCATGCCACGTCGTCGCGTTATTGGTCAGCGTAAGATCCTTCCAGATCCAAAGTTCAAATCTGAACTGCTGGCAAAATTCGTTAACATTCTTATGGTTGACGGTAAAAAATCTACTGCAGAGAAAATTGTTTACACTGCACTAGACACTATGGCTGAGAAATCTGGTAAAGATCACTTAGCTGTATTTGAAGAAGCTCTTGAAAATGTACGCCCAGCGGTAGAAGTTAAGTCTCGCCGTGTTGGTGGTTCAACTTACCAAGTACCAGTAGAAGTACGTCCGGTTCGCCGTAACGCACTTGCTATGCGTTGGTTAGTTGAAGCTGCGCGCAAGCGTGGTGAAAAATCTATGGCTGCTCGCCTAGCTGCTGAAATGCTAGACGCGTCAGAAAACAAAGGTACAGCTGTTAAGAAACGTGAAGACGTTCACCGTATGGCTGAAGCGAACAAAGCGTTTGCTCATTACCGTTGGTAATACCTTTTCAGTGCTGCAAGGTTCCTTGCAGCACTTCTTTAGTTCCTATGCTTATGCTAGGAACTATTGCTATATCTAGAGGACAGTATTTTTCTCGAAGATAGTTTTTTAGCTGAGAATCGTTTTTAGCTATAGCAATAGTCCCTATCTCTAATAAGAGGATTCAATCGTGGCTCGCAAAACTCCTATTGAGCGCTACCGTAACATCGGTATCTGTGCTCACGTAGATGCAGGTAAAACTACCACTACTGAGCGTATTCTGTTCTACACTGGCCTTTCTCACAAAATCGGCGAAGTTCACGATGGTGCCGCAACCATGGACTGGATGGAGCAGGAGCAGGAACGTGGTATCACTATCACTTCAGCTGCGACTACGACTTTCTGGCGTGGTATGGAAGCACAGTTTCAAGATCATCGCATCAACATCATTGATACCCCAGGACACGTAGACTTTACTATTGAAGTAGAGCGTTCACTGCGTGTACTTGATGGTGCAGTGGTTGTGTTCTGTGGAGCATCAGGCGTTGAACCTCAGTCTGAAACTGTATGGCGTCAAGCAAACAAATACCACGTACCACGTATTGTATTTGTAAACAAAATGGACCGTGCAGGCGCAGACTTCTTACGTGTTGTAGACCAAATTAAACATCGTCTTGGTGCAACTCCGGTTCCAATCCAACTAAACATTGGTGCAGAAGAAGAGTTTAAAGGTGTTATCGACCTTATCAAGATGAAAGCAATCAACTGGAATGAAGCCGATCAAGGCATGACGTTTACATACGAAGACATTCCGGCTGACATGCAAGAACTTGCTGAAGAATGGCGCAGCCACTTGGTTGAAACTGCCGCTGAAGCAAGCGAAGAATTGATGGAAAAATACCTTGATGATGGCGAGTTAACTGAAGCTGAAATCAAACAAGCGTTACGTCAACGTACACTGAATAACGAAATCGTGCTTGCTACTTGTGGTAGTGCGTTCAAAAACAAAGGTGTGCAAGCGGTTCTGGATGCGGTGATTGAATATCTACCTGCACCTATTGACGTACCTTCAATCAAAGGTATCGATGAAAACGACAACGAAGTTGAGCGTCATGCTGACGACAACGAACCGTTTTCAGCATTAGCATTTAAGATTGCGACTGACCCATTTGTAGGTTCTCTAACCTTCATGCGCGTTTACTCTGGTGTTGTGAATTCAGGCGATGCAGTTTACAACTCAGTAAAACAAAAGCGTGAGCGTTTTGGTCGTATCGTGCAAATGCACGCTAACAAGCGTGAAGAAGTTAAAGAAGTTCGTGCAGGCGATATCGCTGCGGCTATCGGTCTGAAAGATGTAACGACAGGTGATACTCTGTGCGACCAAAATCACAAAGTGATTTTGGAGCGTATGGAATTCCCTGAACCTGTTATTCAGATCGCCGTAGAGCCTCGTTCTCAAGCTGACCAAGAGAAAATGGCAATCGCGCTAGGTAAACTAGCAGCAGAAGACCCATCTTTCCGCGTTGAAACAGACCAAGAAACGGGTCAAACGCTTATCTCTGGTATGGGCGAACTTCACCTAGACATCATCGTTGATCGTATGAAACGCGAATTCAACGTTGACTGCAACGTGGGTAAACCTCAGGTTGCTTACCGTGAAACCATTCGTGGTAAATCGGAAGTTGAAGGCAAATTTGTTCGTCAGTCTGGCGGTCGTGGTCAATACGGTCACGTTTGGCTGAAGATTGAACCTGCTGAAGTAGGTCAGGGCTTTGTCTTCGTTGATGAGATCGTTGGTGGTGCAATTCCTAAGGAATTCATTAGCCCGGTAGCGAAAGGTATCGAGGAGCAAATGAACAACGGTGTGTTAGCTGGCTATCCTGTATTGGATGTTAAGGCAACACTATTCGATGGTTCATTCCACGATGTCGACTCAAGTGAGATGGCGTTTAAAATCGCTGGCTCAATGGCATTCAAGAAAGGTGCGCTCGAAGCAAACCCAGTCATTCTTGAACCGCTAATGAAAGTTGAAGTAACCACTCCAGAAGATTGGATGGGTGATGTTGTTGGTGACATAAACCGTCGTCGCGGCATGATCGAAGGTATGGATGATGGCCTTGCTGGTCTGAAAATTATCCATGCTAAGGTACCTCTATCTGAGATGTTTGGTTACGCAACGGACCTACGTTCTGCGACCCAAGGACGTGCTTCTTACTCTATGGAGTTTGCTGAGTACTCTGAGGTTCCTAAAAATATTGCAGAAGCAATTATTGCGGAACGCGGTTAACGTTATTTGATTAATAACGAATCTATTGCGCTGACGAGCGTTGGCGCATAAAATAGCAATTTCTGGCGCGCCTTGAGTGTACGTGACTTAAGGTGAATCATAACTAGGAAGGAACACGATCGTGTCTAAAGAAAAATTTGAACGTACGAAACCGCACGTAAACGTTGGTACTATCGGCCACGTTGACCACGGTAAAACAACTCTAACAGCAGCTATCTGTACTACTCTATCAAAAGTATACGGTGGTTC